>DASPLL010000042.1:0-27014 GCA_035627615.1 Clostridia bacterium
TGATCGAGCAAACCGGATGGACCGATATTGCAAAAGCAACAAAAAATGAAGCTGTCAATACCGCCTATGACGATGAGAGAAAAGATATCCATATTGACTATATACTTACAAACATAAAAGGCAGCTACGATTACAAAGTGAAGTTCAACGGCACGGATGAAGTATGCGTATCGGATCATAAAGGAGTCTATGCATGTATTGAATAAATCACCTGAGCATTCCTCCTTTTACATATTATGTTACTTTTATTTATTTTTGTACATTATAAAGCATGATATAATGAGTAAGGATAAATAGTGAACATAAAATAAACTTATCGTATGTAAAGGGTGAAATTGTGAACAGGAAAAAACTCATTGAACAGTTATTGAAAATTGTGTTATGGATAGTAGGAACAACCGTTTTGCTGCTTGATCTGACAGATGTATTTGAGCCGATGCCCGACTACCTGGAAACAATTATAATTGCATTGGCGACATCTGCGTTGATAATTGCCTCATGGTTCATGCCTTCGAAAATCGCGGAGAGGAAGCTGAACAAAGGACTAAGACTTCTGGATAAAGACAGCGATAAGGCAGTCCGGTACCTGAAAGAGTACCTGGACTTTAAAATGCTGTCGGATATTGAACGGAGGAATGCCCTAAGGATTCTGGGAGTTGCCCATCACAAAAGAGGTGATGATGAGGAGGCTATACACTGCCTTACACAAGCGCTTGAGGGGCAGGACAGGGATAATGACCTGAAGGTTGAGACTCTTGGTGCTATCGGAATAATCTATTCCGAAGCAGGGGAATATCAAAAAGCAGTGGAGCATTTTGACAGGACCTTTGATATAATATTTGCCATGTCAAAAGCACATATCGACAAGTCAATAATGCTTCAGGTCGTAAATGCCTATATTAAGGCAGGTAAAAAAGAAAAAGCTGTGCTGATATATGACAGACTGCTAATGATAAGGGGCTTCAAACGGGACAGAAGAGTAGAGGAGCTTCTGGATATATAGGGAGTGATTCATATGAGGGTATATCTGGTTTTGCTGGAAACCATGTCTCCGGAGCGTGAAGTTGAGGTGCTGTACAGCAGCAGTGACAGTGACTAAGCATTGGCCGGACTGGTAGATCATTCAGACAAAAGGGAAGAGGCAATAGTAGCAGGAAGATGCAGAGTACTTATGACGACATATATGGAATGAATGCATGTTACCGGCTAAATAGTGATTATTAGTACAAAAAATGAACCTGACGATCACTTTCGTCAGGTTCTGCTTATGAGCTGAGAGGGTTACCACCACCATACCGGCCAGAACAAGCTTCCTAAGCCTAATAGTAAGAGAGAGGCTCCAAGCAGCCCGAAGAATCCGAAGTTCCCATATCCCAGGTATCTACCGGACATATCATATAATCTGTAACCGTCATAATATCCGAGAGGCATACCGTTCATTGCACGGACATAGCCGTCATATACATAGACCAGAGGGTTTGAATATTTATCATATACCACATAGCCGTCAGTATAGCCCACAATATTACGACTTGCATCATAAATAATGTTTTCATCAACATAACCTACAAGTCTATTCCGGGCATCATATGCCTTTTCCATAATTTCACCTCCTTGTACTTGCTTTCTGTAAATCAAGGGGATTTGTCTCCCAGTAACTATATATGTAGCATGGACATATTATGTTATTAAAGATTTGTATAAGCATAGAAGAAATATATGGAAATATTATAAAATCGTAATTAAGTTTGGATAAAAAAAGAGCGGGTAATTAATTTAAATTACCTGCTCTATATATTTATGAGCTTGCTAAATTTAAAAGTAACTATTGCTGTGAAGCGATCAGCGGAGGAGTTTTTGTGTTCACCTTTATCCTGCTGCTCTCATATATCATATTACCTGATATGTCAAAGCCCTGAATATAATAGGTATATGTCTCTCCCGGCTGGAGTTCCCTGTCAATGTAATCATCGGAAGAGATCCTGGCAAGCTCTGCGCCGTCACGATAGACAATATATCCGGCTATATCCGCATTGGTCACCATACTTCCCCAGTTAAGCCCGACAGTGGTATAGCCCGCTTCTGTTATCTTAAGAAGATTGCTTGCAGGATCAGAGATAGTACTGCCGTCATAGCTCATCAGAAATACGGCTTTTCTGCTTAATCCCTTTACCGTATTGAATTTGAAGCTGTCCAAAACATTTATCGTCAGCATTGCTCTTCCTTTGGCGTCTTTAAGCTTCAGCATATTTCCCGCTATTTCAACAGCAGACGGATTGCCCGAGCTTATTGTGTATTGAGTACTGTCAAGATACATTGCGGTATTATCATCGAATACTGCTTTTATCCTATATGGTACAGTCCCATTGCCTGGAAGGGCTCTATAAGATACCTCCAGCTGAAGCTTTTTAACCTTGTGGGCAGTGATGAACCTGACATCTGAGATATATCCGTCTATAATATTTATAGCTCTGTTCAAGTCCGTTGCGATCCTGGCTGCGACTTCCCCATTAAGATCTTCGTCACTGCTGAGAGCTATCAGCATTTTTTCTATATTATCCCTGGCTGCATATGCTGCACTTGCATTGTTCATGCTGTCAGCCAGGTTGACTTTGATTCCTTCCAGCAGCTTCTTGTATTCTTCTCCCTGTACGCTGCTCATACCTTTGTATCTGACATATACATCGCCAATTTTCCTGGCAATTTCATCAAGCACAGCTTTCACAGCCAGCCCGGTATCCCTGTTTGTTACCGCTGCGGGGGTGCTGAAAGTGCCAAGCCTTAAGGCATCACTATAAGCTCCGTTTAGCAGGGATTCATATTCAAATATTGCGATACCGTTGGTATTTGCATTTCTAATAACGTCAACCTGCCTGATAAACACCTTCGTATCAACCTTGTTGAAGGACGCGATTCCTGATGTCAGCTGTGAATGCCCTCTGGCAAACATAATTGAGTTCATAATATCATCAGCGACCGGTCCTTCATGGAGGTAGTAGGACATAGGTATCAGGCTGTTGATGTAATCTTTTCTGGTCCATGACTTTGGGTCCTGGTAAATGTCTGCAAGGGTCTTGTCGTATTCCGGCCAGACATCAGCGGATATCCTTATTTCCGGCTTTAGGGATTTCACCTCTGAAATTATTCTGTAAGCATAGGAGCTTATCAAATGTGTCCTGAACTCACACCATTTCTCCCAAAATGTATCACCAGGCTTCAGAGCTATAGGGTCAGCGCCTGCATAATTTCTGAAAAGCTGTCTGGTATATTCATCATAGCCATAATCATTGGAATAATCGCCGGAATGAGAATATCTCATATAGTCAAATTGAATTCCGTCAAGGTTGTATTTTTTCACCAGCTTTGTGTACAGCCCGGACAAAAAGTCGCGGACCTCCGGCAGGGCCGGATTCATGAAATAGTATTTTGTTACGCCGTTTTCGAGATAATACATATCGCCTTTTCTGCTTACAGCCATCCATTCAGGTTTTTTCTCCGCCACGGGCATGCCTACAAGGAAGTTTTCCACCCATGCATGGACCTCAATACCTCTTGCATGTGCTTCCTTTAAATATGCTCCAAGTATATCAATGCCCTTGAACATAGGATTCTGCTGCATGATCTCGCTGCCGGTAGGATATATGGCATATCCGTTCCAGCAGGTTTCAAGGTATAAGATGTTTATATTAAGCTCTTTAAGCATATCAAGGCGCTTCTGTATCTGAGCGATGCTTGTATCCCTCGGCCTCAGCCATACTGCCCTGTTTTCCGTCTTGAAGGACTCAAAGGTCATAAAATATGCGTTGTCAGCGTCCTTCTGTATTTCTGCGACTTCACCTGTCAGACCATCATATTGCCCCAGGGATACTTCAGCCTGAACACTTCCAAGCTTGGAAGCGGCAATATCAATAGCAGCCTGAACCTTTTCGTAAGGGACGTCAAGATACTGCTGCCTGGCCTTTTCCAGTCTATCCTGTGCATATTCTATACTAAAGGCCGCCCTGTTTACGTAAGAATCAGGAGTCAGGATCATTGTGGCTTCTTTTTTGTCTGAGTCAAGCAAAACTGTTGCTCCCAGAAGAGCATACTGTTCAAGCCACTTTAGGCTTTTACCGTGACCTGAGAGAATGTAACCGGCCTCAGGTATTTCTGAATCGTTGCCCCCTGTGCTGATTATTTTTCCTTCGCTGTTTACAGCAACCTCATAGCCATAGGGGTTCGTACCTGTACGTTCACCATAGCTGCTGTCGTAAATTATCAGCTGATCGGGTCCCCTGAAGCCGTCGTAAGGCTTGCCTTCATATTTATCCCAGGCGGCAGGATTATCTGCTATTGTCCTGGGGTTGTAAGCGGCATATTTTATTTTGCTTGCATTATACAGCCTGGCATCAGCCGAGATTCTTATGCTTGAGCCTATTTTTGCTTTTTCCTGCAGTTGCTTGTAATAGGGGCTTCCCACATGTATGGATATTACTGCTCCTTCCGGAGGAATCTCAGAATTGTTTTCAGGCTGAGCCGTGTTATCCTTTGGTATATCAGCAAGCTTTACTATGACATTATCAACAACCGTAAGCTCCATTCCCCATACGTTTGTTTTTGTGGATGCACCGAAGGCCGGAGTATATAATACTGTCTGGTTAGCGTCCCGTCCTGCATTTATCCGATCTATCGGCACCAGCATTTCGTCCAGTGTAAAATACATGTCGGGAATTTCCGGCATGGATATATTGGAAAGAGTCAGCATTCTGCCGATGCAAAGGTCTTCTATAAAACCTGGGTCAGCGCCTGTATAGGATATTACACAGCCATCGGGGGGGATATATGTACCCGTTGTTCCACTGGTGCTTTTATGTACAACTATATTATTCACAACAACATACTCATGGGTATCTGCCGTAAAGGGTTTTGTGAACTCTCCGTAGCTTCTTGTATATACGATGATTTTTCCTTCTTCCCTTTCCTTATCAAGAAGATCTATGGGATATACCGAGCCGTCTTCAACTGTAATCGCCGGTCCGTCAGGAGCAGGAATGGGATTATCGGCTGCACTTACATTGAGCTGGAATAAGAAAATAGTAAAGAAACAGATGCATAAAAAAGTACTTTTAAGATATCTCACCTTCATAGACTCCTTTACATTATTAGACGTCAAGTCGATTATACCAGAATATGAATTCCGGGTACAGGGGTAAGGGGTAATACGAGGGAAATGGTCTGTCATGAAACCTTTTACATGGACTTGTTTAGTAAGATATCCAGTGTTAATATTGTTTTAACGGGAGAAGAAGCTCCGCGCAGGAATGTTGGAGGAGGTGGGACATATTGTCTGTAAAATTATTAAAGCTTGATACTTTTACAAAAAGCCCGAAAAAGGAGTGGTATATCTCCAAATCAGTTTTTACTTTTGGGGAAAGGACGATCCTTCACAATCACGATTTTTATGAGATCTTTTTCGTACAATCAGGAGTGTGCTTACATTATAAAAATAACAAGCTGTACTCACTTCCGGAAAAAAGCGTACAATTTGTGTTTCCGGAAGATATCCACTGCTTTTCCTCTGATGGAAGAGGAGGAGCAGTGATCGTGAATATCGCTTTTTCCAAAGCTTTTTTTCAGCAGTTCAAATCAGATTTCTTCAATGGAATAAAGGATAAGGAAGCTTTCATGCCGGCCATTCCGAATCAAAACTGGAGTGTCATAATGGATAAGCTGGAGTGGTTTTCCCGCAGTGATGCAAGACATTCTGATTTACTTCAGAGTATTCTGTTTGATTTTATTTACCTATATGAAATGTATCTGGCACAGCAGTCGGATATGGGCCTTGTACCCTCATGGCTACAGAATGCCAGAAAGCAGATGAAAAAAGATGAGAACCTGTCGGTAGGTCTGAAGCGTTTAGTGGAGATTTCGGGAAGATCCCAGGAGTATGTCACAAGACAAATGAAAAAGTACTATAATCAGACGCCGACTCAGTGGATAAACCATATGCGGCTGGAGAAGGCGAAGGATCTGCTGCTGCTCACCGACATGCCCGTTCTGGAGATCATCTACGAATCCGGCTTTCAAAATGAAGCGTATTTTTACAGCCTGTTCAAAAAGGAATACTCACAAAGCCCTAAGGCATTCCGTGAGCAGAATAGAAGAATGTTTCTCAAGTGAATAGCTAACCGATTTGAACATTTTTACAGCCAAGCTCATTAAGAAGCTTTATCCAGCCTTCTTTTTCATGTTCAGCAGGTATACGCCCTTTAAAGTAATCCCCGGCACCTAAGGATTCTGCTTTACTGCAGCCAAGATCATGGTAAGGCATTAATTCGACTTTTTTGATACCAGGATATCCGGAAGACAGACTGTGTATTGCCTGAAAGTGTGCTTTAGTATCATTTATTCCGGGGATAACAGGACATCTGAGAATAACATTTCCGTGAACATTGCATATCTGGTCCAGATTCTGAAGGATAATCCTGTTTGAAACTCCTGTGTATCTGATATGCTCCTCTTCAGAAGACAGTTTATAGTCAAAAAGAAAAATATCAACGTAAGGAAATAGCTCTTTCACAGTGATAGAATCTGCAAATCCGCAGGTTTCAATAACTGTATGAATATTATATTCCTTAGCCTTCTTCAATAATGACGAAATGAAGGAGAATTGCAGGAAGGGCTCTCCGCCGGATATGGTGAGACCGCCTCCCGTTGTATCATAATAGGCTTTATCCTTCAGTACAACAGCCATTACTTCATCCGCAGTCATCTGCCTTCCGGTCATATCAAGAGCGCCAGGTACACATTCAGACACACATTTTCCGCATGCAGTACAGCAGCCGGTATGCAGCCTGTGCTGCCCGCCCGCAAAATCATGAACATCATGAGCGCATACCTTTTGGCAGGCCTGGCAGCCGACACATCTGGAGCTGTAAAAACGGAGCTGTGGTTCCGGCCTCTGAGCTTCCGGGTTATGGCACCAGATGCAGCGCAGTGGACATCCCTTAAGAAAGACAGTTGTCCGTATTCCAATACCGTCGTTCAGAGAAAAACGGCTGATATCAAAAACAATCCCATGATCAGTCAAGTTTATCCCTCTTTCTAATATATATTTCTAGTAAGTATATCCTTCTGAATACCTTCGGCAAGGGATACAAACCGGGCACTGAAGCCACCTACACGGACAATCAGATTCTGGTATTTTTCCGGATCCTTTATTGCAGCCTCAAGATCCTTTTGATTGATGACCGATATGTTGCAGGATGCACCCCCCAGCCTGAAGAACGTCTTCAGGAGCTGTTTCAATTCATTTCTATGCTCGTTGAAAAGCCTTCCGCTGAACTTCATGTTCTGTGAAGCACCGGCATGGAACCTTGTGTCAAGCTTCACCATTGAATTGATGACGGCGGTTATGCCGTTTTTATCTCTTCCCGGTGTGGGGGCATTGCCATTGGACAGATACTGCCCGGCTTTTCTTCCGTCTGCCGATGCACCGGTATAAAAGCCTAAAGGTGTATTGGCAGAATTATTGATATTCACTACCAGATATGAATGCAGGCCAATATGTTTACTTAATTCCCGG
Organism: Clostridia bacterium; assembly: GCA_035627615.1. Taxonomy (GTDB): domain Bacteria; phylum Bacillota; class Clostridia; order Lutisporales; family Lutisporaceae; genus BRH-c25. The sequence goes on from DASPLL010000042.1 coordinate 7,565, forward strand.
GTATAGCCGCATACATGGTCATGGACTCTCTGTGCCATTGCATCTGCGGTGTCATCATCATTTCCGAACTTGGGAGCATCCAATAGAAGCATTCTTTCCTTTTCAAAACCTTCAAAGTCGGCATCGAGCATTTTTATCAGTTTGGCCAGACTCCAAAGCTTCCTGTCATAAACAGCAGTCTTTATCGCTGTCAGGCTATCGGCAGTGCTGATGCTGCCATAAGTCTCAAGAGTCCCGCCCAGATATTTAACTCCCCCCGAGCACAGGCCTTTTCCCTCCGCGATACAATTGTCATAAAGCATGCTGAGATACAAAAACGTGCAGTCCTCACCGACGATCCTGTATTCCAGTGCCTCTTGCTCACCTATTATTTTAATAAAGTGCTCCAGCTGCAGTTTATATGCACTGAACAATTCCTCAAAGCCGGTATGGCTGTCTATTTCCCCTGTCTGTATCCCCAACATCGAGCCTGTGACAGGATCAAAGCCGTTATGGAGCGTAAGCTCCAGGGCTTTCAACAGGTTGATGACGCCGCTGGGTGTTCCGGTGCTGCGGTGTTCAATCACATATTCACCACAGCCGAAGAATACGTATTGCTCTGCTTCCTTACTGCCAATACGGAAAGCGCTTTCAACAGAAGGTACATTGACATCGTCATTATACAACACAGGATAAGTGGTGCCTTCCCCCAGACAATCCAAAGCCGCTTCAAACAGGCATTCATTCATTCCCTCATAGCAGCGCAGGCTCGGCTGCGGGTGCAGGAGCTTTAATTTTCCTGTCACTTCAATCGCGGCCAGTGCAAATAAATCTGCATTGTCGGGATTGGATCTTCCCATGCCACCCAGGATGATCCTCGCATCACGGTGAAGCTCTTCATCAATGAGCATCCAGAAGGATGACAACAAAGTGACAGCTTCCTCTTTGGACAACCTGCCCGATTGAATATCATTCACATATAAATCACCCAGGTAGCAATCCATCCTGCCGAAATCAGTGGCTCCTGATATCAGGGTATAGAGCCATACCAACTGTATGGCTTCTCTCAGGGATTCCGGCTTATGCTCCCTGATGCGCAATAGAATCCTTTTCATTTCCTTCAATTGTTTTATTCTTGCGTCTGAAGCCAGGGCGCTAAGCTGTTCATCTATTTGTTCAGCATAATGCAGGCATACGGCTGAGAACAGATCCAGGGCTTCAAGCATAGCCTCATGAATATATGCTTCTTCAGCAGCTGTCAAACTGCATTTTCTACTGTATATTTCTTTCTTTAACCCCTCAATTCCGAGGCTGATGAGCTTCCCGTAATCCATATGTGTTCCGGCTATGCGGTACAGGGGGAATATCACACCGCTGTTCCTGTTCCAGATATCATGAGGCATGTATTTTGCCTGTATTTCCGTATAAGCATTCCTGAGCTTAAAAGCTGTATCCTCGTTTATCCATAGATCGATTGCCTCATTGATCTTTTTTAATAAGCAGGGATCGGTGATGTTGCTCTGCTGCAGATCTGCTTCAACTCTGTTCAAATCTATATAGTATCCGCACCTGTCAACGGGATTGGTACCGGAGTGCCCATATATCGGAGCAACTCCAACAGCTCCATAACTTCTTCTCCCGGCAAAAAGATCCTTTGACTGCACCCGCTGAAAGCAACGAGGGAACTGAACCCTAAGACAGGCAATCTCCCTTAATGCTTTTGGCGAAGCCATATGCTTCCTGTATACTTCAGTAAAATCAAGCAGGTACTGAATATTCTCATTCATATTGATTCCTCCATACATTAATATATTGATTAAATTATAAATTGAATACAATGAAATATCTTGCTGTAAGTTGATATTAGCTATGATATATTGACATATATTGCAGAAGGAGGGGTGTATATAAAACCTGGCTAAAAAAATTGTGAAAACCGTTTACTTGCTATTGAAAAAACGTTTTCACAATGATATAATGAATTTGTTACCAAATGTAGCTTAAAACTGCAGAAAAAGAGAGAATTACAGACAAAATAATACAGAATTATGCGACCACTTATAAAAACGTTATTACAAGTAGCAGTTTTACCTTCCAAAAGACTACCTTTATAAATTATCAATAATGTTCATAAGAAATTATTATTAATTCTATCAAAAATTTGGTAGAATGAAATTACAATAAAGGGGGAGAAAAAATGTTAAAAAAGGTCATTTCAATCGCATGTATCTTTGTTATACTTGCAGGAATGCTGGCAGGCTGCGCACCGGCGGCAAAGGAAGCTGCACAGCCGGCAGAAGCACAGCCGGCGGCGCCGGAGGAGAAAAAGTTCAAAACCAATGAGATCACTATGTACATACGTATGATGGAAGCTCAGGATAAGTGGTTCAGGGAGAACATAGTGCAGCCTTTTGAGCAGGAGTACGGCGTAAAGGTAAACGTCATGACCTTCCAGACTGAAATGGAATTGGAGAATGCTCTGAACCTTGATAAGAACAAAAATACGATTGGGTTGGTCAAGACGATGCATACACAATTGACCCCGCTTGTTGAGAAGAATCTGGTCATGTCCCTTGAAGAGGCAGTTGGCGACAAGTATAAGGAAGACATAAAGGAATATGCTGATGCAGCAATGGAAATGGCGACAATAAACGGCAAGGTCTATTATATTCCCAGAAAGCTTGAGACAAATACTTTGCTGTATTTGAAATCCAAAGTCGAGGACGCAGTAGGCAATTGGAAGAAGTTCGAAAGTCAGATAAGCAGCATGTTCAAAGCGGAAAACGGAGTAGGGCTCCCTGAGGGCTATGCCCTTGAAGCAGACCCCAATGAGTGGGATTGGTACGATCTGGCTGTTGTAGGCTACTATTGGGCAAACACGGAATATGACGGAAAAAAAGAGCCGAGGATAGCACACAGGGGCAAAAAATATGATGGAACCGTTGTAGAGCTTGTAACAAAGATATATCAGATCGGTGGAAAAGCAGAGGATGTTCTGGCTATGAACACCCAACCGGTTGTTGACACCTTCCAGTGGGAGACCTTCTACCAGAAGAACAACCTGTATAATCCGGGCATGTGGGAGGAAGAATGGTCCGGCGGCGGCATCTGGAATGCTATGGCGGCAGGGAAGGTATACATGGCCTTCATGCACCAGATGGACGGATTCTTTGTTCATGGAGGATCTGACCCGAGCATGACCGGTTACCTGGCTCAGCCTGACGATATGGCAATGGCTATCATGCCTCAGGGGGCTTCTTTGGAGCTTAAGGATGGCAAGCCTGCAAGAACAGGCATACATGGTTCCCAGCTGGCTGGCTGGTGGTGGGGAATACCAAAGTCTGCTCCGGACGCAGAACTGTCCTATGAACTGGCTCGCTTTATAACTAATAAGGAAAACCAGACAAGAGAGTGTCAGACCTTTGGGATAATGCCTATAAGGAACGATATTACAGGAGACCTTGGAAATACATTTAAGGAGCAGTGGATGCAGCAGGTATTTGATGTGGCGCAAAAACAGATTTCTACAAGCGTTCAGCCGCTTCCAAAGGTGAAGACCTTCCCGGAAATAGGGAATGTATATCTTGAAGCCTGGTACGATATAGTTGTTGGAAAGAACAATAAGAATATTCAGAAGGACCTTACTGAAAAATATGCACCGAAGGTTGCAGAATTACTTAAATAGAATATAAAAGGCCATGGTAAAATAATGGAATTTCGGATGGGTCAAGACCCATCCCTGCAATATTATATACACATGATATTGCAGGGAACGGTCTTGACCGTTCCGTTAAAAGGGGGGGGAGAAATGGAAGCTGACAGAGGACGAGGTAAAATTCAGAAGCTGTGGGCTGAGACTAAAAAAAATGGATTCCTGGTCTGGACATTACTGCCGGGATTCTTGTATATTACAGCATTTTTCGTCATCATCGCCTTTTTTTTACTGAAGCTGTCCCTGACGGAGTACAGGGGAGGAATGGTGGAGAACAGCGCGACCATAGCAAACTATTTGAAGCTGGTTCAAAGTGAAGAATTCAGAAGTGCGTTTCTGAGGACCTTCATTTTTGTATTGTTCGTAACACCGCTTCAACTGCTGACCGGACTGCTGGCAGCCATCCTGATAAACCGGACCTTCATAGGCAGGGGGATAGTCCGGGGGATTTTCCTGCTTCCTTTGGCTATTCCGACTGTTGTTACCACAGCTGTACTGCTTTTGATGTTTTCAAAGGGAGGGCACATGACAAGCCTTCTTATGGGAGAATATAATTGGTTTCCTGGAATAGTCGATTATGAGATCGCATTTTTGAGCAAGGAGCCTCTGGCTCTGGGACTCTCTATGCTGGGAAAGGTATGGCGTGATACGCCGATTTCCATGCTTATACTGCTTGCAGGGCTGCAATCGATAAACAATGACCAGTATGAGGCAGCCAGGACAATGGGCTCCAGCAGCATCCAGAATTTCTTCTTCATCACATTGCCGCTGCTTATTCCGGCGATTTCATCAGTTCTGGTGCTCAGATCCATAGAGGCCTGGAAGGAATTTATTTTCCCTTATATACTTGCTCCTTCATATCCGGTACTGGGGGTGCTTATTGAGAAGTATTACGTCCAGTTGTTTGATCCGGGTACTGCAGCGGCGATCGGTATAATGCTGATAGTTGTGATCATGCTGGGAACTGTATCCCTTAATTGGCTTCTGAAAAAAATGCAAAGCTTCCTTGTGAAGGTTTAGAGGGGGGGAGAACATGAGCAGAAAGTGGAACCTGGAAAAAATGATATGGCTGCTCCTTATAATTGTGTCTCTGATTGCAGCCATTCTACCTATTTATATCATGTTCAAATACTCAGTCAGTGACCGGAGCAGCTGGATCACCGGAGGGAAATATCCGGTGCCCTGGTGGCCTTTTAAGCCGACCTTTGACATGTACCGCTACTACCTTTCGGATACGAGGTTCTGGAGCAGCGGAATACTTAGCCTGAACATTGCGCTTTTGACTGTCGCAATCTCCATGGTGGTAGGAGCACCGGCGGCTTATTCACTGGCCAGGTATAAATTCAACGGGAAAGCAGTACTGCTGTTTCTGATATTGTCTGTAAGGCTCTTTCCGGATATATCCTCGGTCATTCCGGTAGCTACTGTTTTTAATATGGACTTTTTATACAATTTGCCGCTGACTCTGAAAGTAGCATTGGCTCATTCACTGCTTGGGCTTCCATATGTAATATTTATTGCACAGGGTGTTTTTGAGACGATACCTGTTGACCTGGAAGAGCAGGCAAGGATCATGGGAGCCAGCAGGTTGTATGCCTTTACACGGATCATACTGCCTGTTGCGCTGCCGGGGCTGGCTGCGGGAGCGATCTATGTGTTTCTGCTTTCGTGGAATGAGTTTGTGTTTTCATATTTCATCACAGCTACATCTTCTGTAAATGTTCTTCCACTTCCGGTATACCTTAAAAGCCTGTTGGGCTCGTTCTCGCCAAATCCGGTGACAATAGCGACATTATCACTGCTGGTATCCATGCCTGTTATTGCATTTACGCTTTTCATACAGAAATACATGATAGCAGGTACGACAGCAGGTGCTGTAAAATAATCGAAAGGGAGTTTTTGTATGTCAGGATTGCGGTTATGCGATATTAGAAAAACCTATCCCAATGGATATGAAGCAGTAAAAAAACTGAATATTGATATAAAGGACGGAGAATTCGTTTCACTGGTAGGGCCTTCCGGCTGCGGCAAGACAACTACCCTGAGGATGATAGCAGGCCTGGAGGATATAACGGAGGGGCAGCTCTGGATAGGCGACAGGATGACGAACAATGTTCCTCCGAAAAACAGGGGAATAGCTATGGTGTTTCAAAGCTATGCGCTTTTTCCGCATATGACGGTTGCTGCCAATATCTGTTTTGGATTGAAGATAAAAAAGGTTGACTTGAAGGTTAGAAAGGAAAAACTGGAATGGGCCCTGGACTTGCTGGATCTGAAGGGATTGGGAGACCGGAAGCCCTCGGAGCTGTCGGGAGGCCAAAGACAAAGGGTTGCTCTTGGCAGGGCTTTGGTACTGGATCCGGAGGTGCTGCTTCTGGATGAGCCCCTTTCAAACCTGGATGCCAAGCTGAGAATAAGGATGAGAACCGAGCTTAAGCGGATACATAAGCAGCTTAAATCCACAATCATCTATGTGACCCATGACCAGGCGGAGGCAATGACCCTGAGCGACAGGATAGCCATCATGAAGGATGGGGATCTGATGCAGATAGGGACACCCCTGGAGATATACAATCACCCGGCAAACAGATTCGTTGCATCCTTCATAGGAAGCCCGGCAATGAATTTCATTGAAGGGGAACTGGTGCAGGAATCCGGGAAATACCTTTTGAAATACGGTACAGACAGTCTCGTGCTGCCGGAATCCATGAAAGGCAGGATCCAGGAGGAGATAAATGGAAAGGATGTTGTGATCGGCGTCCGTCCGGAAGACTTCAGGATCAGTCTTGAACCTCAGGCTGATGCAATAAAAGGCATGTCGGTGGTAACCGAGACTCTGGGCTCCGACGATTATGTCGCTGTCGACGTGGCAGGCAGTCTGTTAAGTGTAAGGATTGAGCCCCAAAGCCAATTTCCGCTGGATAGAGATGTGTATTTGCAGCCGAAGGAAAACAAGATTCATGTTTTTGAAAGACAAAATAGCTTGTAAAGCCAATAACGTTTACTTATAATAAAATGGAGAATAGTCGGTAAATAATCACAGCAATTGAAAGGATTAGCGGGATGAAAGGTAATAAGATTTCAATCAGAGATGTAGCAAAGGAAGCAAACGTTTCTATATCCACAGTATCAAGGGTACTTAGAAAGTATTCAAATGTACCTCCTGAAACTGAGGAAATAGTAATGAAGGCCGTCAATAAGCTGAAATACATACCGAATGTTGCAGCCCAGAGCTTAAGCCACGGCTCCATGCAGAACATCGGCGTAGTTTTCACCCGTTCTGCGGAAAATGCTTTTTCAAATCCATTCTATGCTGATGTACTTAGGGGAATTGGCAATGTGACTGAAAAATACGGCTATAACATACAGCTCATTTCCTACAGTGATCTTTACAGGGAAAAGGAAGAAAGCATAAAGCTCCTGAGGAGCGGACGTGTTGACGGATTGATCCTGTTAAGTTCCCGTATTTATGATTCTCTTATTCATGATCTGCTGTCACAGGAGCTGAAGTTTGTACTGAGCGGCAGAGTCCTTGAGAACACACTGCTGTATGACAAGATTTTCAGTGTCAATACGGACAACTTAAGAGACAGCTATAATGCTGTCCGCCATCTGATAGATATGGATCATGAGAAAATAGCTATCGTCACTGCACCGATGGAATATGTAGTAAGTAAGGACCGCTATGACGGATACAGACAGGCGCTGCTTTCGGGAGGGATCGAGTTTGATCCCGAGCTGGAGATCAACGGCGGCTATACCCTTGGAGATGCAAAAGAGGCTGTGAAGGAGAAGCTCTCCAGGAGAAAAGACATAACAGCCATATTTGCTACTGATGACTTAAAGGCTGTAGCTGTGATAAAAGCAGCCAATGAACTGGGATTCAGGGTGCCGGATGATATTGCGGTTATCGGCTATAATGATTTTGAGGTTGCTACTATCGTTGAGCCGAATCTGACTACGGTAAGGGTGCCTATATTTGAGCTGGGGAGAGAGTCCGCCAATATGCTCATACATATTCTGAAGGGTGAAGACATAGAAGTGAAGAATAAAATAATTCCTACGGAATTTATTATAAGAGATTCCTGTGGTTACAGAAAAAAAGGACTTTAATTCATACAAAAAAATTTTACACTTGGGTAAAAACGTTTTTACAATAGAATCATGCTGATCGTTAGGGGGTAATTATTCTGGGTTCATGCGTTATTGCAAGGGATATCAGAGAGAAAATGCTGGAAAAATTGTCTTTTGTTTATGGAGAAGATAAAGCCAGGTGGATTCTTGATGAAATAATAAAGAAAATTGAAGCGTCTGCTGCAAAACATCAAAAACAGGACTCAAAAAGCTGGGTGGATGAAAAGGATATAATACTGATCACTTACGGGGATCAGATCAGAGAAGAAGGAAGGACAGCTCTTTCAAGCCTTAAGGACTTTGTGGAGGAGCACTTGAAAGGCGTGATAAGCACAATTCATATCCTTCCTTTTTATCCTTATTCCTCAGATGACGGTTTTTCGGTCATCGACTATTTTAAAGTGAATCCTGAATTGGGAAACTGGGAGGAAATAGAAGGGCTGGCTCTGCAGTTCGATCTGATCTTTGATGCTGTAATCAATCATATTTCTGTGAAGAGCGAGTGGTTCGCCGGATACCTTAAGGGGAAGGAAGAATATAGGGAGTTTTTTATTGAAGCCGATCCAAGGGCTGATTTCTCAATGGTCACAAGGCCAAGGACACTGCCGCTTCTGACCAGCTTTCAGGGTAATGAAGGTGAAAAGCATGTCTGGACGACCTTCAGTGAGGACCAGATCGATATCAATTATAAAAACGGGAAGGTGCTGCTCAGGATAATCGACCTGCTCCTTTTCTATCTGGAGAAAGGGGCGAAGGCGATCCGGCTGGATGCAATAGGATATCTGTGGAAGGAGTCCGGAACAAGCTGTATTCACCTGGAACAGACACATAAGCTCATCCAGCTCTTCAGGGATATATTTGAAACAGTATCACCGGATACCAGAATCATTACAGAAACGAATGTACCCCATAAGGAGAATATCAGTTATTTTGGCAATGGCTTCAATGAAGCCCATATGGTGTACCAATTTCCACTGCCGCCTCTGACTTTGAATGCTTTCCACACGGGGAACGCCAGGCATCTGCTGGAATGGGCGGATACCCTGGAGGCGAGTTCGGAAAAAACCACCTTCCTTAATTTTCTCGCTTCCCATGACGGCATCGGAGTAATGCCTGCAAAGGGCATATTAAGCGAGGAAGAAGTGGAGGCAATGGTCGAAAAGACCCGGGAGCATGGGGGCTATGTATCTTATAAGAATAACGGAGATGGGACAAAAAGCGCTTATGAGCTGAATATCAATTATTTTGACGCCCTATCCAGCCCTTATGAGGATGAAGAGCTAAAGATAAAGAAGTTCATATGTTCCCAGGGGATACTGCTGTGCCTGGCAGGGGTGCCGGGGATCTATGCCCACAGCCTCCTTGGATCAGTAAATTACCGTGATGGAGTGCTTAATACCGGAATAAACAGGAGTATTAACCGGGAGAAGCTTCAGAGGGTGGAACTGGAAAAGGAGCTGCAGAATCAGGAGCACCGCAGAAGCAAGGTGTTCGGCAGATATACAGGGCTTATAGGGAAGAGAAGGGCTGAAAAGGCTTTCCACCCCAATGCGGGGCAGAAGGTCGTCCATGGGAACGAGCATGTGTTTTCACTGCTGCGTACCTCAAGGGACGGCAGAGACAGAGTCCTGTGCCTGAATAATGTTTCAAACGAAAGCCAGACCTTCAGTATTGATATGAGTAAGCTTGCTGCGGAATGCAGAGGCCTTACGGATATTATTACCGGGAAGAATCATGAAGTCAGGGAAAATACCTTGAAAATAGAGCTGGAGCCTTATGATCTGATGTGGTTGAAGATAATGGTCAATGACTAATGCAGCTATAGGGGGAAAATGAATTGAAGGAAAAAGTGACGGCACATATTATTTCACATACACACTGGGACAGGGAATGGTACCTGAACAGCAGATATACCAATGAATGGCTGGTAGATTTCTTCGACAGGCTTTTTGAAATGCTGGAAAAGGAAAAAGAGTACACCTTTGTACTGGATGGTCAGACCTCCATGATTGAGGATTATTTCGAGGAACTTGGGAAGCAGCAAAAGGGTATTACTCCCTATAGGGATAAAATAAAAAAATATGCGGGAGAAGGCAGACTTTTTATCGGACCGTATTACCTTCAGCCGGATTGGCAGCTTGTCAGTGATGAAGCCTTGGTAAGGAACCTGCTTATCGGGAACAAGACCTCAAAGGAGTTGGGGGGTACGATGAAGGTAGGCTGGCTTCTGGATAACTTCGGGCAGATATCCCAGACGGCTCAGCTTCATAAGGGCTTCGGAATGAAGGGGCTTTACGTATGGAGAGGTGTTGAAATGGAGCCTGAAGAGGTGCATTCGGAGTTCCTCTGGGAATCGCCGGACGGGACAAAGCTGCCTTCGGTTTACCTGCTTGACAGCTACCGCAATGCCATGCGGCTGGCAGAGTACAAGGATATAATGAAAGAGCGGATCTATGATGAAGTGGAAAAACTCCGTCCCTTCGCCACCACCCCTAATGTTCTGCTGATGAACGGATATGACCAGGAAATAATACCGGACGACTTGCTGCCCGGAATTGCCGGAGGGAAGATGGATTCCGAAGAATTGGAGATCATACAGAGCGATCCGGAGAGATATATAGATGAACTGGTGCGGTATGCACCGGAGCTGGATACCCTGAAGGGAGCGCTTTACAGCGGAAGGTTCATTGCGGTCTTCCCCGGGGTACTATCCTCAAGGATGTACCTTAAGCTCCAGAACGACCGGTGCCAGAAAGCACTGGAAAAGTATGCGGAGCCGTTATCCCTGCTGAACTGGGTCATGGGAGGGGAATATGAGGCGAACAATCTGGAGCAGGCCTGGAAATTACTTATGAAAAACCATCCCCATGACAGTATCTGCGGGGTTAGTATAGATGATGTCCACAGTGACATGGAAGAGCGTTTCAGAATAGTCTCAAAGCTTGCCGGCAGCCAGATTGAAGCCAAGCTGAAGGAGCTTGCCGGCAGGATCGATACTTCAAGGGGAAGAGATGAAAAGGCCTTTGTTGTTTTCAATCCCAGTACCTTTGAAAGGACTGAAGTAGCAGCCATAACCGGTGAAAGCAGGCTGGTGATGGATATACCCCCTTTGGGCTGCAAAGTGATATATCCTGAAAGTGCAGAGAGAGTAGAAAGTCCTGTAAAGGTTGAAGGAAACAGGATAGAAAACGGTATAATCGCATTAGAGATCCAGGAAGATGGCTCCTTCAATATGGTAAACAGGAATACCGGCAGGATATACCGGGAGTTGGGCATCTTTGAAGACCAGGGGGATGCTGGAGATGAATACAACTATTCCTATCCTGATGTCGATCAGGTGATAACGAGCAAAGGGAAAAAAGCAGAAATAGAATTTGTAGAAAAAAGCGATGTAAGAGTACAAGTAAGGATAATTACCGTTCTTGAAGTACCCGAAGCCCTGACGGAGGACCGCAGGCAGAGAAGCTGCAATACAAGAAGGCTCCCTGTTGTAACTTATCTTACGGTAGATGCAGGTTCTCCCTATGCTGCATGCAGGGTAGAAGTAAAGAATACTGTGAAGGACCACCGTTTGAGAGTATTGTTTCCAACAGGCATAACAGCGGAGACCTCTCATGCAGGCAGTGTCTTCGATATTGTAGAGAGGCCGGTAAGCATAGAGGACTATGATGAGTCGAACATACCGGAAAGGGTAAAAAAGGTAATAATCGGTGCAAGAGAGGCAAGGCCGAATACAATATTCCCCCAGAGGGAGTTTGTTGATCTGTACGATAAGCAAGGCGGGCTAGCAATACTGAATAAAGGCCTGACAGAATACCAGATCCTTCCGGAAGCAGGTACTATCGCCCTCACCTTGTTCAGAAGCGTGGGCTGGATCACAACGGAAATCAATACGAGGATAGGCGATGCCGGTCCGAAAATATTGACTCCGGATGCCCAATGCCTGCGGCAGATGACCTTTGAGTATGCAGTATATTCCCATGAGGGGGATTCAATAGAAGGAAATGTACTAAGAGCTGCCGATGCTTTTAACACAGAGCTGCTGATAGCACAAACCACGGTTCATACAGGCATACTGCCGGATTCGCACAGTTTCCTGAAGGTGTCGGATGAAAAGAGAGCATTGAAAATAACAGCCGTTAAAAGGTCTGAGGACGGAGAGGCCATGGTTCTCCGCTGCTACAATGCTTCGGATGAAAGCATTGTAGCATATGTAAGCACTGATTTCCTGGTCAAGAGGGCATTTTATGCGGATCTTCTGGAGGAGGCACAGGAGGAAGCTCTGCTTACAGACGGCCATAAGGTAAGGCTCAGGCTTCAGGCAAAACAGATAATTACTCTCAGACTTGAAATTGAAAAGCTGCAACTAAAGAGCAACGTGAAATACCCTTGTGAAATTCTGGATGTGCATGCTCCGGAGGAACTGGACGGATATGAAGCGGTACCACCGGTTACACAGGAGGATGTTGACAGGGAGACAGCCAGAGCGGCAGAAATGAAGGCGGGAATGAATGATCCCATGTTAAGGAGAAGTGCTCTTGAAGCAGTACTGTCATCCATTCTTTCCGAAAAGAAGCTTGCGGACTGCGAGATAAGGGAACTGGGCTACAAGTTGAACGATGCAAGGGTGCAAAGAAGGGTATATGATTACATCATTCCATATATAAAGCGTGAGACGGGGGACAAGTAATGAAGATAGCATTATGCCATTTCAGGGTAGGTGAGACTGACGGAGTCTCTCTGGAAATGGAGAAATGGAAGACTGTCCTTGAAAAGAAGGGGCATGAAGTGTTTTTTCTGGCAGGGAGCCAGGGGAGGGCAGAGGCTTATATCATACCGGAGCTGCATTATCTGAATGAAGATAATAACAGATATGTCCGCAATGCCTACGAAGCATTGACCGACTATGAAAATGAACCAGCCTTCAAGGCAGAAGTTCTATCCTTCGCAGCCAGGCTTGAGGCTGGATTGGAAAGCTTCATAAAGCATTATGGAATAGAAATGCTGGTAATAAACAACATATGGTCTCTTGGCTGGGGGCTGCCGGCTGCACTGGCCTTTGACAGTATTGTGAGGAAACACCGCATTCCCTGTGTTGCGCATCATCATGACTTCTACTGGGAGAGAGAGCGTTATTCAAGGCCTACCTGCGGTTTTGTCAGGGAATGTCTGGATAATTGCTTCCCGCCCCGTCATGAGCTTGTCAGGCATGTGGTGATAAACCGGATCGCCGCTCTGGAAATGAAAAGAAGAAAGGGAATGGATACCGTCATAGTGCCTAATGTGTTTGATTTTGAGGCGCCTGTTTGGTCGGCGGATGACTATAATAAGGATTTCAGGGAGCGGATCGGTCTTAAGGACAATGATCTGCTTGTGCTGCAGGCTACGAGGATCGAGAGAAGAAAAGCAATTGAGCTGGCAGTGGATGTGGTTGGAGAACTGGGGAAGCCCGGGATCAGAAAATGGCTTGAAAAGCATGGCCTTTATGATGGAAGGAGCTTTGAGAGCGGCAGCAGGATCGTTCTGGTGCTCGCAGGACTTAAGGAGGCTGAGGTCAGCTATATTGAGGCACTGAAGGACAGAGCTCTGAAAAAAGGAGTTGAGCTGCTCTTTATAAATGATGTTATTGAGCATTCCAGGTGTAATATCAACGGCCGTAAATGCTATTCCCTATGGGATGCCTATGTTTTTGCCGATCTGATCACCTATCCGAGTATACTTGAGGGATGGGGCAATCAGCTTCTGGAAGGCTTTTTTTCGAAAAAACCCATAGTTGTTTATGAATACCCTGTATTTGAAACAGATATCAAGGAAAAGGGCTTCGGGGTAATTTCCCTTGGAAGCTCACACAGGGTGGGAGAAGATGGTCTTGCGTATATAGAGGATGCAGTTATTAGTGCCGCCGCTGAAGAATGCATGACAATGCTTACTGATAAGAAAAAAAGAACTGCTCAGACTGAAACCAACTTCCAGCTTGGAAGGGAGCATTTTTCTTATGAGAGTCTTTTGAAAAGCTTATCACAGATATTTGATGCTAAATGTAATAAGCAAGCAGATGCTTCCGGCCATACGATAAAATAGTATTGTATAAAACTTTAAGGATATTCAAAACCCGTTGCTGTGTCATTGCAGTAAACGGGTTTTGTTTTGCAGCAGATGCAGGCATTCCAGGGCTGGAACGGCTACTGAAATTAATTTCAAACCAGAAGAGGTAATTAATTATTTACTACTGTATTTATGTGTGATAGCATGAAGTTGAAAACAATTTCAATCAATGAACAAATGTTCAAAGAGGGGGAATTATATGGCGATTACCGGCAATATGAGAATGACAATAAAGGTATGTCAGCTGTATTATGAGGATAACCTCAGCCAGAAAGAGATATCGGCACAGCTTGGCATATCACGTCCGCAGATCAGCAGACTGCTTACATATGCAAGAACCAACAATATTGTTTCTGTAAAAATCAATAACCCCTACATTGATGAAACGAGGCTGGAGCATCTTCTGGTAGAGAAATACCGCATGAAGGATGCTTTGGTACTGAATACAAATGGAGCTGGTGAAGCAGGACGGTTGGATGAGTTTGGCAGACTGGCTGCGAATTATCTTGACGCTTATATTATGGATAACAATCGTGTAGGTGTGATGAGCGGACAGACAATAAGCAGAGTGGTGTGGTCCATCAGACATTTTGACAGGCGCGGGCTGGAATTTGTGCCGCTTGTGGGAGGCATCGGTTCTGCAAGTGTGAACTTCCATGCTAATGTGATCGCGCAGAGATTTGCAGAGTGCTCGGGAGGCAGCAGCTATATTCTTAATGCACCTGTAATTGTTCAGAGTGAAGAATCCCGGAACATACTGGTGAGTGAACCTGAAATCGCTGCCGTACTGGATAAGGGCAACTCCTGCGATGTGGCGATCGTAGGCATAGGACAGATCGATATGAGCTCAACGACAGCACAGGCAGGGGCTCTGGGTACTGAAGATATTGAAAAGCTCAAAGCAGCAGGAGCTGTTGCCTCAGTATGCACTTCATATATCAATGACAGGGGAGGACTTGTTGAGACTGATCTTAACAAACGCTCAATCGGTCAGACCCTGGATAAGATAAAAAAATGCAGGACAATAGCACTTGCAATCGGCAGCAGCAAGGTCGAGGCTATAAAAGCAGTTCTTCTGGGCGGTTACGTTGATGTATTCATTACAGACCTTGAAACAGCACGTGCAATAATTGGTGAAGCATAATTTTAAGGAGGGTATTTATATGAAAAAAATTCTGGTCGTTGTATTGGCACTGGTACTTATGTTATCTATGGCAGGCTGCAGTGGTTCAGCCACTACAGCTTCTCCGGCTCCTGCGGCAGAGCAGAGTACTTCCGGTGAAGCTCCTGAAGCAGCCAGGAAAGTATCTATTCTCACACCTTATCTTAGTTCTGTAACAACCAATCAGATGGTTGAGGCAATGAAGGCCGGCATGGAAGCCAAAGGCATGGCAGTAACAGTTGTCGATACAAAAGGGGATTTTGCCCAGCTGGCAAGCCGTATAGAGGATGTCGTTTCCTCCAAGGCAGATGCAATGGTGCTTGTAAGTGCAGATCCGGGGCAGGTTCAGACACAGCTTCAGGCAGCTTTTGACGCAGGTATTCCTGTATTTGGCTGCGACAGCGGTTTCATAGACGGAATGATGGTTAATGCAACCAGCGACAATCATGCTATGGGTGAGCAGATCGCCAAATACCTCTTTGAGGACCTGATGGGCAAAAAGGGCACAGTTATTGCGCTGACACATCGTCCTCATCCTGGCGTTGTAAAAAGATGTGAGGCTTTTGATGAGCTCATAAAGAATTACCCGGATATTAAGCTTATCACCGAACAGCACATTGAAGTACCCGGGCCAATAGAAAATGCAAGAAAAGTAATGGAGAATCTCATACTTTCCAACTCCGGAAAAGATTCTATAACTGCGGTATGGTGTGCATGGGACGAGCCGGCAATAGGCGCAACACAGGCACTTCAGGATGCAGGCAGAGGAGAAGTTATTGTAACAGGTGTTGACGGCAACAGCCAGGCAGTTGAGCTTATTAACCAGGATTCAAACCTTAAGGCAACAGTAGCACAGAACTTTGAAGGTATGGCGGAGATCGTAGTAAATGAAATGGCAAAGTTGTTCGCAGGGGAAGAGGTCAAAAAGGGTGAACAATATGCTCCTGCAACTATTGTGACCAAAGCAAAATAGGAATATATGCAATATTTTTCGCCAGGGAGTGATGTAAATGCTGTTGGAAACCAGGCAATTGAATAAGCAGTTCGGAGGCATGTATGCCCTGAAGGATATCGATTTTGAGATAGCAGAAGGGGAGATCCACGGACTCGTAGGCGAGAACGGCGCAGGAAAATCTACATTGATAAAGATACTGACAGGTGTATACAGCCTTGATGGCGGAGAAATATTCTGGAACGGGGAGCGTGTAGAACTGCACAATCCCCGTCAGAGCCGGAGGATAGGCATTAATGTCATTCATCAGGATAGAAATCTTGTTCCCGCTTTCAATGGTATAGAAAACATATATTTAGGTCTCGAGTATGAAAAAAAAGCAGGGTTTGCGGTGGACTGGGCAAAAATGAAAAAAAGAGTGGAGGAGGTAGTAGCAAAGCTGGGTGTAGAGATTGATCTGGAATCACCTGCAGCTGAGCTTACCCCTCCCCAGCGTACACTTCTCGAAATCGTCCGCGCAATGATGACAGACTGCAGGCTTTTAATATTGGATGAACCTACTGCAGCACTTACCGACAGAGAAGCAGAGCTGCTGTTTGAGACTATAGCCAGGCTGCAGGCCGGAGGCACGGCGATCCTGTACGTTACTCACAGAATGGATGAGGTCTTCAGGCTTACAAACCGTATCACCGTGTTTAAGAACGGCAGGAAAGTAAATACAGTACAGACAGCAGATGTAGACAAGGACAGGATCATCTCAATGATGACGGATAACTGGACAAGCGAAAGGATAGACAGCTCCGGAGGCTTTGGCAGAACCATGCTGTCCGTGAAGAATATAAAGTCGAGGGATGGTATAGTAAAGGATGCAAGCCTCGAGGTGCATGCTGGGGAGATACTCGGGATATTTGGCCTGGGTGGCAGCGGCAGAACTGAGCTGCTGGAATGCATATATGGATATCGCCCGAAAGCTGAAGGCAGTATAGTACTGGATGGAAAGCAAATTGAAAGAAGCTCGCCGGAGAATTCTATAAAAAACGGAATGGTGCTTATATGTGAGGACAGACGGGGAATGGCTCTTGTCGGATCCCTGAGCGTAAAGCAGAATACAGTGCTTTCCACCATAGACAGCTATGCAAGCTTTGGTATTGTCAATGAAGCAAGGGAGAAAGAAGATACTCTGAAAAAGATATCTTCACTCAATATAAAAACAGAGGGTCCGGATCAGACAGTGCTGCAGCTTTCAGGAGGAAACCAGCAGAAGGTCGTATTTGCAAAGGCACTGCTTTCCGAACCCAAGGTTCTGCTTTGTGATGAACCGACTCAGGCAGTGGATGTCATGACAAGGTTTGAAATTCACAAGCTGCTCCGTAAGAAAGCAGAAGAAGGCAATGCAGTTGTATTTGTTTCGTCTGATTTAAAAGAGGTTCTGGAGGTCGCCGACAACATACAGATAATAGCAAACGGATGTACCAGAGAACTGCTTGGAAATAATGGTTTGACTGCTGAGCAGGTTCTCGCCTGTTGCTATTCAGACTGATTGGAAGGAGCTATCTAATATTATGATTAAAAAGAATAAACTTTCGGATTTGTTTAGAGCCTATGGAACAATTTTTGCCGGTATTATCATAGTGATTTCATTCAGTATTTTACGGCCTGACGCATTCTTTACCGTGGGTAACCTTATAAATATAACAAGACAGATATCACTGCTGGTTGTAATAGCATTGGGCGCCACACTGGTAATGTGTGTGGATGAATTTGACCTGTCGGTAGGTGCACTGGCAAGCCTTGGCGGTGTTATTGCCGCTAAGATGGCAGTGGCAGGTTTTCCGATCATCCTGTGCTTTGCAGCACCTGTAGTCATCTGCTTTGGTATTGGATTGGCAAATGGCTGGATAGTAACAAGATTCAAGGTGCTTTCCTTTATAACAACTCTTGCAATGAGCACTATCCTGGGTGGATTCACCTTCTGGTTTACAGGCGGCGCCACAGTATTTCAGAACATTCCCAGAGAATTTACTTTTGCAGGCTCGAAAAGTATGCTGGGCATTCCAATATTATCAATAATAATGCTGCTGCTTACAGTTGTATTCTGGTTTGTCATGCGTCATACCGCCTTTGGCAGGAAGCTGTACGCAATTGGTGGCAATGAAGCTGCTTCGCGGGTTGCAGGCATTAATGTAAAGAAATATAAGAATCTTGCTTTTGCAATATGTGCAGCCCTTGCTGCTTTAACAGGGGTTATGATGGCTTCGCGTCTCGGTTCCGCGCATCCTACCGGAGGAGACGGACTTTTCCTGCAGGCTTATGCCGCTGCTTTCCTTGGAAGGACCGTTTTTAAAGAGGGGGTCCCCAATATATGGGGTACTTTTGCAGGTGCGGCAATACTGGGAATATTGGCTAACGGTCTGACGATCCTCCAGGTACCGACCTTTATGCAGGATTTGCTGACAGGCTGCATCATTATTCTTGCAGTAATTGTACAAAAAATAGGACGTGGTGATATAAAGTGATAAAAATAGTATCGAAATATAATATTGATGCAGTAAAAGACGGAAAAAAACTGCTGGTAGGTTATCTTCTTGCAGGATATCCGCAAAAGTCCCAATTTTTAGAGGTAGCAGCCGAATGTGAAGCCGCAGGAGTGGATATATTTGAGGTCGGCTTTCCTTCCACAGATCCGCAGAACGATGGAGAAGTAATCCAAAAGGCACATCAGAGGATAGATGCCTCAGTCAGCAGTGATATGGAATATTGGCAGGAAATACGGAGAACTATTTCAAAGCCGATATGGGTGATGGGGTATAAGTGTGATTTAATAGATACAGGCATATATGGTATCCTTGCACAAAAAAAACTGATAGATGCCTTAGTAATACCTGATATAAGCTTTCAGGAGCGTCAGAAGCTTAGCGAGGAGCTCTCCGGCTATAGTGTGGATATTGTGGGCTTTGTTAATCCTGATATGAATGAGGCTGAGCTTAAGGAATGCTTTTCAAATACCGCCCTCGTTTATCAGCAGCTATATACAGGTCCTACGGGGATGCCGGTAGTGTCCGATGATTATGTTGAGATACTGAACAAAGCACGTGAATACAAGCACGTTAAAGTATTTGCCGGATTTGGAATAACCACGCCCCAGCGTGTCAACCAGCTTCTGACAAGCGGCTTTGACGGGGTGATAATAGGTACAGCCATGATTAAGAAACTGAACGAATCAGAGCGGGAACTGACAGCTTTTATCAAAGAGCTTAATTCTTCAAAAAAAAGGGTAGGTGAAGGGGATGCAGTATATTGCAACCTTTGATATCGGAACGACCGCAGTTAAAGGAGTCCTGGTATCTGTTGACGGCAATCCTGTTTATACAAAAAGCATAAATATAGAAACAATTTTTGCAGGAGA
>DASPLL010000043.1:0-24318 GCA_035627615.1 Clostridia bacterium
CCCTGGTGTTTGCAATGGCGAATCCGGTACCGGAGATCATGCCGGAGCTGGCAAAGGAAGCAGGAGCAAAGGTCGTAGGAACAGGACGTTCGGATTTCCCGAACCAGATCAATAATGTACTTGCCTTCCCCGGAATCTTCAGGGGAGCCCTTGATGTAAGAGCCAGTGATATAAATGACGGGATGAAGATTGCAGCAGCAAAGGCATTGGCAGACATTGTCGGCAATGAAGAACTGTCAGCGGATTATATACTCCCGATGCCTTTCGACCCAAGAGTCGGCAAGGCGGTGGCAGAGGCTGTTGCAAAGGCTGCAAGGGAAACCGGGGTTGCAAGAATCTAAGGAGGTCTCTTGATGAAAGTTTCATTGGGCTTTGGAAAACAAAGCATTGAACTTGATATTGACAGAGAAAATCTGTTGGGAACACTTGTTCCAAACACAGTAGAGCCAGGCAGCAGCGGTGAGGAGGAAGTAAAGCATGCTCTTATGAATCCTATCGCCTCTCCAAGGCTCAGGGATATTGTGAAAAAAGATGAAAAGATTGTTATTATAACAAGTGATATAACAAGACCTATGCCGAGCAAGACGGTGATTCCTCTGGTGCTGGAGGAGCTCGGGGAAGCCGGTGTGAGAGATGAGGATGTGTGCGTAGTATTCGCTCTTGGCAGCCACCGCAGGCATACCGAAGAGGAAATGAGATACCTTGTTGGTGACGGTGTATATGAGAGAATAAAATGCATTGATCTGGATGTTGAAGACTGCATTCCTCTGGGAGAAACCTCCTCAGGCACGCCGGTAAGTGTATTCAGGCCGGTAGTGGAAGCGGACAGGAGAATCTGCCTTGGGAATATTGAGTATCACTATTTCGCAGGCTACAGCGGCGGCGCCAAAGCAATAATGCCCGGTGTATGCACAAGGGCTGCAATACAGAAGAACCACAGCATGATGGTGAGAGACGAAGCCCGGGCAGGCGCTCTTGACGGAAATCCTGTAAGGAGCGACATAGACGAGGTTGCAAAGCTTGTTACCATCGACTTCATATTGAATGTTGTATTGGATGAAAAGAAAAAGATAATAAAAGCTGTTGCAGGACATTACATTGAGGCTCACAGGGAGGGCTGCAGCTTCCTGGATACTCTGTACAGGGTGAGCATACCTGAAAAGGCTGATATAGTGGTCGTATCCTCAGGGGGGTACCCAAAGGATATAAACCTGTATCAGGCTCAGAAAGCCCTAGATAATGCGAAGCATGCTGTAAAGGACGGAGGTATTGTGATTCTGGTAGCCTCCTGCAAGGAGGGCCTGGGTGAGCATACCTTCGAAAGATGGATGACGACCTCAGCTTCACCTGAAGAGATGATATCAAATATACAGAAAAGGTTCGAGCTGGGGGGACATAAGGCAGCGGCTATTGCAATGGTGCTTGCAAAAGCCAGGGTGTTCCTGGTATCGGATCTGGAGGATGCTTTTGTCAGAAGTATCTTCCTGGAACCTTACAAAAGTGCTGAAGAAGCTTTGAATGAGGCTTTCAAGGCACTGGGCAGCAAGGCAAAGGTGCTTGTGATGCCTTATGGAGGTTCAACACTTCCCGCAGTCAAAGATTAATTTATGGAGGGTTGCAATATGATAAAGGTTGGAGTAGCCGGTTACGGAGTAATCGGACAGAGGCTTGCCGATGGAGTGGCAAGACAATTGGATATGGAGCTGGTAGGTGTTGCCGATGTTGCGCCGACACTTGCAGTCCGTGCCTTAAAGGAAAAAGGAATGCCATATAATCTGTATCTGGCAGTACCTGATAACAAGAGCCAGTTTGATGAGCTCAATATACCTGTTTCCGGAACTCTTGAAGAATTGGTGCAGCAGGTTGATATAATGCTTGACGCCACCAGTGCAGGGGTCGGAGCTAAAAACAAAGAGCTTTATGCAAAGTACAACAAGAAGGCGATATTCCAGGGCGGTGAAAAGAACAGTGTAGCAGATGTGTTCTTCCATGGATATGCCAATTATGAAAAAGGATTGGGAGCACAGTTCCTGAAGCTTACCTCCTGCAATACCACAGGTCTTATCAGATCAGTGGATTGCCTTGACAGGCTTTATGGAATAGATAAAGTGGCAATCACAATAATCAGACGTGTAGCAGACCCCGGAGATTACCACAGAGGACTAACAAACGCACTGCAGATCGACAAGGCTCCAAGCCACCAGGCAGTTGACCTTATGACAATAATGCCCCATGTGGATGCTACAGGGATACTTGTACACACTCCGATAACCCATGGACATATTATCACTGTTGTTGCCACAGGTAAGAAGAAGATCACCAGGGAAATGGCTCTGGAGGCCTTCAGCAGCCATGACAGGATAAGAATGGTTAGAATTGCCGACGGATTCCTGGGAAATGCATCACTGTTCAGATATGCAAGGGATCTTGGAAATCCAAGAGGAGACATGTACGAAATAGCTTTATGGGAAGAATCCATAGTAGAATCCGGAAATGACATAATGTACGCAATAAACATTCCGCAGGAAGCTGTGACAATACCTGAGACAATGGACGGAATAAGGGCGGCAATGAAAATGCAGACAGACAGACTGGAAGCAGTGGCGGAAACAAATAAATACCTGGGGTTGGGAAAATGGAAATAAGAGTCGGAAAAATAAGGACCATAGACGAGTTCGACTATAAAGGAAAGACGGTGCTCCTGAGAGTTGACATCAACTCTCCCATTGACCCTGCAACAAAAAGAATAGTAAATGAAAACCGTATAAAAGCCGGCATCCCCACAATAAAGGACATACTTCAGAAAGGTGCGAAGCTTGCTATAATAGCTCACCAGGGGGACACGCTGGATTATCAGAACCTTATACCCATGAATGAGCATGCGGAAAGGCTGACGGCATATCTGGGCATCCAGGTAAGGTACATAGATGATGTCGCAGGTCCGGCAGCATTGGATGCAGTTAAGAATCTGAAGGAAGGAGAGGCTGTTCTTCTTGGGAATCTAAGATACCTTTCCGAGGAGATCTCCACCTTTGAGAATGCAGTAAAGCTCAAGCCTGAAGAAATGCTGCAGACCTACCTGATAAGGAACCTTGCACCCCTGGCTGACTACTATGTAAATGACGCCTTTGCAGCAGCCCACAGGAATGCCCCATCTATGGTGGCCTTCCAGGAGCTGCTTCCGACAGCGGGAGGCAGGCAGCTCATAGAGGAGTACAGTGCCTTGACCAGGGTGATGAAGGCACCTGTAAAGCCTTCGGTATTTGTACTTGGAGGCGCCAAGATATCCGACGCCTTCGGAATGATGAAGCAGGTGCTGGAAAACGGAACGGCCGACAAAATACTGGCCTGCGGCATAACAGGAGAGATAATGCTCATGGCGATGGGCAGGCAGCTGGGAAACCAAAAGACACAATTCCTCAGGGAAAGAGAGCTTCTTGTATTCGTAGAGCCTGCAAGGGAATACCTGAGGGACTATCCGGGCAAGATAGAAGTTCCTTCAGACCTTGCCTATGAAAGCAGCGGTACAAGGCAGGAGCTTTCTGTAGATGCTCTGCCAAGGGAAGAGATGTATATGGATATAGGCTCACAGACAATTGAACGCTATAAAGGAATAATTGCTGAAGCGGGTACGATTTTTGTAAATGGCCCGGCAGGAGTGTACGAGAACAAGCTGTTTGAAGCAGGCACCAGAGAAATCTGGAATGCTATAGCCGGAGCAAAGGGCTATTCGGTAATAGGCGGAGGGGATACTGTCAGCGCTGCTTCAAGATTTATAAAACTCAGCGATATAAGCTACGTATGCACTGCAGGCGGAGCTATGGTAAGATTCCTATCGGGTAAGAAGCTTCCATTGATCGAAGCAATGGAGAAAGCCTATGAGAAAGCCATCAGTTGACGTATATAACATTTATAAAAACAGTAAAATTTGCTATAATTCAGGAGAAAAAAGGGAAAACGGGGAGTCATTATGGAAGTAACAATAAAGGATATTGCAAAAAAAATAGGAATCTCATATGCAACAGTTTCAAGGGCATTGAACAACAGGGCAGGGGTCAATCCTGAAACCAGGGAGATAGTCCTGGAAATGGCAAAAAAAATGGGATATCAGCCCAATGCAATAGCAAGGGGATTGGTTATGAAATATACCCACACAATAGCACTTGTGATTCCCGACATAACCAATCCCTTCTTTCCCGAAATTGTACGAACTGTAGAAGACGTAGCAAGCGAGCTTGGATATAATACTTTTTTATGCAATACCAACTGGGATATAGAAAAAGAACAGTCGTACCTGAAATTACTGCAGGAGAAGAGAGTAGACGGTATAATCCTGAAACCTGCCTCAGACTCCGAAGGGAATAGCTTCGGTAACATCAGCGTCCCCCTTGTACTTCTCGACAGGACCTCCAAGGATGATGTCTACAGCTGCATCGAAGTGGATGATAAAAGGGGAGGCTTTCTGGCAACCAAGCATCTGATAGAATCGGGCTACAAAAAGATAGCCTTTATCGGAGGCAAGCTTGATTCGTACAGTGATTCCCAGAGAAAAGAAGGCTATATGCAGGCCCTCAGCAGATATAAGTATGAAATCGATGAAACTCTGATAAAGAATGGAAGCTTCAAGACGAAGAGCGGTTATGAAATCATGAATAATCTCATCAAATCAGGGAATACACCTGATGCAGTATTTGCAGGCAATGACGTCATTGCCCTCGGAGTAATGCAAAGTGCCAAGGAAAATGGGCTGGATGTGCCGGGTGACCTTGGAATAGTAGGCTACGATGATATTGACTATGCGAAGCTTCCGCAGATACAGCTTACAACGATCGCACAGCCGAAGTATCAGATAGGCAGATGTGCTGTAGAGCTGCTGCTGAAAGAGATCAACGACAGAGAGAATAAGGTGTCGAAGATAGTAATTCTTGAGCCTGAATTAATAATAAGAAGCACAACACGTGAGATAAAAATGTGGTAAAATACTCTCAAGGATGTCCGCCGGCTTTGTACAAACGCCGTATAGCCAGAGAAGAAATAGAGAATATAATAATATTATTAAATTTTTTGCAGCGTTAAAAAATTTTTAGCAAAAATATAGAATTATATTCGTAACTAATGTAGAATTATATTGGAGGATGGAAAACAAAAGATGGCGGGCTTAAAAATTATGGGGGTGTTTAATCTAAATGGGAATTAAATTTGCTAGTAGAATGGAAAACATCAAGGGTTCCGCTATTCGTGAACTATTGAAGCTTACTGAAGAGCCGGACATAATATCGTTTGCAGGTGGACTTCCGGCACCTGAGCTTTTTCCGATAAAAGAAATGGAGCAGGTATGCTGCAGAGTATTACAGGATGACGGAAAGGCTGCTATGCAATACAGCTCAACAGATGGTTATCTGCCGCTTCGTGTTAAGATAGCCAAAAGGGCTGAAAAGCTTGGCATAAAGGCAGAGGCAAAGGATATCCTTATGACAAGCGGTTCACAGCAGGGACTGGAGTTTACTGGCAAAATATTTGTCAATGAGGGTGATGTCATAATATGTGAAAGCCCGAGCTACCTGGGTGCATTGAGTGCATTCAGAGCCTATCAGCCTAAATTCGTTGAAGTGCCGATGGATGAAGACGGGATGATAATGGAAGAGCTGGAGAAAGCTTTGGCAGCATACCCGGATACGAGATTCATATATACAATACCCGATTTTCAGAACCCTACAGGCAGAACTTTAAGCCTTGAGAGAAGAAAACGCCTTATGGAGCTGGCGACAAAGTATGAGATACCTGTTGTAGAGGATAATCCATACGGAGAGCTTCGTTTTGAAGGCGAGATATTGCCATCGCTTAAGTGCTTCGATCCTAAGAACCTTGTAATCCACCTGGGGACCTTCTCAAAGATTTTCGCACCGGGCTTGAGACTTGGATGGGTGATAGCCGAACCGGAAATACTTCACAAGTATAACCTTGTAAAGCAGGGTGCCGACCTTCAGTGCAGCACCATTGCCCAGAGAGAAGTGGATAAGTTCCTGGACATGTTTGATATCGAAGCACATATAGAGAAAATTAAAAAGGTTTATAAAGTCAGAAGAAACTTGATGCTCGAGACCATGAGAAAGGAATTCCCTGAAAGTACGACATATACAAGGCCAAGCGGCGGACTTTTCGCATGGGCTACCTTCCCGAAGGAAATCGACGCTGCAGTGCTGCTTAAGAAAGCTCTTGAGCAGAAAGTGGCATTCGTTCCGGGGGAACCCTTCTATCCAAACGGCGGCAATGCAAACCACTGCAGGCTGAATTATTCAAACATGCCTGAGGATAAGATAGTGGAAGGCATGACAAGACTCGCTAAAGTATTGAAATCAATGTGATCAAAAAATCTCCGAGAAATCGGAGATTTTTTTTCATAACAGAGCAGAAAATTAGAGCAACCACGTAACAGTCAAATATACTTATACAGAAATTGATGGCACTAAATAACTCAGCCTAAGAAAAACCTAACGTCTTAGAATGGTCATCCGTGACCTCTAAGACTTGCTTCGGCATCCTTGCCTCGCATACGGTTGTTTCTAAGGCTTCGTTATTAAGAGCCATTAACAATTTCTGTATAAGTATATTTAGTCTGTTACATGGCTGCTCTGAAGTTTGTTCTTAGTCTGAATGTTCCTGGAAATCAGAGATTTTTTTCACTAATGCAGGAAGGTTAATATGTAACAATTTTGGAAAAAATATTTTGTGTATATAGAAAAAGAAGCAGCATAATAGTATAATATGCTTAAACTCAAAAAACATTTTTTAAGGAGGCAGAAATATGGATAAATGGGTTTGCACAGTATGTGGTTATGTCTATGATCCCGAAGCAGGCGATCCTGACAGCGGCGTTGCCCCAGGCACTCCTTTTGAAGAGATACCGGAAGACTGGGTATGTCCTTTATGCGGAGTTGGAAAGGATATGTTCGAAAAGGAATAGTTCGCGAAACGGTTCAAAATCGATAAAAACAAATAGCTTACATGAGAAAAATTGAGCATTGCTCAGTTTTTTTCACGTAAATAACTATAATAAAAAAAATCAGTATTGCTAAAACTATCGATACATGATATTATATATTTTGTCGGCAGCGAGCCGAGCATATACTCCCGGTTTGTGTAACGGTAGCACAACTGACTCTGGATCAGTTTGTTGAGGTTCAAATCCTTAACCGGGAGCCATACGAAAATATAGGTACTGCAACATTTTGCAGTACCTTTTGTTTTATCTAAATTGGTTTACATAGTGTTTAAAAGTGTATTGACTACATCAGACATGTAGTCAGAAATGTAGTCAAAAATTAGCCGTTATCTTCGGCTGTTGTAGGGGTTTCATCAGGTTTATTATTTTGATATAAGTTGTACACCTTCGGAGCATTTTTAGATTGTTTGAACTTGGATATGTGAGTGTATATGTTCAATGTTATTTGTACATCCTCATGGCCAAGCAGATATTGAGCATACTTGATATCCACACCGGCATCATACAGAGCTGTCGCATAGGTATGGCGGAGGGTCCGGAAGGTCGGCAGCTCCATTTCTACTTTCTCGTCATCAGATTTGCTTTCGTTGATCTCCTTTATGTACTTCTCTATCCTGTCCTGTATTCTTTTCCAGAAGCTATATATAGAATACTGGGTGTGCATCTTCCCATTGACCTGTGGGAATACGTATATAGAATTGCCCTTATCCTCCAGCAGCAGTTTAATTATTTCCTCCGGTACCGGAATCGTCCTGTTGCCGGCTTTGGTCTTTGGCCCTTTTAAGTTGGTTTTTTCTTTATCGAATTCAGCAGCTTTTGATATAGTTATAGTATTATTATCCTTATCGATATCCTTCCATGTAAGAGCTACAGCTTCACCTAGACGCATACCTGTATACAAGAAGGCTTGTACCATCCTGTAAGCCCTATCGCTGCCTTCCAAGGCATCTAAAACGATATTCCTTTCAATCTCTTCAAGAAATTCTCTCTTAGGATCATCAGGCGCTATCGGCTTAACATATTCAATGGGATTATCCTCTATTAACTTATTTACCTTTGCAGCCTTGAATATCTGACCGAGGGTTATCCGGATCTTATGCTCCAGAGATTTTGACTTGCCCAAGCCGTTCAGATACTCTTCGATCATTATAGGCTTCACATCACTGAGAACATATTCAGAAAAATTAGTAACATGTTCATTTATTATGTACTTATACATTTCTTTAGTTTTTAGCGCAAGTTTCTTATTCTTCTTTATGTGGGCATCATACCACTTGGTGGCCATTTCACCCACTGTGGTCTTATCGTTCAATGCAATGCCCTTCTTAAGCTTACGCTTGAATTCAGCTAAGTTATCTGCGGCTTCTTCTGCCGTTTTGCCATAAATAAAATGCCGGGTACCTTCAACTGTAACAGTCCTGACAAAACGATTATCCTTACGCTTCTTTAATCCTGGCAAGTTAATCAACCTCCTTGAAAAGCTTTACAATTCCAAAAGGCTCAAAACATACTATATACTGCTTGTCCACAACGGTCATAAGCTCGTATTTCTTTTTATAATAATCAATGCTCCACAGTAGAAATTCCTCTGTTATATTCAGATGATCAGTCAGCTCCTCTTTGGTCCTGCAGCCAGCTTCAAACGCGCTGATTATATCCTTGAGAGATGCTATTCTTCTGACTGCCCAGCGCCGTGCTTTTTCTTCTTGCTTTCTATTTACAGTTTTTGATAAATCAGTGATATCCCCAACGGTTGTAAAATGGTGACCTACTTCTTCAGCTAAAATGCATACTCTCTCATTGACTGTTTTCAAGTCTTTGTTTAGTAAAACAATGTTACCTTTATCTTCAGCTGCATAAAAACCTTTGACAGAAGAGGGCAGAACCGAAGCATCATCAACAATAAGTTCATCTGAATACTCAACTAACATCATTTCATATGCATTCATAATATCACCTTCTATTTGTTATGTTTTGCCAAAGCTATTTTTATAGCAAGTGTAATTTTATCCTTTTCTTCATCCGTAAGTGGACCTTCATGACCTACCATATGGGCGGCTTGAGTAAGGATATCTTCTTTTTGGTTTGTCTTCTCCTCTTCTTTGTGACCATTTATCCCAAGTAGCCAGCTTATACTAACGCCCAGAACTGTAGCAAATTCATTAAGCTTAGTGGTAGTAGCATCCTCAACTTTGCCAGCTTCGTATTTTGAAACGCTACCTTCGGATAACCCTACTTTTACTCCTAATTCCTTTTGAGTCAATAGTAATTCTTTCCTTCTGTATTTAATTCGCTGGCCAATTTCTACATAGTTTAATCCAACCATTATAGCACCTCCATTTCTTACCATCTATGTACAATAATATAACATTATTTCGTTTAAATCAAGAATTTTTGAAGTTATTCACAAAAAACTTTCGTTAAGGTATTGTTTTTTGGTTTTTGTATGCTATACTAAACTTACAAACTTTCGTAGAACGAAAGAAAGGTGGTGTACAAATGATATTTAATATCAAAGAGTTTGAAAAAAAACTAATAGATAAGGAGCTAAATAGAAAGGAGTTGGCTAATAGGATAGGTATTGCTCCTAATACTTTATCTATGAAAATTGACGGAAATTCTGACTTCAAAATTAAAGAAACAATAGCAATTGCTAGAGAATTAGGGCTAAATGATACTGAATTCATGATGCTTTTTTTTAACAAAAAACTTTCGTTAAACGAAAGTCATGAAGAAGAATCAGCAGCCAGGGAAGCTATGTAAGGGAGGTAATTAAAGTGAATAACCTTACCGCAGAAAAGCTTATAGAAAAATACGGTTTCACAATGACTCCGGAACAGGTAGCTGAAGTGCTTGGATTGGTGAAAGATACAGTGCTTAGAATACTCCAGCGTAAAGAAATAGTAGCAAGGAAATCTGGTTCCCGCTGGATTATATCTACTGAGAAGGTTGCGGAGTATCTTACAACTAGTGAACCAGAAAAAGCTAAACCATGGAGACATGAGAAAGGTCAGAAACTAATCTTGTAAAAGTGTAGGTGAAATTTATTAGAGAAGAAAGCCCGCCTGACGATGGCTGTTTGGTTAGCAGCCGAAATCGGAGGCTGTGTTAGCCTCCAAAATCGCGGGAACCCGCCACGAGCTGGCCGTGCATGGCTGGCCTTTACATAGATTATTCTTTGGAAACATAAAAGAAGGAGGAGATAAATTGATAGATATTAAGAACCTGACTAATTCATATCTGCTTCTGTTATCGCAAACAGATATCGATTCGCAGTCCTTTGTGGAGATTGAGTCCTTCCTGAGAGAGAAGATAGATCAGAGCATGGGTGATAAAGCAGAGAGGCAGGATGCTGCAGACAGAATGAAAGACTTATTAATCGACAAGCTTGCAAGCATCCCTGGTGTGGACAAGATATGCATGCACAACAATAAAGGGTACCAGTTTGAGACTATGGATTTAAAGGCAAATGGAGCAGGACCCGTGACCGTCCTTATTATTGATTAAGAGGAAGTGATTCGATGCCTGGAAAGGAAGTTCCAAAGGGAAGCTTCAAAGATGGCCGGGGCAAATGGTGGGTAGCCTGCTGGGAATGCCTGAAGGGAGTTAACGGAGATTCAAGCTGCTCAGCAGGGATATATGCCCGGAGCTTGAGCCTGGGCTGTTTAAAAGGTCAATTGTTGGACAAGTACCTCCCGAATCAGGAAGGGGGGAAGGTAGAGGAGTGAGGTAGATGGGTACGCCGGTACCACTGAGGTCGAGAGAGGAGCAGTGCATCGGAGCTGATCCTAAGGTTTATGAGAGGCAGCTCACAGAAGAGGAGAGGAGGTATTATGACAGCTTAGGCAAGCCTAAGAAAAAGGCCGTTTTCATATACCCTGAGGATGAAAACCTCTATATAAATCAAAAAATGGAGAGTGATGAAATGAAATCAATGACAGAAATGCCAAACAGGGAAGTGTTGGCTGAGATGTGTCGGAAGTATCCGAGCAGATATAAGGCAGGCAAGGAAATTGCTAAGATTCTGGGATGCTCCCGGGGCTGCGTAGAAAACTGGATCAAGAAGTACGGATTGAAAGACATCTGGAAAACAGCTGATCAGATGGATTTCGGCAATGGTGTACCAGATCAGGACACACCGGAATTTGACGGTGTGATTGGCAATAAAGCTGAATCCGGAAGTGACGATGAAAAGCCTGTACAGTTCGAGTACCTTGAGGATCCGAATGATCCCAACGAGCTGACGTTGGGAGTGCAGCCGGGTAACGGACAGATTCATTATGAAGAGCCAGAACCTGTTAACGAGAAAGGAGAAATACCTAAAAGAAGGCATCTCGTAACACAAGTGCTCTGCATGCATAGTATGAACAGGCTTATCAATATAAGCAGAGCAAAAAAGGAATTCACCGTTAAGAATATTTCATCAACGGAACAAATGACAATAAAATTTGAAGAGTTCCCAGATTTCCTTAAGGACCTGTATGAAATATTCAAATCATATGTATAGGAGGCGTAGTAAATGAAGAGTACTGGAGTAGTAAGAAAGGTAGACGAGCTGGGCCGTGTGGTTCTACCAGTAGAACTGAGAAGGACATTAAACATTGAGGAGAAGGACTCTCTGGAGATATTCACAGAGGGCGAGCAGATTATCCTTAAGAGATACCAGCGGGGCTGCATCAGCTGCGGAAGTACGGACAACCTTAAGCAGCTGCCGAATGGAACTGCTGTATGTCATAAATGTCTGCAGGAGGCGAAATAGATATGTTGTTTGAGGCGATATTCCTCACGGGAGAACTGGCAGAAATAATGACAGTGGAAAAGGCAACGGAGCTTAATTCGCAAGGTTATGCAGTTACAATATCATCCGGAAGAGTGGTTATAGAAAGAGAAAAAGCCACCGGCGAATAGGCCAGGCGGCAAGGGAATGTTCTTAAGGTCAGTATAGCACTGGCCACAATAAAAATCAATGGAGGTCAAGATATGGATGAACAACTGAGGATGAATATCCTGACTGAACTAAACAAGGTAGATCGACCAGGTATGAATGACCTGGTTGAGTTTTTAGAGTCAAGTGATTATTTCACGGCGCCGGCAAGTACAAAATATCACTCTAGCCATGAATGTGGGCTTGCTGAGCACTCATGGCATGTATTGAAAGGCTTACGCCGAAAGGTTGCCGGCTTCAAGCTCGATGTCCCGGAGGACAGCCAGACTATATGCGGGCTGCTGCATGACATCTGCAAAGTGAAAACATATAAGAAAGAACAAAAGTGGCGTAAGGATGATAAGGGCAAGTGGGAGAGCTATGAAGTGTATGTGACGGATGATCAGTTCCCTGCAGGGCATGGGGAAAAGTCGGTAATAATCCTTCAGAAATACATCAAGCTCACTGATCAGGAAATAATGATGATCCGGTGGCATATGGCAGGGTTTGAACCCAGTGAAAACTACAAGTATTATAACGGCGCAATGGACAAGTATCCTGAGATAGTAGCTTTGATTGCAGCAGATATCGAATCAACCTACCTGCTCGAGAAGAAAGGTTCTGATGAAGGATGAAGAACTACTATGCCAAATGTGGGAAAGTAGCCTTTGTGAAAAGCAGCAGCGCTGCTGTGACCCGTTTTGAAGAAATCAATGAGCACTGCGAAGGCTGTCCATACATACAGCACGGATCCACATATCGGGGAGGGAAGCAGGTACCTATAACCTTTTGCCAGGCCGGCAGCAAGAAGCCTAATCATAAAACTGAGTACCGAACAAGTAGCGAAGTTAATACAACAAGTCTGGATATCCTGAGCTTGGACATGAATATTTTTAAGACGATTAGCGACTTCGCAGAGATACTTCCAGGATGTATGAGTAGAGGTTATTTCAATGGTTTGGACCTTGCAGATTGTCGTAAAAGCTTAGTGTTCTCATTTGAATCAAACAAGAAGGGTAAGGCTGCAAAGAAGGCTATTATTGAGAAGTTCTTCCCGGCAGAAGAAGATAACACTGCAAAAGATCGAGAGCTGCTATCGAAAATAATCGGGAAAGAAATTAGAACTCATTATAATACCGGGGGTATAGTCACGAATGTCAGCGGGCCCCACAACTCATATGGCCCCGGCTCGTGGTCAATTAATTACACTCAAGACGGAAAGAAAAGTAAAAACCCTAGCATTATCAATTCGATCAAGATAGAAAACGGCATTATTACTTGTGAGGGAAAACCGTTGCAGATTATAGATCAAGTAGAAAAAAATTGCCGTACATGTGCAAATTCCGAAATGTTCAAAACAGTAAATCATGCAGGAAGCGCTGGAAACTGTCATAAGAACGGTGGGAATTATCCCATTTATGTTCCTGATAGTAAGTGTAAGGACTTCAAGTCGAAAGAGCTGTTGGATCCCAATGACAATGACCCAGAGTCCGGGCTGTGTGCCGCATTTGTGGACAAGGCAGACGCAAGAAGATACGTTGACACCAAAACAGGCCGGCTCATATTTGTCCGAAGTGGCATCGGCGGAGATATCTTTAAAGCTATGTATCAAGATGCAGGAAAATGGGGTTCTGGAAGTGCTCATGGAGTTAAAAGTCCTGAACTTAAGTGGAAAAATACTCAAGAAGAAGCTCAGGCGGACATGGACAAGTACGCAGTGAAAAAAGGTTGGAAGGTGGCATGTGAGATGCACATGGGATGTGGGCCAGCAGAAAGTATTAAGTGCAGGATAAATAGAAACGGATGGTGCAACCTGGATACAGCCAGCTTTGAGGATATGGATGCTGAGGCTGCCAATTGTGGGTTTATCAGAGTAAATGATCGGTACCTTATGCAAAAGTATGGAGTACCTTATGAAGAATTTAGGTGTGATCATTGCAATGCTTTTAACTACACTCACGCATGTCATGGGATCTGTGCATTAAAAAATGAAAAACGTTACGAAGGGTGTCATGCCTGCGGCGATTTCACTAAGAAGGAGACCAGTGAATCATGCGAGACAGAAGAATTCCAAGTGAGTTCTGGCAACGGCTTATGTGTGAATGGTTCCACAACGGAGAATGCTATCTCAACTGTGGACAGCGAAACTGTGACGACTGTATTGGGTTCCAGCGACGAGAAGGAGGTAAACCAAGTGAAATGCACAAAACACAGATGCCCGTTTAACGACGATCTGAATTCTGAATGCGGCTTCAATCCGATGACGGATGATGCGCACCGCCCACAGATGGAAGAAGCCAGGGATGAATACCATTGCACAAATAAGGAACTGCTTGGAGTGCTTGAGAAATTGCAGAAGAGTACTGACTACAACAGCCGAATTCCTGTATCAAAAAGGATTGAAGAAGCATTAAGGTGTCCTTCAAGGGATGAGCTCTGTGGGTACTACTGCAAACACAATGAAGGATGCTCACTTTTAATGATAAAAAAAAGTGATACGCTCGTTTCTTTGATGAATTTAGTAGGTCCCCATGATTGTGATGCATATAGGTTAGTTAATACAAGGTATCTAGCCAAGAATGAATCGGAAAAAGTAGTAACAGAAATGGTTAAATCTGAGGATAGGTACACAGAGGATCCTGTGTCAGCTGCTGCTTTCGATTATTCCACAGTGGATACCGATACTGCAGTATTCCTCCAGGACAAAGAACAAAAGATAACCCAGATCCGGATGATGTCGGTCATGGCCATTGGTAAAGAACTGAAAGAGGTTCATGATAAGCTGGCCAACCATTATCAGGGGAGCTTCGGGAAGTGGTGTGAGAGTATAGGAATTTCAAGGATGACAGCAGACCGGTACATTAAAGCATACGATTATGTTGTAACAAATTGTGACAACATCGAAGCTGCCGAAAATATTCAGCCCTCACTCCTGTTCGCCATCAGCAAGCCCTCCGCCCCCAAGGAGTTGCAGGATAAGGTCCTCTCCGGAGACATTACCTCCCATAAGCAATACAAGGAGCTGGAGGAGCAGCTGAAAGAAGCCAGAAAGTTTCAAAAGGAAATTGCCCATGAAGCCATGTCAAATGTCAATAACGCTTTAGAAAGAGCAAGGAACGCTGAAAAGAAAGCTGAAGCGACAGAGCGTGCTTTGAAACAATCTCAGGATCAACATAAGAGTAAGAATGATCTCCACAAGAGTGAAGTTGATTATTTAGAACGCCAGATATCACAATTAAGGAATGATTTGAAAGCAGCTAAGGCATCAGGAAGCGATCCTGCAGTCGAAGATTTGCAAAAGCAGCTTAGAGAGGCCCTTGACCAGGTTGAAAAGCTTCAGGAAGAGGTCAAACAGCCTGTACAAATACCAGCTGCAGCTGTGATTGAAAAGGTTCCTGAAGAGGTGGAAAAAGAGCTTGATTCATTGAGAGAAAAGGCTATCCTACAGGACTATGAAAAGGTCGGCAATGCAATAAATGGCATTCTTGAAATAGAAGATGAAGAGATACAAAATTGGGTACACAAAAATACCACAGGAGATAGCCGGAACTGGTGGGAAATAGAGATGGAAAGCCTTCAGGAATTAAGTAAGAAAATATCATTTATGATGGAATGCTTGGAAAATCAAGCTAATCAAAATAAATAGGAGGAAGGGAAATGGAAAAGCAGAGTACATCGTTAACAGTAAAGCAGAATCAAAAAATGGTCATGTTAGGCAGCAATGATGCGGTTATAAAAATGACACCCAACGGCCTTATCACGGCAGTCAAGGCGCAAGTAAAACTTAAAAAAGATGAACTGGCAACTGTCCAGGGAAAGACTTTCCCGAATGCTGCAGGCTATTATAGGATCAATCAGGTTGCCGGCATCAATTTCTATATGCCTGAAAAGCTGGAGCTTCCGGATGGGCATGTGGTGGTCAATCCCTATCCTATTATTGATCCTGAGTCCTCAACAATACGTAAGGTATGGATCCGTGAAACCGGTATCGGGCGTAATGCTTTGGGCAACATTCAGGTCGTCACTATTACCCTGCTGTACGATATTCAGATCTATTTCATTGAAACGGTCATGAAGAAGATTAAGGCAAACAAGAATGCGGGCAGATTGTGCACGGAACGTTCTCTCACTGAAGAAGAGAAAAGAACAGGAGAATTCTTTAAAATTGATGGTTCCATGGGCGTATGGGTTAACCTAGGATGCATGGATATCTTCGATGCAGTCAGCGCTTATACATCCGACAAGAAGTTTGCGGAAAGAAAAACTCAGTCAGTCATTGAGAGGAACATCATTAAAAAAATTACCGGCATAACATACCTGGACTCAAATGGAAGCAATGCTGCAATACCCGTTACTGGATGGGTTGATGATCTTACCCCGGAGAATATTGAAAAGATCGCCAAAGCAGCTCAGAGCGGCCAGAGAATAACAGAGCTTAATGGCCAAAAGGTTGAATATGATGATACCTCCGGTGAGATATCTCCTGAAGAAGCTGCAGGGATAGTCGATGAGGAAGAGGACAGAACTCCTGAAACAGAAGAACAGCAGCAGGGGGAGGGTACCCAGGGAGAAGCTGCCGGAGAAACAGAACCTCCGGTGGACGAATTGCAGAGACAGAGGGAGGAATTAGTCCAGGCAAAAGACATGATCGGAGAAGCGGCATTCAAGAAGATCGTT
The DNA here is from genome assembly GCA_035627615.1 of Clostridia bacterium. Classification (GTDB taxonomy): domain Bacteria; phylum Bacillota; class Clostridia; order Lutisporales; family Lutisporaceae; genus BRH-c25. Next base: position 16,605 of record DASPLL010000043.1, read on the forward strand.
GCAAAATTCAAAAAGCCTATCGAGCAGTTTACAGCTGAAGACATAGAGAAGGCAAAAAAGCTTATCAATGCTGCAGCTGACAATCAGGAAAAAGGAGAGCGATTCTGATGCTTAAGAGTATTCAGTGGACAAACCTTAAAGGCTCAAGTGCAATTCAGAAGCTCACCGGGAAGGATATATTTATCGGCCTCAATGGGGCCGGTAAATCCACCCGGCTGGAAGCTGCCTGCATAGCTCTCCTGGGATACATACCGACCATGGGCAAGAAGATGGAAGAGACAATGAAACAGGCCAGCAATGATCAGATGAGTGCAAGCGCGGAGACTGATGATTTTTATTTTTCAAGGACATTCAACAGAATATACAAGGATGAGAAGGACGGTACCCGCGGCGTAAAGATCAGCCAGAAGATTTCAGTAGCCCCCTCCCTTGGAGAGAAAAAAGATGAAGAGAAGAAGGCCAGGATAATCGCGGAGGTCGGCAATTTCCCGGTAATGATAGACTTCGATGAGTTCCTCAAGATGACCGATACGGCCAGGCGCGATTTCTTCTATGAGCTGTCAGGTAATACGGAGGTATGGACCAGGGCAACGATCATTGAGCACCTGGATAAGATCTTGGCTACAAAGGAGCTGGCTGAAAACAATGAGGATCATTTCAATATAATGGTCGGCATCCTGAATGACTGTGTAAAGCAGTATCCGGAAAGATTCGACGTTCAGCAGGGGCTCCAGAGCATGCTTGACTGGGCTACAGAAAAGCTGAGCTATTGGAAGTCTGAAAAGGATAAGTCTGAAGGAGCTTCAAAGAAGATAGCCGAGCTGAAAAACGAGCTGACAGACACGGACAGGAACATCGGTGAACACAAGAAGCAGCTGGAGGATCTGCAGCAGGAACTTATTAAGCTGGAGAAGCAGATATCAGCTGATATAGTCAAAAAGAAAGCAATAGATGATCGGCTAAACAGGATTAAGGTACTCCATGATGAGATACAGCAGCAGAAAGATATGAAGCCTGATGGAGATATCAATGAGCTGACTAAGCAGCTGGAGGAGGCACAGAAAAGCCTATACACACTCAAAGACCTTGCTGAGATACTGGAGGGATATGATGTAAGTATTCATGACATCAAGGTAAAAGCAGAGGCTAAGCAGCAAGAGCGGGATGAACTCTTCCAACAGGGGATAGCTGCTAAGACGGCCAGGGAAACGTATGAGGCAACAATAAACACTATCGAAGTGCATGCTGGCGTGTGTGTTATTGATAAACTTATTGATTGCAATAAGGATTTTACAAGGTACCTTAAATTCGCAAGAAATAAGGCTGCAGAAAACAAAGCTATCCAGGAGGATGCTCACGATAAGATTGTAGCACTGGATGCTGAAATTAAGTCCGCCAAGGATGAAATTGCTGCAGAGGAAAAGAAAAAACAGACTGAGATTGATGAACATAATCGCCAGGTCAGGGAGAACAATGCAACCCAAGCTTATATCAACACTCTACAGAACAACATCAATAACATCAATAACTTCGAATCCTTCCGGGAACAGAAGATAAAGGAACGGCAGGATGAGATCCTGAATCTGCAGTCAGAGGATGCAGGTACAATCGGTGATATCACAATTATGGAGAAGCAGGCGGAGGCTTTGCGAAGCAATATTAAGGACCTTAAGTCCAAGATTGAAGAGCAGGAGAAAGCCAAGACTACCCTCAGTAACCTGAAAGCAACCATGATAGATAGCAAGGAAGCTTCGTACAGGGTAGAATGCTTCAAGCAGCTGACAGAGGCATTGGGCACCAAGGGCATCAAGGGTGAAATCGTAAAGGAAATGTTGGGCCCAATAAGGGGAGAGATCCATGAGAATCTTAGGCTGATGGGCATAGATGATGAATTCTATTTCCAAACGGAATCAGATACCGGCAGGGAGATCTTCCAGTTCGGATGGATCAACAAGAAAGGGCACAAGGTTAATTTCGATACCCTGAATAATGCCCATAGGAGCTTCCTCCTGGTTGCAATCTTGACGGCCATCATCGAGCATGCGGCGCCGAAGCTTAAGGTCCTCATGATGGATGACATAGAGCACATCATCGAAGATGACTTAAGGAACTTCATTGCCGGCTTAAATGCGATAGCTCATAAATGGGATAACATCCTCCTGGCTATGGCCATAAAAGAACTTGATGTGGAGGGCTTCAAGGTATGGAACCTCAGTGGGGGTGATACTATTTGAAGCATGAAAGAAAGCTCTTTCTGTGGATGAGGCAGTGGCTTAAGGCTAATGGATACAACTGGCCAGACTGGCATTATGTGAAGAATACAGTGCCGGAAGTAGTCTTAATAAACTCCACCACCGGTGAGATATTAAGGAGACCAAAGGAGGTAATGATGCGGAATGAAAATAATCGAAGGACTAAACGACGCCCAGCTGCAGGCAGTGACCTCTAAATCAAAATACATCCTCTGTCTGGCCGGAGCCGGTACCGGGAAGACAAAAACGCTGACCACCAGGATAGAATACCTGAATCAGGACCGCATCAGCTGCGACAATATGCTTGCACTTACCTTCACCAGGGCGGCCGGCAAGGAGATGAAGGAGAGGATCATTCAGCTGGTCGGAGAGGATGAAGGCAAGAAGCTCTTTTGCAATACCTTCCATGCTTTCTGTGTTAAGGTCCTGAAGGAATACGGCGGGTACCTGGGATACGATCCGGATTTCACCATCTATGACCAGGAGGACCGGGACAGCATCCTGCAGTCAATCATCACGGAATTCAGGTACAAGATTAATCTCAAGAAAGTGCTGAAGCTGATGGAGTCTGATGGAGAGCTGTCACTGACACAGAAAGAGTATTCGGAAGCTAATAATGTCATTAAGGAGTACTGGTACCAGCTTAAGAAAAACAATGCGATTGACCTGGACATGCTCCTTACTGAAGCCCTGTACATCATTAAAGGGCACAGGCCGACATATGAAGATTATCACAACCGGTATGAATACATGTTTGTGGATGAATTCCAGGACACCAACGATGTGCAGATGGAAATAATCAAGGCTCTGGCGCCGAAGAACCTGTTTGTTGTTGGAGACGACTTTCAGGCCATCTATGGCTGGAGAGGTGCCAGGATAGATTACATCCTGAACTTTGATAAAGAGTATCCCGGATGCGAAGTTATCAAACTGGAGGAAAATTATCGCTCTACGAGGCCTATTGTAGATGCAGCGAATGCCCTGATTAAGCACAATATACATCAGACTGAGAAGGTCCTCCTGACAAACAGGCCTGGTGACAAGATAAGCTTTGAACACTATCCCACTGAGGCCGGTGAAATCGGCGGCGTATGCCGGGATATTGCCGGGGAGACTTCAAACTTTCCGGAAGTATACATGTACAAGGACTATGCCATTCTGGCCAGAACAAACAAGCAGCTCGCAGCCATGGCAGAGGGGCTGAAATATCATAATATCCCCTATCACTTGATAAGTGGCAACGAGGATCCTTTCAAGGTCCAGGATGTGAAGCTACTGCTGAACATGATAGAGCTGGCGCTGAACCCAAAGGATGATGCACTCTTCAAGAAGGTTGTTAACTTCCCGGTGAAGCGGATCAGCGAAAGTGAATTTGACAGGCTGGAGAAGCTTGCTATTGAGGAAGAGCTGCACTTTATGGAGATCCCGCACAGCTTTGAATTGATGGCATTCCGGGATGAGCTGAGAGGCGCTTTGGAAAACTGCGACGATGCGGGAAGCACATTCTCAAATTTTGTCTCTACCTTCGAAATCCACGAATTATATGAGCAGCAAGGCCGGTATGAGAAGAGGGATGATTTCATTAATGCCAGGGCAGAAATTGCAAAATGGCAGCGGACTCAAGAGGACCTGGGGGAAGATAAATCGATTCAGGCCTTCCTCAAATGGCTGCACATTAAGGATATCCAGGATAAGCTCATAGAGGATCGGGATGCAGTCAAGCTCATGACGGTCCATGCATCAAAGGGGCTGGAATTCAAGAATGTCTTCATCATCGGCATGAACGACGGAGTGTTCCCCAGCAATAGAACCACTGACATGGAGGAAGAGCGCCGGCTGTTTTATGTAGCAGTCACCAGGGCGAAGGAGCAGCTGCACATTACCCGGGCAAAAGAGATCGCTCCACCATGGGGATATAAGTCACAGAAGACCTTACCAAGCAAGTTCATTGGGGAATTATATGTGAAGCCTGATACAGATGAACCTGAAATTGATAATTTACCATTTTAGGAAGGAGGCAAATAGAATGCCAGAATGCTATGTGTGTGGAAAAGAACAGAAGGTTCTGAGATCAAAAACCTGCACTGTTGAAGTTACAAAGATTAAAGAGGGGAAGCAGGTTGTTGAAAAGGATACTGGGAGTAAAGCACTGTGCGATGAGTGCTTCAACAAAGATCATCTCGTTAAAAGATAGAGTTAATAAGCCCCGGGCTCTCCGGGGCTCCCCACTATAGAAAGGCAGGTGAGGATATGGCCTTATTCAGACAAGTACACGTGAGCTTTTGGAGAGATGGCTTTGTATCAAAAAGCCCAACAGATGACAGATATTTCTATCTGTATCTAATGACAAACGGCAGCACCAGTCAATGCGGAATATATGAGCTCCCTAAGAAAATAATGTGCCAGGAGACAGACTTTGACATAGATAGAGTAAATGAGTTACTGCAGAAGCTCATCGAAGCCAAGAAGATAGATTACTGCAAAGAAACTGAAGAGATTATTTTATTGAACTGGATGAAATACAACCAGAATTCAAGTCCTTCAACTATAAAGTTCATGAAGGAAGAATTGGATAATGTAAAGCATGAAGCCTTTGTTGATATATTCTATGAAATGTGCGAGAAGTTCAAATTTGACTTTGATGGGCTGCTGCAGGAAGCGCTCGAAAAGCAGCCGTCCGGATCAGGTACCGGCAGTAAAAACAATAAGAAGACTTTTGAGGTCGGAAGTATTCAAATGAGCTTAACCCTGGAGCTGGTATTCCTCATGAGGAGGAACAATCCAAAGGTAAAGATACCAGAGGACCTGAATAAATGGGCATTGGAAATTGACAAGATGCTGCGCATCGATGAGCGGCCTGAGGAAGATATCCGGAAGGTTATTTACTTTACACAGGCAGATGATTTCTGGAAGTGCAACATCTTAAGCACAAAGAAACTCCGGGAGAAGTTTGATCAGCTCTATCTGAAGTCAAAAAATTTCCGGCCGAAGTATACATCTCCGGAGGAGCTTGATAATTTCAAACAACTGTATGAAGAGCTTATGCGAAAGGAGGCTGAGGAACAGTGAAGGAATCAGAAATGCTTAAGATTTTGGCTATAGTAAAGACCGCATATCCCCGCTTCGATGACTTCCGGGACCAGAAGAGACTGGAAGAGGCAAATAGATTGTGGTACAGGCACTTTAAAACCTTTGACTATAAAGTAATTGAAAAAGCAGTGGACAAGTATATTGCCACCGGTCAATTCCCTCCCACAATTGCAGAGATCCGTGAGATAGCTTTGAAGCTGATCAATCCGTATCCAGGGGCAGCTGTTGCATGGAGTGAAGTCAAGAGAGCCATATCGAGTTACGGGTTCTATCAGGCGGAAGCGGCCATGAACAGCATGAGTAAACTGACCAGGGAAGCAGTTAAGCAAATCGGAGGCTGGGGAGAGATATGCATGGCTAAAGATGAAACTATATTGATGAACCAATTCAATAAGGCATACGAGCGGCTGAAGATAGATGCAATTGAAATATTGGTTGCAGCAGGCAATGGCACAATGAAATTGGAGGAAGGGAAGGATTATGCAGCGCGTACCGCCTTACCATCAGGAAGCTGAACAATCTATCATAGGCGCAGTCCTTATGAATCCGGAGCTCATCAATGATATAAGTGATTTGATAAGCCCCCAGGACTTCTACAGGGAGGCGCACAAGGAAATATATGAGGCAATCACTTTTCTGTATGCCAATGATCAGCCGATAGATCTCATTACAATTACAAATCAGCTGAAAGAGCGCAATACTCTGGAGTCTGTCGGAGGCGTTACATACCTTACGGACCTGATGGGTGTGGTGCCTACGCTGCACAATGTAACAAATTATGCAGAGATAATCCGGGACAAAAGCCGGCTCAGGAAGTTAATTGTCCAAGCGAATGCAATCACCAATGGCGCTTATGAGGGCAAGGGAGTCTCTGAAATCATAACAGAAACGGAAAGCACAATAGACGTAATTATGGCTGCAGGTGACAGGCATCAGCTGCACAAGGCAAGCGATCTGATTGATAAGGTGCATGACAAATTTGTTTATTATGCAGAGAACAAAGGGAAGATACTGGGTATCGAGACCGGATTCACGGACCTTGACAAAAAGCTGATAGGACTGCAGAAAAAGGACCTCATTTTCATAGCAGCAAGGCCTTCAATGGGAAAATCGGCATTCGCCTTCAACATAGCACAATATGCCTCTATTGGCCAGAAGATTACAACAGCAATATTCAGCCTGGAGATGCCTGAGGAGAAGGTCCTTGAAAGAATGGTTTGTTCGCTTGGACTCATAAACCACACCAAGGCAAGGAAAGGCGAAATAGAGGACAATGATTGGAAGGGTATAATGCAATCGCTTGGTTGTCTTAAAGCTGCAGATCTGTATATTGACGATACTACTCCAATGAAAGTATCGGAGATCCGCTCCAAGTGTAGAAAAATAAAAGGCCTGGGGCTTGTCATAATTGATCATTTAGGTTTCATCAGTCCGGAAGCCCAGAACCAGAAGAATAACAATATAAACAGAACCCAGGAAGTAGGTATTATCACCAAGGCATTAAAGAAGCTGGCCAAAGATCTGGATGTGCCGGTTATACTCCTCCATCAGCTGAGCAGGGCATGTGAGCAGCGTGCAAATAAGAGACCTATGCTGTCGGATCTCAGGGATTCCGGTGATATAGAGCAGGATGCTGATCTGGTAATGTTCATATATCGTGATGAGTACTATAATCCCACCACTGAAAAGAAGGGATTCGCAGAAATCATTATAGCAAAGAATCGTGATGGGGAGACAGGCACTGTTGAACTTGGATGGATCGCTGAACACACTCAATTCTGCAATCTACTTCATGCGGATAAGGGGTAGTGAAACTATGAATTGGACGGAAGAGGAATATCAGGACTATCTGAGGCGAAGGGGCATAGAGCCTCCGAAGCCTGAAAAAAAGAAAAGACCTAAGTACGGTAACAAGATCGTGTATATTGATGGGAACATGTTCCGCAGCATGAAGGAAGCTGCCAGGTATGGTGAGCTGAAGCTGCTGAAACTTGCCGGTGAAATCCTGGGATTTATCCTGCAGCCGAAATTCATACTCGAAGAAGGAAGCGAAAAGCAGCAGCCCATCACGTACTCTGCTGACTTCCTGGTTATATATCCCGGCATGATCTGTGAGGTGGAAGATACCAAAGGGTATGAAAGCGAGCAGTGGAACCGGACATATAAGCTGTTCAAGAAAAGGTACCCGGGGATCGAATTGAAGGTAATTAAATAAAAAATTTGTGAGGAGAGATAGGTTGAAAGAAAAAAGAAGAATTTATTGCAAGCAAACAGGAGCACCAGGAACTGCTGCTCTAAAAAGTTGAAGATAATTATTTAGTATATCAGGCCGGTACAGTAGGAGGGGTAATGACGCAGCCTTCCTTTTCCAA
>DASPLL010000044.1:0-4717 GCA_035627615.1 Clostridia bacterium
AAGCTGGGTACCCTGCCTGCCCATGTATTTGAAACCGTAATATGCAGCAAGTACAAAGAAAGCTCCGCAAAGGACATGTACCAGAACCTGTGCAGCTTTTCTCAGCCCGGCCGGCAATAGATCCTGCAAAATTAATACTGAAATATGTCCTCCCTTTTTATAAACACAACCAGCTCCTATAAAGGTTGACCATACCAGGAGATAACGGGCTACCTCTTCGCTCCAGGAAAGGGCATTGAAGAACACCCGGCAGATGATCTGTGCGGATGTGACCAATACCATGCCTGTCAGCAATGCTACTATAAAGGCACAACACACCTTGTCCACCAGATCACTCGCCTTATTGATCGCTTTTACAACTACCATGGGACACATCCCTCCTTTATGGTCATTTATTTAAGAGTTTCCTCTATCCTTGAGAGATATTCCTTATACTGGGGGTACTTTTCGTATACTTTTGCAACAGCCGCTTTGAAGCTTTCAAGATCCGGTTCCTTAACTATCTGCATTCCATTTGATTCCAGAGCCGCCATCTGTGTCTCTTCATTCTGTGCAACCCATTCACGTTCATATTCGGCAGCTTCCTGGGCAGCATCCGTGAATATCTTCTGTACATCTGCCGGCAGGCTGTTGAATTTGTCAAGGCTCATGGTTATCAATGCGGCTGCATAGGCGTGACGTGTCATAGTAACATATTTCTGCGATTCCCAAAGCTTGAAGGAGTGTATAACGTTAACAGGATTTTCCTGCCCTTGTATTGTGCCCTGCTGCAGTGCGGTCAACGCCTCGGACCATGCCATCGGCACTGTATTGACACCCAGGGATTCAAAGGTTGAAATATACACTTCATTTTCCATAACACGAACCTTCAGTCCTGCAATATCTGCTGCTTTTTCAACAGGTTTAACACTGTTGGTCAGGTTACGGAAGCCTCTCTCTGCATAAGCAAGGCCTTTGAGCTGTGCGGATTCCAGCTTTGTAAGCAGTTCTTTGCCTATTTCACCGTCGAGTACCTTATATACATCTTCGTTGCTGCTGAACAGGAAAGGCATGTCCAAAACACCCATCTCAGGTGCAAAGTTAACAAAAGGTCCGCTTGTGATGATCCCCATATCAAGGGTACCCATCTGCATGCTCTCGAGCATTGTGCGCTCATCGCCCAAAGCACCATTAGGATATATCTCTATTTTGTAAGCGTTGTTAGTACGTTCTGCCACCAGTTCAGCAAACTTCTCAGCTGCAATCTGGAAGCTGTCCTGTTCATTTACAGTTGTGCCCAGTTTGATCACAACTGCTTCAGCAGGTGCTCCGGCAGCCGGAGCGGGAGCAGCAGGCGCCTCGGCAGCGGGTGCTGCCTTTTCCCCACAGGCAGCCAGACTGAATATCATAACGAGTGTCATTGCTATTAACATAAGACGATTTAATTTCTTCATATTACTTCCTCCTCAATTATAAATATATTTTCCATGCATCGTATTGAACAGGGTGCTAATCTCCGAATATTGCCCCTGTATTTGCTGATGTCACCATTTTGCGGTATCGTTTGAGATATCCGTCGGGTACAGGCTTTTCAACAGGTACAAACTTTGCCTTTCGTTCTGCAATAGTCTTCTCATCCACCAGGAGCTCCAGTTTGTTCTTTGGAATGTCTATGCTTATAATATCGCCTTCCTCAATAATTCCAATCAGTCCTCCTGCAGCAGCCTCCGGAGATATATGACCTATAGAGGCGCCTCTGGATGCTCCGGAAAACCTGCCGTCTGTTATTAATGCAACACTGCTGTCCAGACCCATTCCTGCAATTGCCGACGTAGGTGTAAGCATTTCACGCATTCCCGGACCACCCTTCGGACCTTCGTAGCGTACTACTATTACATCTCCGGCTGCTATCTTGCCTGACATAATAGCTTCCATGCATTCTTCCTCACTATTGTATACTCTGGCAGGTCCGCTGTGCACCATCATTTCCGGCAGTACTGCGCCCTTTTTGACTACTGCACCGTCGGTTGCCAGATTGCCCCAGAGTATTGCGAGCCCTCCGTCAGGTGAGTATGCATTTTCACGGGTTCTAATGACTTCAGTATCCTTCACACAAGAATCCTTTATATTCTCAGCAACTGTCTTGCCTGTCACTGTAATACATTTTGTGCGGAGCAGACCGTATTCATCCAATTCTTTCATAAGAGCAGGAAGACCGCCCGCCTGCCAGAGATCGAACAGAGTATCAGAACCGGCTGGACTTAATTTCACCAGATGAGGAGTTGCCTTACTGATCTCGTTAATATTTTCCAAATTTATTTTGATCCCTGCAGAATGTGCTATTGCAGGCAAATGCAGTACTGTGTTTGTAGAGCAGCCCAACGCCATATCTGCAGTCAGCGCATTATGTATTGAATCCGGCGTTACTATATCCCTAGGACAGATATTCTTCTCCAGAAGCTCCATTATCTTCATGCCTGCTTCTTTGGCAAGTCTGATACGAGCCGCATTGACAGCAGGTATTGTACCGTTGCCGGGCAAACCCAGACCAATTATCTCAGTCATGCAGTTCATGGAGTTGGCTGTAAACATACCTGCACAAGAGCCGCAGCCCGGGCAGGAGTAATTCTCTATATCTGTAATATCCTGCTTTGATATTTTGTTTACACCTGCTGCTCCTACTGCTTCAAATGCATTGGAAACTGTCATTTTTTTGCCGGCAAAATAACCCGGCATCATTGGACCTCCGCTTACAAATATACTGGGAATATTCAGTCTCAAGGCAGCCATCAACATGCCTGGTACAATTTTGTCACAATTTGGTACAAATACCAATGCATCAAAAGGATGGGCCATTGCCATGATTTCAACCGAATCAGCAATATGCTCCCTGCTGATAAGAGAATACTTCATGCCTTCATGTCCCATCGCAATGCCGTCACAGACACCTATTGCCGGAAATTGGAATGGTGTCCCTCCGGCCATTCTAACTCCTGCCATAACCGCTTCCACAACGTCATTAAGGTGCAGATGACCAGGAATTATATCATTCTGTGCATTGACTATACCGATCATAGGCCGTCGAATCTCTTCATCTGTCAGTCCCAGAGCCTTGAACAGCGATCTGTGTGGAATCCTTGTTATGCCATCCTTCATTTGACCACTTCTCATTTTCTTTTCCCTCCATTTCAAGAATATATTTTTCTAACTTCAATCTTTAACAGAAAGTCAAACGTTGTATGATGTCTTACCGATTTATTTTATACAAAATTGGTTTTTATAAGAATCATTCGCAAACGTTGTATGATGTCATAATAAAATTTTAGTCGCTTTTTAGCAAACTGTCAATGTTTTTATGGGATATTTGGCGTAGAGATACTACAACCTAATCAATCAGAAAACTAGATGCTGGATTTTATTGATGTATGTGGTATAATGTCTGTATAATTGTATTGGAGAAAAGGAGAAATAAAATGGCCAACAGTTTTATTCCCATTTCGCAAAACATTGCTAATCAAATCAGCGATATGATTTTTCTACAAAAAAAATATCAACCTAATGATAAGCTGCCGAACGAACATAAACTGGCCGAAGAACTGGGTGTCAGTCGTACAACGATACGTGAGGCTGTGAAGACACTTGTAGCAAACGGTGTGCTGACAATAGACCGTGGACGGGGAACTTTTGTCACTGCGCAGCCTGGTGCACAAAACGATCCCTTCGGTATTTCTTATATAGAAGATAAAAAGAAGCTGGTGCATAACTGGTTTGAGATGCGGCTGATACTTGAGCCGTCTAATATGCGTATGGTAGTGGAACGTGCAAGTGATGAGGAGATCCAGGAAATCCTTGAATGTGAGAGGAAAGCTGCTGAACTTATACTATCGGGCAAATCCTATGCAGTAGCTGATCAGCAGTTCCATGCGGCCATTGCAAAGGCAACACACAACAGTGTAATTGAGCTGATGCTGCCTGCTATTGAAGCTTCCATCAGTGACGCCATCAATACAGCTGTATATGTCGGAACTCATGAACGCTCCATTGAAAACGCTCTGACCAATCACCGCAATATTGCACACTTTATAGAACAGCGGGATGCAGATGGTGCGGCTCTTGCTATGTATTATCATATTAAACGGGGTATTACTGATTTGGGATTCTCGAAATAAAAGGACTTCAATATAAAAAAGATATGATGAATTATTATTGAAATCAATAGCAATTCATCATATCTTTTTGAAATAAAATAAAAATGGCTCCCCAAGTTGGACTTGAACCAACGACCCTGCGGTTAACAGCCGCATGCTCTACCGACTGAGCTATTGAGGAGCGGTTAAACCCGGCGGCGATCAAGCTTTTTACTTGAGCGGCCTATAAGCACTGCTACGTAAAAAGCATACCTTGATCTATCGCAATCGACAAGCGTAAGCTTGTCGCTAACGGGTATTTACCCGGCGGCGATCTACTCTCCCAGGACCCTGCGGTCCAAGTACCATCGACACTGGAGAGCTTAACTTCTGTGTTCGGGATGGGAACAGGTGTGACCTCTCCGTCATTGCCACCAGATCTTTGAAGGTTGTACCTTCAAAACTACATAATCATCGTAAAGTTTGTTTAGATCAAGCCCTCGACCTATTAGTATCGGTCAGCTGAACACATTGCTGTGCTTACACCTCCGACCTATCAACCATGTAGTCTACATGGGGTCTTACCAGATTACTCTGTGGGAAATCTTATC
>DASPLL010000045.1:0-145933 GCA_035627615.1 Clostridia bacterium
GCATTGTTTTCCCGTATCCTGCCGGTGCTGTTACCAGGGTGAGTTTTTTCCTGGTGATTTCATCAAGCCTTGCAAGAAGATGTTCTCTGCTTATACAGTTTACCGGAAGCCTTGGTATTAAAAGCTTTGTATAAAGAAATGCATTAGATGTGCTATATAGATTTCTATTTGAAATATATGCCTTTGTTTCAATCGCTTTTACTTCATTACTCCCCAGTTTTTCAATACAGTTCAACCCATTTACCCCCAAAATAACCCAGATCTTATACTTAGCATAAATCTTATATTAATACAATGTTAATTATTTTTCAATAGTATTATCTTCTTTTTTCGACAATTTGGTATAATTTCCTTGATTATACCTATATTCAATCATTTTCCACTCACTATGGAGTTACTGATAAAACAATACATAAAAAAATTCTCCAATATGGTTATGGAGAATCATTTCGTTATAATAATTGATCATCATATGTATTTTCTCATATGCCCAAGGGCTGTCTTTTCCAGACGTGAAACCTGGGCTTGTGAAATCCCTATTTCTTCTGCCACTTCCATCTGTGTCCTTCCTTCAAAAAACCGCAGGTTCAGAATCAGCTTTTCCCTGTCGTTGAGCTTTTTCATAGCCTCTTTTAATGCAATGCTCTCCAGCCAATTGTCATCTATGTTTTTATCGTCAGATACCTGATCCATCACATAAATTGCATCGCCGCTGTCATGATAGATTGGCTCAAACAGCGATACCGGGTCCTGAATTGCATCCAGTGCAAATACCACATCCTCCACCGGAAGCTTGAGCTCATTTGCAATCTCCGATACGGTCGGTTCCTTTGAATTCCTGCTTATAAGCAGATCCCGTACCTGAAGGGCTTTATATGCTATATCTCTCAAGGATCTGCTGACTCTTATAGAGTTGTTGTCCCTCAGATATCTTCTGATTTCACCAATAATCATGGGTACGGCATAGGTTGAAAATTTGACATTCTGACCCAAGTCAAAATTATCAATGGCTTTAATAAGCCCTATGCATCCCACCTGGAAAAGGTCATCAACATATTCCCCTCTGTTGTTAAACCTTTGAATAACGCTTAACACAAGCCTTAGGTTTCCTTTTATGAATTCTTCCCTTGAGGTCTGATCCCCTTGCTGCATCTGCTTCAGCAGCTGAACCATTTTATCATTAGAGAGAACGGGTAGTTTTGAAGTATTTACACCGCAGATTTCTACTTTATTAAGCATAGCACAAGCACACCCTTTTCTTAATGTTGACATATTAATTATTACCATACGCCAACTTTATTATTCATTTGAGTGCTTGCACAAAAAAAATGCGTCTTATACAAGACATAGCTTCAGTCACTAATCGCTAGACTCTAGTCACTAGGTTAGGGCAGAGCATCGAAGGCTGGACTAAGCTTATACCCATAGCGATTAGTGACTGAAAAATGTGACTGTGTCACATTTTTACACCATGCGGTTTATTTCCTTTTTCAGCCGTTTTATTATCCTCTTTTCAAGCCTCGATATGTAAGACTGCGATATCCCCAGCATATCTGCGACTTCCTTCTGAGTCTTTTCTACTCCGTCATTAAGCCCGAAGCGCAGCTCCATTATCCTCTTTTCCCTCTCCGACAGCTTTCTCAGTGCAATTTCCAGCAGCTGCTTATCTATCTCATCTTCGAGGTATCTGTATATTATATCATTGTCGGTACCCAGTATATCAGAAAGCAGCAGCTCATTTCCATCCCAGTCTATATTCAGCGGCTCATCAAAGGAGATTTCTGTTTTGGTCCTGTTGTTTCTCCTCAAATACATCAGAATCTCATTTTCTATACAGCGGGAGGCATAGGTGGCAAGCTTGATTTTCTTATCCGGATCAAAGGTATTTACAGCCTTTATGAGACCTATGGTACCTATCGACACCAGATCCTCCACTCCGACTCCGGTATTTTCAAACTTTCTTGCTATATACACCACAAGTCTGAGATTTCTTTCAATAAGTATTGCTCTGACAACTTCCTCATCATTCTTAAGCCGGGATAACAAAAAGTTTTCTTCATCATTTTCCAGAGGAGGGGGCAGAGCTTCACTTCCGCCTATGTAATGGATCCATGATTCTCTATAAACCTTAAAAAACTGCAGTATTCTGATTATCAGCATGCGTTTTATCAAAATCAGTCTTTTAGCTACTTTTTTCATTTCCCAACCTCCATTTTGTTTGAGCCAGCTGTAAGGTCATGGCACATATACATTCACTAATTCTCCTTCAACATCTCAGGGTGTATAAGAGCGCTGTATTCCCCATCCTTGGAGAGATTCTTCCTGTATACTGCAACTATTATATTGCTAAGTTGTATTCTTCTGTCACTGTCGAAAATAGTTACAGTATCCGGTTTGAACCCTATAAGCATACCATTCTCCCTGCCCAGCGATTTGAAAGGGATAATCCTGAACCTTGAAGCCCATTTCGAAACAGTCATTATTTCCGCTATGGCGTTCAAATCATTTTCTGAGCACCGCTCAAATATTTTTTGTATATCTTCAGGCAGCAGATCTCTCATCATACCATACTCAATTATCATAACAGGTGCATTTGTTATAGGGTCCTTCAGAGAATTTCCCGTATCCACCAGTGCGTCAAGGCTCAATTGCCTTTTGTCGAAGCTCATCTCCACCTTAAGGATCAGCCTCTCGCGTTTTATCCTGTACTGTACATAATCCCAGCTGTACCTGATGGTAAAATAAGCCGCAACAACTGCAGCAACCAGTATTTTCAGTGGAAAATCTCCAATAAAGGAAATACCGTTGCTTGTCATCTTCAGTCCGTTTATGAAATAAAATAATCCAAAAGCGGCTCCCCCGAAAATAAAGGAAACAATATAAAAGATTCCCGTTAGTTTTAAAAGCAAGTGAAAATGAACAGGGGTATAAGCAATAATCACTATAAGTATCGAAAAAAGTATTTTCACAAAAAAGCTGTACAGGTAGCTGTATTCCGGGAAATACGAAAGAACTGCATAAACTGCCCCCAATAGAGAGGCTATTATGAGCTTCACCTTTGAGTAGCTGTATCTGGTGAGCCTTGCTGTGCTCCACAGAATCAGATAATTCATTATTAAGTTTTCAAGCAGTATGACATCAGCATAAACATAATTTTCCACCTTTTCAGTCCCTTTGTCTTTCAATTGAATTACTTCAATACCGCAATAAACCGCTTATGATAATTATATAAAAAACACCTCAAAATACCTGTCATTTTTGGAAGTCGAAATAAATTATATTCGGGGATTTATCGACAAGTGCCTTCGGCAGATTCGAGATACGAGATGCGCGATGCGAGGTTTTGGGGAATCTCTTCGAAGTATGTACAAGCTATTCACATATTGCCCCTTGCCTACAAATAATATATATATTCCTGCAGCAAACAAAAAAGAACCGAAATTAATCGATTCTTTTAAATCTCGTATCTCGAGTCTCGCATCTCGTATCTGTCTTACTTAAACCTATTCCTTAAAAAAGTAGGAATGTCTATATCTTCATTGCCATAGCCCGATGACTTCTGTACATTCTTTTTTTCCTCCGGAAGGCCGGTAACCTCGATCTTTCTTTCAAAGGACCTTCCTCCGGTACTTTCCTCAAAGCCTGTAGCTATAACTGTTATTCTTATTTCATCCTGCATGCTCTCATCTATGACCGCTCCAAAGATGATATTCGCATCCGGATCAGCAGACTGGAATACAAGGTCTGCTGCCTCATTGACTTCAAATATTCCCAGGTTCACACCGCCGGTAATATTGAGAAGTACACTTTTAGCCCCTTCAATGCAAGTTTCAAGTAAAGGACTATGTATTGCCTGTTTTACTGCCTCTGCGCTTCTGCCTTCACCGCTGGCCTTACCTATACCCATATGTGCAAAGCCCTTGTTCAGCATAATTGTCTTAACATCCGCAAAGTCCAGATTTACAAGGCCAGGGACGGCAATAAGGTCTGAAATGCCCTGTACACCTTGTCTTAAAACATCATCAGCTATTTTAAAGGCTTCCATTATGGATGCTTTCTTGTCCACAATCTGAAGCAGTCTGTCATTAGGGATTATAACGAGGGTATCAACCTTTTCCTTCAATTCGGCAAGACCTTTTTCTGCCTGCATCTTTCTTACCTTGCCCTCAAAACCGAAGGGTTTGGTAACCACGCCTACAGTCAGTATTCCAAGTTCCTTGGCAATCTGTGCAACTATAGGCGCTGCTCCTGTTCCGGTACCACCGCCCATACCGGCTGTGACAAACACCATGTCTGCCCCATCAAGCATTTTCTTAACATCTTCATAGCTTTCTTCAGCAGCTCTTTTGCCGATCTCGGGATTTGCTCCTGCACCCAGACCCTTTGTAAGCTTCTCGCCAATTTGTATTTTATTTGGAGCCAGTGACATATATAAAGCCTGCTTATCTGTATTAATGGCGTAAAACTCTACGCCCTTTAGACCTGCACTGATCATTCTGTTAATAGCATTATTTCCTGCACCGCCAACTCCAACGACCTTTATCTGAGCAACAGAATTCATATCTACATCAAATTCAAGCACAATTTACCCTCCCTACTTTACAACTATTGTATATGATAAAATTGATTACTGAATGTATGGTGAAATACCCTATGCATTGTCCATTCAGAATATGCAAATACTGTTTCTTTATGTATACAATATTGATTCATCTTAATAAGTTCAACACGTGACGCAATTTTCCTTTATTTTTTTAAAATTTTTGTTTTATTTTTTTTTGTAATCCATAAGCATATACCTGCGTATGATTGCAAAATTCTGGAACAGTCTTACACCAAAAGCGAAAATAGCTGCATAATATATCGGCACTCCCAATTGATCTCCAATATACGTAAGTATCGCCGCCAATATTGCATTGCCAAAAAATCCGGATATAAATATCTCTATATTGAAGGTCTTTTCTATACTAGACCTTATTCCCCCGAATACAGAATCCAAAGCTGCAAGAATTGCAACCGACATATAGCTTGAATATTGAATTGGTATGGTGATCGGAGATAATAGTCCGATTATAATTCCCAACAAAAGTCCTATAATAGGTATGATCATTTTGCTTCACCACCTTCAGATTTTCTTTGATGTCTGAGTTTATTTCTTCCATTGTAGCCTTCTATAGTGAGCTTCTCAACTTTTTGGATTTCCACCTGTATGCCGCTGTATTCCATATATAACTCAATGTAGCTTTCAGGGGCAAGTGCCGAGGCTTCCAGAGATTTTGGATCCCCTATAGCCTTTATTACAAATGGCACTGCATGTCTTTTACCGTCAATGTTGATCGTAGGCCCTCCGCATCTTATGCTGGTAGTCGCTGTCACTCTTTCACCATTTATTGAAATCGCTTCTGCTCCTGCCATTCTGAGTTCGTTGACAATTTCCAGAACGTCTATATCATGTATAAGGTACCACGCAACATCTTCACCTTCAGCAACCTCCTGCTGACTGTCGTTCAAGGTTATTATGACACCAGGGCCTTGCACTCTATTGTAATTTGAATAATTCATCACCTTTTCCAGCTCATTCTTCATAATGCCGAAGGCACTTCCCGTACTTTCCACACCTGCCTTATACAATGCAAGCTTGAGTGCCTGTTCACTTATGGAATCATTCAGCTGCTTGTTCTCCGCTTCCACATTCCTGATCTCATTCTGAAGGTCCAAAAGCTTCGGTATCGTAACTATACCCTGATAGCTTATGTTTGATTTGAACTGTACAGTGGAAACAAAGCCTATTAGGGCAGCTAATATAAACAAGTAATATAAATACACCTTCCTATTCATATTAGTGGGTTTCTCCCTCTTTAATGGTTTTTGCATACTTTCTTTCTATAACGCCATTGTATTTTGGTATTTTAACCAGCTGCTCCTGCGTTATCGTCACAGCAATTCCAGTGCTTTCAAATCTCTCAACTATTCCCTCTCTCAGCCTTAATGCTGCTTCCAGAGTTTTTGGATCGCCTATGGCCTTGAACACAAAGGGCGGGGCATAAGAAACAGTGTTAATATTGATATGTATACCACCAACCTGTCTTATTTCAGATGTGGATATAATCCTCTGTTCATTTATGGATACTGCCTCAGCACCGGCAGCATTCAGCTCGTTCAGAAGCTCCAGCAGCATTGAGTATGAGATCAGCGGATAGTTGACTTTCTCACTGAATTTCAGGTCGTCAACAAGAACTGTGATCCCCGGACCTTCAACGTCTTCAATACCTGCAAGTATCCTTGCCTGATCAAGCTCCTGCTTTAATATCTTTGCAGATACACTGCCCTGTGATGCAGCGTCCTCAAATTCCTTGATCTTTGATTCATACTCTTTCTTTACATTCTGCAGCTTGGCGTTTTCTTCTCTACTATTCTTAAGCTGCGCAGCAAGTTCCCTCGCTCTGTATTCAGATACAGGACCCACACCCTGCTTTACAGTTCTGAACTGAATCGAAACCATAAGCCCCAGCACTATACATACTAATGCAATTGCAAATTGAATCTTTATATTTTTCATTCTCCAGTCCTCCATACATCTCCGCTATTTGTTCACTCCGGTTTGAAAACCGGATTCCCATTATGACCCATCTCTATAGTGCCCTTAGTATTTTGCTTCTTTATATCCTCAATTATTGACTTTGCAAAACTAATTTTATAGTTCAGATTATCGGCATCGCCCAGGTTCGCTTTTATGTCTTCCTTGATCTTCAGTTTGATATCCGACAGATCAGTAACATCGATCTCCGAAACCATATTAAGCATATCTGCATTCTTTATCTCTTTTATCAGCAGTGTAGTGGTTGAAAACTGCTCTTTATTCTCTATATCCAGATATTCCCCGACTTTAAAGGTTTCAAACTTAAGGCCTTTTACCACCGGTAGGTCCGGGCGCTTTATAGCAGGATCAATTTCCAGTATCATACCTTCCCCGTCAATGTTGAGATAGGAACCTACATAAGGTACATAGGCCATTATCTCCCTCTCTATTATGTCAATTATAACCCTGCTGGGTATAGCCCTTTTGATTTTGATCATTTTTACGTAGGGATTCTGGAAAATACTCTTCATTGAGTTTCTCTTATTTATCCTGAATATATTCTCCCCGTAGTATATTGATGATAGTTTAATGATCTCTTCACGTGTAACATTCTTATTTCCGTTCACAACCATATACTTTATCTGAAAAAAGCTGGAAGACAGAAAAAACGCCGTAAATATGCAGATTATAAATAAGAAAACTACATATTTGAATCTTCCCCTCATGTTTTCACTCCTAAAATATATCACAAGATTACTCACTGTGACAGATATGTGCTTGTCCTTATTTTCATCAAAAATTAACACTGCATGCATTCCGGCTGATTCTCCAGAATATTCAGGCCGTTACTATGCAGGTTAATTATAATCAAAAATCATAATCAGATTTAAACTCTGTGTATGTCAGCACCCAGCTTCAATAGCTTATTCTCTAGTTTATCATATCCTCTGTCTATATGCAATTTCACGTTGTCGACCACGGTAGTCCCCTCTGCCGCAAGTCCTGCAAGTACCAGCGCAGCTCCACCTCTCAGATCTCCTGCTTTGACCTCTGCACCGGTAAGCCTTTTTACACCCCTTACTACAGCAGTCCTTCCGTCCACCTTTATACTGGCACCCATTTTCATAAGCTCTTCCACATGCTTGTATCTGCTTTCAAATACTGTCTCTATAAATATGCTGGTTCCTTTGGCAACTGTCATCACCGCCATCATCTGCGCCTGCATATCCGTTGCAAATCCGGGATATGGAAGGGTCTTTATTACCTCCACTGCCTTAAACTTCTTATTACATGCTATCTGAAGGCTGCTCTGATATTCGGTAATGATGCATCCGCTTTCTGAAAGCTTTGATGAAATTGCTTTCAAATGCTCTATTATTACGTTTTCCAGTATTATATTTCCACCGGTAATAGCGGCGGCAGCCATCAAGGTCCCTGCTACGATCCTGTCTGGAATCACAGTATGCTCAACATCATGGAATTCCTTTACCCCTTCAATCCTTACAGTACTGGTCCCTGCTCCGGATATCCTACACCCCATTCCGTTTAAAAAATTTTGAAGATCAATAATTTCCGGCTCCTTCGCCGCATTCTGTACTATAGTTACCCCTTCAGCCGAAGTAGCTGCAAGCATAATGTTCTCAGTAGCGCCTACACTGGGATAATCCAGGTTTATTTCTACACCCTTTAGCTTATCACACTCACAGTTTATATACCCATGAGCCTCGGTTATCTTAGCTCCCATCCTTTTTAACCCTGACAAATGAATATCAATAGGCCTGGGTCCAATTTCACATCCGCCAGGATAGCTTATTTTCACTTGACCATGCCTAGCAAGCATTGCTCCCATTAAAATAATAGAGGATCTCATTTCTCTTACGGGTTTTTCAGGTATAGAAGTCTGTAACAGATTGTTCGATTTCACAATTAACGTATTGTTTTCAAAAAAACACTTGCAGCCTATGGTTCGAAGAAGCCCTATGAGCAAATCTACATCCTTAAGCTCAGGAACATTATGGATAACTGATTCTTTTCCACTTATTATGGTAGCGGCAAGTACGGGCAAAACAGAATTCTTCGATCCATCAATCCTTACGTTACCCTCCAATCTGTGCCCGCCGTTTATCACGTACCTATCCATCAAAGATTTACACCCCCAGGAAGCCATTATTATTCAATCATATTAATATACTATGCATCACTTCCCAAGGTGTTACAGGTTTCGTATCGGTCATGCAGCACCAAGCACTGCAAATACTAGGCTTCCTTACTATGAACAAGTTCTCCGGCAGCCTTGACTATCTCATAAGCTGCATCAATTCTGCCCAGTTCCTTACTTCTTACTCCCATCTTTTTTGCTTTTTCAGGTTTATTCAAAATATCCAAAGCCTCTCCAGATAATATGTCGGCATTCAGATTTCTTTCCAGAATTACTACTGCAGCACCATTTTTTTCTAGTGCCCGTGCATTATATTCCTGATGGTTTCCTGTAGCATAGGGATATGGAACCAATATGGAAGGCTTGCCCAGTGCTGTTATTTCCGACAGGGTGCTGGCTCCGCACCTGCTGATTATTATATCGCTTGCAGCCAAAGCGTGGGGCATATTGTGAAGATAGGGCATTACCTTGAGGCATCCCGCATCAAGCATTATACCTTCATCTTTATACCGCTTTACTATGTCGTTATACTGAGTCTCGCCCGTCATATGCAGCATCTGGAAGCGCTTTGTATCCACACATTGCTTTGCAAGCTGAAGCACGCTTTCATTCAGCTTTTTAGCGCCTCTGCTTCCTCCCACAACAAACACTACAGGAAGCTCCTTCGAAAATCCGAATTCCGAAAGTCCTTCCTCTCTGCTGATATTCAAAATATCACCCCGTATCGGGTTTCCAGTGACAATTACTTTTTTACTACCGGGAAAGTAGCTTTTTGCCTCAGAAAAATTCACTGCTATAATATTAACAAGCCTTGCCAGTATCTTGTTGGTGACTCCCGGGAAGGCATTCTGCTCATGTATTAGGGTCGGAATATTCATTAATGCGGCAGTAAGAAGTACAGAACCGCATACATAACCCCCGGTGCCTATTACTATATCCGGCTTAAAATCCTTTATTATCTTTGATACCACAAAAAGGCCGACGAAGGATTCCTTCACCGCCGTAACATTTCCAAAGCTCAGCTTGCGTTCGAAACCTCTCACCTTTATCTTTAAAAGCTTGAAGCCTTCCTTTGGTACAATACTGCTTTCCAATCCCTTTTCGGTACCTATGAATAATATTTCTGCATTCTTATAATGCTTCTTTATTTCCTTCGCAACGGACACTGCAGGATATATATGTCCTCCTGTACCCCCTCCGGAAAGTATGACCCTCATAACCATCAACTCCCGCCTGTCTTAACACTCTTGGATATATTCAATAAAATTCCCATATTTACCATTACGAATAACAGCGATGATCCCCCCGAACTGATAAAAGGAAGCGATATCCCTGTTGTCGGTATGGATACGGTCGCAACTGCTATATTAAGAGTTGCCTGTATTGCAATCATACAGGTAATACCTGTTGCGAGCAGGCATCCGAAGGTATCGGGACAGAACAGGGCTATTCTCAACCCTCTCCATATCAGGAGCAGGAATAGTATGACAATGGTTGAAGTCCCTATAAAACCCAGTTCTTCGCCGATAATGGAGAAGATGAAGTCATTCTGGGGCTCCGGTATGTAAAAGAATTTCTGTCGGCTGTTTCCGAGTCCCAGTCCGAAAATACCGCCAGAACCAAGAGCATACAAGGATTGTATTGCCTGATAGCCTGTATTCAGCGGATCAGCCCAGGGATCCAGATAGGAAGTCACCCTCTCAAGCATATAGGCCTTTTTCATTATTATATACCCTACAGCAGGCAATATCGGTATAATCCAGCCTACAAGGTAGATTATCTTAGTGCCTGCCGCAAACAGCATTGCGAAGGTTATCATTACTATACTTCCCGCCATGCTAAGGTTTGGCTCAAGTATGATAAGCACGAAATATATGACCATTAAAATTATATACGGAAGGACTCCTTGCTTGAAGCTCCTTATTTTCTCTTTCTTGTTGCTTATGCTCTGTGCCATGAATATGATAAGCGCAAATTTAGCAAATTCTGAAGGCTGCATTGTCCAGGGTCCGATCTTTATCCACCGGATCGCGCCCTTGGCCCCATGTCCAAGACCTGGTATAAATACAGCAATCAGCAGCAGAAAGCTGAACAGCACCAATGGCCCTGCAAATTTGCCAAGTACCCTGTAGTCAAATCTGCTCAGGAACATCATGGCAGCAATTCCGATAATGGCATAAATGCCTTGTGATTTCAGGTAATGGAACCTGTCATTATATTTCATAAAGGAGGATATGGAGCTGGCGGAAAACACCATTGCCACACCAATCGCAAGTAGAATCAGTATCGTTATCAGCAATGTAAAATCGATGTTGTTCTTATTCTTTACAGGCATCGAAAAGCCCCCTTATATTCAGTCACTAGCTTTTAGTCACTAGTCGCTAGTGTTGAGTCAATTCTTCGAAGTATTAATTCCCAGCACATCTAAAGCATCATATATTTGTCTCTTGTACTCCAGCGGCATACTTTAATCTAGTGTCTAGCGACTAGCGTCTTAATTCCGCGTACGTATTCCTTAAAAAGCCTGCCTCTTTCCTCGTAATTCCTGAACATATCCCAGCTGGCGCAGGCAGGGGATAGTAGTACGCAATCTCCAGGCCTGGCAAGCTCATGACATTTCTGCACAGCTTCCTTCAGGTCCCTTGCTCTGTGTGTATTCATAAACCCGTGATCATGGGCTGTTCTTTCCAGTTTATCAGCTGTTTTACCTATCAGCACCATATGCTTTACAACATCTCCGAAAGCCCCTATGAAGTCATCATACTCGCTGCCCTTTTCATAACCTCCGGCTATAATCACAGTAGGCCTCTTCATTGCTTCTATAGCCTTTATTGAGGCATCCGAATTCGTACCCTTTGAATCGTTATAATAGATAACTCCCTCAAGCTCTTCAACATATTCGATCCTGTGTTCCACACCCTTGAAGCTTTCCAGGGCGGCTGCTATATCCGAAGGCCTCACCCCAAGGCAATATGCCATCAACGAAGCTGCCAGGGCATTTTCAAGATTGTGATTGCCCGGAATGTATATTTTATCTTTATGTATTATGTTTTCCTTTTTATTATCGATTCTGATTACTATTTGACCATTTTCCAGGTAAGCTCCCTGTGCTACCTCTTTTTTTCTGCTGAACAGAAGCACCTTACTTTTTGGTCTGTCCGCAACCCTGGAGGTCTCAGGGTCATCCCCGTTCAATATTGTAAAATCCTTTTCATCCTGGTTGATAAAAACCTTGCACTTGGCATCGATATAATTCTCCATAGTCTTATGCCTGTTCAAATGGTCCGGAGTGATATTCAGTATTGCCGACACCCTTGGCTTGAAGCTTATTGTCGATTCCAGCTGGAAGCTGCTGACCTCAAGGACAAAAACATCCTCAGGCCTTGCATTCTTTACTTCAAGTATCATCGCATGGCCTATATTACCGGTAACAAAGGCCTTTCTCCTGCCGGTCTTCATTATTTCACCCAGAAGTGCCGTGGTAGTGGTTTTCCCATTTGTTCCGGTTATCGCTGCAATAGGTGCTTCCGTAAGCCGAAAAGCCAGCTCGATCTCGCTTATTACTTCCTTGCCCAAAGCTTTTGCCCGCTGCACCAGCGGTATATCCAGAGGTACTCCCGGGCTTATAACTACAAAATCACAATTCTCAGCCAGTTCCGGAGGATGACCTCCTGCGACCAGCCTTATAGGAAGCTCTTCTATTTCTGCAACCACTTCCTTAAGCTCATCAACCTTCTTAAAATCATTCAATACTACATCTGCACCCATACTAGCCATTTCCTTCACTACAGGAACTCCCGTCACTGCTGCCCCAATTATCAGCACCTTTTTACCCTTAATCTGCATAAATCCATCCTCCGTTATATCCGGTCGCCCAATGGGCGCACCTACATCGCACGGGCGATTCATGAATCGCCCCTTTACCCCGTATCCTCGCAGCCCAATTACGATAATCCCAATACTCCTACCAGGCATAATATTATAGAAGCAATGATGAATACCGATACGACCTTTGATTCAGCCCAACCGCTGAGCTCAAAATGATGGTGCAGCGGCGACATTTTAAAGAACCTTTTTCCTTTTGTCAGCTTGAAGTAGGCAACCTGTATTATTATCGACAGGGTTTCTGCAACATACACCGCTCCGATAATAAGAATGAAAAGGGGAAGCCTGGTTATAACAGCCACAGCCGCTACGGCTCCTCCCAGGGCAAGCGCGCCCGTATCTCCCATAAAGACCTGTGCAGGATGTGAATTGAATCTTAAGAATCCCAGCAGTGCGCCTATCAAAGCGCCTGAAAACACCAGCAGCCCTACATGGCTTGCCGCGAGCGCTATTACAGAGAAGAATCCGAGAACAACAACAGTAACTCCTCCTGCCAGACCGTCAAGGCCGTCTGTGAAATTGACACTGTTCACAGTAGCAACAAATACCAGAACTACAAAAGGTATGTACATGGCGCCCAGGTCAATGAACTTTCCTGTGAAAGGAACCAGTATCTCTGTACCTACCTGGGATATGCCCGAAGCTACAAAAGCCATGAAAACCGACACAAGCAGCTGACCCGCCATTTTCTGCCAGGCTCTCAGACCCAGAGAACGCTTATTTTTAATCTTTAAAAAATCATCAATAAAACCTATAAGTCCGAATAAAACCGTGGTAATAAGCACCAGAAGCATATCCTTGTCTTTTGAGAAGGCCAATGCTACAACAGCAGCCGGGACGACTATTATTATACCTCCCATGGTCGGTGTTCCTACTTTTTTCAGATGGCTCTGGGGTCCGTCATCCCTTACCATCTGACCAAATTTCAACCTTGTCAGCACCGGTATAAAAATAGGTCCGGCTACCAAAGCCAGTACAAATGCGGACAAAATGCATATAATATAGATATTGTATTCACTGGACATCAAGCTGTACATTAAAGATTATCCCCTCTCACGTAAAAAATCGACAATGTATTCCATTTTCATACTCCGTGAACCCTTTACAAGAACAATATCTCCAGGTTTCAGGATTTTTTCAAGCTGAAAAGCTGCTTCTTCCTTTGTCGGAAAAGCATATACGTTTTTGCTATCCATTCCGGATGCCTCTGCCCCTCTTATCACAGCACCGGAAAAATTTCCTGACGCAACTATGACATCAACTCCCGATGCAGCAGCATATTCGCCGATTCCATAATGCTCCTTCTCGGAGGTATCTCCAAGCTCCAGCATATCAGCAAATATGCATACACTCCTGCTCCCGGAGCTCAGACTCTGAAGGACATTCATGGCTGCCCTCATCGATTCGGGATTTGCATTGTATGCATCATTTATGATTTTAATACCGTTTCCTGTATTGATTATATCCATCCTCATTTTTGAAGGCTTGAAGCTTTGAAGCCCTTTCCGTATATCCTCCGCTTCCACGCTGAAAAGCCTTGCAATAGCAATGGCGGACAGGGCATTATATACATTATGTATTCCCGGAAGCAATACCTTGAAGCTTTCTTGCTTTCCATCCAGATCAACTTTAAAGAATATTCCTTCTTCCCCTTTTTCCTCTATTTCATATGCACGTATATCATTGCCATCCTCCAGGCCATACCGCACAATCAAATAATCCTCTGAATGAAGTGAAGCCAGCATGTCGTTATCACCATTTATAACCGCAGTACTGTCGCTGTTGAAGTATGCCAATATCTCCAGCTTTGCCTTCAGTATGTTTTTCCTTGATCCAAGCTTCTCTATATGGGCGGTGCCGACATTGGATATTACACTGATATCCTGCCTTACGATATCAGAAAGCAGTTCTATTTCCCCTGGGCTGTTCATACCCATCTCAAGCACGGCGATCTCATGATTGTATTGAAGCTTAAGCAGTGTCAGGGGCAATCCTATGGCATTGTTCATGTTCCCTTCAGTTTTCAGTACCCTGTACCGTTGTGAGAGTACTGAAGCTATCATATCCTTTGAGGTTGTTTTCCCGGAGCTTCCGGTTATTGCTACAAAAGGTATGCGGAACCTGCTTCTGTAGTATCTTGCAATATCCTGCAGCGCCTTTAAAGTATCCTCCACCAGTATATACGGTATACCGCACTCATTCAAAGGCTTATGGGTCACCACCAAAGCAGCGCCGTTCTCTACGGCCTTGCTTATGAAATCATGCCCATCAAAGCTTTCTCCCTGCAGAGCAATAAACATATCTCCAGGCTTTATCCGCCTGCTGTCAATGCTCACTTCGGTAACTGTCAGATCCTGTATCGGATTCATGAGTCTCCCTTTTGAAGCGCTCACAATTTCTCCTATACTTAATGCCTCCATTATATTTCCTCCCTTAGAAGCTCTGCTACAATATCTCTTTCATCAAAGGGAATTGTCCTGTCTTTCAGTACCTGATAAGTCTCGTGGCCTTTTCCCGCCAGCAAGACTATATCATCAGGCTTCGCTATTGTAAGTGCATACTTTATCGCATCTCTTCTGTTTTCTATACAAATATAGTCACAGCCTGTGGATTTTATTCCGGCTTCTGCCTGTCTTATTATATCCATCGGCTCTTCCGAACGTGGATTATCCGAGGTTATTATGACATAATCGGAAAGTTCTCCCGCAATTTTGCCCATCATCGGTCTTTTATCCCTGTCCCTGTCACCCCCGCAGCCGAACATGGTAATAATGCGTCCCTTTGAATACTGGCGGATCGCAGTCAATATCTTTTCCAGTCCATCCGGCTTATGAGCATAATCTCTAATAACTGTATAAGGGGTATCTGTTTCTATAATCTCCGACCTTCCAGGTACACAGTCAACCTTATATAAACCATCTCTTATAGTTTTGCTGTCAATACCTGCGGAATAAGCTGCTGCTGCAGCCGCCAGAGCATTATATACGCTGAATTTTCCAGGGATTCTTATTTTTAACTCTGCATCATATTCCGGTGTCGTCATAATAAAGGAAACTCCTTTAGAGTCTATACGGATATCCTTTGCCATAATATCCGCCTTTTCATCTATACCGAAGGTAAGAAGCGGCAACTTCAGGCTTTTTATTTCTTCCGCAATCAGTTTTCCATGCATGTCATCTGTATTAATGATATTGACATCCCTTGTTTTGAAGAAAAGCTTCTTTTTTGCTTCCCTGTAGCTGTCCATAGTCTTGTGGAAGTCCAGATGATCCTGGCTCAGGTTGGTGAAAACACCTGCACTGAATTTGCAGCCGTCTACCCTTCCCAGCTCAAGGGAGTGTGAGGATACCTCCATTACGGCATAGTCCATACCCATATCCACCATTTCACGGAACAGGCTCTGAAGATCCAGTGATTCCGGTGTGGTCTTGCTTGAAACATATACCTTGTCTCCGATTTGTGTCGATATGGTTCCAAGCAGTCCTATCTTCTTATGAGCCGCTTCAAAAATAGACTTTACCAGATAGGAGGTAGTCGTCTTTCCGCTGGTTCCTGTAATACCTATAAGCTGCAGCTTCTGTGTAGGATTGCCGTAAAAGCCTGCTGCCAGTACCGGCATAGCGGATCTTGAATTTTTGACCTTCACCACTGCTGCTCCTTCCACTTCCACATCCTTCTCTACCAGGAAGGCTGCAGCACCCTTTTGCAGAGCATCCTTTATATAGCTGTGTCCATCCTGGGTATAACCGCTGATACAGATGAAAAGATTGCCTTTCTTTGTTTTCCTCGAATCATAAACTATACCGTTTATTTCTACATCCAGATTCCCTTTGGACGACATAACATCAACATCTTTTAACAATTCTGAAAGCTTCATCCTTATCCTCCTTTATATACTGCTATTGTTGACATGTTTTGGTACCTATATGCCGATACCATTGCTGCCATTTTCTTTTAATCATGCAATTATGTAAATAAAAGTACTTATCAACTATAAATTCCCTTATTATTATCTATCACCTTTTACAAAAAGGCAACCAAAATTAAAGGGTTTCCTTAATTTCGTTGCCTTAGCAATATGTGTTAATTTATTGTATGGGTTTAGCATTCAAAATTATGATAGACCCTTCATGTATATCGGCTCCGGGCTTCGGAGTCTGATCCAGTATAGTTGACTCCATGTTGTGCTCAAACTCCTGGTCCACACTGTACTTGAGCTTGCTTTTTGCCAATACCTTTATAGCTTCCCTGAGAGACACGTTTCTTACTTCCGGCACCTTTACAAGTGGCTTCTCCATAAGCTTCTGCTCTTCCTCGGTATATTGAGGCTTTACATCCAGATATCTTAAGGAATCATATATTATACTCTTTGCAACCGGTGCTGCAATTACACCGCCAAAGTGCTGCGCCCCTCCGGGCTCGTCTATGACAACCAATACTGCAATTTTGGGATCATTTGCAGGAGCAAAACCACAGAAGGAGGAAACAAATTTCCCGGGTACGTATTTACCCCCTTCCGCCTTTTGGGCCGTACCGGTCTTACCTGCCACCTTGTAACCAGGTATATAGGAGGCTGCAGTCGGCGCCACTGCAAACTCCAGAATCTGCCTCATAGTAGCGGCAGTCTCTTTTGAAACCACCTGTCTTACCGTCCGTGACTGAAATTCATGGACTGTCTTACCATCATTATCGATAACTTTTTTTGCAATTCGTGGTTCCATAAGATAGCCGTCGTTAGCAACTGCAGAAAAAGCAGTTATCAATTGGATAGGTGTTACCGATATCCCTTGCCCGAAAGCATTGTTTGCAAGCTCCACCGGCCCTATCGCCCCCAATCCTCTGACAATACCGCTGGCTTCCCCGGGAAGCTTTACATTTGTCGGAGAGCCGAAGCCAAAAGCTCTTATGTACTTGTACAGCTTTTCTTTTCCCAGTCTTTGTCCTACCTCGACAAACACCGGGTTGCAGGAATTCTTGACAGCCTCTGCAAAATTCTCACTGCCGTGCGGGTTATGGCTTCTCCAGCATTTTATCCTTTTACCTGCTACCATTATATAACCTACACAGTTAAAATGATCATCAACCTTCACAACATTCTCTTCCAGACCTGCAGAAGAGGTTATCACCTTAAAGGTCGAACCGGGCTCATAGGAATCGGATACAGCAGGGTTTCTCCATATCTTGAAAAGAGCATCATACTTCTCTTTCTCGCTCATAGTATCCCATTTATCTATAAACTCCTCCGGAATTTTCCGGGGATCATTATTATCAAAATCAGGCTTTACAGCCATTGCCAGTATATCCCCTGTCTTTGGCTCCATTACTATTGCAGTGACCCGCTTTGCCTTGTTCTCTATAACTGCATTTTCTACAGCCTTCTCCGCAAAATGCTGTATGACTTCATCTATTGTCAGTACAAGGTTCAAGCCGTCCTGCGGCTCATAATATTTGGTATCGCTCCCGGGAAGCATCTGCCCATGGGCATCTGTCATCATAATATTCCTGCCGGGAAAACCATTCAGATACTTTTCGTAGGTATACTCTACTCCATCCTGTCCCTGGTTGTCGGTATTCGTAAAACCTAATACATAAGAGGCAAAATTGCTCTGAGGATAAAACCTCTTGCTGTCGTCATTGAATATTATTCCCTCAAGCTCCTTTTCCCTCAGTTGTTTAACCTTATCTGCATCCACTTTTTTCTTTATGAGTACAGTATCCTTATTTGCAACTACCTTTTGAGCCAGTGAAGCCTTATCCATTCCAAGGATCTCCGCGAGAGCATTTGTAACAGCTTCCTTGTCCTTGACCATGGCGGGCCTCACATATATTTCATATGCTGTTGCACTGATTGCCAGCTTTTTTGAGTTCCTGTCGAATATCACTCCTCTTTTGGATTGGATGGGAATGTCCCTGGTCCACTGCTCCATTGCCTTCTGCTGATACTCCGTGCTGTTGATTATCTGGATGAAAGCCAGTCTTCCCAGAAGCCCTGCATAAATAACAAAAAAAACAAAAAAGACAACTACCACTCTTCTTTTTATAATCACCTTAATGCTGGACAAATTAATACACCACCTTTGGAAAAAGCCTTGTTTGGTTAATCTAGCACACTGAGGATATTATTTATCACAGCTTTTGTATATGCAATATATTTATTCTCCTGTACATCCCTGATATTGTAAAAGTCCTTGCTTTCACTGTCAGCTGCCTGCTCCGACTTAACCACATTCACGTATGCAATCTGGTTCTGAACATCCGGATACTGCATGCCGAGATCATTAACGGCGGCTTTCTCAAGCGCTTCCAGATTGATTGACTTCATCAGCTGTACGTTAAGGTCGGTGTTCTCCTTGACCACTTTATTATATTCCTTCTCAAGGTTAGTTATATTAAAGTTGATCTCCGCCATGTATGCATAGCGGGATATTATAAAAATGCTCAGCCCAAAAACAAACAAAATACTCATAAGGTGAGTTTTGGGTTTTGCCTTTTTCTTAACCTTTATCCGGGGTTTTGTACTTTGCTCTGTAATCTGCTGCAATTCCTGTTCTTCATATCTGCTGTAATCATAAGCTCTATTATCTGCTCTTAACATTTTTATTCCCCCCTAACCCCTTTTAGAACTTACTCTTTCAGCTGCCCTAAGCTTGGCACTTTTTGACCTTGTATTCCTATCCAGCTCCTCCTGCCCTGCAGACACCGGCTTTCTTGTAATCACTCTCAGAAGAGGCTCTTTCCCACATACGCATACCGGCAGCTGAGGCGGGCATGTGCATGGTCTTTCCATATTGTTAAAAACGGTTTTCACTATCCTGTCTTCAAGGGAATGGAAGGTTATCACTACCAGCCTTCCTCCCGGTTTTAAAATATCCACTGAATCTTCCAGTGCCTGCTTCAGAACCTCAAGCTCATCATTTACTGCTATCCTGAGGGCCTGGAAGGTCCTTTTGGCGGGATGACCGCCCTCTCTCCGTGCTGCTGCCGGAATGGCCTTCTTAATAATATCCACAAGCTTGAAGGTCGTATCTATCCTGCTGTTTTTTCTTTCCTCTGCAATGAATTTGGCAATCCTGGCAGCCCATTTTTCCTCTCCGTAATCCCTGAATATCCGGGTAAGCTCCCGCTCCGGACTGTCGTTCACAATATCCGAAGCATTATAATCATTACCGGTATCCATCCTCATGTCCAGAGGACCGTCATGCATATAGCTGAAGCCTCTCTCCTCCTCATCCAGCTGATGGGAGGAAACTCCTATGTCAAGCAATATTCCGTCAACCTGTTCAAATCCATGCTCCAGGGCTATTGCTTTTATATTCCTGAAATTATCACGGACTATAACAATATTGTCCTTATAAGCCTCCAGGCGTTTCTTAGCCGCATTTATTGCATTGCTGTCCTGATCAATACCTAAAAGCACTCCTCCCGGGACTATCCTTTTTACTATCTCCGAAGAATGTCCGGCTCCTCCAAGAGTTCCGTCAATATATACCCCTCCCGGTTTAAGTTCAAGGTATTTCAGAGTCTCTTCCAATAGCACAGGTATATGTTCAAAATCCAATATTCCCACCTACTCTACAACCCTTCTAGTGATTATTAACACAACAGATTTCTAATTTTTCATAGTGTTAATAATCACAACATTGATTTAGTGCCTCGCGTGCCTTAGAAGGAATATACGTTATGAGGCACTATGTTAAATTCCAAGCTGCGACATTTTTTCAGCCACATCTTCATAACTAATATTTGCATCACTATTGAATTTATTCCATTCTTCCTTGCTCCATATTTCTATTCTCGTCGAAACACCAATTATTACAAGCTCCTTGTCAATATTGGCATAATCCTTAAGGTGGTTAGGCATTACTATCCTGCCCTGCTTATCCAGCTCACATTCACAGGCTCCTGCAAAAAAGAACCTTACAAAAGCTCTCGCATCCTTATTTGTCATGGGCAGGCTCTTAAGCTTATTCTCCACTATGCTCCATTCCTCTGATGAATATATGAACAGGCAATTGTCCAGACCCTTGGTCATTACAAAGCTGTCACCCAGCTTTTCTCTGAACTTCGAGGGCATGATCACTCTGTTTTTGGGGTCCAGGGTATGCTGGTACTCGCCTATGAACATATACTCACCACCTTTATGTCTAATTTATCACTTTATACCACTTTACTCCACTTTAATCCACTTCATGACATATTCTATATAAAATTTAAAACTCCTGCCTTTTTTTTGATAAAGGAAACAAAAAATTAAAAATGATACAAAAGGCCTATTCCCTTTGTATCATTTATCCTATTCTTAGTATGTTTTATCTTAATTCCAAGACTCCACCTTCTATAAGGTGGAGTTCCACTTTCCAAATTCAGGTGGGGTAGAGTCCCCATCTGAATCTCCGATGTTCAGCTTTAGCTGAACGAGTTCACTCTTTTTCCTCTTCTGCTTTAACTTCTTCCACAGCTTCTGTTTCTTTAACAGCCTGCTCTTCTATTTCCGGTTTTCTGTTCTTCCGACGGTAGACCATCAAGGCAGCAAAAGCCACTATTATTGCCACGCTTATCAGCTGAGCCGTCCGCATCCCCATGAACATAAGGCTGTCAGTCCTCAGGCCTTCAATCCAGAACCTTCCTACTGAATAGAGTATTCCATATAACAGGAACACCTCTCCGTCCACCTTCTTTTTCCTCCTGTACAGTATAAGCACTATGAAAACGCCAAAATTCCATAATGACTCATACAGGAAGGTGGGATGCACCTTTACACCATCCACCATTATGCCCCAGGGCAGATCTGTAGGCCCGCCGTGGGCTTCCGCATTCATAAAATTGCCCCATCTTCCGATGGCTTGACCGATGATTATGCTGGGAGCCACGATATCTGCAGTTTCCCAAAAGGATATCTTCCTGGCCCTTGTGAATATATATCCGGTAAGTACGGCTGCGATAAGAGCTCCGTGGATTGCCAGGCCGCCTTCCCTTATGTTTATCATTTTCAATATATCGCCTTTATAGTAGTCCCACTCAAATATGACGTAATAAAGTCTGGCCCCTATTACAGCCATCGGAACACACCATAATGCCAGATCGATTATGTACTCCGGGTCGTACCCCAGTCTCTTTGCTTCATTGTATGCCAGCAGTATTCCCGCCAGTATTCCTGCCGAAAGCAGTATCCCGTACCATCTTATTGCTATCCCGTATATCTCAAAAGCTACAGGATCCATAGCCTCTCCTCCTATCTTGCTGCCTATATTCATTTAATAAATACTTTACTGTATGATTATATGTATTTTTAACCATTACTGTCAAGTTTATTCTTGATCGGGGTTGCTGCAAAATGCAGAACGGTCAAGACCGTTCCCTGCACACTGCAGGGATGGGTCTTGACCCATCCGAAATTTATTACTCTGCAACAGTCCCTAATTAATTAATCGTTATTTGCCAGATCAAGTACTCCGCTTACCGTCTCCATAACGGATGAATAGTTCTTACCCTGCATGTAATCATCATATGCCAGATACAAAGCCCAGATCAGATGCCACATATCCCCATCTGCATATACAATATTGAGCCCCAGGTCATTTAATGCTTCTTTCCTGTTAATACAATAACCATGTGAGAAATACTTTTCGGTCATTACCTTGGTTACCGATTTTGCTCTATCCTTGTTCTCCTTGAACATATTGTTCTCAAGTAAAGCTTCCGCATACTGATAGGATGCTTTTATAGATTTCTCATAGTCTCCCAGTATCCACGGATCAAGCTTGTTTGAAATGGGATACAGAACTGAAGCCGTGATTTTGGTATCCTTGCTCTGTGCGAGCTTTTCCTCCATAAAATCAATGCACAATCTTATCGACTGAACAGGGACCCACAGATCAGTATATATCGGATGTCTGACAAGTGGGTCTATAGGTCCCAGCTCAGAAATAGGTCCCATCACTATTTCATCTGCACCGATAGCTACCATTGTAGCAGCACTTTTAGCGACAAAGGGTATTATAACACTGAAATTATCGCAAAACTCCCTGATCAGATTCACTATTTTATAGGGGGTATCCACAGCACCGCCATAACTATTTAAAAAAAGGTCTATTTTTTCTGTTTTCCCGATACTGCAAAGCTGCTTATACAGAGGTACCAATACATAATCATCAATTGGAGAGTAGGATATATAAGAAATTATCCTGGAATTCCGCATCTTTTCAATGCTTTTGAGCAAGCTCAACCTTTTTTTATTTGTTATTTTCAACATGATAAGACCCCTCTCGCTCACGAAAAACTGCGAGCAGTTTTTTCTACTACACATAATATGTGTCAATAGTTGTTTTAGTGAGAGATAAAAAGCTACTTAATATTTATTTTAAGGCTGAACCTTGGGAAGGGTCATATCCTCAAAAAGTATAAATAAAACCAATATTGTAATAATATAATTATATGTTTTGGAAAAGCAAGTGCTACAGCAGTTAATGGAGGTGAGGCTTATGCCTTTGCTTAATACGGATGAACTGGCAAGTATGAAGCTCCTTATTATTAAAGACCTGGAAAAGACACTTAAGATCGTCTATGAGCATCAATACAGGAATATACTTTCTAAAATTGTAAGCCATAAGAAAAGGTTCACAAAAAAATGCCTGCCCCAGAACGCTTCAGAGGATATCTGCAGATATAACTCACTATCGGCAGGACTTACCAGCTACCTGGTAAACCTTTTTGACGTATTT
Organism: Clostridia bacterium; assembly: GCA_035627615.1. GTDB lineage: Bacteria > Bacillota > Clostridia > Lutisporales > Lutisporaceae > BRH-c25. The sequence continues at coordinate 23,345 of DASPLL010000045.1, forward strand.
GGTGAGAGCGCTGTGCTTAACGCAAAGAAAACCTTTGAAGAGAACGGTGCCAAATGGGGTAAGAAACTGCGGAAAAAGATTGACCTGCAGGATGATATAAATGATATCAGTTATGTGATCAAATATCTTTACATAAATGTACCTGAGATGGATTATATTGAAATGTCAAGTGATGACCTGGTGTGGCATCTGAACAAGCTGGGACATGACGGTATAAATGAAGGCTTCGCAAAATTCCATAACAGGTTTTATGATATAAAGGCTTCATGGCTGCATTCTTTTATAAAAGCCTTCACCTCGCAGTACACCAGTATTTTTGAAAAGAAGAACGAGGATGATAAAGAAATCATCACACAAATTGAGCTAAAAGAGGATATTGTATAAAAAAACCGCTTTAACACTATTGTTAAAACGGTTTTTTAAGTGGAAAAGGATCTTTTTAAAGTTCATTCAGTATACTTATTGAAGCACTGGCTCCGATTCTTGTAGCACCGGCTTCTATCATTTTTAATGCGCTGTCCAGATTTCTTATGCCACCTGATGCCTTAACTCCCATATTGGGTCCTACAGTCCTTCGCATAAGCGCTATATCTTCAGCTGTTGCGCCGCCGGTAGAAAAGCCTGTGGAAGTCTTTACGTAATCAGCTCCGGCTTTTTTTGCAAGTTCACAGGCTGTTACCTTTTCCTCATCACTAAGAAGGCAGGTCTCAATGATCACCTTCAGTAAGGCCTTTCCTTTGCATACATCAGCCACTGCCTTGATATCTTCCAGAACTGTATCCGGCTTGCCTGCCTTTAATGCTCCGACGTTAATGACCATATCAACTTCGGTTGCTCCATTTTCAATGGCCTGTGCCGCTTCAAAAGCCTTGGTCTCTTTTGTAGTCGCTCCCAAAGGAAAGCCTACAACAGTGCAGACCTTTACTTCCGTTCCATGAAGGAAGGAATCGGCCAGCTTAACATTGGAAGCATTCACACATACTGATGCGAACTTATATTCCAAGGCCTCCCTGCAGAGTTTGATTATGTCACTCTCTTTTGCATCGGGTTTCAATATTGTATGATCTATATAACGGGCTAATTCTAATTTGTTCATGGATTTTCCCCCACCTTATATTTTTTATCTGATGATCTCGCCCATTGTTCCGTTTTGTATCCCTGCTGCATTTCCTTCTTCAATGTCGATATGCATATCCAAGGCGTACTCAGGATGAACTCTTACCATTACATTTTCGAATATTATTCCTCTTTCATCGCCTACTCTTACTTTAACGATATCCCTGTCCTTTAGGCCGAACTTTTCACTGTCGCTTGTATGCAAATGAATATGTCTTGCCGCAACAATGACTCCCTCTTTCAATTCGACCTGACCCTTAGGTCCGACAACTGTACAGCCCGGGGTCCCCTGAATTTTGCCTGAAGGCCTTACCATACCCTCAACCCCCATAGTCCTTGCATCAAACATGGAAATTTCAAGCTGAGTATCCGGTCTCACCGGTCCAAGTATTCTCACACCTTTAAGAGTTCCTTTGGGACCTATTATGTCCACCTTCTCATCACAGGCATACTGCCCTGGTTGTGAAAGATCCTTCATTTTTGTAAGCTCATGTCCTTTACCAAATAATATCTCAAGATGCTCCTTTGAAACGTGGATATGTCTGTTTGACAGGCTTACAGGTACTAATTTCTCCATGATTATTCCTCCATTCATATAATTATTTATATAATTTTGATTATGACAAAACTTACTCTTTTAACTCTTTTTGGCTTTACATCGCGCTTCGGGTTTCGTGTTACGCGGTTTAAGCAAACTCTTCGAAGCCCTGCTTCAATATTAGAGACTAGCGACTCGCAGCTAGCGACCGGCGACAGCTTCGTACGCCTTTATCATTATTGCGCATTCGATCCTCTTTCTCTGCAGCTTGCATTCAAGGTCATAAGGAGCCTTGAGATCCTTATTAAAAGCAGCTGCATTTGCCTGGCAGCCTCCGCTGCAATAGAACCTGGCCCAGCATTCCCTGCATTTTTCCTTATGGTAAACGGTATTTTCCGAGAACTCCTTCTGTAGCTCCTTATTGGCTACGCCCTTCCAAACATCACCCATAAGGTATTCCTGCCTGCCCACGAACTGGTGGCAGGGATAAAGCTCACCATCGGGAGTAACGGCAAAATATTCAACCCCTGAACCGCAGGAGGACACACGCTTGTAAACACAAGGCCCTCCGTCCAGATCCATAAGGAAATGATAATATCTGAAATTTCTACCATTCTCATTGTATTCTATGTACCTGGAGGCAAGCTTTTCGTACTCCCGGTAAATCCTTTCCAGATGCTCCTCTTTAAGTGCATAACCTTTTTCTTTGTCTGCTACCACAGGCTCTATTGAAATCTCCTTGAAGCCCTCATCCGCCAGATGCAGCACATCACTGCAAAAATCAAGGTTATTTGCAGTAAAGGTTCCTCTTATGTAATAGCTTTTATCGCCTCTGGACGCAACAAAGCTTTTCAGCCTGGGCATAATGCTGTCATAAGTCCCCGAACCGTCAACATGCTTTCTCATGCGGTCGTTGACCTGTTTTCTTCCATCAATGCTCAATACTATATTGTCCATGTAGTCATTAATAAATTCTTCTATCTCCTTGTTCAGGAGCGTTCCATTGGTCGTTATTGTGAAGCCTATTCTTTTTCCGAATGCCTTTTCCCGTTCTCTAGCATAGAGAACCGTTTCTTTTACCACATTAAAGTTCATAAGCGGTTCTCCGCCGAAGAAGTCAACCTCCAGCCTTTTTCTGGAGCCTGAGGTTTCAAGCAAAAAATCAATTGCCTTTGAAGCTACGGAAAAGGGCATCAGCTTGCGCCCCCCGTGATAATCACCCGTTGATGCAAAGCAGTAGCCGCACCGTATATTACAGTCATGGGCTATATTCAGGCACAAGGCTTTTGTGTGGGTTTCCCTTTTTTCATTCAGCACCTTGTCCATATACCTATCATCAGAATTCAAAAGTCCCTGAGCCTCAAGCTCCTTTATTTCTTCCCAGGCTTCCCTTATATTGCTTGCCTGGTGCTTTTGCATAAGCTTTTCCATTATATTATCAAGCTTGTCTGGATAATGCTCCAGTATGTCCCAGGTAATCTGATCAACTGTATGCACCGTTCCGCTGTTAACATCCACTACAATTTTCAAACCGTTTTGTTCATATCTGTGCAGCATAAATGCCCCCTGAAATATTTTATCATTACAGAAATTTATGGTTTCATTGTTTATCACTGACTATTCTATATTAATTTGTGGGTACTGTCAAACGTAATAAGAGGCCGTTGCAAATAAAAATACAGGATGGGTCAAGACCCATCCCTACAGTATGCCACATATTCTACTATTGCATTACAAAGCCTTAAGCCTGCTGTTCTTCACCTCATCCATATATGGAATCGAGGTTTCGGCGCCATGCCTTGAAACAGAAATCGAAGCAGCTATTGAAGCAAGCCTCAGGGCCTCGCTTATATCATAGCCCTGTACCAGGCTGCCGATAAAGAAGCCCGTAAAGGTGTCTCCCGCCGCAGTAGTGTCAACGACAGGAACTTCATATATGCCGTGAGAGAGCGTTTCCCGGCTGTCCCTGTACTTTACTCCGTACTTGCCGAGGGTAAGTACGATCCTTGCTTCGGGATACATCTGTGAAAGGCTTTCCAAAAGCTTCTCCTGGTCATCACTGCCGCAGATATCCACAGCTTCTACTTCATTAAGCATGAAATAATCCACATATTTCAAGGGCAATGCCTGTATCTTCTCATTCATCGGAGATGGGTTCAGTACAATGACAAGCCCCCTGTTACGCGCTTGTTCAATAATATAATCCAGCATATTGATCTCATTCTGAAGAATCAGAAAATCACCCCGGGTAAAGCTTTGCAGCGTCTTGTCAATATGCTCCCTGCCAATGGTCTGATTAGCCCCGCCGTATAATATGATACAGTTTTGTCCTGTGGAATTCACCTGAATGATCGCATGACCTGTAGAAACATCATCGCACTGCACTATGAAATCGGTGTTTATACTGTTTTTCCGCAGGGCTTCGCATAAGATACCGCCGTCATCCTTGCCTACGGCGCCTGCATGATATACCCGGACCCCTGACCTGGCCAGGGCGATGGACTGGTTCAGCCCCTTGCCGCCGCAGAATACCTGCCGTGACCCGGCGGATATGGTCTCTCCCGGACGGACAAAATGCTCGACATGATAAACAAAGTCTATATTCAGTGATCCAAAGTTTAGAATTTTCATATTGACCTCCTGTCTGCCCCACTTTGATAAGGATGATGTGATTATTATTGTTTTCTCAAGAAATGATAATAACCTTCTACTGCTTCATAATACTTTTCCAGTAGTACGGACTCATTGGGCTTGTGCGCCTCGCTGCTTTCACCCGGTCCAAACAGAACAGCCGGCAATTCATACAGGGTAAGGAAAATTGAAGCGTCACTGAAAAAGCTTGTGCCGGTAAGAGCAGGAGAATTACCGCAAACTGCACGGACGGATTCCGAAAGGTCTTTTACAAGCATATCCTCAGAGGATATTTCAACGGCCTTCCGGTCGGTAAGCACTTTATACTCCAGCCTTGCACCCGTATACTCCTCGATGTGCTTAAGCAGCTGTTCAACCGACGCCAGCAGCCGTTTATGGTCAAGAAGAGGAACAGTTCTTATATCCGATGTCATGGTGCAGCAGTCAGGCACCATGTTTGCCTTGACACCTCCCTGTATTTTCGTCAGCGTACAGGTGGGCTCCGTTAGATGAGGATGCTTTTCCCCGCGGACCAGCGTTTTAAGCTCCGAATACAACTGCAGCGCTATTTCGGCGGCATTTATGCCTTCCCATGGATATGCCCCGTGGGAGGTCTTCCCATGAATCTGAAATTCCAGCCAGAGTGTGCCCTTGGATGCAACAGATATTTTATTTCCGGTAGGCTCCGCGATAATGATCCTGCCTACCCTGTCAAGCAATCCGCTTTTTATTGCAGCCTGTGCCCCAAGCCCGGAGGTTTCCTCATCCCCGGTACCTAAAAAAATAATATCCCTTTGCGGTGCAAAGCCTTCCAGCGCAAGCCTCCTGAAAGCATACAACATGGCGCAAAGGCCGCTTTTCATATCGCTTGAGCCTCTTCCATACAACCTGCCCCCTTTAACGGCAGCAAAATCCGGAGGGGAATCCCAGCCGTCCCGGTCCCCGAAAGGCACGGTATCAAGATGGCCGTTGATAAGTAAGGCCTTTCCGTTTCTGCGCCCTTTAAGAACAGCAGTTACATTTGCCCTTCCTGCCGAAAACTCTTCAACTTCTATGGAGCAGCCGCTATTATACAGATAGGAGGCGATAAATTCCGCCAATACCGCTTCCTTGCCTTCAGGGTTGACTGTTTTGATATTGATTACATTATACAACAGATCCAACGCTTCATCCTTCTGAAGCTGCGTATTAAATGCCGGCATCCTTCACCGCCTCCTTCAATCATTCTATTTTGTCAGATAATCCAGCAGCCCTTTCCAGAGCTTATCATAATACTCCCATTTGACGAACTCGGGAGGACCCCAGTGAGGCGCGCAGTCTGAGGTAAATACCGCAGACCTGCCTTTTCCGAATTCACCTACCGCAATAAACGGATCTCCGTCTATCGTGACGATAACCTCACCCTGTGGAATAGCCTTTGTACGGTTATAGCCAAGGAAATGAGGCCATGTATCAGGCAGACCGGAAATTGCCTCATGCTGTTTGACCGTTACCGGAACAACTCCTTCGGGATGCTCGGCCCTGTCGTCCTTTTCAAGGCATTGTACAGGCAGTACATCTTTTATAGGGGTTTCGCCATATCTTGCTTTTGCATCAACTCCTGTAAAAGACATATAGCCGCCTACCATCAACAGGGCGCCGCCGACCTTGACATAGTCCCTTATCAGCCGGCAGCGGTTCGGCGTCTTCACGCTCCTGGCAAAGGTCTGAGGAGCGAGCAGCAGCGTATTGGAACCGATGTCCGATAATATGACGCATGCATATTTGCCGATTTCATCCATTGTAAAAGGAAATTCCTTCGGCGCAAGGTGGTTAGGTATGTAATCCACTTCGTAGCCTGCTTTTTCAATTGCAGTGCGGATATACTCCACCCCTTCCTCATATACCGATGTGTAAAAGCTGTCAAAGCCCTTTACATGGGTAGTATAGCTCATCCATGATTCACCGGCTATCAATACTTTTTTTGACATTCATATCTCCTCCTATTATCTGCACCAGTCCATAATCAACTGTGCGTATATTAAAATTGCATCCAGATATTGCCGTATATCTATGTACTCGTTGGCGGTGTGGCACTGTGCCGGTGAACCGGGCCCGTATTGAAGAGTGGGGCATTTCGCAATATTCTTCCATACCCGCGCGTCGCAGCCTGAAGAAGAGCCTACTATATCGACCTCTTCTCCCATAGCACTCCTGTAGACGTTCCTGAAAGTACCTACAAAGGGATGTTCAAGCTCCATTTCAAATGCTCCTCCCGCCTGATAAATAGAAATTTCAGGCTTGTGGTCCTTCAGCCACTCGTCACCCTCGCAGCAGCGGTAAATCGCACCTGTATACGCCTTAACAACCTCATCGTGGTTCATCTGCCCGGGAAGATAATGCACACAGGTCTTGAAGCAGCAGTAGTCTGCAACGGTAGAACCTGCCGTGCCTCCCTCAATTACTCCCACATTGGATGTAGGCGCCGGCAGCAGCGCATGCCTGTAATTCATCAGCCACTTATGCTCAAGCTCGTCAATGGCTGCCATAAGCTTGACCGCCTTTTCTATTGCACTGACCCCCAGCCACTTGGAGCCTGAATGCACTGCCTTTCCTTCTATCTCAACCTTAAAAAAGATGAATCCCATATGAGCCGCAATAAGTTCATGGTCCGTAGGCTCGCATACCACCACAGCGTCGGCCCTCTGACCGTTCATTGCCGCTGCAATGGAACCGTTTCCTCCTCCTTCTTCATCTACTACCGACGTAACGATGACCTCTCCCGTAAGGCTCATCCCGGCGTCCTTCAACAGCTGGACAGCCATTGCGGCTGCCATCAGGCCGCCTTTCATATCACACACCCCGAGCCCGTACATTTTGCCGTCCTTTATAGTCGGTTCGTGGGGGGGCGTATTCCACAGGGCCAGGTCTCCGGTGGGCATTGTATCCATATGCCCGTTAAACATGATCGATTTTTTGCCTTTACCTTTAAAGGAGGCATAAACATTGTATCTGTCCTCATAGTTATGTCCGGGATTTCCCTCCTTATGTTCTGCAAGGCTTTTTTGAATCGTTTCCTCGGTCATCCGGTCTATTATAACCGAAGCTCCCATTTCACGGAACATATCAATAAGATAATCCTGTCCTTTTTTCTCCAGACCTCCGTCTATACCGTGGCCCAGGTCGTGGGTATCAATGGCAACAAGATCGGAAAGCCTGCGAATATACTTATCCTTATTCAATTCAAGAGTTTGTTTCAGTTTTTCCATCATGTCCACCCCATCCTTTCACAACAGTAACGTTAGTCATAAAGCCTGATGCATTCCTTAACTATATTCCAGAATTTCTCCTGATCCAGCTTAACGGCTACCTGGGAATTGGGCTCCTTTTGCATGGTGTTGAAGTAGTCGCACAGAGTACGTCCGTAGCACTTTTCACTTCTGATCTCGATTTCAGTGTACATGGATTTTGTCTCAATGCAGGCCGGATCGATAAGGTATGCTATACAGGTGGGATCGTGCAAAGGTCCTCCTGCCCAGCCGAATACCGCTTTCTGCGTCTTGCCGAAGAATCTCATCAGATCGGCAAACAGATGTGCCGCCTTATTATCAAGCTTTTCCATTCTGTCGACGATCTCAGGATAGCACAGAGCCTGTCTTGTAAGGTCAAGCCCCATCATTACGATAGGACGGCCTGAATTAAATACAATATATGCCGCCTCTGCGTCGGCCACAATATTGAACTCAGCAGCCGGCGTAGCATTGCCGAGCTGGTAAGCTCCGCCCATCAATACGATCTGCTGTATTTTCTCCAGGATCCTGGGCTCCCTGCGCATCGCCATGGCAATATTTGTAAGGGGACCTGTAGGCACCAGCGTAATATCTCCCTTTGACGCCATCAATATTTCAATTATGAAATCCACAGCATGCCTGGGATCCAGCTTTTTAGTCAAGGGTGCAAACACAGGGCCGTCAAGTCCGGTCTCTCCGTGGATATCTTCCGCGATGACTTGCTTTTCCCTTACCATCGGAACACCCATTCCTGCACATACCGGCACATCGATGCCCAGATACTGGCATACATTCAGGGCATTCCTTGCAGTTTTCTCCAGGGTCTGGTTGCCTGCTACCACGGTAATTCCCAGGAGCTCCAGCTTAGGGTGCTTTGCGGCCATTAAAATTGCTACTGCGTCGTCATGTCCGGGATCGCAGTCCAGAATGATCTTTCTTTTATCCATATTTATACTCCTTTAAGTGTATTATGACTGCTCTGCTACAAGAGAGCTTTTTATCTTCGCATCCCTTACGGCTTTACGCCATAGAGATACTGTCAGTACGGAAATTGTTATTATATAAGGCATCATAAGAACAAACTGCGACGGCCAGCCATAGGCCTGCAGTCTTCCTCCGATGGAATCGGTAAAACCGAACAGCAGACAGCCTATCCATGCAAGCATCGGATTGGTGCTGCCGAAAAACATTGCTGCAACTCCCATAAAGCCTCTGCCGTTAGTCATGTTCTCAGTAAACATCTGGGAATATCCGATGGACAGATGAGCACCGGCCATTCCTCCGAGTATTCCGGAAATAACCATCACCTGGTATTTCATTTTATTGACATTAATGCCCGCTGTCTCCGCCGCCATAGGGAAGCGGCCTACCGAACGCAGTCTTAATCCCCACACGGTACGGTAAAGCATGAATGTCATAATTAACACCATGATTATTCCGAACACCTCCATGAGAGACCAGTTGTTGAACAAACCGTCCAGGTACTTGTTGCTTTCAAAAAGCGGAATATTGATTCTTGGAATGGCGGCAATCTTAGGATCGGTAAAGCTTCCGGTAGTGCCCAGAAACTGTTTGATGCCGAACTTTGTGATCGCAAGAGCGAACATATTGATTGCAGTGCCGATAGCACAAATATCTGCTTTGTATCTGATATGAGCCACCGCCATTATCATCGACATGATAATGCCTGCGATCATTGAAACTATAAGAGCCAGGAACCAGTTTCCGGTAAAATAGCTGATGCAGACTGCCGTAAACGCGCCCGTCAGCATAATACCCTCGGTACCGATGTTTATAATATCGGCCTGCTGTGTGATCACCGCTGCCAGCGCTGCAAACAGAATAGGAGTTGCGGCCCTGATGGTTGCGTATATTAACGTGTAATCAAAAATAGAGTTAAATTCCATTCTTCAGCCCTCCTTGTTCACTTTGTTTGCCTGATGAGGCCTGTACGTCTTTTTTTGCCTTGCGCTTCTTATTAAAGGCTAAGAGCGCTTCCATCGTCGCAAAGATAATGAATATGGCAATTATAGTATCAACAATCGCCTTAGGTACGCCGGTATAGCGTTCCATACCCAAAGCTCCGGATTTTAGAACTGCAAGGAAAAACGCCATGAAGGGAACCGTTTTTATATCGCTTTTTACAATCAGCGCCGCCAGCATTCCGTCAAAAGCAATACCGGAAGAGAAGTTGTCAAGGAAATATCCGTATACTCCCAGGACTTCAATGCAGCCTGCCATTCCTCCAACAGCGCCGCTCAAAAGCATAGCTCCGATCATTGTCCTTTTCGGATCTATACCGGTATACTGCGCATGGAACGGATTTAATCCGACGCTTGTAAATTTATACCCTATCGTTGAGCTTGACATCAGCCAGTAAATGAAAATTACTGCGGCAACCGCCACAAAAAGACCCGTATGCGCCTGACTGGGCTTCATAAACTGCGTCAGCTTTACCCCTGCAGCCACGGCCGGAGTCTGCGGCACTCCTGTTTTTGCACTGAAGGGCCCGTTTACCAGGTAGGAGGTTATAAAGGTTGCCACATAGTTCATCAGAATGGTCACACAAACCTCATTGACACCCCATTGAGCTTTTAATGCTCCCGGGATTGACGCCCATACAGCGCCTACCAGCATCGCAAAAGCAAAACACAGTACTATGTGGATGGGAGCCGGAAGCCCTACAAAGGTAAACCCGACCCAGGCCGCCGCCATTGCTCCCAGGTACAGCTCGCCCTCAACGCCGACATTGAATACGCCCACTCTTGAGGATATGGCAAAAGCCATTGCCGTAAGCAGGAGAGGTACGAACTTTTGCAGTGTTGTACCAAGATTCAGTTTGCCTACAAAAGCGCCCTTAAACAACTGGAAGTACGCTTCCAGAGGGTTAAAGCCTAGAATAAGCATGATTACTGCTCCTATCAACATAGAAATAACAATGGTAAACAGAAGATTGACATATTTATTCGTTACCTTCATGACTATGCTTCACCTCCTGCCACTTCAGACATCCCCGCAGGAATACCGCCCATCATAAGCATGCCTATGTTATCCTCATTTGCGTCTTCAGCTTTGACAACACCCATTATCTTTCCTTCATACATAACCACTATCCTGTCCGACAGCGAAAGAATCTCCTCTAAATCCGCCGATATGAGCAAAATACCCTTACCATTGGCTTTAACTTCATTGAGGATCCTCCGGATAGATTCGATTGCCCCTATATCAACGCCTCGTGAAGGCTGTGACGCAATCAGCAGCTTACCTTCCGCATCAACCTCGCGGGCGACGACAACTTTTTGTGCATTCCCGCCCGAAAATGACTGCGTAAGCGCCTGCGGATCATCAGGCCTTATATCGAACTTCTTAATCAGGCTTTTTGAAAAATCATATATTTCTTTCCTATTGCGGATAATGCCTTTCGCAAAAGGCTTCCGGTCAAGCTTGACAGCCACCAGATTATCCATTATACTCATGCCCCTGTTCAGACCCCTGAGATTTCTGTCCTCGGGTATGTGGGTCAGCCCCCCCTCTCTGATCTTTTTGGGAGAACAATTTGTAATATTAACCCCATCCAATATTACAGCACCTTTTTCTACCTTCCGCAAACCTGTGATCGCTTCTATAAGCTCACTCTGTCCGTTTCCGTCAATCCCTGCGATACCTACGATTTCACCTGCTTTCACATCCAGAGATACTCCCCTGATTTTAGAAAGCTCCTTCTCTCCCGATGTCCATAGATCTTTTATATCAAGCACTGTCCCGCCTGTCTGGGCCTTTTTCTTTTCCACATTAAGAAATACCTCACGGCCTACCATCATTTTTGCTAGTCCTGCCGTGTTGGTGGCATTTCTGTTTACAGTATCCACAAACCTGCCTTGACGCATTACCGTAATCCTGTCCGATATTTCCATAACCTCATTCAGCTTATGTGAGATAAAAACAACTGATTTTCCATCCGCCTTAAGATTGTTCAAAATTTCAAAGAATTTTTTACACTCCTGGGGAGTAAGTACCGCTGTAGGTTCATCAAGGATTAATATCTCAGCTCCCCTGTAAAGTGTCTTTATTATTTCAACTCTCTGCGCTTCGCCTACCGATATCTGGTTGATCCTTTTATTCGGCTGAATATCCATTTTATATGTATCAATATATTTCTTAATTTCTTTCCTGGCTTTGTCAAAATCAATAACTATTTTTTTCCTCGGTTCAAAACCAAGAATAATATTTTCCAGTACAGTCAGTTCATTGACCAGCATAAACTCCTGGTGTACCATACCGATTCCATGCCCGATCGCCTTTTTCGGGGAAATATCCGACAGCTCTCCGCCGCCTACCTTGATTGTTCCGCCGTCCTTCGGATAAATACCGTAAAGGATCTTCATCATAGTTGATTTACCGGCGCCGTTTTCACCGATCAGAGAATGTATCTCCCCTTTTTTCAGATTGAACTGTCCTTTATCGACCGCTTTGACCTGACCGAAATTCTTTTCAATATCCGACATCTCAACAATGTATTCATTCATAGCCTCACCCCTTCCCACCTATAAAGCTGTTTTGCATCCGGCATTTACTCTAAAAGTGGTCTGTCGTTAAACAGACCACTTTTAATTGTAACTTATCCATTTACTTTGTTGATTACTTTCTTCCAAAGCCTTCAAATGCTTCAACCTTGATTTCACCGGATTTTACCTTTGCTTCCAGCTCTGCGACCTTATCCAGGATATCCTGTGGGAATTTATCTCCCAGAGCCTGTTTCATAACCGACATATCTGTCAAGCCTACTCCGCCGTTGCTTATATCGAGGTAAGTCGTCTTGTTGCCTTCAAAAGTGCCCTTCACTACTGATTCGATTGCAAGATATGTACCCTGGTCCACCCTTTTCAGCATGGAAGTCAGGATTGAACCCGGATATACGCCGTCCTGATCCAGGTCGACGCCGATTGCATATTTTTTCTGTTCCTTGGCTGCTTCAAGAATACCGTTTCCGGTTCCGGAAGCAACATTCATAACGATATCGGCTCCCTGGCTGTACTGTGCAATGGTAAGCTCTTTGCCCTTAAGCGGATCGTTAAAGGTTCCGGCAAAAGACTGGAGAATCTTGATTTCAGGATCGATATACTTGGCACCCTGTTCGTAACCGACAAAGAAATCGGACAATACAGGTATATCCATTCCGCCGACCCATCCGATAATTTTATCTGCATTTACACCGGGGATATCTGTCTTGGTTGTAAACATCGCTGCAGCGGCGCCTGCAAGGAAAGAGCCCTCGTTCTGGGCGAAGGTGGAGGATACAATGTTGTCGCCGGGAACAACGCCGTCAATTATAGCGAATTTTGTATCCGGAAACTCTGGACAGTGTTTTGCCATTATCTCCTGGAACTGTGTGGAAACACCGATAACCATGTCATAACCGTCCGCTGCCATGGCAACGAAGTTGGATTCCCACTCCGTAGGCTCTTTGGACTGCATCTCCTTGAGCTCGATTCCGAATTCTTCCACAGCCCTCATTGCCCCTTCATGAGCAGAGTCATTAAAGGACTTGTCTCCAAGAAAACCGGAATACACAAGAGCAACCTTCAGAGGCTTTTTGTCTGCTGCAGCCGGTTCAGCGCCGCCTTCTGCAGGAGCCGCCGGTGCCTCAGGGGCTGATGCCGGTGCAGAACCGCAGCCTGTAAGCATTGCGGCCATCACAGTAAGTACCAGTAACACTGCTAATAGTTTTTTCATACCCATTCCTCCTTTTAATAAAGCACATTTTTATTTGCATTGCCGAAGGCAAAATGCATTCATGTTGATAAGGGTGAGGTAAAACGTTTTACCTGTATAATTATAAATTCAACATTTGTCTGCTGAATCTAAATAAAACGTTTTACCATTTAATATATATTTTAGTACATATTATATTCATTGTCAACAATGTGCTGAAATGAAATTACTTTCTTCTCAGTTTTGCAGGAGCTTATCATCAGGCCGGAGGTTCATGCTATAATTGTTCTGTGCTTTTATTAAACCTCTTACGTATTTACTATTCCTGTTTTTGTATGTATAATAATACAGAATAGGGAAAATATTAGAAAATCAGGTGATCAAATTGCGTACGACAATTAAAGACATTGCCGCCAAAACCAATTTGTCTGTAACAACAGTTTCTTTGGTACTCAATGATAAACCGTCGAAAATATCTGAAAAGACAAGAGAGCTTGTTATTAAAACGGCGCTGGAGCTACAGTACAGGCCTAATCAACTGGCGGTCGGCCTGATAAAAAAAAGGACCAAAACCATTGGATTGATTGTGCCGGATATCCGCAACAGTTTTTTCTCTACCCTGGCAAAGGGCATTGAGGATGAGTGCAGGAAAAACGGTTGGACAGTCGTTTTATGCAATACCAGCGATAAGCATGAGCGTGACATTGAATACATCAATGTGCTTGCAAGTAAAAGCGTAGACGGTATTCTGTACTGCATGTCCGCCGACAGCAGTCTAGAAAAATTCCAGAAAAGCTACGAGCTTTTAAACAAGCTGAACATTCCCTTTATTATGCTTGACCGCTCATTTGAAATGCCGAACTGCATTACGGCCAAGCTGGATCATATTACTGGAGGATATCTTGCTACAAAGCATTTGCTGGAGCTTGGTCATAGACACATCGCCTGCGTAACCGGTCCGAACAATCTTGATGACTCCAATTGTCGTCTTGAAGGTTACAAAAAAGCCTTGCAGGAAGCGGATATCGTTTATGATGAGAGTATCGTAGCGGAAGGTAATTACAGTATGGAGAGCGGCATTACCGCTGTGGATAATTTGATAGGAAAAAGCTTTACAGCAATCTTTGCCTTTAACGATATGATGGCGTACGGAGTATACAAAGGTCTGAAGAGCCATGATCTTTCAGTGCCTGCGGATATATCAGTAATGGGCTATGATGATATCTTTCTATCGGAAATACTTGAGGTTCCTCTTACTACGGTGCATCAGCCTGTAGAGCGGATGGGCACTGCAGCTACAAGGCATCTCATCGGCATTATAGAAGGGGAGCTGGAGGATGAAACCATCGCTACCTATCCACCTGAGCTTGTTATTCGCAAAAGCACCATACCATACAAAACCATATAATGAAAATGTTTTCTATAAAAACAAGTAACGCCAGAATATTATATAGGCGTTACTTTGTAATTTCTCAACTATCAAAACTATTCAACGGAACAGCTTAATCTAATGCACTTCTTTATTAAGGTCTTCAACCAACTGATCAACGTTCATTCTGTATCTGAGAGCAGCCTGCTCCACAGTCATATATAAAGCGCCGCCTCAGCCAAAGCACTTTATACCGTGATCCTTGAATACCGTTTCAAGCTGTGGGTATTTATATAAGATGTCATCTATAACCATATTTTTACTTAGCATTTTTTCACCCCCTATTATTATATGTAATTCAGAGTTATTTATATACCTATACGGGGTAGTCGTTCATCTAATTGTATTATATTATGGTTACCTTTTGTTGTCAATATCTGTTTTCAATTTTTCCAGAAATACTATTTTTTCTCAAGATAGCTGACAGCACTCAGGGACGCTATATTGCCCTCCCCTACGGCTTTTGCAATCTGATAGGGCTTCCCGGTACAATCCCCGCATGCAAAGATCCCTTTAATGTTTGTGGCCATATCCTTATATGTTTTTATAGAGCCTTCGAAAATCTCCAGGCCTTCTATCAGCTGGTTCACCGGAATCACGTTCCTTATTATGAATACAGCATCAACCTTAAGCTCCCTTTTTTCCGTTGTCAGGCTGTAAACCTTGCTTCCATCACCATTGATACCGACCACCTTTTCTTTCAGCAGCTTGACACTATCTCTGAGTTTCGGTTCAGCAGGATATGCAGGTATATAAAACACTTCAGAGCAGATTTCAGAAAGAAAATTGGCTTCCTCTTCTCCTTCCTCATTCTCAGCAATTATTGCGATAGGCTTGTTCCGGTATAATGGACCATCGCAGGTGGCACAGTAGCCTACCCCTTTACCAAGATATTCTTTTTCACCCTCGATATATTTTGCTTTTCCATGGCCTGTCGCTATTATGATCGACTGTGCTTCGTAGAATTCATTTCCGGCATTTATGGAGAAATAACCATCCATATCAAGAATATTATATGCCTTCTCCTTTTTTATCTCTATACCCATGGAAGACGCATGCTCTTTGAAGGCCTGAATAAGCTCAGCTCCGCTTACACCTTTCAGTCCCAGATAATTGTCCACCTGGGGCGCTTTCATAAGCCCTGTGACCTTTTCATTACCCCCAAGCAGTATGAAGCTCTTGTTCCGTATTTTAAGGTTTAATGCTGCAGAAAGAGCAGCAGGGCCTCCCCCGATGACAGCAACATCCAACATCCTAATCACTCCTTTGCTAAAGATTAAAAAGCGGTTTTCCGCTAACTATAAGAATAATCTCCATGATCATCATACCTGCAAATATTCCCATGCTTATTAATAAAGGCCAGGATAGCTTTATGCTTTTCACAGTATTTATAAAACCAACACCAGACCTCTTTGCAGTCACTTCAGGATGTCTGTCGCTTATCGACTTCAGACACACAAACATGATAGTTCCTGCAAAGGGCATTATTATGCCGAAAATAACAGCGGCACCGATCAGGGATTGTGTAGTCATACCATCCTGGATCTGTTCAACATTAATATTCTCATAAAAAGGCAGGCTCATTATCACATAACCCCAGGTAACAGAAATCGCATTATTTATAAAATGCCCCAGAATCCCTGCAAATATTGAGTTGGTTTTATATACTACAAAGCCGAGTATTATACCAAGAAAAAAGGGCGCCAGTATGTTTTGTATATTAAGATGTAAAATTGAAAAAAGCAATGCGGTTATAATTATATTCGGCCACATACCCAGCTTTTCATAAGCTCTGAGTATAAAGCCCCTGAACAATATTTCCTCGCAAATGCCAGCAGAGCCTGCTATTATGAAAAGAAGCATCACATACTCCGCCGGATCGGTTGCAAATGGGATATCAGGTATAATAAGGTTCCCCATCATGCTGATAAGAATTTCTCCAAGCAGATTTATGAATACTGCCACAAAATAAGCAGCGATAAAGGCAACTGCAACAAGCAGTGCATCAACGAGATTCAGGCGGTTGAATCTCAGCTCATTTTTTATGGCCGCACCCCTTGCTTTTACATATATTACTGTAGGCAGTGCAATAAGCAAAAACTCCGTTATCAGTATCCCATAATTAAAATCCCAGTTCTGAGCAATGTATCCCAGAGTAACAAACAGGATCATTACTACCATATATAACAGATTGGCACTGAAAAAGGATAACCCCCTGGTGTTTTCTGATTCCAATATAAAATCCTCCTAAATACTTCATCTTCCGGCTCAGCTCTCTAAAATAACTCCAACGCCATACCCGTGTCATTCCGAGCCTGCGAGGAATCTTGCTCTTTTAGATCCTTCACTTCATTCAGGATGACATACGCATTGCTTTCAATAGCCATTCTAGAAACTAGTGACCAGCGACTAGCGACTAAAGTACCTACTGCCTATATATTATACTTTCATTCCTTTCCAGAGGTTCCTCAACTACCATATGCTCTATGCTCAAGGGGCCGCCATCCACCGTAGGCATTACTTTCTTGATGTTCTCAAATTCAGTCATTGTGTCGGCGATGGAATTAACGGTCATAGCTTCTCCTGCTGCTCCCCTCCAGTGCTTTGTGTGCATTTCCTCCGAGAAATCGACCTTCAGCAGATCTCCCTCCACTTCTATGTACTCAATCTTAACCTCCTCGGGTATGGTCCTGTACAGATTCTCCGTACCAGGCCCTTTAATGAGCTCTTCAAGTACTATGCGGTAAAACTCGGCGTCTTCAATATCCTTCTTTACAAATACCGTTCTTTTCTCAGGAACCATATACATCGCCTGAGAATCTGCAAAATACAGGATGATTTCCCTCTCAGTCATATCTCCCATGTTGAAATCTATATATTCCATGAAGCCATAAGGCTCTCCGCTTGGGGCAATCAGTTCCTGCCCTTCCACAAGTATTTTTACCTTCTTAAGCTCTTCAAACTGAAGCATCGTATCTACCACAGAAGCTACCGCAGCCGCTTCATGAAGGCTTCCCGAAAATACATTGAATTCCTTGGAAAAGTCAATTGTCAAATTTTCTTTCTCTGCAACGACCTTCAGTACCTTTATGGACTTGTCGATGCTGGTTTCGAATTTGCTGCTGTCGGAAGGCCCTTTCAGGAGTTCACTGAGAGTATTCAGATATTTACTCTGTGCATCCGTATATTTGATCTCCCTGCTTTCTACATCCAGACCGGCATTGCCTTTAACAGCATAAAAAAGCTTTACGCTTTCGGATTTTGTTTCATTCTTCTGAAAGCAACCTGAGGTAAATAGCATAATAAATGCTAGCAACAGGCATAATCTTTTCATTGCAAAACCTCCTATATATTTCGCGAAATACATTTTACATTCTTCATTCAGATTTCGCGCAAATATTTCCTTGAATGTTATTGAATTCGCACTATATCCTATTATGATCATCGGGATCTGACAAGCCTTAGTATCAAAAGACTGCCAACCAGTATTGCAGCCATCTCTGCAATATACAGATAGGATATGCTGAAGGCCATATCGGTGAAAAAATCCTGAGGAAAGATATTTATAAGCCTGTCATTTGATGGATCCAGCAGCCATAAGTCATTAGTAAAGAATATTTTATGAAATACTGTGAAATATTTATAGAAATCAATGCTCATCAATACAACGATTATCAGTACAGGTGCAATTCCCGCCACTGCTGCCGCAATACCACAGGCTGCCAGCTTACGCAGCTGCCTTTTGACTGGCTTTTTCCAGAATAGGAGCAGAAGAAAAATTGCTATATAAATAGCTGAAAAGTTCCTGATAAAGCGTCCTTTGACGAAAAGGCCCTTAACATCCACCATATGCTGCTTATCTCTCTGGCTGAAGAACTCCTCCTCGCCTTTTATAAAGCTTCCTTTAAAATCCAGATCATTTCTTTTATTATCAAGATATGACAGAAGCTTTTCCGTTGAATCCATGAGATTATTCATTTTCATCCCAATATATTCAGGTATACGGTATTTAGTGTATTCAGCCCTGTAGTAGTCCCGGTTGAATGCCACCATCTGCACATCTGTAAGCAGCAGGACAATCGGTGTTAATACAACAAACAAAGCTATAAAAATAATACTTAATCTTCTCATCCACATCTCCCCAATCCCGTGTCTCATTCTTATACCCAGCACCTCGAACCTAATATCTATAGTATCAGAAATTTCTAAAAAAATCACTTCATACGTTTATCAATACATTTTAGCTTCTCATAATTGATTTCCTTTCCGGCATAAGCTATTGCACTCATAGCCAGCACATCGCCTGCATCCACATAGCTACTGCATAT
The DNA here is from genome assembly GCA_035627615.1 of Clostridia bacterium. Taxonomy (GTDB): domain Bacteria; phylum Bacillota; class Clostridia; order Lutisporales; family Lutisporaceae; genus BRH-c25. Next base: position 42,368 of record DASPLL010000045.1, read on the forward strand.
ATCGAACTTGCTGAAGACAATGGGAAGCTCGGTACAGCCGAGCACTAGCACCTCAGCTCCACGGCTCCTGAGAGATGAGACCACTTTTATAGTATTCTCAGGATCTATATCCTCGCCGTACTTTTTCACATCATATATCAAATCCATTATATGCTGCTGCTCTTCAGGTTCAGGCATAACAAGCCCGAGTCCGAACTTTTCAAAAACCCTCCTGTATATTCCCGATTTGCAGGTGCCTTCTGTGGCAAGCAGGCCTGCACACTTTGCTTCAGGATAATTCTTTCTTATATATTTTGCTGTTTCCTCAATCATATTTATGACAGGGATTTTAACGGCTCCTGCAACTTCCTCATAATGATAATGGGCAGTATTGCACGCGATGATTATTGCATCAACTCCCATGCTTTCGAGCCTTACTGCGGATTTAATCAGCTCACGTGCCGGACTTTCTCCATTGTGTAATATATGCGTTGTTCTGTCCGGTATATTTGTATTATTATCAATTATTAATGGAATATGTTCATTATCACACCCTGCTTTTGTAAGCACGATAATTCTCTCAAAAAGTCTGGCAGCCGCCAGAGGTCCCATTCCGCCAATTATTCCTATAGTTTTCATAAACCCACTCCTCACCTAAACATGTTTGTGTTCAATACAGTAATTATAACAAATTCAAATCCTATCTCCAAGCTGTTGAATTTATAAAACTGCAAAGTTATATGTTTCGCACTAAGAATATTGCGTTGAATTCAGATATGCGGACCATTTTCCTTGATTCAAATATCGTGAAAACCATATGAAAATCCTACTCCATAAGAAATAATAGAAAAAAGCAATTAAGGAAATAATAAACCTATATAAATCGTACAAAGTAGTATATATAGACTAGATGCGATTTATAATATCAATGTAAACATTTCGCACTATCGAACTATTATTTAGTGGATTTAGTGCGAAATATATTAAGAGGTGATTTTTTTGAATAACCAAAAGTTTATATATAAGTTCTTGTTACCGGTACTTATCATATTATCCCTTATAAACACTACTGCCTGTTCTCCTCAGAAAAAACCTGACCTGAAGAAAGCCCAGGAGAAAGCTGAGGAAAAAAAGCCGCCGGATGAGCTGGATAAATTGAAGGAAAGCATCAAGAAGGTGGAAAAAGCTCTCGAGTCCTTACATGAGGAAAGTAAAAAACCAATGTTCATACTACAGGAGAAAATCGAAAAGCAGGCCTCCGAAGGCAATAAAAAGCAGGGCGAAGAGCAAGGCGGTGAGTCAGGAGGGCAAGATGGCGGAGGCGGTGAAAGCAAGAGCGGAGGCGGCGGTCAGCAGCAGGCACAGGCTCCGAAGCTTACCCCGGAACAGCTGGCGCTTAAGCTGGAGCAGGAAAAATACAAAAAATTTGAGAGTATCAAAAAGGATGTATTGTCACTTCACAGCGCATGGAACAGTTATGAGGCAAAGGCCATAGCAGATTTTGCCATGCAAACGGCGATCAATGATTTTGAATCGGCACTGAATAATCTTACCAGAACAGTGGAGGCCCAGGATGCATATCAGAGCCTTCTGGAAGTAAACCAGCTTTACAAATACCTCCCTGATTTCTATATGCTGTACGAGTCAAAGGTGCCTCCCGATCTTGACAGACTCAGGTTTGCCGCAAAAAAAATACAGCTTCTGTCTGAGAAAAAGGACTTTGCAGGCGCAAACGATGTGCTGCTCTATTTTGAAAACATCTGGATGACTGCCAGACCAAAGCTTAAAAGTGATAATGCGGAAATCATCAGCAAGTTTGAGTTTGCATTTGCTGATTTGAAAAATGCGGTTATCTCAAAAAATGATATGATAGTAGAGGCTAAGACAGAGGTTCTTCTGAAGCTTACAGACGAAATTGAAAAAAAGGCTGAAAAGGCCAGTGAATGATAAGGACCCCAATGCAATTGGGGTCCTTATCATTCACTGCTCTTTATGCTATAATTACGGAAGAATCAATTTATGCGAGGTATTGTATGAAAGCACTTAAAATCATTCTCCCTCTTATAAATATACTGCCGGAAAGCATTATACGCTTTCTCGGCAGGACTGCAACAGGCTATCTGCTGGGTAAATACGCAGAGTTGGACGTGCTTGGAAAAGAGATATTAACCGAAAGAGAAAGCAAACCTACAATTTTTATTGCCAACCATCTGAGCAATATTGACGGTGTAGTACTTAACAGCCTGCTGAAAAACAATTCAGTGGCTTTTATGGCAGGAATAAAGCTTGGAAAAGATCCTGTCACATCCTTTTTCCTGAAAAGTATAAACCATATACCCATAACCCCCGGAAGTCCCGATAAGAACGCGATTAAGTCAGCTCTCAGGTATCTTAAGGATGGCGGCTCCATTGTCATTTTTCCGGAGGGTACGCGCAGCCGGTCGGGCTCCCTGATAAGCGTAAAAAAAGGCTTCATTCTCCTTGTCAAGCTTGCAGATGTACCCGTGGTGCCAATAGCACTGGAAGGCACAGAAATGGTTCTTCCCATCAATGATAATGACATGGGTGGTGAAAAGCTCAGAAGATCAAAGATTACAGTCAAAGTCGGAGAGCCTTTTACACTCCCGTCCAAAGCGGAATTTCCGGCTGATTCTGACTGGGAGGAAATGTGCGCTGACTATTCCATGCGCAAGATAGCAGCAATGCTTGAGCCGAAATATAGGGGAGTCTATGAATAGATACGGGATACGAGATTCGAGGTCGCGGGGTTCCGAGGTTACGGGGAAGCTTGGGTATTCCTTAAGGATATAGGAACGGAAACCACTGAACACACGGCGGGAAGAAGCCATGGGGAAGGAAGCCATGGGGACGTTTCTGTTGTCTGCGGACAACAGAAACGTCCCCGTGGCCTCGGTCCCATAAGGAATACCCTGGCTTTCCTCGTATCTCGTATCTCGTATCTCGAATCCCGTATCTAAATTATATAAACAGATTTACATTTGCCTGGTCCGCTTCTCCCAGGTAGGTCGCCACCCCTGCATACTCCACCCCGTCTATTATTTCCTCAGGCTTTATGCCCATCACATCCATGGACATAGTGCAGGCTATGAACTTCACACCCATATCCTGGGCGCTGCTTATGAGCTCAGGCAGGCTGCTGACCTTCTTCTTTCTCATTATACCCTTCATCATTGCCGTACCCATGCCGCCCATATTCATTTTTGACAAGCCCAGCTTCTCAGCCCCTCTCGGCATCATCCAGCCGAACATCTTCTCCATAAAGGATTTCCTTACTTTTATCTTCTGTGCCCTTCTCAGCACATTGAGGCCCCAGAAGGTGAAAAACATGGTAACATCATCACCCATGGCGGCGGCTCCATTAGCTATGATAAGACCTGCCATGGCCTTGTCCAGGTCTCCGCTGAACATTATCATGGTTTTACTGCTCATATCCGTACCCTACCCTTTCCTTATCACTGCTTTGTATGTTCCATCTTCTTCAACAAGACTTACCAGTTCATTATTTGTCTTCTTGCACCAGGCATCAATGTCTTTCTTAAAACCACTGTCTGTAACCTCTATAGTTATCAGATCGCCGTTTTCAGACACCTTTGCCACTTTGAAAAGCTCGACTATCGGACCGGGACACTGAAGTCCCCTTGCATTAATATATTTTTCTGCCATTTTTCCTTCCTCCTTGTTTTGTTTACAAAATATACATTGATTCTGCCCAGTCAGTGAAGTGTGCTTCACTGCTGACAGACAACACCTTGCCTGGAAGGGGCTTACACCAATTTGTATGGATAGGCGGTAATTCCACCTTCCAGTATTCTTATATTTCTGAAGCCCAGCTCCTGCAGCTTGAGATAAGCCAGGAAAGCTCTCCTTCCAACCTTGCATACCAGAACTATTGTCTCCTTGCTCCTGTCGATTTCACTTAATCTGGCTTCAAGCTCATTCATCGGTATATTGTCAGCTCCGGGAATTGCAGATATGAAGAACTCAGCTTCCTCTCTCACATCAAGAACATTGACGCTTCCGGCCTCAAGCTTGCCGGGAAGCTCAGGAGCTTTAACGGTATCTACTCTGCCGGCCAGCTTGCTCTGCATAACATTTGCTGATAGTATTGTAGAGCCCATTGCCATCGAGAAAGGCGGTGCATAAGCCAGATCCAGCCTCGCCAGATCCTCTATCCTTGCTCCAAGGGTTATTGCTGTAGCAATTATGTCTATCGGCTTGTCTACTACCCCTTCTCCGATTATCTGTGCCCCAAGTACCATATGTGTGCTTTTCTCCACCACCAGCTTTGTGATGATCTGCTTATGTCCTGGGAAATAATGGGCTTTATCATTGGAAGGAACAAGTATCGTCTCAACCTCATAGCCCTCTTTGACTGCGTCTCTTTCAGAAAGACCCGTCTTTGCGGCATTTACCTCAAAGAGCTTCACGATCGTAGTTCCAAGCACCCCTTCCAGGCTTTCCTTCAGGGCTTCTTCCTTATTACCCAAGGCTGCATTATGCCCTGCGATCCTACCTGTCTTATTTGCTGTAGAGCCCATAGGATACCATGCCGGCTTTCCGGTAATCAGGTTTGTATTCTCCGCACAATCCCCTGCTGCATATATATCCTTTATATTTGTTTCCATATACTTATTGACCTTGATAGCCCTGGTGGCACCCAGCTCTATCCCGGCCCCGGAAGCTATGCCGGTGTTGGGTCTTACCCCTATTGACAATATCACCAGGTCTGCTTCAATATCACCTGCGGAGGTTTTCACCGCAGTGACTCTTCCATCGTTACCTATGAAGCCTGTAACCTTTTCTCCGGTCAGTATATTGACGCCCATGGCTGCCATATGATTCTGCGCATATAATGCGATCTCCTCATCAAAAGGCGGAAGTATGTGGGGCACAAGTTCTACTATAGTGACATCCAGGCCTCTGTGTTTCAGGTTTTCTGCCGCTTCCAGCCCAATGAAGCCTCCGCCCACAACTACTGCCTTCTTAACGGCTCCCGAATCCAGCAGTTCTCTGATTGCAAATGCATCCGATACGCTTCTCAGTGTGAAAATATTGGCGAGGTTGATATTTTCCAGCGGTGGTACTATCGGTGATGCTCCTGTTGCTATTATCAGACTGTCATAGTAATACTCGTTTGTCTTCCCGCTTTTCAGATCCTCTACCATTACTTTCTTTTGAGCAGCATCTATCTTCTTCACTTCATGCTCTGTGTATATATCAATTCCCTGCTCTGCCTTGAAGTCCTCAGGGGATCTGACAAGCAGCTCCTGCTTTTCCTTGATGATTCCGCCTATGTAATAAGGCAGTCCGCAGCCGGCATAGGATATATATCTTTCCTTGGTGAATACCTTTACATCCAGGCCGGGATTATCCCGCTTGGCCTTTGAAGCAGCTTTTGTACCTGCTGCGACGGCACCTATTACAATTAATTTTTCCTTTTCCATGATCGAACCTCCCAAATTTACTCGAATAATGCATTAATTATTTTCTTTACATCTTCATTTACAACACTGTAGGTTATTTCCAGGCCGTTCCGCTCACCTTTGATGATGCCCTTGGACCGCAGAATTCCCAAATGCTGTGATACCGTTGACTGCGGAAGCTCCAGGCATTCCTGCATGTGTGTTACATTACACTTTTTGTCCATAAGGCCTTTGATTATGCAAAGCCTTACAGGATGAGCCATGGCCTTCAATATCTCAGATAAACCCTCATACTTTGTTGTATCTTCCATTTATTCATGTCTCACTCCTTATATTATTATATTCTAATATTACGATATTGTGATATATTTGTCAAGTATATAATATTCAAAAAAAGAACCATTACTGGTTCTTTAATCTCCCTCTATTTACATCTGTTCCCGGAGAAGCTCTTCAATCTGTGCCGCAGACATCGGCTTGTACAGATAGAAGCCCTGTACCACATCACATTTTACTTTCCTCAGAAATTCCAGTTGATCAAGAGTCTCCACACCCTCGGCAATGGTTCTTATTCTGAGATTGTCTGCCAGGGCAATAATTGTATTGATAATGGCCTCATCCTTCTGATTTATCATAATACCCTGAACAAAGGTCATTGCGATTTTCAGCCTGTCTATGGAAAGCTGCTTCAGATAATTAAGCGAGAAGTATTCAGTCCCGAAATCATCGATTGAAATATTGATTCCAAGCTTATTCAGCTTTTCCATGGTATCACTTATTAAATCAACTTCATTCATTAGTACATTTTCTGTTATCTCAAGCTCAAGAAAACGTGGTTCTAGTCCCGTCTTCCCCAATACACCGGAAATCTTATCCACAATACCGCGGTCCATGAACTGCTTTGCTGAAAGGTTTACTGCTACCGGTACCGTGATCATACCTTGATCCTGCCACAATTTGTTCTGGCGGCATGCAGTCTCCAGCACCCATTCACCTATCGGGATGATCAGCCCGGTCTTTTCAGCTAAAGAAATGAATTCCCCCGGAAGGACAACACCCATTTCAGGATGATTCCATCTGATCAGGGCTTCAAAGCCTACAATGCGGCCGGAATCAGCATCCACCTGCGGCTGATAATACAGATCCAGCTCTTTTCTTTCTATAGTCCTGTAAAGGCGGTTTGTAAGCTTCATTGTTTCGACAAGGCTGTTTTTCATCGTAGAGGTACATATTTCATATTTGTTTTTCCCTTTTTCTTTTGCCCTGTACATGGCTATATCCGCATTTTTTATAAGAGTGTCTACGTCTTCGCCATCAACAGGGTACATGGCAATTCCGATACTTGCTGTTATATAAATTTCATTCCTGTCCAATATGAACGGATGGCGGAAGCATTCAATAAGCTTGCCTGCCACTATCTCACTGGTTTTTTCATCAGGGGTGTTGTGAACTATGATTAAAAACTCATCCCCCCCTATCCTTCCGATGATATCATTGACCCTCAACGTTCCTGCCAGACGGCTGGCTACTTGCTTTATCAATTCGTCTCCCTGGTCATGACCCATTGTATCATTGATCATCTTGAAGGAATCCAGATCCAGAAACATAACTGATAAGGGAATTTCGTTCCTTAGATTTTCATGTATCTTCTGGTTGAGATAATCATTGAACAGTCTCCTGTTCGGAAGTCCTGTCAAATGGTCATATAAAGCCAGCTTCTTGATCTCGTTCTCCATTTCTATCCGTGCACTGATTTCATTCTTCAGCTCTTTATTTGCCGTATTCAACTCCAATGTCCGTTCCAGTACCTTCATTTCCAACTCTTCATAGGACCTCAGAAGCTTACTCTGCATCCTTTTTATTTCAGTAAGATCCTGAAATGTGAAAACAGAACCATAGGGCTCGCCCCATTCATCCGACAGGGTTGAGGACGAAAAAAGCACCGGCAGCTCCTCATTATTTTTTGTTATCAGTATCAGATCCTTTGGATTATATATATCAACTCCCTGCAGAGCTGATTTTTCTCTAAGAATAACATCAATAGGTCTGTTCTTGAGCTCATCCTCCGTATAACCCAGCAATTTTTCCACACCGATATTTATGTCCTGTATCACCCTGTCGGGATTGGTAATAATCACACCCTCCCTCACAGTCTTCATTACATCCAGGAAAACATTCTCGGGGCTTAAATTCATAAGCCTGTATTTTTTAATTGAATACCATATCCCAAATATCGGTATCAATATAAAGAAGATCGTCAGTGTTGGAATAAGCGGAATTCCCATGATGGGCAAAATAATATCCGTTACTGCTCCCAATGGGAAAATCGCAGCTATGGTTGAAATAATGATTCCTGACTGCCTTTTTTCCCTCCTGAAAACCGATTGTTTGCCCCAGATGTATAACAACAGGATACTTGTAACCGTATAAAAGGCAGAATAGATACTTAAATAGTTATCCCAGAGAAAGCCCTTGCCGATCGGATTCAAATAAGCCCAGCCATACGGGAGCTTAACGATATCCTGTACCGTCGCCGGCATATGTAAATAATAGAGGTAGACAGATATCAGTGCCGGTGAGTAAAAAAGAACCGAAACCAATGGCTTTTTGAGAATCATATCCTTCTTTATCAATATAATAATAAAGTGCAGCAGCAGACAGAAGATAGCACTCCAAAAGATGGTGGCAATCCTGCGAAAAACAGTTGCTGTCTCTGCATCAGGAACAGCATTGACCAAAGTAAGCATCAGAGCCCAAAGGGCCAAATCAAGACATAAGATAAAAAATATACGATTTAATTTATTTTTCGAATCGTATATGTAAGTGACCATTCCAACGTAAGCATAGCATAAACAAGTAAATAGATAGATATAAACCATAATATTCATAGCAATATACTCCATAGATATTATTAAATGGTTACATATACAGTATAACATATTTTGTCATATATTGTACATCTTTGCATAATTTTGTCGTTTTTATACTTTATAGATTATAATTAAATTATAAATGATGCATCTTAAGAAAACCTTAAGTCAACCTAAAATTTTCCTAAAAAAAGGCTTCCATTGGAGCATTTTAATAACCAAGGAAGCCTTTTTTGAAACTCGTTGAGGTCAAGTGGCACACTAAGGAAATTTATACTTTACTCGTTATAGAAAAATATCAGACAGGAGCTTTAATGCCAGTACCAGCGCTATAGTTACAAATATTGGCTTGATTACCTTGGCTCCGTTCTTTATGGCTATACTGCTTCCCACCCTTGCTCCGGCAATCATGGCAATACCTATTGGTATCCCAAGCATATAATATATTTTCCCGTTTATAGCGAACATGACAAGAGAAGTGATATTGCTAACAAAATTCAGTACCTTGCTGTTGCCGGCAGCTATAGTGAAATCAAAGCCGTATATCCTGATAAACAGAAATATTAAAAAAGAGCCTGTCCCAGGTCCGAAAAAGCCGTCGTAAAATCCAAGGGCAAAGGCAAACATACAGCCCTGTATCTTATTCTTCCTTGTGAGTCCCTCAAACCTGTCCTCACTTCCAAAATCCTTCTTAACGATCGTATATATTGCAGTTGCGAAAATAAGCACCAGTATTATCAATTGCAGAAAACCCTGGTCGATTCTCAATGCGGCAAGGACTCCGATCACCGAGCCTGCAAGAGTACACGGAATTGTTATTTTCATAAGGGGAATGAATACTTTCCCGGAGCGTGTGAAGGTATACGCACTTGTAAATGCCCCAAAGGAGCTGGCAAATTTGTTGGTGCCGAGGGCAAAATGAGGCGGTACGCCCGCCGCCAATATTGCAGGCAGGTTAATAAGCCCTCCCCCTCCAGCTATAGCGTCAACCGCAGATGCAGTAAAGCCTGCTATACATAAGAAAATGATATTTATAAAACTGATCTCAAAATCCATTAATATATCTCCTATAATTGCTATTTGCTATATAATTTGTGTCTTATACTAACGAGACAGATATCACTGTAAGGCAATGGGCAATGGGCGATAGGCGATGGGTTTAGGTATGCCTTTGAAGCTTTACGGACGGCCGATGGCCGCCCCTACATACGCACCCTCGCAACGCGTAACCACACCCAAAAGGAATACCCTGACATCCCTCGCATCTCGTATCTCGAATCTCGAATCTATTTTATTGACTTGCCCCGCTAAGGAGCGGCGGTATGACCTGTTTCTTCCTGGATACCACTCCTGGAAGCATAATAGAGTTTTTCCCCGGTTTTCCTTCAAAGGCCTTGGATATCAGCTCGGTGTTGCTGCCTGTGAAAAGCAGCTCGGTTCTTTCGTTTGATATGTCAGTAAGCATGAACAGCACCATATCAAGACTCTTATCCTTATATACCTTATGCATATATTCAAGTACCCTGTCCTTTACCTCCAGGAGTTCATTTCTGTCCATTGAACTCACCTGCCCTACTCCCAGCTCCAGTTCTCCCATCTTGAACTGTTTAAAGTCCTGGTAAAAAAGCTCCTCTGCGCTTTTCTCCACAAGATTTGAGCCTGCCCTGAACATTGATACTGCAAACTCCTCCATATCCAGCCCCGCTATATGAGCCAGGCTTTCTGCAGCTTCCCTGTCCATATCGGTGCAGGTGGGAGATTTGAAGGCCAGTGTGTCGGACAGTATCGAAGAGCATAGGAGTCCTGCGATCTGCTTGTTTATTTCTATATTGTTCTCTCTGTATATATTCCTGATTATAGTTGCAGTGCAGCCTAAAGGCTGGTTCCTGAAATATACCGGCCCTATAGTCTCTATATCCCCTATCCTGTGATGATCTATTATCTCCAGTATTTCCGCTTCCTCAAGACCTTCCACAGCCTGTGAACGCTCGTTGTGATCAACAAGTATGACCTGCTTCCTTTCCGGATTAATGAGAGAAGCCCTTGAAAGCATCCCTATCATATTATTCTCCTCATCAACCACCGGAAAATTCCTGTATCTCTTCTTTATCATGACTTCCCTGATATCATCCACATAATCGCTCAGCTTGAAGGTTACAAGTCCTTCAGATTTCATGAACTGCCTTATGGGAATACTCTGATTTATAAGCCTTGCCACAGTATAGGTGTCATGGGGTGAAAGCACCACGGCACAATTATTGGCTTCAGCCAGCTTCCTAATAGAGCTAGCTACCGGTATCCCTCCCGTTACCACGATACACTGCGCTCCCATCTCAATGGCACAGAGCTGTGTCTCATACCTGTTTCCGACAATTACTATATCCTTGGGATGTATGTAGCCTTCCATCACATCCGGGTTCATAGCGCCGATGAGTACATGCCCGTTATATATGGAATCCTCAATGTCCCCGACCAGTATCTCGCCCTCCAGGGCTTCTATCATATTCCTGTACGGCGTCCTTGCCTGAGATAAGATATCATTATCATATATGTCCATGAAGGAGTGCGCTATATCATCAACTGCGATGATCCCATCCAGTGTGCTGTCGTTGTGTGAGATAGGCAGAGTTGTTATTCCGCATTTTTTCATGATTTCCCATGCTTTCTTAAGAGAAATCTCCGGCTTTACAAGACTAATCTTTCTAATGTTAACATCCTTGACCTGTGTCCTTACATCAGCTATCAGCACCGGCTCCTCAACCTTGAAATAGTTCAGTACGAAAAGCGTCTCGCTGTTTATCTCGCCTATTCTTTGAGGGAGGTATGTATTGCTGGAGGACAGTATATTCTTAAGGTTTGCGTAAGCAATAGATGAGCATATGGAATCAGTATCGGGGTTCCTGTGTCCTATTACAGATATCTCCCTGTTCATTCTTATTCCTCCTTCAGCATGTTTTCCACCTTGGTTGTACAGAAGTCAATAAAGCCTTCAAAATCCTCCTGTACGATATACCTGCTTTTTTCTATTATATCACCGCATTTTGATATGTTGATGCTTATTCCGTGTCTTATCTGCATTTGAGTATTATACCTGTATGCCAGGGCGAGGCTGCTCAAATCCCTCAATTCCATAAAGCTTGCGAATCTTCTGAGACAACTGCACACCGATCTGTCCTCCAATCCGAAATATCTGTCAAGCAGGGACGACAGCTCCCTTATCCTGGAGCTGTCTGCCAGACCCTCGCGGAATATATCGATCAGCTCTCTCTCCGCTTCAATGATATTCATTTCAATGCCCATTTCTATGAAATTATGGGCTTTCCATAGCCCAAAACTTTCAGGTATATTGCAAGCCTCTATAACTTCCTCTTCAATGACTGCCGCTTTTTGGAAGCAGTAGCCCTTGTATCCGTCCCCATACCTCTCATCACTATAGAAATCAAGTCCTTCAGGATATACGGTATGAGTAAACACAGCCCTTGCAAAATCAAGGTACTCCTCTTCATATTCCTTTAAGTATTCATATAAGCCCCATCCTACATTGTGCGTCTGGTCATAGGTAAGACAGCTTTTTACTGCATCAGGAAAAACCGACCCTAAAACAGTCATATTGTTGATGTAACCCAATACTCTTCTGCTGAACCATATGTGCGTTATAGGAAACATAATTTTACTCCTTAGGGTAATATTCATACACTTATATATTAATATATTATTGCTTTATTATAAAGAAAAACATCCGGCCTTTATCGGATGTTTTTCTTAAATCATCGATACTGCTATGCAGTCTTGTCTACTTTATTTATTACCAGCTTGTATATTTCTCCCGCTACTATCGGTATAAGGCTTAATGCCAGTATCATTGTCCAATCCCTCACACCCAGGGCAACAGTCTTGAATATGGGCTGCAGGAACGGAACATATAAAACAGCTATCATTAGTACCGAAGATGTCAGAGTAGCCCAAAGAAGAGCTTTGTTCGAGAACAAGCCAAGTTTTATTACCGGGTACCTCTCTGACCTGCAGGTGAAGGCCATGATCAATTCAACAACTACAAGAGTGGTAAATGCTACAGTTCTTGCTGTGAGCAAATCATGGTTATAATTATTCAAAGCCCACCAGAAGGCTACAAGTACGGATACCGTCTGAGCTATACTGAGCACCAGAATACCCGATATCAGGCTCTTGTTCAGGATCGGTTCCTTTGCGTCTCTTGGCTTTCTGTTCATTATGTCGGGCTCGCCCTTTTCCGTACCCAGGGCAAGAGCCGGGAAGCTGTCAGAAACAAGGTTCAACCACAAAAGCTGTATTGGTATCAGCGGTACCGGCAAATTAAACAATATGCTTATGAAAATAATGAATATCTCAGCTATATTGCAGGAAAGCAGGAAGAATACGAATTTCCTTATATTGCTGTAGATTATTCTGCCTTCCTCTACTGCCGACACTATAGTTGCAAAATTGTCATCCATCAGTATTATATCCGCAGTACCCTTTGCAACGTCCGTACCGGTAATACCCATCGAAACACCTATATCTGCCTTCTTCAAAGCCATTGCATCATTGACACCGTCACCGGTCATTGCAGCTATGTGTCCTCTCTTTTTAAGCGTTTCCACGATTCTCACCTTGTGATCCGGGGAAACTCTTGCGTAAACGCTGGTGTTTTCCACTCTGTTATAAAGCTCATCCTCGGATAGCTTATCCAGTTCAGACCCGGTCAGTACTCCGGAGCTTTCGGCCATAAGCCCCAGATCCTTGGCGATTGCCACTGCCGTATCCCTGTGGTCCCCTGTTATCATAACAGGCTTTATTCCTGCCGCCTTGCAGGTCTTTATTGCATCGAAGGCTTCCACCCTGGCAGGATCTATCATTCCCATAAGACCTACAAATATCAGGTCGTTTTCTATACTTTCGGAATTTATTACAGGAGGAAGCTTATCATATTCCCTGTACGTAAAAGCAAGTACCCTGAGCGCTTCTCCTGCAAACTCGCTGTTGGTCTTGGCTATTTGCTGCTTCAGGTCCTCTGTAAGCGGAGCAACACTTCCGTTCTGGTATATCTTTGTGCACTTGCTTACAATTATATCGGGAGCACCTTTTGTAAAGGAAACTATCTTGTTTGCTACAAAATCCTTATGAAAGGTGGTCATCATTTTTCTTTCAGAATCAAAAGGTATCTCTTCAATCCTATTGAAGTCGCAATTCATTCTTGCCTTTTCATATCCTGCTTTTGCACCTGCAACAATAAGAGCGCCTTCTGTAGGATCACCTATTATCCCCCATAGATCAGCTTCTGCATCCTTTTGCTCAAGTATGGAGTCATTACACAATACCCCTGTTGAAAGCAGGAGCTTCAGTCCATTCTCCTTCTCAGGATCGATTTTTGAATCTGCAGCGGTAAATTCTCCTGCCGGGTTATATCCTTGTCCTGATACCTTGTAAACAGTTCCTCCTGTATATGCTCTTACTACAGTCATTTCATTCTGGGTAAGAGTACCGGTTTTGTCGGAGCATATTACAGTAACACAGCCCAGGGTTTCAACTGCAAGCAGCTTCCTGACTATGGCGTTTCTTTGCACCATTCTTTTCATTCCAAGTGCAAGCACAATAGTCACAACTGCCGGAAGTCCTTCAGGTATTGCAGCAACTGCAAGGCTTATGGATACCAGGAACATTTCCAGGAGGTCTCCGCCTTCCATAAAGCCTATGGCAAATACCAGGGTACATATTACAAGGCAGGCAATACCCAGCCATTTTCCCAGTTCATTGAGCTTCATCTGTAAAGGAGTGGTTTCATCTTCGTAGGCCTGTATTGCTTCTGCAATTCTGCCTATTTCAGTATTTATACCGGTGCTTATAACGATACCCTTGCCTCTGCCGTAGGTCACAATGGTGCTCATATATGCCATGTTCACCCTGTCCCCTATCGATACCTCACTGTCAAAAGCCCTGCCTGCATCTTTTTCTGATGGCACCGATTCACCTGTGAGCGAAGCTTCCTCCACCTTAAGGTTTGAACTTTCAATTAGCCTGAGGTCTGCCGGTATGCTGTCTCCTGCCTCAATAAGCACCACATCACCAGGTACCAGATTTTTGGCGGGGATTATTTCTATATGACCACCCCTTAAGACTCTGGCATTAGGGGCAGACATTTTCTTAAGTGCTTCCAGCGCCTTTTCCGCTTTACCCTCCTGCACAACTCCGAGAACTGCATTTACTATGACTATGGCTATGATTACTATGGAATCCGATATCTCACCAACAAGACCTGAAACTATACTTGCTACAATAAGTATGATTACCAAAAAGTCCTTAAACTGCTTCAGGATCTTAACCCATATGGATTCCTTTTCCTTTTCCTTCAACTCGTTATGACCATACTTCTCAATTCTCTTGCCGGCTTCATCATTTGAGAGACCCTTCCCAATATCAACAGAAAGTTCCTCCGCTACCGCATTGACGCCTTTGTTGTACCAATTCAGATTCACTAAATCCCCTCCTTATTAATAGTATTTTCAGCGAATGCTCTAAATTATTACATTTCCTATCGGAAAACATAATAAAAGACCCTTGACACAATAGTACCATCGCATCAAAGGTCTTGCTTGACTTTAATCTCAAAGTCACAATAAAGCCAGGCCGTTAGGCTGTGATGTTGACTTCATTGACTCAATAGAGCAGCTACTCCCCTCTAATAGATAAAAATCCGTTATGAGAGATAAATTCAATTATAGTAAAAATTATATGCGGAGCGTGAGCAATTGTCAATACCCTAATTCACTGATACAGCAGTTTTATGACTACTTGCTGAGAATATCCGCAAGCTCCGCACCATTGTTTCTTTCCATAACCGTCCTTATTGACCATTCATTCTGGAAAAGCAACACCGGATTATCTGATTGATCCCTTGCGATCAATGTATCGGTCGTAATTCTGAAGGTCCTGGGATTGAACTCAGGAGTTTTGACCCATCTGATATATTTATAGGACAGATGCTCCATGCTCACATCTACACCATATTCATTCTTCAGCCTGTATTCCAGTACCTCCAGCTGAAGTACCCCTACCACACCTATAATGAATTCCTGTGCTATGGAATCCTGCTGATGGAATATCTGTATCGCGCCTTCTTCGGAAATCTGCTCTATACCCTTTATGAACTGCTTGCGCTTTAAGGAGTTCTTCGTATAAACCCTGGCAAAATGCTCCGGTGCAAACACCGGGATCCCCTCAAACCTGAAGGTGCTTTCCTGGCAAAGGGTGTCACCGATTTTGAATATTCCGGGGTCAAATACTCCAATTATATCCCCGGCATAAGCCTCTTCAACAATTTCCCTGTCCTGAGCCAGGAACTGCTGCGGCTGTGACAGCTTTATCATTTTGCCGGCCTGCACATGATTCACTTCCATACCTTTTGTGAATTTACCCGAGCATATTCTGAGAAAAGCTATCCTATCCCTGTGGGTAGGATTCATATTGGCCTGTATTTTAAATATGAATCCGGAGAATTTACCGTTTTCTGCATCTATTTCACCGATATCGGCATTCCTGGAAAGCGGTGGGGTTGTCATTCCCAGGAACTCCTCCAGGAATACCTGCACTCCGAAATTAGTCATTGCGCTGCCGAAAAATACCGGAGTCAGCTCACCCTTCAGTACTTTTCTGCTGCTGAATTCATCCCCCGCCATATCCAGAAGCATGATATCCTCTACCAGCTTGTTATGTGCATCCTCCCCCAGAAGATCCAGGAACACCGGATCATCGACATTCTTTTTTGAGGATACCACTGCGCTCTGTCCGTGATTTCCGCCGTCAAAAAGCTCTATCTGGGAAAGCTTCCTATTATATATGCCTAAAAAGCTTCCTCCCACTCTTATGGGCCAATTCATTGGATAGGACTGTATTCCAAGTACCTTTTCAATTTCCTCCACCAGTTCAAAGGGATCCTTTCCTGCCCTGTCCATCTTGTTTATAAATGTAAAAATGGGTATCCCCCTCATTTTACATACATGGAACAGCTTTTTGGTCTGCTCCTCCACACCCTTTGCCGAGTCAATTATCATAACAGCACTGTCTGCCGCCATAAGCGTCCTGTAAGTGTCCTCGCTGAAGTCCTGATGCCCGGGCGTATCCAGTATATTTATGCAATAATCATTATACTCAAACTGCATTACGCTGGAGGTAACCGAAATACCCCTCTGTTTTTCAATTTCCATCCAGTCCGATACTGCATGCTTCTGAGCTTTCCTGGCCTTTACCGAGCCGGCAAGGCGGATGGCGCCTCCATAAAGCAGAAGCTTTTCAGTCAGGGTAGTCTTGCCTGCATCAGGGTGCGATATAATTGCAAAGGTCCTTCTTCTTCTGATTTCCTTTAATATTTCCTGTTGTACAACCGACATTTGATTACTCCTATTCCAAATAAATTGCTTTGAGCCATGTTCCCATTGCCCATAGCCTATTGCCCAATATAACATATTTGATTTTACACGATATAGGAATAGTGTGTCAATGTGTCACAAATCAAAAACATGCCTGACAACACATATTGTATTGACAAGCATGCTCTTTTCAATTCCGCTGACCATTTTAATACACCGGGGTACAATAATCGGCATATTTTGGATTTTTTCCAACTGTGATCTCAAAGAACAATTTCTTCAGCTTTTTACAGACTTCCCCTTGCTTCCCTGTACCTATTGTCCTCCTGTCCACTTCAACTACAGATGTCACTTCCATCGCAGTTCCGCTGAAAAACACTTCCTCAGCAGAATAAAGCTCGTTCCTTGCAATGCTTCTTTCTACAACCTCCATACCAAGCTCTTCCTTTGCCAGAGTCATGACGGTATCCCTTGTTATTCCCTCAAGTATATTGTCCGAAGGCGGCGGAGTTACAAGCTTTCCTTTTTTTAACATGAATATGTTTTCGCCGGGACCCTCGCATACATTGCCGCTGTCAGTGAGGAATATGGCTTCATCAAAACCATTGCGCAGCACTTCAAGTGATGCCAGTGCGGAATTCAGATATGCCGCAGTTGCCTTGGTCCTCGGAGGCAGCATATTGTCCCTTATTCTTTGCCAGGATGTGACGGCAACACGTAATTCTTCCTTACCCGCATAGCTTCCCAGAGGCTGACAGTAGATCAGTAATCTGTTATCCTCATCCAGCAGGGTAGGATTTAAGCCTTCACCGCCTTTATATGCCACCGGTCTTATATACATCGTGGTTTTAAAATTGTTCTTTTTCAAAAGCTCCACAGTATAATCACAAAGCTCGGATACGGTATATGGAATGTTTATATACAGAGCCTTGCATGACTGCAGGAGTCTTTCGTAATGCTCCTTGAACCTGAAGCCGTAAAGCTGTCCGCTGTCCGGATCCCAATATGCCCTTATCCCTTCAAAACAGCCAAGACCGTAATTCACAATCTTGCTCCTTATACTTATGCTAACTTCTTTTTCTTCAACTATCCTCCCATTGAAAAAAACATAGGATTCATTCACGTATAACATCTCCCTTTATATATCATCTATTATATATCATCTATGCATTCGTTTATTGGTTCTCCGGCAGGTACCATCGGAAGCACAAGGTCATTCGGATGTATCATGCACTCTATTACCACAGGCTCATTCATCCTTAAGGCTTTCTTCATTGCCTTTTCGACCTCTTCATCCTCGGTGATCCGCATTGCCTGTATGCCGAAAGCGTTGGCAAGCTTTGTAAAGCTCACTTCATCTCCAAGGCTTGTATGGGAATACCTTTCATTGTAGAAGATCTTTTGCCACTGCCGCACCATCCCCAGGGAATTATTATTAAATACCACCTGTATTATTGGAAGCTTGTATTTCGAAATCGTAGAAAGCTCTGCCAAATTCATTTTGAAGCTCCCGTCCCCTGCCATATTTATTACTCTGCGGTCCGGCCTTCCTACTGCAGCCCCTATTGCCGCACCAAGTCCATAACCCATTGTTCCCAGGCCTCCTGAGGTAATGAATGCCCTGGGCTCAGTAAATGGATAGTACTGCGCAGTCCACATCTGATTCTGCCCTACTTCGGTGGTTACTATGCTCTTGCCTTTGGTAAGCTCATAAATCTTACTGATCAGATAGTGCGGATTCAAGGTGCCGTTGCTTTTATAGTTTACCGCATAAGCCTTTTTCCAATCCTGGATCTGTTTATTCCATACACCGGGCTGCTTCTCTTCAACTCTTTCCAGCAGCAGCTTCAAATACTGCTTCACATCTCCGCAAAGGGGTATTTTTATATCTATATTCTTGCCAAACTCCTCCGGATCTATATCTATGTGTATTATATGCGCATAGGGTGCGAAACCGTCTGCCTTGCATATCGTCCTGTCACTGAAGCGTGCTCCGATCGCTATAAGCAGGTCGCAGTTGCTTATTGCCAGGTTTGAACACCGTGAACCATGCATCCCCAGCAGTCCCATATGATTCGGATGAGTACCGGGAAATGCTCCGGTGCCCATTAGAGAACAAGCTACGGGGGCTTTTATCTTCTCTGCAAATTGCAGCAGTTCTCCGCAGGAATCAGAAATTTTGACGCCTCCTCCTGCATATATAACCGGCCTTTTGCTGTCATTTATAAGCTCAATCGCCTTTTCCAGGTATAGGCTCATTTCCTCTGACATTTCCGACAGACTGTCGGTTTTATAACTAGTATCTATTTCCAACCGCTGATACTCTATTTCAGCAGCCTGTATATCCTTGGGGATGTCAACGAGCACCGGACCCGGACGGCCTGATCTTGCGATTTCAAAAGCTTCCCTTACGATCTCAGGTAATTTGCAGGCGCTCTTTACTATATAATTCTTTTTAGTTATTGGTTTGGTTATAGCTGTAATATTAAGCTCCTGAAATGAGTCTTTTCCTAGCAGCGGCCTTGCTACCTGTCCTGTGATCACCACCATGGGTACTGAATCCCGGCATGCTGTCGCAATTCCAGTTACAGTATTCGCAGCTCCGGGGCCCGAGGTTACCAGAACAACCCCTACCTTTCCTGTCGCTCTCGCATAACCGTCGGCAGCATGGGTCGCCCCCTGTTCATGGGCAGTCAATATATGGGTTATGTCGCTTCTGTCATAAAGTGCGTCATAAATATTTATAACCGTTCCGCCCGGGAACCCGAATATAGTATCTACACCCTGCTCCCGGAGGCATTCCAACAATACCTGGGCACCTTTCAACTTCATACTATTACCTCCATATCAGGATAAAATATAGTCAGCAACCATACTTCCCATTTTTTCCGTTCCCACAGCAGTCATTCCCTGCTGCATTATGTCTGCAGTCCTGTACCCTTTATCCAGGACCCGGTATACGGAATTCCGGACAGCATCTGCTTCGGCCTCCATATTGAATGCATATTTCAGCATCATCGAGCAGCTCAGTATTGCAGCTAAAGGGTTTGCTATGTCCTTTCCTGCAATATCCGGTGCTGAACCGTGTATAGGCTCGAAAATCCCTGCACCCATCATCCCCATGCTTGCTGAGGGGAGCATCCCAAGGGAGCCGGTAAGCATTGATGCTTCATCGCTCAGTATATCTCCAAAAAGGTTTTCTGTAAGTATTACATCGAAGTTCCCAGGATTCCTTATAAGCTGCATAGCGGCATTGTCCACATACATGTAAGAAAGCTCCACATCATTGTAGTCCTTTGCCACCTCACCGGTCACCTCACGCCAGAGCCTTGAGCTTTCAAGTACATTTGCCTTATCTACAATCGTAATCCTGTTTTTTCTCTTCCTTGCAATGTCAAAAGCTTTACGCGTAATCCTCTCAATTTCAAAGGAGGTATATACCATCATATCCCATGCCTTGACACCATCCTTTGTCTTTATCCTCTTCTTTTCTCCAAAGTATGCCCCTCCCGTAAGCTCACGGACAACCATAATATCAAGGCCATCCTTCAACACTTCCGGTTTCAGTGTTGAAGCTGATTTTAGCTGTGGGAACAGGATTGCAGGCCTTAAGTTTGCAAAGGCATCAAGAGCCTTTCTTAATCCAAGAAGCCCGGCTTCAGGCCTCAGGTGCCCGGGAAGCTTATCCCATTTCGGTCCTCCTACGGCGCCCAAAAGCACTGCATCACTGTTTTTGCATACCTTCACTGTTTCATCGGGAAGCGGAACGCCTGTTTCATCAATTGCCCGGCCTCCCATCAGCACCTCTTCATATTCAAAGCTGCTGCCGAATCTCTCCGCCACCGCATCAAGCACCTTCACGGCCTGCTTTGTTACTTCAGGGCCAATCCCGTCTCCCGGTATCAATGCTATTTTCATAGACTGTCCACCTTCCCTTTCACGTAGTTAACCAGACCCCCGGCTTTCATAATGTCCTGCATGAATTCAGGAAAGGATTCTGCCTTATAGGTAATTCCTTTGGTAATATTCGTTATCCTTCCGCTGTTAAGCTCCACTTCAACCTCATCGCCATTCTCCATATCCTTTACAGCTTCAGGGCACTCCAGTATGGGAAGTCCAATATTGACTGCGTTCCTGTAGAATATCCGGGCGAAATTCTCAGCTATGATGCACTCTATTCCTGAATGCTTTATAGCCAGGGGCGCATGCTCCCTTGAGGAGCCGCAGCCAAAATTGCTGCCTGCTGCTATAAGGTCTCCTGTCTTCACCTTTTTTACAAACTCCCCGTCAAGGTCCTCCATGCAATGGGAGGCAAGTTCTTTACGGTCACTTATGTTAAGGTATCTTGCCGGGATTATAACATCGGTATCCACATTATCTCCGTATTTGAAAACTCTGCCCTTTATCATCCCATCACCTCCTCCGGAGAGGATATCTTTCCTGTAACCGCAGAAGCTGCCGCAACTGCAGGGCTAGCCAGGTATACTTCACTTTCCGGATGTCCCATTCTTCCTACAAAATTCCTGTTGGTGGTTGCCACAGCCCTTTCACCCTTTGCCAGGATCCCCATGTGTCCCCCAAGGCAAGGACCACAGGTTGGAGTGCTTACAACAGCTCCGGCTTCAATGAATATCTCCAGAAGCCCCTCTCTCATTGCCTGAAGGTATATCTTCTGTGTAGCCGGGAATACAATAGTTCTCACCCGCGGATCAACCTTTTTATCCTTTAATATCTTTGCTGCCATTCTCAGGTCCTCGATCCTTCCATTGGTGCATGAGCCTATTACAACCTGATCAATTGTTACCGTTCCGACATCATCAATAGCTCTTGTGTTTTCCGGCAAGTGAGGGAATGCAACTGTAGGCCTTATACTGCCAAGGTCAATTTCTATAACTCTGCTGTACTGGGCATCATCGTCTGCAGTATATATTACAGGAAGCTTTTGTGAATGCTCCGATACATATTTCAGAGTTTTTTTATCCACCGGGAAAATTCCGTTTTTCGCGCCTGCTTCTATTGCCATATTTGTAATGGTAAAGCGGTCATCCATCGAAAGGCTTGCAACTCCCTCCCCACAGTACTCCATTGACTGGTACAGGGCTCCGTCAACCCCTATCAGCCCTATGATATGGAGTATTACATCCTTTCCGCTTACCCAAGGCCCCATGCTTCCTGTCAGTACGAATTTTACCGCCTCAGGCACCTTGAACCATGCCTCCCCTGTTGCCATGCCCACAGCCATATCGGTGCTGCCTATACCGGTGGAAAAGGCTCCGAGAGCCCCATAGGTACAGGTATGGGAGTCAGCTCCTATTATTACGTCCCCTGGCACAACCAAGCCTTTTTCCGGGATAAGCGCATGCTCTATCCCCATCTGCCCTATCTCAAAATAGTGCTCTATATTCATTTCCCTTGCAAATTCCCTGACCACCTTGCACTGCTCTGCAGATTTTATATCCTTGTTAGGAGTGAAGTGATCAGGAACTATGGCAATTTTGCTTTTATCAAATACCTTTTTTGTACCGATCCCCCTGAATTCTTCTATTGCAACGGGAGCAGTAATATCGTTACCAAGCACCAGATCAACCTTAGCCTTTATCATCTGACCCGGGTGTACTTTATCCAATCCGGCATGTGCCGCCAATATCTTTTGAGTCATAGTCATACCCATCTGTTTGTTTCTCCTTTCGTTCCCATTCCCCGAGGAAATATTCTATTGAGTCAATCAGTGCAAAGCAGCTGGCCTCAATGATGTTTTCCGATACTCCTACAGTTCCCCACAGCTGTTCACCGTTTGTAGATTCAATATGGACTCTTACCTTTGCAGCTGTGGCTTTGGAGGTATCAAGCACACGTACCTTGTAATCCACCAGCCTCATCTTCTTCAGTTGAGGGTAGAAAAGCTCCAGTGCCCTTCTCAGTGCCTTATCCATGGCATTTACCGGTCCGTCACCCTCTGCTGTGGCAATCTCTTCAATCCCCCTGACATTGACCTTTATCACTGCCGTCGCATTGTTCAGCTTCTTCCGCTTACTGTCACACCAGATTTTAAAGTCCATAACCTTGAAAAATTCATTTTCCTTCCCCAGGGACCTTTTTACCATAAGCTCAAAAGAGCTTTCAGCACCTTCGAACTGGTATCCCTCGTGTTCAAGTTTTTTCAGCTTTTCCATGATCCGCTTTACTTCCGGAGAATCCTTTGACAGCATTGGAGCATACTCCTGTATCTGCTTAAGTATGGTGCTCCTGCCGGAAACCTCGGACATCAGGACCCTTCTTTCATTACCCACAAGCTCCGGCCTGACATGCTCATAGGAAACCGGATTCTTCAGAACAGCATCTATATGCATACCGCCTTTAT
This sequence comes from Clostridia bacterium, assembly GCA_035627615.1. GTDB lineage: Bacteria > Bacillota > Clostridia > Lutisporales > Lutisporaceae > BRH-c25. Next base: position 65,403 of record DASPLL010000045.1, read on the forward strand.
GAGCAAAGGCGTTGTTCCCGACAAAGGGCTCATACTCATTGTGTCCTTTGTTGGCAATCTCGCTTACATAACGGGACATCGCAGTAAGGCCGGCCATCTTTTCTTCAGGAATCGCATTATAATTAGCCTTTAATTGAAGGCACGGGATCACAGTACATAAGTCTGTATTTCCGCAGCGCTCACCATATCCGTTTATTGTACCCTGCACTTGCAGCGCACCGTTCAATACCGCCATTACACTGTTTGCTGCAGCCATCCCGCAGTCATTGTGGCAGTGTATTCCGAGGGGTGTATTGAAGCTTCCTGATACTTTTGACACTATATCGCATATTTCATTGGGAAGTGTCCCTCCATTTGTATCACAAAGCACCAGCCAGTCTGCTCCTGCACTCTGAGCCGCCTTCAATGCACTTAAGGCATATCCGGGGTTGAATTTATAGCCGTCAAAGAAATGCTCCGCATCGAAGATCACTTCTTTCCCTTTATCCTTCATATAGGCTACGGTATCGCTTATCATCCTCAGATTTTCCTCAAGGGTAGTCCTAATGATGTTTGTGACATGGAAATCCCAGCTTTTACCGAATATTGTCACTGCAGGCGTCTCTGCACTTAAAAGAGCAAGAACGTTGCTGTCCTCATGGACCTTGATATTTGCCCTTCTGGTACTGCCGAAAGCAGCCAGCTTTGCATTCTTAAGCCTGAGTTTTTTTACCCTTTTGAAAAATTCCATATCCTTGGGATTAGATCCCGGGTTTCCCGCCTCTATATAATTGATTCCGAATTCATCCAGTTTTCTTGTTATATTCAGCTTGTCACCCACTGTGAAGGATATGCCCTCTCCTTGCGCTCCGTCACGCAGTGTGGAATCATAGGTGATCAAGTAATTCAAATTCCCAATTGGCCTCAGCTCCTTCTCCGAAATAATTATAGCTCTTCGCCATTTTGTATTCTTTTATATCATTTTCATTCTGTTCCTCAAGCCTGAAAACCATGTTGTTCAAAGCATTTACATAAGCCTTTGCACTGGCTTCGATTATATCTGTGCTGACTCCGTAGCCCACAAATTTCATATCATTCTTTGATATCTTTACTGTTACCTCCCCAAGAGCATCCTTCCCACCGGTAGCGGCCTTTATATAATAGTCTTCAAGCTTAACACTCATCCCTATTGCCCTGTCAATAGCCTTGAAGGTCGCATCAACAGGCCCGTCACCGCAGGCAGCCTCTTCAAGGACCTTGTTCTTGTAGCCGACCTTTACTGTTGAGGTTGATGTAATACCGCTTCCGCTTGATATCTGGAAATATTCCAGCTTGTAAGTTTCTGTAACCTTTTTTGACTCCTGTGTGACCAGGGCTTCAATATCCCTGTCCATTATGAGCTTCTTCTTGTCAGTCAAATCCTTAAATTTTTGAAATGCCATATTTACATCCTCCTGTTCGAGATTAATGAATCCCAGTTCTTTAAGCTTTTCTTCAAATGCGTGTCTACCTGAATGCTTCCCCAGCACCATCTTGCTCCTTCTCAGACCCACCGATTCCGGTGTCATTATTTCATAAGTCTCCCTGTTTGACATCACTCCATGCTGGTGTATCCCTGATTCATGAGCAAATGCATTTGCACCTACAATCGCTTTGTTGGGCTGTACAGGTACCCCGGTGGCGAAGCTTATCATCGAGCTGGTCCTGTATATCCTCTCGGTTGCCACCTGTGTGGAAAAATTGTAGTAATCCGTCCTGGTCCTGAGTGCCATTACCACCTCTTCAAGCGCAGCGTTTCCTGCCCTTTCACCCAATCCGTTGATTGTACATTCCACCTGTCCGGCGCCGTTCTCCACAGCCGCCAGAGAATTTGCCACCGCCATTCCGAGATCATTATGACAGTGCACACTTATTATTGCTTTATCAATATTGCTCACATTGTTTCTGATATCTCGGATGAGCCCTCCAATTTCACCTGGTGTCAGGTAACCTACGGTATCAGGTATATTTACCACACTTGCCCCCGCATTTATCACTGCTTCCAGGACCCTGTACAGGAATTCCGGATCTGTCCTTGTTGCATCCTCAGGGGAAAACTCCACTTCAGGGCATAAGCTCCTGGCATAGGTTACTGTCTCAACAGCTTTCGCCAGTACCTGGTCACGTTCCATTTTCAACTTGTACTTCATGTGTATGTCGGAAGTAGCTATAAAGGTGTGTATCCTCGGCTGCCCGGCATACTTGAGAGCTTCCCAGGCTCTGTCTATATCCTGTCTGATAGTCCTGGCCAGAGCCGCAACGGTGGAGTTTTTGATATTCCTGGCTATTTCCTTTACTCCTTCAAAATCGCCATTTGATGCTACCGGAAAACCCGCTTCAATAACATCGACTCCAAGCTGCTCAAGCTGCTTTGCTATCTGAAGCTTTTCACTCATGTTGAGGCTTATTCCCGGGGACTGCTCCCCATCTCTCAAGGTTGTATCGAAGATGTATATCCTTTTTGACATTTTTAAGACCTCCTATGGTTTTATTTCCTATCAATCCACGACATCATCTTCCTTAGTTCCCTGCCTACCTGCTCCACCTGATGCTCCGACTCCCTTTTCCTCATGGCATTGAAGGAGGGCCTGTTTGCCTGATTTTCCAATATCCATTCCTTTGCAAAGGTTCCATCCTGTATTTCAGATAAAATCTTCTTCATTTCATTGCGTGTTTCTTTTGTGACTATCCTTTTTCCCGTTACATAATCGCCATATTCTGCAGTATCACTTATGGAATATCTCATGTAGCTCAGGCCTCCCTGATTTATAAGGTCCACTATGAGCTTCATCTCATGGAGGCACTCGAAATATGCGCTTTCCGGCTGATAACCCGCTTCTACGAGAGTTTCAAAGCCTGCTTTCATAAGCTCTGTCACACCTCCGCAAAGTACAGCCTGTTCACCGAAAAGATCCGTTTCTGTTTCTTCCTTGAAGGTCGTCTCCAGTACTCCTGCTCTGGTACCTCCTATACCCTTCGCATAAGCCAGGGCATGGGTCTTTGCATTGCCTGAATGATCCTGATATACTGCTACGAGGCACGGCACCCCTTTCCCTTCCCTGAACTGGCTTCTTACCGTATGCCCCGGCCCCTTTGGCGCTACCATGAATACATCTACATTCTTCGGAGGTACTATCTGCCCGAAATGGATGTTGAAGCCATGGGCGAATATCAGGGATTTTCCTTCCACCAGATTAGATTCTACAGACTCCTTATAGAGCGACCCCTGCTTTTCATCAGGTACCAGGATCATTATAAAATCTGCTTTTTTTACAGCTTCAGCTGCCTCATACACCTCAAGCCCCTGCTGTGCTGCACTTTCCCAGGACTTGCTGCCTTTGTACAAGCCTACGCATACATCAACTCCGCTTTCCTTCAGGTTCAGCGCGTGAGCGTGTCCCTGGCTGCCATAACCTACGATTGCTACCTTCTTGCCGCTGAATACTCCCAGATCAGCATCCTTCTCATAATACATCCTTGCATTTGTCATTTTTCATTCCTCCAAATCAATAATTTTTGATAAAATAAAAAAGACTTTCTACCCCCAACACTGGGGCAAAAAGTCTTTCGCGGTACCACCCAATTTTATACTCATTTTTATAACGGCTCAGCCGGCGGGGCTTACTATCATTTCAGCCTGCAACTCAAGGATGATGTTTTTCAACAAATTCATCCTATGGATTCGCACCAACCTCCACTCTCTGTATGAACAAAATCTGTTTACTTTTTCCTGTCATCGTTTTTATCGTTATTAAGTTGTTAATTATGTGTATTAGGCTTATAATCAGGCCTATAATTATCAGTATGCTTATAATCGGCAGCACGACAATTAGAATTATGCCTGTAATGGATAGTGCCAGGCTGCTAATTAGCAGGCCTAGGACTGCCCATAGAATAATTCGGGATATTATGTATGAAATTGTGCTTGCAAAATAGTCTTTGCTTCTATTCATTTTCATCATGGTCACAATTTCCTCTCTCTGCACATTTATCTCATCTACATGTCGTGGTATTTAAAGAAGACTATACCAACTATTGTGATTTAAGTCAATACTCTTTTTTACTTTTTTTTAATGATATTTTATAAGATTTTTTGAATATTTATGAAAAACCCTGTGTTTTCAGTACTTTTAGCTCTTCAAAATTTTCAGAAATATCTATATCTTTAATGCATGTCATATATTATATTACGGATAAGTACTGAGAAATGATACAGATATAATGCATACTAAAAGAATATAATGTACACAACTATACAGAAAATATCCTTACAAGGCTTTTCCGTGTTTTATATACTTTGAAAGTAAATACAATATATGTTATATTTGAAATACAGTATAATAAACCTGTATTGAACGCACAAAGTATTTATATTGGGTTATGTGCGAATTCAATAACAATCAAGGTAACCATTTTGCGGATTTTGAATTAATACTTAAGATGTATTCCGCAAAATGCCGGATTGAACGCACAAAGTATTTATATTGGGTTATGTGCGAATTCAATAACAATCAAAGAAAATATTTCGCGAAATTTGAATTATAATTTAAAATGGTTTTCGCTAAATATCTAAGATAGGAGGTTTGACCCGTGAATAACTTTATCGACTACCTTGATATAAACAAGGAGGTACTTGATGGACTCAGATATTACAAACCAATCGTTGCTCTTGAGTCGACCATAATATCTCATGGGATGCCGTATCCTGAGAATATTGAAACTGCTCTGTCCCTTGAAAAGATCGTACGTGATAATGGCGCAATACCGGCTACTATGGGGATTATCAACGGACGTATAAAAATAGGACTCCATCATGAAGAGATGGAGTTACTTGCAACCTCAAAGGATGTGGTCAAAACCAGCCGCCGGGATATTCCTTACCTGGTAGGACTGGGTTTATCCGGAGGCACTACTGTAGCGGCTACTATGATATTTTCCGAATATGCCGGAATCCGTGTATTTGCTACCGGAGGAATGGGCGGAGTTCACCGGGGTGCTGACAAAAGCTTTGATATATCGGCTGATCTTACTGAACTCTCCATTACAAATGTTGCAGTAGTCTGTGCAGGTGTAAAGGCGATACTGGATATAGGGCTAACTCTTGAGCAGCTTGAAACCCTTGGTGTTCCTGTTATTGGCTACGGTACTGATGATTTTCCTGCTTTTTATACCAGAAGCAGCGGCTTTAAGGTTCCTATGCGGGTAGACGATCCGAAGGACTGCGCAAAAATCATGAAGAGCAAATGGGATTTAAAGCTTAATGGCGGAATAATAGTGGCAAACCCGATTCCCGAACAGTATGAAGCACAGCGGGATCATATAGACAAAGCAATAGAGCTTGCTTTATTTGAAGCTGATAAGAATGGTATCACCGGAAAGGAAGTCACTCCATACCTGCTTGACAAGGTAAAGGAGATCACTGCCGGAGAAAGCCTTGCTGCCAATATGGCCCTGGTAAAGAACAACGCACTGCTGGCTGCCCGGATAGCAGTTGAATACAGCAAGCTGGATAATGCGTAATAGCTATTCAGTTGCGGGGTTACGAGGTTTCGAGGCTGCGGGGCTACGGGGTGTAGGGAACGGTTCTAAACCGTTCCGTCGCAGAGGCAGATAATGATTATAAAGCCGCTTGTGTGGTGATTCCCACATAAGCGGCTTTGTCTGAATAAACATTGGGGTGAATGACATGAAAGAATATGTAGTAGTTGCAGGTGGAATAAATGTCGACATCAAGGGCAAGGCCTTTGATAAAATGGATATCGGCAGTTCAAGCCCCGGAGCCATAGAAATAAGCCCCGGGGGAGTGGGACGCAATATTGCGCACAACCTTGCTCTCCTTGATGTGCCTGTAATGCTCTTAGGCGCTGTAGGCTCCGATGCCCAGGGTATCAAAGTGCTGCAGGATACCGGAGACTGCGGGGTATGCGTCGAACATATCCTCCGGACTGATAAAAGCCTTACGGGAACCTATATTGCTTTGCTGGATAATGCGGGTGAAATGGTAGCAGCCCTGTCTGATATGCATATATTGGAATTGCTTGATGTGGATTATTTCAAGTCAAAGCTTGCCATACTGAAAAATGCAGCTTATATAGTATGTGACGCCAATCTGACCACCGAAGCTATAGCGTTTATAATATCGGTGGCAAACTCCTGCAATATTCCGGTTTGCCTCGAGCCGGTCTCGGTGAAGAAAGCTCTGAAGCTCAGGAATCATCTCAATGGAATAGACTTTATCACCCCTAATATGGATGAGCTTGCTGTGCTGTCAGAAATGAATGCAGAGAATACTGCTGAGCATATGGCTGCTCAGCTGATAAAATCAGGTGTGAAAAATGTTATAACCACCCTCGGGCAAAAAGGCTTATGCTACACTAATAAAAACGGCAGCAGGTACTACCAAAGCATACCCAACCTTGTGTCCGATGTGACAGGCGCCGGTGATTCTCTGACTGCCGGATTCCTGTACGGACTGATGAAGCACAGCAGCATAGAGAGGGCTCTGATATGCGGCTTGGCAGCTGCTGCTATAACTGTAGGCTCAAAAGAAACGGTAAGCTCGCAATTGTCTGTGGAGAGCATCAGCAGGTTAGCTTTGCAGTTCAACTCCGATTGCGTGCTCTAAAAAATATTTTTTACCTTCAAAATTTATAATATATTGAAAAATTGAGTAAACCTGCCATTTATAGGGTGCAGTAGCAAATATCAGGCACACCTCCTTATATTGAATAAATATTAGCTATACTGTAAAATACTATTGATGTCTCCAAAAATATTACAAGGAGGTATATTATGTTAAGAGACCGTTTGAAGATTGATGCAGCTTTCCTTGAAGAACTTAACCAATATTTTGCGAATCCCAGTAACGGCTTTATCAGCGAAATCCTGAGTGTAGTAGAGAAATACGGAACCCCTGAAGAAATCAATGAACAGGCAAAGCAGGCAAAGAAGCTCTCAAATCTGCTTGATCGATTGAAAAATCAGGATTCTCCATATCTAAAGGATATAGAATGGCTTATATCCATGAGGGACAAAGGTGCTTTCATACCGGTATCCAAGTACAGGAGAGACATTCTGGGCAGTAATGCAGATGCCATGAATTTCAACGAAGGCAAGGCTGTAACCCTCGAAATCAGCGCACTGCAATATTTTCCATGGCTTATTGAGGAAGCAAAGCAGGCAATAGATAAAAAGGAGATAATGCCCGGAAGATACATACGCGTACGCAAGATGAAGGAACAGGAATCTGACAACGGAGATATACTGGCAATAGCTGCAGCTATGCAGATAGTTGGGGCAAGCTATGTAGAGACCCTTGACACCAAGGGCACTGACGGATCAAATGTACACCTGGGAGGTCCTGCTACCATAACAGGCTATTTCGGCGGCGTAGGACAGCCAAATGAGCATGGTCTGATGTGGATTGACGAGCTCCTTTACTATTATACAAACTATGGCATCAATGAAGTTCTTAATATAAATCCCGGAACGGTATTCCTTGGATATATTCTGTATAAGCTTGGTATCAACATTAAATTCAAGATATCCGTTTTCATGGGGAACGACAATCCTTTCTCGGTGCTCTGGACACTGATGATGGCAAGGCTTTTCGCCCGTGAGGACGGCACTACTCCCCTCATAGGCTTCAATCTCAGCAACTCGGTGGACAACGGCACTATAGCACTGAGTTCAGATATAAGACGGCAGTTCGGCTTTGAAAACAATGTGAGGATCGAGCACCACATTACCGAGACCTATAAGAGCATAGTCCGCCAGCCGTATAACAGACGGGATGAGCTATTGGAGATCGCCCGGACAGTACCTAATATCTCCGCCAAGCACGAAGGCGGCGATCCTGATGCAGAACTCAAGCAGGCGCATCAATCGGATATACTGGATTACTTCAGGGATAAAGAGGAAATAATCTCCTCCGGCGACATGCCCCATCTCCTTGGAAACTATCTTGGAAAGCATGCTGCTGTGAACAATACAGCAAGAGCGCTAACTGAAAACGGACTTGCATTCATTGGAGCAAGAAAACTGCATAAGAGATAAAAAACAAGACCAGCTCATTCAGATAAGCTGGTCTTGTTTTTATTATATACATTAAATCAATTAGGCTCTCAATACCTCCAGTTCTTTCTCCTCCATGAACTGGTTTGTATATAATCGGTAATAGTAGCCTTTGCGCTTGAACAGTTGCGAATGGCTGCCTTCTTCTATGACTTTTCCCTCCTTGATGACCAGGATCCGGTCTGCGGAGCGGATGGTTGACAAGCGATGAGCAATGATAAAGCTGGTACGGTTTTTCAGTACCTTATTAATGGCATCCTGTATGATCTGCTCTGTTTCCGTATCGATAGAAGAGGTTGCCTCATCAAGTATAAATATCCTCGGATCTGCCAGAACAGCCCTTGCAAAGGACACCAACTGCTTCTGTCCCGTTGACAAACGGTTTCCTCCTTCGCCAACCTCAGAATCATAGCCTTTTTCCAGGCTGACGATGAACCCATGGGCGTTAACCAGCTTTGCAGCCGCTTCAATCTCTTCATCAGCAGCCTCCAGCCTCCCATAGCGTATATTCTCCCGTATGGTCCCGCTAAACAGGTGCGGTGCCTGAAGGACATAGCCCAGATTGCTCTGCAGCCATGCAAGGGAACGGTCCTTGTAGTTGACGCCGTCTATCCATATTTCGCCTTCTGTTGGTTCGTAGAAACGACATGCCAGATTGACAATAGTGGTCTTTCCCGACCCTGTCTCACCGACCAGTGCTATATTCTCTCCGGCTTTGACCTCCAGATTAAAATTCTTCAGCACTGTTTCGCCGCCTTTATAAGCGAAAGATACATTTTTAAAGCTTATATCCCCCTTGATGGAAGGCCAGTTTTCCTTCCTGGGTTTATAGAGTGTACCGTAAGCTGCTTCTACTTCCCGGCTATCCTTGATTTCCGGTTCGGTATCTACCATGGACAGGATTCGTTCGGCCGATGCCTGTGCCGATTGAAGCTCGGCAAAGATTCTTGCCAGTTCCCTTACCGGTTCGAAAAATTGTATGGTATAACCTATAAACAAGACCAACGTCCCGTAGCTGATGGCATGGAGCCATACCGCCCTTCCTCCAAACCATAGGGCCAGTGCTGTTCCAATACTGCCCAGGGCCAATACAATGGGAAGATAGATCGAAGAAAAGATTGCTGCCTGAACGGAGGACCGGTACATTTCACCGGTGATTTCCTTAAATTCCAGCAGGTTTTTCTTCTCCAGCACTAAGGTCTTGGTGGTTTTTGCCCCGGAAATGCCCTCATTGAAGGCACCGGTAATCCTGGAGTTGGTTTTCCGGACCTTTCTATAGGCCTTTAGAATCTTCTGCTGAAAATATAAGCTGATGACCGCCAGGATCGGCACTATCGACAAGCTGATCAATGCCAGCTTCCAGTTGGTGTAAATCATGACACCTGCAATACCTATCATCATGGTAATGCCCCAGACAAAATCCACCAAACCCCATGCAATGGTATCACTGAGCCGTGACGTGTCTGAGGTCATACGAGCCATCAACCAGCCGACAGCCGTCTTATCGTAGTAGGAATATGAAAGCTCCTGCAGCCTGCAAAACCCATATTTCCGTATATCATAGCAGATTCCCATGTCAATCTTGCCTGCAATGGCAATCAACAGCCATACATTAATCGTCTGTACGGCAATCAATAGACCATAGGTTATCATAAACCGTGGCAATCCAGTCAATGAACCGGTCAGAACAAATCTGTCAATAGCTTTTTGGGTCATTAGGGGAAAGATAACATCGATACCGGCTACCCCCACCATAACACAGCCTAAAACGCACATAAGCTTACGATAAGGCCTGACGTAGCGTAAAAGCTTCAGCCATATTCCAAAGTCAAACTTTTTATTATATTCCTGCTCTTGAATTGTATTCATCTATATCATCTCTTTTCTGCACAATGCGCTTATGAAACACTCTTGACAAAGTCCTCCCCCACTTCCTTTTCAAGTGCATTCTGGATGGACCAGATGTGTTGATACAAACCAGGCTCGGATACAAGTGCCTGGTTTGTGCCTTGCTGTATGATCCGACCATTCTCTAAAACGAGGATAAAATCAGCTTCTGCAAGGGTGGTGATACGGTGGGAAATAATGAACGTGGTTGCCTTCCGTTTGCGCTCGTTCAGTGCTTTCCGAATGGCAGCATCGGTCTCCGTATCCACTGCACTTAGTGAATCATCAAATATCAATATGGGGCTGTTCTTGATCAAAGTACGTGCAATGGCTATCCGCTGCTTCTGTCCTCCGGATAGTGTCACCCCGCGTTCACCCACGACAGTATCATAGCCTTTTTCAAATTCCGAGATGGAATCATGTACCGCCGCGACTCTTGCAGCCTCAAAGACTTCAGTTTCATCCAGCTCATGTATTGCCAGACCAATGTTTTCTTTAATAGTTTTTGAGAATAGAAAGGGCTCCTGAAGTACAATACCCACATTCTGACGCAGCCATTTTTTATCCATCTCCAGAATGTCCATCCCGTCAATGAGCAGCCTTCCGCTTTGATAATCGTAAAGTCTTGGCAGGAGATGCATCAGCGTTGACTTTCCCGATCCTGTCGGACCCAGGATCGCGACCGTTTGGCCCGGCTTGACGGTAAAGGATACATCTTTTATTACCGGATGCTTTTCGTCGTAACCGAAGCAAACTCTATCAAATACTATTTCTCCTTTGATTTCCGGTTTCAGTCCGGTTCCATCCTCTGTCTCCAAGGGATGATCAAGTATTTGCCGGATACGCGACAGGGATACCATTGTCTTGCCCATATCTGTCAGAATCCTGCCCATCTGCCGGATCGGCCAGAGAAGCATCCCCTCGTAGGTTATAAATACCACCAGTGTCCCCAGACTGATTTTTCCCAAGGTGGTCCAATAAACACCGAAGGTGAGCACAGCCCCTATCTGAAGCATACAAAGAAGGTCTGACAATGACCAATACCCTGCAAGAAGCAGAATCAACCGGTAGGTCAGATCCCTGTACTCCGCATTGCGTTCTTCAAACTTACCGATTTCATATTTCTGCCTGGCAAATGCCCTTACGACACGAACACCCGTCAAATTCTCCTGCAATACAGTGGAGAGCCTGCCTTCCGATTCATCAGAAGCCTTGAAAGCCTTTTCAACACGCAGGAAGAAAACAACTGCAAAGCTGAAGATAACAGGTATTACGCCCATGGCCACCAGTGACATGGTTACACTGAGTCTGAACATGATCAGCAGCGCCGTCAAAAGCATAAAAAGTGCTCTCCCGATTTCTACAAATTGAACCGCCAAAAAACCGCGGATGGTATCTACATCCGATGTACACCGCTGTATGAGATCCCCTGTTTCTGCCTTAACATGGTAGTCGTAGGACACATGCTGCAAATGATCATAAAGCATTTCCCGGATATTCCTGGCAGTGGATTCTGCGGCCATAGCAGACCATTTTCCTTTATAGTAGGTGAAAATCCCATTAAGAATAGACAGAAGCACCAGCACACCACCGCATACCCAAAGGTTCCCGGCCAGAAAATCCTTTCCCCCGACCCTGCCAATCAGCTCACCTACCCATGAAGAAACAGCCAAAGGACTATCCCCAATAATGGAATCAATGGTCAATCGTATGACCAATGGTGATAGAAAGGTGAATAAAGTAGCTATTCCAATGCTTATTACCGCTTCAAAATAAAGCAGCCGATTTCCTTTCATAAGTTTCCAGAGTAGTTGTAATTTCTTCATCGTATCCCCCCACTCCCGGTTAATATTTCTGCACAATACTAAAAGCCATAGAAAATGCTAATAAACCTTCATTCCTATGGCTTGACTTTGCATACCCCTATAAAACAATGCTTTATAATGGGCAGTCGCTTATGCAAATAAAAAGCCACAGGTGCATACACGTACCTATGGCTTTGATCGTCACGTAAAAATACGACTGTGCAATCAGTGGCTACCAGATGGCCGTGCATGATGGTTGTTCTTGTTGACACTGTTGTTTCCCTTAAATATGCTTATAAACATTCTACACGACCTCCTTTTTATAAATTTGCTTTTACCTTTTCTATTATATTTATAATATTAGATAATTACAACATGTTTGGGTTATTTGTAATAATTTTGTAATAATGCTAAAGTTAAACATAACAGCTGCTGCGTATTTACTTCACCTCACCTATCCTGCTTTTGTTTAGTCCGGGTACAAGGTTCGCCATCATTGTGGTATAATATTACTATGATTTTTCAGGAGGGATTAATATGAATACCGAAAGATTGGTCAATGAATTCATTGAAATGGTAAAGGTCAGCAGCGTTTCCAAAAAGGAAGGCAGATTTGCTGCACTGCTTTCAGAAAAGCTCAAAGAGCTGGGTTTTGAAGTATATATAGACAATGCGAACAAGGAATCCGGCGGAGATACTGGAAATGTTCTGGGCAGGCTAAAAGGAACCCTTAATGCTCAACCGGTACTTTTATGCGCACATATGGATACAGTAGTACCTGGAGAAAACATCAAACCTGTGATCAGAGAAGGCGTCATATATAGCGACGGCACTACCATCCTTGGAGGCGACGACAAGGCCGGAATTGCAGCAATACTGGAAGCTGTAAGATACATAAAGGAAAACAGCATACCCCACGGTGATATAGAGGTTGCATTCACAATATGTGAAGAAAGCGGAATGGTAGGTGCTAAAAACATGGACTACAGCTGGCTCAAGTCAAAGCTCGCCTTTGTACTGGACAGCGGCGGAACTGTTGGGACAGTCATAACCCAAGCACCGGCACAGTTCAGGATATATACAACGATAAAAGGTAAAGCTGCCCATGCAGGTGTGGCTCCTGAAAACGGGATCAGTGCAATACAGGTAGCGGCAAAGGCTATCGGTAACATGACGCTTCTCCGTATCGATGAGGAGACTACGGCAAATGTAGGCAAGATAAACGGAGGCGAAGCTACCAACATAGTATGCGATAAGGTAGCAATTGAAATGGAAGCAAGAAGCCTGGTCAGAAGCAAGGTTGAAGCCCAGGCGGAGCATATGCTGGAATGCATTGAAAATGCCTGCAGGGATTATGGCGCAGAGCATGAGACAAAGCATTACCTGAACTATCCGGAGGTTAATCTTCCAAAAGATTCAGAAGTTATAAGGCTGGCAGAAGCAGCAGCAAGAAAAATAGGACTTGAACCCTGCCTGAAGTCCACAGGCGGCGGCAGCGATACCAACATCATGAGCGGAAAAGGAATGCAGGCTGCCACTCTGGCAATAGGAATGACCAATGTTCATACTACTTCGGAATGCATAGCCGTCAGTGATATGGAAAAGGCAGCAGAATTGGTTGCGACTATAATACAAACAGCCTCTCATCCTTCATAAGCTTTTCTACTATTGCCAGGTCTGCCGGAACAAAATCAAAGTTGGGAAGATCTTTTCTTTCAATCCATCTGAAATCATTGCATTCAAGGGTCTTCCCTTCACCTTTTCTTATTTTGCACAGGTAGCACAGAAGCAGTATGTCTTTTTCCTCATACTTGAACTTTACTACCTTGTAGATATCTGCTACTTCTATTTCCATATCCAGTTCTTCTTTTATTTCTCTTATGATACAATCCTCCGGGTCTTCATCGGGTTCCAGCTTGCCGCCGGGGAACTCCCACCGGAGCTCCATGTGGGAGCCTGCCTGCCTCTGCGCGATCAGTACCTTCCCGTTCCTTACAATGGCTGCCGCCGTTACAATAAACATACGTGCTCTCCTTTAACATAATATACAAGTAATATACTAAATATTATACTACAAACCGGCAGTAATTAATATTAATATAGAATAACCGCACTTCAAGCGGTTTGAAAATAATACTTTTTCTGGTATAATCTATATAGTTTAACTGCGTTGGAGGAAGAATTACCATGCGGAAAACAAACAATATATTAAGGCTGAAATTTGAAATGCTATACTTTTCTTTATTTGGCACCATGGCCTGCTACTATCCCTACCTGCCCTTGTACCTGGAGGACAGGAAGCTTTCATATACGCAGATAGGCATAGTGTTTGCACTTAATTCCCTGACCGGGATAATAGCACAACCTATATGGGGCTATGTTACCGATAAGCACCTGACCAAAAAGAAAACCCTATTCATTGCTTCGATTTTCTGTACCGTACTGGCATTCAATTTCCTTGCTGTTCACAGTTTTTCATATATACTGGCCTCCATAGCCGTGCTGCTAGTATTCCAAAGCATCACCTCACCTATGCTGGATGCCTATAGCTATGAGGTTATAGACCGGACAAACTCCTTCAGCTACGGGCAGGTGCGCCTTATGGGCTCAGTAGGCTTCGCTCTGGTCTCACTGGCCTTGGGGAAAGTAATACAGCTTACTGATATAACCGCAAGCTTTATTGTATACTCAGTATTGTTCATGATAACCGCATATCTTGTATGCGGCATAAAATCCGAAGGGAAATCCAGTATAAAACGTCCCAGCATAAAGGATGTACTGGATACAATGAAGCAACTCAAATTCATGATATTTGTATTCTCAGTGCTTCTGGCAAATATAGCCCTCGGCGCCAACAGCAGTTACATATCCGTGCTGGTGAAGGAAACAGGAGGAAATGTTGCGATACTCGGATTTGTGTGGTTTGTAATTGCCACAAGCGAAATTCCCGCTTTCTTTTTCGGAAGCCGCCTTCAGAGAAGATTCGGAGAGTTGAACATATATCTGTTTGCCGTAGGACTTTATATTCTTAGATTTTTCCTCTGCTCCATGGAGCAGAGCTACATGACGGTCATAGCAATACAGTTTATGCAGAGTGTGACCTTCCCCCTGTACCTTATGGGGGCTATGCAGTATCTCTATAAGATAGTGCCTGAGCATATCAAGGCCTCCGGTATAACCTTGCTCACCTCACTGGGCTTCGGACTTGGCAGCTTCATTGGCAACCTCTATGGCGGCATGCTGCTGGAAAGCCATGGAATATATTACCTGTACAGGACTTTATCAATATTCTGCATCTTATCCTTAATAGTGGGAATATATCTGAAATTCATGGATAATAGAACAGTACGAAATGAAAGAGTCTATTCAATCGAATAGACTCTTTTATTCTCGTATCCCGGAACACATGCAATGCGTTCCCTACACTTCGGAATCTAGAACTCCGTACGGGCGATTCATGAATCGCCCCTACTTTACTGCCGGACCTGCGTTTACAATGGCTTCAGAAACACCTTTGAATTTCTGGAAGTTTGCATTAAAATCTTTAGCAAGTTTAACTGCTGTTTTTTCATATGACCCTTTATCCTGCCATACATTCACAGGCTTCAATACCTCGGCCGGCACTCCCGGGCATTCGGTAGGAATTGCAACTCCGAATATCGGGTCCACTTCATATTCAGCATTGTCAAATTTTCCACTGATTGCGGAATTTACCATAGCTCTTGTATAGGACAGCTTCATACGCTTGCCGACGCCGTAAGAGCCTCCGCTCCAGCCGGTGTTTACAAGGAATACCCTCGCATTGTTCTCATCGATCTTCTTGCCAAGCAGCTCTGCATATACCTGGGGTTTCATCGGCATGAACGGCGCTCCGAAGCAAGTGGAGAATGTGGCTGTAGGCTCTACGATACCTCTTTCTGTTCCCGCCAGCTTACTGGTGTACCCTGACATGAAGTGGTACATGGCCTGCTCCTTTGAAAGCTTTGAAATAGGAGGCAGTACCCCTGTGGCGTCAGCTGTAAGGAATACTATTGTGGAAGGGTTTCCACCCAGGCCTTCTTCAACTGCATTATCTATATAAGTTACAGGATATCCTGCACGTGTGTTCTCAGTGAACTGCTCACTGTCATAATCCGGAATACCTGTCTCCGGATCCAGGACTACGTTTTCCACTACAGCACCAAATCTGATAGCATTCCATATCTGAGGTTCATTTTCTTTAGAAAGCCTGATACACTTAGCATAGCAGCCTCCCTCAAAGTTGAAAACTCCATCATTTGTCCAGCCGTGCTCATCGTCACCTATGAGACTTCTCCCCTTATCAGCGGACAAGGTAGTCTTTCCTGTGCCCGACAGTCCGAAGAACAAAGCCACATCACCGGCTTCTCCGATGTTTGCGGAACAATGCATCGGCATAACGCCCTTTTGCGGAAGCAGGAAGTTCATTACTGTGAATATGGATTTCTTTATCTCTCCGCAGTACATGGAACCGCCAATCAAGACAATTTTCTTTGAAAAACTCAATATTATGAAAGCCTCAGAATTCGTACCGTCTGCAGCGGCATCTGCATGACAGCCCGGCGCGGCTATAACGGTGTACTCAGGCTCAAAGCCCTCCAGTTCTCCTTCCTTCGGCTTTATCAAAAGCTGCTGGGCAAAAAGATTCTGGGAAGCAAATTCATTTATTACTCTTATAGGCATCCTATAATTCCTGTCTGCCCCTACAAAACCGTCAAATACATAAAGCTCTTTGTCCTTTATGTAGCTCTGCATCTTATTGTACAAATTTTCAAATCTCTCACTACTGATTGGTACATTGATCTTGCCCCAGTCAACTTTATCGTGTATGCCGGGCTCGTCTACTATGAACCTGTCTCCAGGTGATCTTCCTGTGTACTTGCCCGTATTGATGCTCAGTGCTCCTGTGTCGGTAAGAACAGCACCTTCTTTTTTCAATGCAGCTTCTACAAGCTTACCAATAGTAAGATTACGGTGCACCCCGGCACCCAGCTTATCCAATTTCACAATGACACCCCCATGTTTTTATATATAAATTTATAGATCATATATATATATTTTACAGAATCTATTATATAACATAGTAATGCATTGTGCTATTAATTTCATAAATATTTCATATTTGTGCGACACATATCCTGATGTTTTTACATTTTTGGACAATATTTACGTATTATCCATTTCTTCTCCTAAGATTCTCAAAATTATATCATTTGAATTCCTGTCTTTTACTGCCAGCCTGAAGTGGAATTGTGAAAGCCCATTAAAGCCTTCCGCAGTTCTTATCAAAACTCCATGCTCCGCCATATTCTCTTTGAGCTGCGCAGCAGTCATATTCCCGTCTTCAATTCTGAGCAGGTGGAAGTTGGCAGTCGAAGGGTATATCTTCAATTTTTCAAAGCGTCCGAGCTCCTCAAAAAAATATTTTCTCTCAGTTTTTATCCAGCATCTAGTGTTATTTATGTATTTGCGGTCCTCAAACACGCTGCATGCTGCAATAACAGCCGCAGAGTTCAGATTCCAGGGCTCCATCAGCTCCCTTACGGCTTTGATAGCTGCCGTATCAGCTGTAACTGCATAGCCTAGCCTTATTCCCGGCATTCCGAAAAACTTGGTGGCTGCTCTGATTATAGTTGTATTGGTGAACTCTTCCACAGAATCAACCATACTGTTCTCAGGGTAGCTGTCTGTAAATTCAATAAATGCTTCATCTATAACAAGCTTACAATCCAGTTTCAGAAGCACCGCAGCCAGGTATTTCATGGCTTCCTTGCCTATAAGTGTTCCTGTTGGATTATTGGGATTGCAGATTACCACCAGGGAATGGGGTTTTATGCCGCTGATCAGCATTTCTACATCAACTGCATTAAAATCCGCATCAAATGCCGGTATATCACAGAATTCAACTCCGGCTGCTTCCGCAGCCCTGCCATACTCAGAAAAAGTGGGTCTGAGGCATATAACACGCTCTGCTCTGGAGGAGGCCACCAGTTTGTAGATAAGCTCCACCGCGCCGTTTCCCGGTATAATATATCCGGTATCGCATATATTGAGATACTCAGCTATCCGCTTTCTTACCTCCAGGTAATCAATATCCGGATACCTGGTGAAATCCGAAAGTCTGAGAAGCAGCAATTCCCTGAAGCTATCCGGTATGCCCAGTGGATTTATATTAGAGCTGAAATCCAATAAATCCCCCCGGTAGCTATAAATGTCCCCTCCATGGAAATTCATCTCCATCCCTCCTGGTTTAATACTATGGAAAACAGTATAAGTGCAAGTATAGAAGAGATATACATAAGCCCGATAGCTGTCTTTATATCCTTCCTCACAAGAGGGCGCAGCGGGTCCCCGATCGTAGGCTTCTCCACAGGCTTTCCGAAGTAATGGTTCGTCCCTCCCAGCTGTACCCCAAGTGCTCCCGCCACCGCCGACTCGGGAAAGCCGCTGTTGGGGCTGCTGTGGTTTCTGCTGTCCCTTAGAAGAGTACGCAGGCTACTTTTGTAGTCCAACCCCATGAGCAATGAGGCAAGTACTATGAGTATACCGGTGATTCTCGCCGGAATGTAGTTTGCTGCATCGTCAAAAAGGGCTGCTGCCCTCCCGAAATGCAGGTATCTCTCATTTTTATAGCCTATCATTGAATCCAGTGTATTGACAGCCTTGTATGCCATGGCTAAAGGGGCGCCCCCAATAAACATGTAGAAAAGCGGAGCGATCACTCCATCCGAGGTATTCTCCGCTATAGTTTCAACTGCTCCTCTTGTGACTCCGCTCTCATTCAGGCTGTCAGTATCTCTTCCCACTACCATGGACAGCAGCTTCCTGCCCTTATCAAGCCCCTCCTCCTTCAAAGCAAGGTATATCCTTCTCCCCTCATCAGACAGGCAGCGGGCTGCAATACAGGTATACAAAAGCAATATGTTCAGGACATGGTAAAGATATGGGCTTATCCATCCCGCAAGCTTCAAGGTGTACCAGGACGAAAGGAAAGCAAGCCCGACAGTAGTTATCAGCAGTAGTACTCCTGCTGCTTTTAAGGCAGGCTCTGATTTTGAGGCTTTTATTGCATGCTTTTCAAAAAAACTTATATAAGCTCCTATAAGCCTCACAGGATGAGGCCATGAGGCTGGATCGCCAATAAGAAAGTCAGCCAGGAAGGCTGCATAAATACTAAGCATCCACTCCCGCCTCCAGTATCTCATACAGCTTTTCCATGTCAAGATTATCCCTTACAAGGGATGCAAGCCTGTCGTACTGTTTCTCCTTGTAATCCCAATAATCAGCAGCAGTATTTACCAGAGGGATCAGCCCTTTTCTTTCCCTGACCAGATTCAGGAAGCTTCTGGTAAAGGAGGAGCTGTCAAATATCCCATGGATATATGTCCCGAATACCGTGCGTTCTTCATTCATGATCCCGTCCTGGGCAGTCACCCCTTTACCACCTCTTTCATAAATAGTGATAAATGGATGTCCTTCTCCTTCCTTCAAGGTTTCTCCCATATGTATCTCATAGCCCCTGATCACAGAACCGGACAAATTGTCCCTTCCCCGCGAGAGTGTCGTAAGCTTGTTCTGTCTGAACTCCGTCACCGTATCAAGGAGTCCCAGACCCTCCGAGAATTCATTCTCGGATTCGGCCCCCAGGCTGTCCAGTATTTCCTTCCCCAGCATCTGGTATCCGCCGCAGATTCCAAATATTACACTGCCTTTTTCATGGCACTTCAATATCTTCCTGTCCATTCCGGCTACCTTAAGGGCTTGCATATCGTGTATGGTATTTTTGCTGCCGGGGAGTATTATAACATCAGGATTCCCAAGCTCGCTGTCTATCTCTACAAACCTCAGGGACACATCCTCATGAAGTCTCAGGGCATTGAAATCCGTATGGTTTGACATATACGGCAGCCTTATTACCGCAATATCCAGATCTCCATCCCTGCTTGCCCCGGATCTCAGCCATTCGGAAACACTGTCCTCGTCTTCTATGTTCATACTGAAATATGGGATAACTCCAAGCACAGGCACCTTTATTATTTCCTCCAGCTGCTTTAGCCCTGGCTTCAATATTTCCAAGCTTCCTCTGAATTTATTTATTATCACTCCCTTGACAAGCCTTCTCTCTTCTTCGCTGAGAAGCAGCATCGTACCTGCAAGTGAGGCAAAAACTCCTCCTCTGTCTATGTCTCCTACCAAAAGCACCGGAGCTTTTGCTATTCTTGCCATACCCATATTGACAAAATCCTCATGGTTGAGGTTTATTTCGGCAGGACTTCCTGCGCCCTCTAAGACAACAATATCACTGCTATCCTCCAGACGCTGATAAATCTCAGTGATCCTCCCCTTAAGCTGGGGCTTGAAGTCAAAGTATTCCACAGCATCCATATCTGCAAAGACACTGCCTTCTATTATCACCTGGGATTTCCTGTCCGAAGTGGGCTTCAGGAGTATTGGGTTCATGGCAGAATTGGGCCGCTTGCCGCAGGCCTCTGCCTGCATCACCTGCGCCCTCCCCATTTCATGCCCTTCAGGAGTTATATATGAATTCAACGACATATTCTGCGATTTGAAAGGATTCACATTATACCCATCCTTGGTAAGTATCCTGCAGATTGCCGTACACATCAGGCTTTTTCCTACTGAGGATGCGGTTCCCTGTATCATTAAGCTTCTTGTCTTAAAATTTCTTTTCATCATAATATTTCCTTTCAGATTACCTTCCACAGTTTATTTTCCTGATGATGCAATGTCCTGCAGCATCTATCTCATAATGGCTGTATCTCCCCTGTTCTGCTGTAAAGCTCCAATAGGCTTCCTCGGAGAGTCCCATAAGCACCATGGGTATTATCCTCATAACACCCTGGTGTGATACAATAAGTAGCCTTTTTCCTCTATAATCCTTCAGCACATCCTCAATGCAGCTTTTTACACGGCTGTATATCTGATTAAAGCTCTCTCCGCCGGGAGGAGCCGTATTCTTCCAATCGCTGCCCCATTTCTCCCAGGCATCCTTGTGCTTTTCCATGACCTCGTTGTAATGCAGGCCTTCCCATTCTCCAAAATTCAACTCCCTCAACCTGTCATCCTTAATTATTTCCTCAGGAGTAAAACCGCTTACAATAGCCGAGGTCAGAACAGCTCTTGCCAGGCTGCTTGAGATTACGGCATCAAAGGTCACATTTTGAAGTATATCCGCCAGATCCGACCCCTGCGTGATTCCCTTTTCACTCAAGCTGCAGTCAGTCCAGCCGTAGTATACACCCGCAGTGTTCAGTTCAGTCTCTCCATGCCTTACAAGATATAACCCGGTAATATCGTTTTTCATATGATCCCCCTTCCTGCCATAACTGCCGTTATCAATATGAAAAACACCTCAAGCAGCTCGTTGGCAGCTCCGAGGGTATCCCCTGTCATGCCCTGCAGCTTTGAATATATGAAGCTCCTGTAGATGAAACATACTGCCGCACAGACTGCGAAGGCTGCAACACCCCATATACCGGCGAAGCCCGTTATTATACCCAGACCAATTACAGTTGCCAGAAGCGTTGCACCCACTGTCTGTTTTTCAAGATACAAGCCCCCAAGTCCCAGCCCTGACCTGGCATATACCGAAGTCTTCATCAGCAGGACTACAAGTGTCTTTGCCGCTACGGTCGACAGGAGCACTGCAAGATAAAGTCCCCTTCCGCTAAGCTGGGAAAGCAGCACAAGCTTCAGCAGATAATCAAATATAATGGCTATCGTACCATTAGTACCTATCCTGCTGTCCCTCATTATTTCAAGCATCCTGTCCCTGCCCCGGGAGGAAAAAATCCCGTCACAGGTATCTGCAAGACCATCCACATGAAGTCCTCCTGTAATTGCGGTCCCTGCAAGCAGACAGCAGATAAGGGGGAATAATCCTCCCAGAATTCTGGAGGCTACAGCCAGTACAATAAGGTTAAAAGCGCCAATTATCAGCCCTACCACCGGAAAGTATACAACTCCCTTTGCGAAATCCTCCTCTGTTGCATGGAGGTCGGAATTTACAGGTATCCTGGTCAGGAACTGCAGTGTAAGTATAAAAATTCTCATTTTTTCATTCTCCCGTATTATTTGAGCTTCAGAGGAAGTCCGCAGACAGTAAGGAATACTTCATCGCACCGCTCTGCAATGTACTGGTTCACTCTTCCGGCTATATCCCTGAAAGCCCTTCCCAGGAGATTTTCCGGCACAATTCCGCTTCCCAGCTCATTAGTGACCATAATTACAGTGGCATCTACCCGGCCGATGCTCTCCATAAGCTCTTCAACTTCTTTTTTTATCATAGCCTCTGCTTTAAGAAAATCCTCATAGCATGCATTTTCATAGTCTATACCCGGATATTCCAGCAGCAGATTTGTAACCATTACAGTGACACAATCAAGGAGCATTCCACTATACTCACTGCCTCTTTCTGATATTACCCCTCCGAGGCCCCTGTAATCCTCATAGGTATCCCATTCTTCAGGTCTTGCTTCCCTGTGCTTTTTTACTCTGCTTTGCATTTCTTCATCAAAGGGTATTGAGGTGGCTATGTATAAAATCCTGCCTCCAAGCTCCAGGGCGAGCTTTTCTGCATAGCTGCTCTTGCCGCTCCTGGCGCCTCCGGTAATAAGAATAGTCTTTCCCATATTATTTCTCCCTGATATCTATTAAGAAATCGTCTGCTATCATTGCTTCCTCCAGAGTTGCCATTTCAGATATTATCGCTTCCGCCGCTTCAATCACATTAAAGGCAAGGGGACAGCCGCTGCCTTCTCCCAGCCGCATATCCAGGTTCAGCATGGGCTCTAGACCTATTTCCCTGATGGCAAGCTTGTATCCGGGCTCCTCCGAGCAGTGGGAAGCTATCATGAAATCCTTGACCAATGGATTTATCCTGTACGCAGTAAGTGCGGCAGCTGCAGAAATAAAACCGTCAATAACAACAGGCACCCTATGATAGGCAGCGCCGAGGAAGCAGCCTGCCATGCCTGCAATATCAAAGCCCCCTACCTTTGAAAGCACATCAACAGGGTCCTTTGGGTCCGGTCTGTTTATGCTTATTGCCCTCTCAATCACAGACTTTTTGTTGCTGAAGCCCTCCTCTGTCAGTCCTGCACCTTTTCCTACAGCATCATTTGAGCCGCAGCCCAGGAAGGACATTGTGACCGCACTGCTGGTGCTGGTATTGCCTATTCCCATTTCACCCGTTCCGAAAAGGCTGTAGCCTTCCGATATAAGCTGTGATACCATTTCTATACCTGTCTCAATGGCCTTTATAGCTTCTTCCCTGCTCATGGCAGGACCTTTTGCCATATTTGTAGTACCTTTCCTTATTTTCCGGCTTATAAGCCCCGGATATTCCAGGTCACTCCCTACGCCTATGTCCACTACCCTGATATCGGCACCGGCGTGCCTGGACAGCACACATACCCCGGTAACCCCCTTCAGGAAGTTGATCGTCTGTACTGTGGTGACTGCCTGTGGACAGGCGCTTACCCCTTCCTCAACCACACCATTGTCCGCAGCCATTATTATTGTGACCTTTTTCTCAAAGCGGGTGCTTTGCTTCCCGGTAATTCCCGCAATTTTCACTGCCAGTTCCTCAAGCTTGCCAAGGCTTCCAATAGGTTTTGCCAGTTTGTCGAGCCTTCCGGCGGCTTCCCTCATGCTGTCCTTGCATGCAGGCCTAATACCCGCAATGGTACTTTCATAAAGCTTCATAATGCATCTCCCTTTTTCCTGTTTTTTAAAAATCAAAAACCCGCTGCCCAGTAGTATTTGGGAGCGGGAAATCTTCTTAAGATCAAACATCCTCCTCCCCTCCCTCCGAAGGTAGAAAACATATATCATAGGCAGGTTTCCTGGCTTGTGGATCTTCTTACTCTCCGGCCTTCTCGTATTACAATGGCTTGTCGGATTTCATACCCACATACAGTAGCGGGGGCTGCAGCGGTTTTGCACCGCTTTCCCTTTTAACCCGTTAGGGCACCATATGATAATTATTTTACTATTATAATTATATATTTAACTGTAATACCAGTCAATGTATAATATGTATTTATTCAAACATACTATAATCAGAAAACAGCAAATTGTTATTTATAGGATGGTGATCTTTTTGAATGTGACTAAATTTCATGTGGATAATCTAAAAGGCAGCAGTGATATCAAGGACCTGAGAGGTGAACTCCAGTCCCTTGACGGAGTAAAGGCCGTAAGAGTGGATGATGTGGCAAATACCATAACGGTTGAATATGAAGACAGCCTGAGCACCAGGAGCATCACCAGCACGATCAACAAGTACAAGAACGTCCGGCAATAACTGGGATCACGATGAAAAGGACTGCCTGAAGCATTTTCAGGTCAGCCCTTTTTTATCTCCGCCAGACTACCATAAAAGCTAGATCCGTTTTCAGGCTTCCGTACCTGGAAAAAGTCTGCGACTGTAGCTGCAATATCCGAAAGTGTCTCCCTCTCACCAAGACGCGTACTTATAAGTTTTTTACCATATACAAGCAGGAAGGTCTTTTCCCTGGTATGCTGGCTGTGCCCTATGGTAGGGTCATTTCCGTGGTCGGCGCTTATTATGAGAATATCCTCCTCTGTCATTTTATCAATTATGGCTTCCAGATACCTGTCCACTGTCATTATCTTCAGGGCATAGCGCTCCACATCCTCTGAATGCCCTGCCAGATCAGTTTCCTGTACAGTTGCGGCTATAAGCCCTTCCCTTACCCAGTCCATACTCTTGATGAGCTCCTTCATCACAAGCTCAGTATCCACAGCAGGTATTCCCTTTGCACCTTCACATTGTATTACATCCTGCATCTTTCCTATAAGGCAGACCTCTTTCCCTTCACTGACCAGAATGCTGCTTATCTGTTTGTCCGTTTCTATTCCATAGCCCATATGCCTGCATTGGTATCTCTGCTTATATACCTGGGATCTGGGGGAATTTACACCTACCAGCCCGTCTTTCCTGACCTCAATGCAGTTCAGTATATGTTCAGGAGAGACGTTTTCTCCACCCAGAGCAATGACGCGGTTTACCTTTACCAGCTTCCTCACGATCCCGGCAATGCGGAGCACCTCATCGAAGGATATATGATCCAGAGGTGCAGTGACATTATATATCTGTCCGTAATCCGTTTCAATATTGTCTGCTATCACAACCAGCCCATCAACCAGCAAGAACTGTCTGTCAGGGTCTGGTATCTCCGCATTGTAGCCTTCTGACTCCAATGCAGCCTTTACTTTTTCCAGGTGGTTTTTAAATGGCTCAGTCACAGGCTTCTTCGGTTTTGTTCCCATTATTTCCTGGTGTCCGGCATAGCTGTCCGCTCCGTCATGCTGGAGCTGCAGCACTCCATAGCTTGAAGCAGGAGAAACTGCAGCCAGCCTTGGATGCTTCAGTATGCTTCCTATACCCAGCCATTCCAGCCTGGGTATGTGTATTTCCGGGGCCTTGTCAAGAATATGAAGGAAGGTGTTTGCCCCTTCATCCTGAGGACGTACCTTAAGCACATCCTCCATGTATCCCACTCCAAGGCTGTCCAGTATTAATACAATCGCTCTTTTTTTCATATTTTCAGATCCT
Organism: Clostridia bacterium; assembly: GCA_035627615.1. Lineage (GTDB taxonomy): Bacteria > Bacillota > Clostridia > Lutisporales > Lutisporaceae > BRH-c25. The sequence continues at coordinate 90,807 of DASPLL010000045.1, forward strand.
TGTCCAATGCCTCACAGGAGGTGCTAATTTTATTCCCCAGATTGTCATATATTCCGATGATTTTGGGAGTATCCTTCTGTATGCCTTCCACCAGGGCCACTTCACTTCTTGTTACAAAAATCTGGGTGCGGAATGCATATATTACGGTATCTCCTACATTGATCCTCTTATCACCCAGCTTCAATATTCCGTAATAGTCGATTGCCTCCGGCAGCAGCTCTTCAACCTCCAGCACATTGTTCTTCAATGTCTCAAAATCGCTCCCCACCATGGCCTTTTTCATGCATGACCTTCTGTAATAGCCCCCGCCGTATGCATAGGCCTTATCCTCAAAGCAGTGGGATATTTCGCTTACATAGACCATAGCGGGCATTTCTCCTGATTCTTCATACACATGCAGAGGCGTCGTTCCGGTAAATCCATGACCCGGCTCCCCATGGGTCACCCCCAGCTCTGAGAGATACGGTATTGTAGCCACAGCAGTTACACTGGGTGCGTTTATCTGTTTTATATCAATACCTGATCCCTCTCTAAGCTTTCCGGCACACCTTATTACTGTATCCGCATTTTCTGTTTTTTTGACTTGTCCTGAATCCGGATCGTACAGGAAGCATGGGAAGGCCGTAACGCCAACAATATTGACGCCCTTCAGCTTCTTTATTCCTTCGGCGGCTGCATAAAGCTCAGCTTCCTTGAAGCCCCCCACCTGTCCCTCATAAATAATATCCCTGGGTCCTACTACTCTCAGAAGTATATCCTGCACCATCCCCAGCTCCGAAGCCACCCTAGAGATCTCCCGGGCCTTTTCCAGGGTAAACACAGTTATCACTTCAGGTCTGAAGGATAATATCTCCCGGAGCATTGCTGAGGGGATCTGCACCAGGTGCCCGACATTTCCCAGTTTTATCCCTGACTTCGCCAGGGTTATTGCCTCCCAGGGATCCACAGCTACTGCCCTGTCTATTCCGCAGGCTGCTATTATCCTCGCTGCCTCAGGGTTTCTGCCTATCTGCTTTGTCATCATATACAGCTTTATCCCGTATCTTTCAGCAGTCTCCGCCAGCATCCGGGCATTTCCCTTAAGGGCGTCAATGTCAAGAACATAAGTATTGGGCCGGATCAGCCCTTCTCGATGAAGCTCGGCAGCATATTTTATCAACAGGGGATTCCGTTTTAAAGTCATATCAAGAAACATCTCAGCTTCTCCCTTCCTCGACGGTTTTTTCCACTGCTTCCCTTAAAACTCTTATTACTGTGTCAGCCCCTGCCCTCATGGGATTGATTCGTATCATATAATCCTGAAGCTCAGGATCGGATTTCAGGAAAGTACCGGAGACCCTGTAAAACATGGCTGCCACCTCATACCTTGATTCAGCGCCGACAGGATAAGGGGCTGCGCCAAGCTTTGCAGCACAGGCCAGTACCTTTTGGGCGATCGGCTCTCTGAATTTAACAAGAATCACCCTGGATTGGGCATTTGCGATTAATGCAGTATGGATACCCTCTATTTCTCCTGAGTTCAGCCTGTCAACTATCTTATTTCCTTCTTCAGCCTGTATTGCCAAAGCCACAGGAGCATACACAAGAGCCCTTAGTGCTTCCATCGCTTCATGCCCCTGTACCTGGCCGCCGCCTGAATAATTAAGGCTTTTTATCCTTTCAATAACAGCCCTGCTGCCGGCAACACAGCCTATGCCCTCCGGTCCCAGCAGCTTGAAAAGTGAAAAGGCACTGATGTCGGCACCCAGCTGGGTCCCAATCTTCTCAGCCTTCATCACCACATAATTATCATCAATAAGTATCACAATATCCTTATTTATGCCCTTCAATCTTTCTATTACCTCTCCAAGCTCATAGCTGTCATCCAGCTTCTGCCTGGAGTGTTGGAGAAGGGCAAAACCTATTTTTGAGATCTCGCCCTCATTTATTTCACTCAGCCTGTTAAAATCGACATAGACCGGTTTTAATCCCATAGCCTCTATAATTACTTCGGTAGTGGGATAAATAGGAGCTTTATGGACAATAATATCCTGGTTGGGTTTCAACACGGCATTCATTACATTTCTTATGGCCCCTGTTCCGGCACCTCTTACCAATACTGCAGCCTCAGCATTGAAAAACCTGGCCAGTACAGCCTCAACCTTACCGGTATATTGGGGGCGGCCTATTCCCGGCACCACCCCGTAATCTCCTCCCTGCAGAAACTCATGACCGTCAAAATTCCGGTGAATTATATCCACCAGCCTGAACTGCATTTCCTTTGCCTTCTCCAGATCCATGGTCTGTATCGGATAAGCCTTCATCCTCATCCCTCCTGAACATCCAAAAATCTTGCAGGATTGTCGCACAGCATATGCTCGATATGCTTTTCCGCCACACCTGCTTCAATAAGCTTTGGTATGAAGCAGTCCAGCATGTAGCTGTAACCTATTCCCCCATTAAGCTTCAAATGGGATCTTCTCGTGATATCCTGCGAAAGTAGGATTTGATCCAGATGTCCTCTTTTTATCAATTCCACAATGCTTTCAATCCTTTTTTCATCCGGCTGATAATTTACCTTACCTATGGTGTCAAAGGCCATAAAGCAGCCTGAATCAGCAATCCTGAGCTGATAATCAATATCACAGTTTAGATCGACATGCCCGATCAAAAGCTTACCGGGGTATATCCCATACCCTTTGAAGAGCTTCAGCTGTTCCAGGGCCAATGCCCCCAGGGTAGTATGAGTGGATATGGGCTTTCCTGTCTCCAGATGGGCCTTTGCCGCTACCTCAAAAACCTTTTGCTCCATAGGCGTAATGCCGTCTTTCCCTGTACCTATCTCACCGATCACATGGGCTTTGATACCGCTGCCCTCAATGCCCTCCAGTATATCCTCAAGCAGAAGCCTTACTATGTCTTTGACCTCCATGGTATACACATAAGGCGGAAGATAAGGCTCCTTATAAAAGCCGGTGCTTGCAATCACCTTCATTCCGGCAGCCTCCGCCACCCTTTCCATAACCTTTATATCCCTTCCCATCCCCCTGTTTGTAACATCCACAACTGTACTGATTCCCTTATCCTTAAGAGCCTTCATTTCTTCTACGACAGCTTCTATACAATCAAACCTGGCATCCGGATCATTTTTCTGCCCTGAAAGATCTATCCCAAGATGCTCATGTATATATGTCCGCCCAAGCTCCATACCCTTAATGCTTCCATTCACTGTAACAACGCTCAAATCAAAGCCTCCCTTCTGCTAAATAAGACCTATATCCTCTTTGTCATAGCCTTCAATAAAATAACTCCTGAACAATTCCGGTATTTTATATATCTCCGAAATAACTTCTCCCAGTGCGATAACGGCCCTCCCTGCTTCTATACCCGGTCTGCCCGTAAGTACTATTCCCATTCCCAGGTCTCCCGACGGTATGGTAACAGCTGTTGCATCCACCATATTAGCAGCCTTCATGATGTATTTGCCTGAGCTGTCCTGTATGGAGGCCCCGACAGGGCCTTGGGAGCCCAGCAGTGAATCCCCTGTGCCCAATAAATCAACAGGTCCTTCTGCAGTCATTATCACATCTATTCCCTCCGCGAAAAGTCTGCTGCATAGCTCTACGGCCTTATGCCTGTTTTCTATGCCGTGAAAATCCCTTTCCACCAGTTCCGCATAATCACTTATACCCTCTACTGCCCAATTAAGCATCCCTTTCATATCCTGTCCGCCCGGAAGTGTGACTGAGCCCTCACTGGGAACAGCAATGCGAAGTCTTTTTTTCTTTAACTCCTCATCAATGATTTCGGCAAAATTGCCAAGAATAGTTATTGCAGCTTTGCACAGCGTATAACTATGGGATATGACCCCTATCCCGGGAATAAAAGCGATATTGTCTGTAGAAACACGTGTTTTCTTCCCTGCAAGCCCCATTCCCTTCGCCATAATGGAGTAAAGTCCCGTACTTAAAGCAGGAGCGAGGACTGATCCCCCTCCGTCAGTTCCGATAGCTACATCATTGATCCCTCTCAATATATTCACACAGCCTCCGCTGGAGGAGCCTGTCATTACTCTGCCCGTCAAAGGGTTTATAAGGTCTGTGTCTACAGCCCTTCCTCTTTCAGCCATCCTGTCAACGGTGTGAAACAAATAGCCCTTTTCTCTTTGAAGCCTTCTGACCATATCCAGGTCTAGCTGTCCTGTATTTTTTACCCCAAAAAGTACAAGAACTGCATCCGGATCCTCAGACAAAGTAATTACAGCCTCTTCCAGGACTTCCTTCCTGGAATATACTACACTTTTCCCTTCAAGTTCCTTTGCCCTTAACATTGCCTTATTAAGTCTTTTCATCTGATGCAGCAGGTTTTTCTCTGTTATATTCATAACCTTACTCCTTTTTTTGAGGCTGCTGCAAAATATTGAATTCCGGACGGGTCAAGACCCATTCGCATTTTGCAGCAACCCCATATTTAAGCCTTACCTTATGCAGGAGGTGTAAAGAGTCCCACCAGTGCAAGTATGTTTACAAGTATACCGACCAAAATAGCGGCGATAGGTCCTACAGCCATACGCACTACAGGCTTTCCTGCTATTTCATTCAGAATATAGAGGCCGGTAACAACAAAGAACCCGATTCCCGGAGCCATAGCGTTTGCTGCATTCATTCCACCCACCAGCAGCGCTATTTCCAGAAGCTTGGACATAGCCGTCCTTATATTGTCTCCGGACTTCCTTATACCGGGGAATTTGTCCAGGAACCTTGCAATCTGGTCCAGCAGAAGTACTTCAACGCCTATCATCGCAGCACCGAGAAGGGCGGCAATCAAGGGATTCCTCATAAACAGGCCTATGGCAAATACAAAGGTCATTCCGACAGGTCCATATACACCTGTAGCTATTGCTGTTGAAGCAATAAGGGGAATGAAGCCGATACCTCTTGCAAGTGCTGCAATGCCTGCATCAACATTCTTCCCTTCCTTTAAAAGGTTCAGGGATATAGGGTCGCCGGCCATCATATTGGAAGCTGTAGCAGCCGCAACCAGAGCACCTGCGACCATGAGGATAGGCATGTTCTTCTTTATCCTCTTTACTCTTTCTCCGAATACCGAAACCAGGTCAATAGCTTCTTCTTCCGACTTTTCCTTCATTGCATATGCCAACAGTATTATCATACCTACTATAAGTGCTGATCCTTCAGGATTAAGAGTTATTGAAGCTGTGCCAAGCTTAATGGGACTTATGATAACTGCAAGCTGCCTTGCTATAACTGAAACTGCCAGATTGATCAGGCCTTTCTTTGCACCGTACTGATAACCTGTGGCTAATGCCGGGAAAGCGGCAAAGGCTATTACGATAGGTGCGCCTACCTGTCCGAGGCTTCCCATAAAGTTTACCGGCAGTGCTTCAAAAACTTTGACTACACTTTCCAGTCCCAATAATATTCCGATGCCGTAAAGTGCTCCTACCGTACCGGCGATGACCGCACCTTTTTTCCCGCCGGGTGAAAAGGTTCCGATTATGTCAGTACCTAACAAAATACAGTGAATCAAAAGAATGCTTGCTGTCAAGGAGAAGGGTATACCAAAGCCTATTACAAGTCCAAAGCTCATTGCAAAGGATGTTGCTGCAAGTTCTTTTCTTGACATCCTTCCCTCAATATGCTCCGGCATAACAGGTCTTAACCCGTCGTTGAAAACGGCAATCCCCATATTTGCCATGACTGCTGCTATTGCTCCGATCAGGGCAATAAGAATAATGTTCATCGTAATCCCCCTTTAAATATTATTACTGATTTTTCAGTATTTCCTTTAGGATAAGTTCAACCGCCCTTTCATAATGGTCTCCTGTGAATCCGAAGGCTACTTTTCCCTCAGCAACTGCATTTACAATGTCTTCTTCCCTTGGCGGTTTTCCCGGCATTGAAACAGTTGAACACTTGGCTCTAGTAAGTAATGCCATGGCCATACTCAGTGCACCGCCGCCTCCGGTATGACATGCCCCCAGGTAATAATCCGCTTTACCTGTCTTGATGTCATTGGCAGCATGCAGATCGGTCTTGGACTGCACCTCTACTTTATCACCTCCAATTTTTTTCACCAGATTTACTATGTTGTCTTTTTCAACCTGGCCACCGACTACAAATTTAAGCATTTACACCCCCCCTTCATTTTGAAGCTTAACTACAATAGCGCATGCATGCAGTGCAATATACCCTTTTTCAGACTCCGGCAGCTTTATATCCAATTTATCCTCAAGTCTTTTGTAAAACTCCGGCAGTTCGCTATAAATGCTGCTCTGTCTGATTTCCTCCATGGCTGATTCATCCATTCCGCCTATTTCCTCATTCTTTTGTATCCTTGCCAATGCCATGGCCAAGTGAGTGATCAGCATAGAAGCGTTTTCTTCCGTCATAGTGAGAGAGTATTTATTTTCAAAGCTTTCAGCAAATTCCATGACCGCTTCCCTGACCCCATCACTGATCTCCCCGGCTTCCTTCAGAATATCCAGCCGTTCCCTTAATGTCTGATCCATAGCTTTCCTCCAAATCTTGAATATACACTTTTTTGTATATTGATATAAAAAATTTTAGTATATGGGTATAACCTCCTGGTTAATAACCTTTTTCTGCATTTCCTCTACTTCCTTAAAATCAATAAAGCGCCTTAAAACGTCACCGAACTCCGGATTGTTTTTGCTCACAGCCGCCACTGCTATTGTGTCCTCTTTATCTATATTCCTTGTTTTAGGATTTGAGAAGGGCGATATATTGAACTTCAGGTTCTTTTCTTCAATTTCATCTACATTCCATATGGCTGCGTCTATTTCATTGTTCTTGAGCTTCTGCAATATCTGGTTATATGGAGTGGTAACATATTCTACATTTTTGCCCTCACATTCATATGAGGTAAGTATGAACTGGTCTATGGAGGCCGGATCCAGTGCCACTCTCATTCCATCAGCAATCTTCTTTATGCTGCCGTCCCTGAAAATGACAACATGGTTGCCGACATAGCTCCCCTCGCCAAATTCATGAATAATTTCAATGCTGGAGGATCTTTCTATTTCCATATTGGCAGCAAGCTTGGATATGATCGCAAAATTATATTTCTCCAAAGTCAGGGCTTCTATTCTTTTTGTGGCTCCGCGCATGAATGCCAGGCTGAAAGGTACGTTCACCTTTTCAAAGGCCTTATAGAAGCCTGTGGCGAGACCTTCATATCTTTTGGAATAGGGCAGGGGCATTACCCCCATAATAACGCCAAGATCCGATATGCTCCACAGCTTTTTATAATCGATCTGATCAATATAGGTTCCCAGGTGGCCCTTTGACTCCAGTTTTATCGCTTCAGCCTCCTGCAGGAATCTCAGTGCGGACTGTACAGTCCCCCTTCCCATTCCAAAGCTTTCGGAATATTCTCCTATGGTCTTTATCCTGTATCCCTCATGATAGCTCATCATTTCCCTGGCAAGCAGCATTGTGACTCTTCCGTTCTTTGACATCAACTGCTTTTTATATTGGTTCATTCTCTTCAACCTTTCATCAAAATACAATAAATTGTATATTGCATCTTCATACTACCATATACTGTTCATTAATTCAATCCATAATTGATATAAAATTATAAAAAGGGGAAATATTCTGATATCGATGGGATTATTGTTTCAGCTTGTTTTTCCATTTCTTCATCGTAGCTTTTATTTCTGTTATTTCAGGTTCGTTAACTGGCGAAGCATTTCTGCCATTATATATACGCTTAAATACACTTTCCAGCTCCTCTTTGCTTACAGGAGTCCTGACTATTGCATCAACCCTTCTGCTCTTCAGACCGTTTGGGTCGATACCACTGTTGGAGGTCAATACACACAAAACCCCAGGATGGCGTGCCTTGATCCTTTCGATAAGCTGATCTCCGAAGGTCTCCTTCATCACATAGTTTGTCAGGACAACATCTGGTGAAAAGTCCTGAACCTGTTTTAGAGCATTATACTCGTCGGTTATGCTGACATTGTAGCCCAACTGGCTTAATAAATCCCTCAGAACCATGCTTTCAAACCTGCTGTCATTTACTATCAGCACTCTGCCCATAGCCTTCGCCTCCTGGTAATGTACTTTTCAGATTCGATCCTTTATATATACTTATACTATATCAGCTTTTTCTACCATATTCTACATTCAATCCTTACATTCTTTATAAACCATATCAACAACTGAAAAATATAATTTTAACTTAGCTGTCACATTATTTGTACTTATTAATATTATGATATCAGAGGTGAATACAGGAGCAACTATTAATTCGACAGAACTCCTGTAAATAGATTTATGACATCGTGCAAATGCAAAATGCAAATCTATGATCCTCAAATTTTTAGGAGGTGAATTAAATGGGCAAAGAATGCAGAAGAGATAAAGATTTCAGAATTAAGCACTTTCCGGATAACATAAGGGATTTACTGTGCCTGCTGGCAGACAATGACGACAATAGGGCTACAATAATACTCAACACTTGTGACGATTGTGTTCAGGAAAACGTAGAAGTAGTATCGGTAATAGGCCACCTTGCAGTTTTCCGCTGCCATGACAAATTCAAATTTGTAGATATCAGCTGCATATGCGAGGTAATCGTTGACTGCGAAACAATATTGAATGAACTCCTCGAATCAAAGAATGAGTGCAAGTGCTAGTAAAATTAAAGGGGCTTTATAAGCCCCTTTAAACTTGCACTACTTGTCATGCCACCATTTTGGCCGTTTACCTGCCCTCAGGTCCCCGGCTTTCAACCCACCGGTATACTCAAAATGGGGTTTATCAACGATGGATTTCCAATTTCCTCCCCAGGTGAGCCCTAGTTTATTCCCCTCTTCGCCAATGATTTCCCAAAGCTTATTGTCACCCCAGACAGCCTTGCCCTTTACAACAGGTACGACATCATAGGCAAGGCCGAACCCATGGGGACCGACAAGCTCCATGTTTGTCACAATATTTCCAGCTTTTGAACGCCCCAGGGAATATAAATACTTCTGGTACTCCTGATCTCTCAGAGTACTCGTAATTATTATCCTGACTCCGCGGTTCTTACATGCCTCTATATGTTTTTTGCATAGTTCCTGAACTACAGGATGAAGGTCCTCAACCTTCCGGCTATTGACCATTTTTTTCACCACCATATGGCTAAATTGGAGCTTGTACGCCTCCTGCTTTATTATATGTACCATCCTGTAATCCTGACATATTTGGTATTATTAATAAACTACCCATGCAAACCAAAAAGGGGTTGAAAACCCCTGTTAACTTTCTATCTCTTATACTTCATATGATCCAGATGTTCCTGAATCATATTCAGAGTTTCACCGAACCTCTGGAAGTGAACCGCTCCCCTCTCTCTTAAGAAGCTCAGCGTCTCTATCACTCCTCAGTCATCCGTAGTTTTTATCAGATGCGCGTAAAATGACAAGTATGAAAAGCTATATATCAAATCTCAATTTTATAATCCTGCTTGGCCTTCCAGAATTGCCGACAACTTTTTCCCCAACTTCAATTGCATAATTCGCATCTTCTAGCTTCTCAATTATCCTATACATCGTTCTCACACTGACACCATATAGGCTTGCTAATTCATTGACTGTAAAAGAATTCTTTTCATATTTATTTATAATATAGCTCAGTTTAAATATACTATTAATACTTACACCTGATCTTTTAGCAATTTTCAGGAATTTATCATCTATTTTTGTATCCTTTTGTTTTCCGCTGCTATAAACCGGTCCAATCAGGTGTTCATTATCATATATTATATATGTACAGTTCCCACCGCTTTTCCTGGCTTTGATCAATGCCAAACTTGCATTATGTTTTGCTTCCCTGGCAGTATCCCCAAATCCTACACCCATACTTAATGTGCTCATAGTATTTTTTCTCACATAGTCAAAGAGACTTATATTGGCAAAATTCTCAGTTTCACGGATTAAGTTACTTCTCGTTGTTATAATAATATACTTATTCGTACTGATTTCTTCAATTGCTCCCAAAATACTATGGGAAAACAAATATACTTTTTGTGCTACTTTAAGCTTTTCCAGCACCGTCTGGTAATCATTCCCATTAATTAAAGACTCTTCTTCATTACAATCGATTTCTACAAACAAAACAGTAATATCATTTTCTTCCTTTCTCTTTAGCATATATTGTTGTTTCAGATTTATAAATGTTGTCTCAATTATCTGATCCGTTGAATTAACCATAATTGCCGGGATGTTTTTTCTTCTTAACAGTTCGTATAAATCAGATATGCAGGTCAAACAAACCGAGACCATACCTTTTGAGTATAAATCATAGTGATACTCAAATTCCTTATCGATAAGCTCTTCATCTATATTTACTTCATGATAATTCTGTACTTGGATTCTGTTTGCCGGAATTCCGATCTGACTATAAAGCTTATAAACTAAATCCTTTTCATAACTGTCGAGACTAATCCTTTCTATATCATAACGTCTATACATAGCTTCCATGAGAGCTGTTAAAAGAGAACCGATATCTTTCGGTACATAGCCTACTGGAACAGTAAATACAATTTCTTTACTGAATATGTTAAATGTAACATCACCTGTAAACAATATAATGTCAACTTTCTTCTGACATTCATTGATTTGGTAAATAAGCTCTGTCGTAGGTACTATACCATCGTACCCAAAATAAAAGAATTCAACTTCATCATCAATTTTTCTTATTACTTCCATAATTCTATTTATTTTAATGGGATGGCCTATTACTACAACTTTCATATATAATATCCCCATTTCACAAAATGTATGATCGTCCTTATTCATTCATAAAAATCAACAGTTTTATTATTATTTTACTGTTTGCATTATGAATAAGCAACTAGTGATTACTAACACAGCAACATTCTTGTCTTTCATAGTGTTAATAATCACAACCAATGAATTTCGCGAAATGCATTTTACATTCTTTATTCAAATTTCGCATAAATGCTTACATTGAAGGAATATCTATATTTACATCTTATCACCTACCTGATTATATTCCCATATCATTCCCATACACAGTAATTAATCACAATAAGAAGCCATTCTATTACACTACAATTTAATAGGGGTAGATAGAAGATACAGCTATCCACCCCTATTATCCAATATTTTCATATTGAGTAGTTTATTAAATAACCGGATATGCCTTATTATATATAATTGATACCGGGAAGTTTGTTCTTACAGATCGTTGCTAGAACGGTCCAAATTGCATTAAATGGCCGATAGATACCGTAATAAATCCAAATATAGTCCATATTACTGCCAGGGGTATTACCCATTTCAACCATTTTTCGAAAGGAATACCTACTATGGACAGACTTGCCATGAGTGCTCCATCGCCAGGGTTGATGAGATTAGTTACACCATCTCCCAGATGGTATGCTAATACTGCAACCTGCCTGTTAATTCCCATCATATCAGCTATAGGTACCATGATAGGCATGGAAGTCGCTGCCTGTCCACTGCCGGACGGAATAAGCAAATTGAGGAAACTCTGTATTACATACATTCCGTTTGCTGCAGCCAGAGTTGGCAAATTCTGAAGGCCATTAACAGTATAGTTGATGATGGTATCTATAATTTGCCCTTCTGTCATAACAACCAATACTGATCTGGCAGTACCAACCACTAAAGCGGCTAATACGAGCTGCTGAGCCCCGCTAATGAAATATTTTGCCATATCATTAGGCTTAAAGCCTCCAACAAAACCTGCGATAATCCCAGTTGCCAGAAAAACAGCTGCAATTTCATCTATATACCATTTCAGCTTTATTACACCGAATATCATCGCAGTGAACCCAATAATAACTATCAGCAATATTAAATTATGCCTCTTTGTATACTCTGGAATGTTATCAAAATCGATTTGTGTTTCTATTGAGCCTTCCGCATTAACTCCATACATTATACTCTTCTCTGGGTTTTTCTTGATTCTGCCGGCATACCACATAACATATGCAGATGTAATTATAATGCCGATAATGAGCATAATTGTTCTGAATCCGAGGCCAGAGTATAACGGCAATTCTGATATACCCTGTGCTACGCCGATAGTAAAAGGATTCATCATACCACACATTGTCCCAACACGCACACCACAGAAGCAAATAGCTGCAGCTAACATTACATCATACCCTAATGCAACGCATATCGATGCAATAATAGGAATAAAAATTATTGTTTCCTCGGCCATACCAAAAGTAGATGCACCTAGCGCAAATAAAGTGATAAGTGCAGGGAAAAGCAGCATTTTCCTTTTTTCAAGCTTCTTTATTACCCTGGCAATTCCTGCTTCCGTCATCCGTGTCCTGTTAATTATTTCAAAAGACCCACCAATAATCAATAAAAAGAAAATTATGCTTGAAGCTTGCTGGAATCCTTTCGGGATACACTGAAACATCTTTAACGGACTCACCGGGGAAGGATCTACATACTTAAAGCTGGCTGCATCAACCACTGTACGGCCGGTAGCAGTGTTTTTAACGCGGTCATAGCTGCCCGCCGGTACAATATAGGTTAGTGCTGTTACGATCAGAACCAATATCATTAAGATGACAATTGTATGAGGAACACTGAATTTAATTTTTTTCATACTTTTAAACTCCTTCCATCATTTTGGTATCATAATCAAACCCTAAACCTGATAGTTAATATATATAGGCGAAGACCATGCCATATTGCCGTCACTTTGAACTACTTTCACCCAATAAGGATTAATTCCTGCGTTAGGTTGCAGGTCACTCCATTTAAGTTCCACTTCGTTCTTTTTAATATCAGCAGGTACTTCACCAACTTCTGAAACCGAGACCTTTAGGTTAACTCCTCCAGCATTGATTACAGTCGGGGATGCGGAAATATCGCTATTCAGTATTTCGAATTGAACAGGTCTGGAATTGAAACTTAACCTGGCATCATCAGGTGCTTCAATTTCCAGTATTACACCGTCATTATCACCGGATGTTGTAGATTTCCATTCCACCATCTGACGTGAAATATATGTAATACCTTGATCAGGACGATCAAATGCATATTCTTTTGCACTTACGATAAATCCCTTATCCAACTGGATTGATCCGGTCCAGTTTGTTGACTTTTTTCTCGTACGCACCCGGACTCCTCCCCATGCGAATCGAATACGCTTATTGCCATTTTTATTATCGGCAACCGGAATATTGTCATGACGATATACTACCTCAGTACCTCTTAGAATTTCCAAATAATCTATGGGAACGGAACCCACCGTGCGTATATTCAATACAGGCAGCTCGGATGCATCGAACTCTTCTCCCATCATATGTCCATTAGAACGCACGTCTAGAAGGATACGGGCAAAAGTAGTTGCATAACAGCGTCTCTGCATAATTGCTTCCCAAATAGATTCACGGGTCAATTCCTTGGCAAACACAGCAGTAAATCCTGACCTAACATCAAAAGATGCACCTGGGACAGCACCTCTCATAGGATAAGACAGTCCTGGTCGGCAAGTATGATCATCACTTCCTGCAATGAATCCAACCTTCATGCCACGGCTTAAGGCATCAAGTGCAAACCATTCAAATGTACCATGATGTGAATGTATTTCTATTACTTTTATAAACTCCGGATCATAAAAATCAAAATTTGCATATCGGCCTCCAACATGTGGGACAGCCATAACATCTTTTCGGTCTTTGAAAGACTTCCACAAATTATCAATTGGGTATCTGTCCATTCCAGGGATCGGATTCCCACCATGCATATGAACAATCCATTGATGGCTATGGTAAAGAGGGCCATCATCACCTGAATAATAAATATTATGATCCCCCCCAGCCGGAGTAACCCCTGACCACTCATACCCCAGGAATGTAACAAACCTGCCGGGCTCATGATAAGAGCGAATTTTGTCTTTGATTATTTCCCAGTTTTCCGCTGTTACTTCAAAGTCATTTCCCTGCCATCCACAAAAATCTAATGCTGAAGGATTACGTGCAAAGCTCAGATACTCATCCATATTTCCCACACCGGCACCAAGAGCATTCTGTCCATGCATGTCACCCCAATAAATCCTGTAAGTGTCTGATTTTTGACAGTCGCAGCCGTTGCTGACAGCCTCCCATCCGGTTTCAACCCATCGGCCTTTCACGTAATATGTCCCGGGCTCTTTAAAACAGAATCCCTCTATACGTTTTACTCCGAAATCCACTGTTGAAAATTGCACACGTTCAAATATCTCACAACCGGATATACCTTCAATTTCAATTGTACCTGCAAAACCTGAACAAGGGTTGCCCCATTCATCCAGGCAGCGTACCACAATTGAAAAAGGATCTTCAACAGTTGCTATTGATGGAATGAGTATCTGAATTTCATTTGGCGGACCAGAAACCACATTTAAATTGAGCTGTGCCCAGGGAATCTCCCTGAAAACTCTTGTACCATATGGATCAACCAATACTTTGTAATGAAAATCTGACTGTATGTATGTTTGTGTGCGAATCCCCGGGCTCCCTTTTGAACGATCTCCAAGAGTAATAGTGATCCGGTCTCCTTCTTTCAAGCACCCATCATAAACCTTAATTATCAATCCGTTTTCAAAGGGTCTTGGACAGCTTGAGGATATTTGAGCAGATACTTTTGCTTTTCCACTAGTACTTACCGTAGTGTATCCATAGTCGGAAAAGCGGTCAAACTGTGGTTCTTCCCAATCACTTACTCCAACCCACATCAATTGTATCTGGCCACCATCATCAATCCCATATTGTCCTGTAATGTATGTTATTTGCCATGTACCTGCAGAACCTGCTTGAACATCTTCTTGTGGATTTATTGTAGCCATTCCTAGCGAACTCCTATTTAGCTCCATTTTTCCACTCCATTCTTAAATTTTTTGTATAATGCTTTACCATCCTTACCGAAAACTTTCAATCAATGGTGGTTGAGTGTTCTACATGAATACTAATCATCAGCTGTTACTGATTGCACCTCCTGATATTCTAATTTTCATAATATTCTACCTAAGCAAATTCTACTTTTTATCTCCTGTCTTTAAAACGTCAATATTCTGTCAAAAAATAAAAAAAGACTTAAGTAAAACAAAAAGGGGCTGAAAACCCCTTTAAGCTACCTCTTATGCTTCATATGGTCTATATGCTCCTGCACCAATCTCAGAGTCTCACCGAACCTCTGGAAGTGAACCACTTCCCTCTCCCTTAAGAAGCTCAGCGTCTCTCTTACTCCCCTGTCGTCAGTGGAGTTTATTAGATGTTCGTAGGTCACCCTGGCCTTCTGCTCAGCAGCCAGGTCTTCATGAAGGTTTGCTATAGGGTCTTCTATTGCCTGTATATATGCTGCTGTCCACGGCACTCCTGCAGCATCATGGGGATAAAGGTCATGACCGTGCTGTATATAGTGGGCTCCTAGTCCAGCTTCCTTCAGCTCCTCCGGTGTTGCTCTCTCTACTATCTTATAAATAAGAGTTCCTATTATTTCCCAATGGGCCAGTTCTTCTGTGCCTATGTCAGTCAATACTGCCTTTGCTTCCGGTATAGGCATTGTATATCTCTGAGTCAGATATCTCAAACCAGCTGATAGTTCGCTATCCGGTCCTCCATATTGTGCAAAAAGGAGACCTGCTATCTTAAGGTCGCAGCCCTCAACCCATGCCGGGTATTCAAGCTTCTTTTCATAAATCCACATATACTACCTACCCCCCATCTCATAGTCAATCTCCCAGGGCCAGGGATCTTCTATCCATTCCCACGGGCAGTCGCTTGCAAATCTGTGTGTCAATGGGGCATATTCCTCTTCATACTTCTCCTTGAGCATTTTAAATTTCATTACATACTCATTATGGAGTCTGAGTGCCCGCTGATCCATCGGATGTGTGTCCAGATACAAATTAAGCTCCACCAAAGAGAAGTCAACTGCCATTATTTCCTTAAGCAGTTCGAGTCTGTCTCTGCTTATATCCATCTCAATACCTTCCTTTCCTCAATCTTCTCTGTCCTTTTTCATCTTTACATATGGGCTATAAAGCTCAGGAAAAATTGTACCCTTCATCAGGCCCTTCATCGGCTCATAAACCTTCTGAAGCACCTGGTAGGGCACATAGGCTTCCGCCAGCTTGAATTCAGGTCCCATAACAGGTATTTCATAGTGCGGAGCTACAAGCATTTCAGGTCTGTACTCGTGGTCATAGATATAGCCTTTGGTCATTATTAAACCCCCTTTACATGTTTTCCCTTCCATATTATTCAGCAGCCTGCCAATGTGTTACATGCTGTGGGGGACTTTGTATTATTTATATGAATTAATATTAAAGCTGTTGAATTCAGGATGAAATTTATCGTTGTACTCAAAAGATCCCGGGTATAATACCCGGGATCTTCATTACATATTCATACCTTACCATTAACGACCGTTCCTCCTTAGTCACTGGATTTCTTTAGCCTCTTGCCGCTGCCAATACTTCTGGTCCATTAATCAAACCTTCTATATCTTTCCTTAGAAATCTCCATTCACGTCCTAGTTTTACTGCTTTTAACCGGCCGTCACGAATCATGTTATAAATGGTCTGGTTGCTTACTCTTAATATCTCAGCCACTTCTTTCAGGTTCAGCATATCAGGCCTATTTTCCTTAGATAGTGCACTTAAGCTTCTGCTTAGTTCCTGAATCATATGAACTTCATCCTTATCATAAATCTTTTCCCCACAATGTGAGCATTCATAAGCTCTTACTCCGTCGAGAGTCAGCTTATAATCACCCCATCCGGCGTTAATTGAAGTAATTACCTCATTCATATTGTTTCCGCACATAATGCACTTTCGTTTCATTACATTCTACCTCTTTTCATTTTTCCATCCACATATTCCCATACATCATCCTTAACCCTGCATACAGTTATAACTAGGGGTGGGTTACAATCAGCGACTACAACATACAAATCAGGTTTGCCATTAGCAGCTTCCTGGAATAAAACTTTTACATCCATCCCATAATACTGCTCTTCGATAACATCCCCAAACATTACACAGCTTTCTACATCCTTATCTGTTATTCTTCTTTCAGCCATTCTCTCCACAGCATGAGAGCTGTAGTCTAAACCTACAATACCAGTCTGTTTCCTGATATAGTCTGATGATCTACTCATATCGTTTCCTCTCTTAATTAATTATATTATAAATTATTATAAAATGCTATAAAATAATATCAATAATTTGGTTTATATTTCCTTTCTTTACAATATTTATTGATATATTTCAACACAAAACATCTGATTCCTTCAATACTATCTCGCAAATTTTGACTGTTAATTGATACTTTCATTGATTTATGCATAAAAAAACCTCCAGTTCATACTGAAGGTAGAAAATATTCAATGACTTTACTAATACCTAAAACTTATAGCTAACATTCGCCCGTACCTCTTTTTTCACATCTACCCTCCCAGCTTAATATTATACACCCTCAGCTTATAATCCGAAGGATACTGGAGCATGGTCCTGTACAGGGAACGGGTATTTGAATCAATGTCATGGGATGCAAGTACAATATCCCGCACATTGTACTCAGGATCCCTGTTAAAGCCGGTTACTGCCAGGGTATGATAAGGCACGCCGCTGGAATAGCAGAATTGCACCACATCTCCAAGAAAAACCCCATCCGACACCTCATTCATATTCTGTATCGCTTCAGCATAGCTGTACATCCTATGGGCTTCAACCCTCTTGATCCAGTGGGCCTTGAAGACTGCCGCTATTTTCCATGAGAAGGTAATACGCTTCTCACTGTCCTTATTGGTTGCACCCGGCTTGCAGTACCAGTTGACACTTTTTTTATGGTTTGCCGGATTCTTGTCATCTGCCCAGGGCATCCCACCTGCAAAAAGCACCTGGGAAACAAAGTTGGTACAATCCCCGCCTCCATGATGAAAAGAAGGATATGCCGGATTATAATTCTTCCAGTATGTATCGATATAGGCCTTCGCCTTCGACCTGTCATAATAGCTGTTTGCCCTTTCGTGACCGTTCATGAATACCGGCATATAATAATCGTCGTCCTCCAGTTCACTTAGAAATACTGCTGCATCCTCCAGGATTTCATCAGCCAGCGGATTATCCTCCCTTAAAAGCTGCTCCAGAATATCGGCAGCAAGGCCCTCATCTCTTGCGCTGGCATCATCAATCCCCAGCTTTGCTGTGAGAAACCTTTTTATTCTTTCTCTTCTGTCTATGCTTTCTATGAATACCTCGTCGTGAATCTTCCTATCTGAATCACTAACAGTTGTATTGCCATTAAACATTGAAATCCCTCCACAACAAAATGCCCATAAATTATTATATTCCTGTAACTGGAAAATAATAACCTACGGGCATCTCATGTATTTCCCAAAATGCCGTCAGTCATAATCTTAAAACCTGCCACTAAGCAGGTGGGTGCCCTGATCCATGCTTCAATCCTCTGGTCGGTGCCAGCCCGATTTCCACCTTAATACTCGGACTCCCCGAAATTAATTGAGGCTTAAGATTATTAACTTCACGAACATTCCAGGAATATTATTCTTTAATATGATTATATACCTGTCCATATTAAAAATCAACGCTTGTTCAAGTCATTTCAAGCCTATTGTACCTTTTTTGCCATGCTCGCCATACAGCTTTGATCACTCTGTCCGATATAATATTTTCTCTTTAATATATATAACCATACAGGATATTACCGGTCATCATGCTGCTTTATTCTACCTTTCAGCATCCTATGGTAGCCTACCAGATGTTCATCCAGTTGTTTGCTGATTCTAATGATTTCAGTGTCCTGCAGATTATCATTTGTACTAATTATATTATTCATTTTTTCTCTTAATTCTTCAATCTTGTTCATTAGTTCATTAATATCTTTCATATGTGCGCACCTTTCAGAGGAATTTGTATTTTCAAAAAACAGACAAATATCATTATACCACGTTATGTATATTTCGCGAAATACATTTTACATTCTATTATTCAAATTTTATGTAAATTTTATATTACAATGTTCAATATTCATAAAACCTTTGCAGCAAGCAAAAACTGGAAGCATATCAGATGCTTCCAGTTTGTCAGCTAAGTGTCATCAATTCTCCGTTCATATATTTCACAGTAATTTGAAATAGCTCTGCTTTTCCAAGCCTTTGCACACATTCTTGATTCAGTGCCCCGCATGCTCCGGAAGGGGTATGCTTTACGAGGCATTAAGTTCATCCGCTTTTGATACTATGCTGTGCCTCAAATCGTTTTTATCTACAGATTACTGTTCCAATACTGCTCCTCCTTGTTTTATTAAGGAATCATATGGGTAGACAGTTTATCTCTGCACTTCACCTCCTATATAAACCGCAGAAACAATCCGACAAGGAATGGTTGAGCTTCTGCGGGAATTGCATAATGGTTGGTACAATTATGTTAATTTGGTTTCGCAATATTAATCTATGAGAATACGGGTTAATTATATTACAAAAATATACTTTTATTTTTAAAATCTGAGCTTTAATCCGATACCAGTCTTTTCTCTCCCGATATCTCCTGTATCGGTTTGATGTCCTGGGAAACTTCCATAGTACCTGCATAATCTCCATTTTCATCCCTGATTGCAAAATATCTGATGTATACATACTTGTTTCCCATCCTGATCCAGAATCCTTCGCTGTCTTTCCTGCCTGTCTTGAAGTCCTCCACCAGCTTTTCTACAATATGAACGCTTGCAGGCGGATGGCAGTTATGCACCTGTCTTCCTATAATGGCCTTTGTCCTTGGAAAGATCCTTTCCTTCCCCTGGGAGAAGTATTTGACCGCACCATCCTTATCCACAAAGGTTATATCGAAGGGCAGATTATTAAGCATAAGCTCAATTTCCTTGGCTGTCAACAGCCCTGTTTCAAATTTCAGGTAACCATCAACCGCATTCTGTCCCGATTCCTTTTGCTTATCTTCTACATTTGACCTTGCAGGCTTCCATTTACCTTGTGGTCCGACCAGGCAATAACCTATTTCATCACTTTCACTTTCTATTGTCAGCCATTCATCCTCGGATAAGGTTTCCACAACCATCGGAAAGAGTATGTTCTCTTCCTTGAATATCATCTCAGTCACTCTGTTTGCTGCTTCAGCCGCTTTTGTGTAAAGTTGCTCCTTATCTC
Organism: Clostridia bacterium; assembly: GCA_035627615.1. GTDB lineage: Bacteria > Bacillota > Clostridia > Lutisporales > Lutisporaceae > BRH-c25. The sequence goes on from DASPLL010000045.1 coordinate 110,998, forward strand.
CAGTGTAGTTCTGAAGCATTACTTTTACTTCCTTTATAGCAGCTCTTATTTCATCATCCACACCCCACATAACCTTCGGAGGAGCTGTGATCCCGTATTTCTCCATGTAGGGAAAAAGCAGATTCTCTTTCCTGCTGTAGTGTTTATCGATATCCAGCAGCAGATTCACATCCTCAAGGAGCTTGTATATGTTCTCCTTGCTGTCCGCAGCCCTGAAATCCTCCAGATGGGGCTTCAGCTTATCGTTTATGTGCTTTTCCAGTTCCCTGTTTTCAAGCTTGAAGGTGTGTATTGGATGCCCCGGCGTTTCATCCGGTTTCTGCACTTTATGGATATCCTCTATGGAGCCTTTGAAAACTGCTGCATGGACATCACAAAGCCTTTGTATTTCCTCTACCGGCATGCCGTCCATAATCAAGGACTGTTCCATTTCCCCTATTTCAGCAGAAGATATGCCCTTTATAAGCTCCTCAAACCTGGCTTTTACCTCTTCAACGGTCTTGCCTGCGTGTAGCTCCATAATAATATCCTTCAGCATCTTTTGCCTGTACTCTCTGTTGTTTATGATTTCACTCATTGCCCTTCACTCCTTTATTATAAAGCCCTTGCCTTCAAATACCTGCTTTATCCTATCCATGCCTATACCTTTCATAGCGGCGCCTTTTGGAATGGTCATAAAACGCCCGGCGGTATTCAGCATTCCTTCATTGGCTATGCTCTCAAAACCAAGCTCCTTCATAATATCTACTATTTCCGGATATTCCTTTGAAAGCTCATATACAGTTTTTCTCAGGTCGATTTCCTTAGACATAATATCAGCCCCTTACATCATAAGCTAATTAAGATCTGCTCCGAAAGCCCTGAAAAGTATGTTGTTCTCAAGATGTATATGCTGGAACAGATCCGACTCCAGCTCTTCAAGCTTCTGGAAGGTCAGGCAGTAGGTCCTGCAGCCGTCTTCGGGCGGAGTATAATTATCCGTGACTTCCCGCAGCTCCTTTAGTATTCCCCCTGCCCCTTCATGTTCATCCTCCAGTTCATTGATCACTGCTGCTATTTTACCTACCATATCTGATGAAGGGTTATTATCATATTCCTTTATCATAGGAAACAAAATCTGTTCTTCCTTCACAAGATGCTGCTCCAGTTCAGCCTTCAGGCTGTGAAACAGCTTATGAACCTTGAATAGTACATCCCCATGGTTCTTGCCATGCACCTTCAGTATGGTATTCACATAATCGCTGATAATGGGAAGCTCTGTTCTCAAATAAGAATGGTGGGTATTGACAATATGGTCGATAAGCTTGCCCGGTCTCATCATCTTGAAATCCACATGTTCATTACCTGTCTTATATACCTCTTCATAGGCCTTATCCAGCTTTTCAAGGACTTCCGCCTCATCAAGCCCCTGTTCCCTGATTGCCTCTTTGAGTGGCCTGTTGCCCCCGCAGCAGAAATCTATCCTGTACTCCTTGAAAACATCACCGGCCTTGGGCAGCGCCGAAACGATCGCCCCTATACTCTGTGTGCTGCTGAACCTGTTCATAAAAATCTCTCCTTCCTAATACTCAATATGGCTATTCTCTGCAATTTTTGATTATTTATTATCCTGATGCACTGCGTGCTGCAGCATCCATTACTATTTATTCCCGCATTAATTATATATTAATGAATTGCCGTAAAAATATATGTGATATATGTCATTTAAAATGGTAAAATTTATCACATAGCTCGCTGTTTTTTCAAATTAAAAACTCGCCAAATATCCGACGAGTTTTAAATGTTTCACTAATTATCTGGATGTATAGTTCAAACCCCAGGTATTGCCGTATATATCAACAACAACTGCATGTAAGGCACCCCAGAAGGTTTTCTGCAGTTCAAACTTTACTGTCCCTTTCTTGCTAAGCTCAGTGTATATTCTATTAATCTCTTCCTCGTTATCAAGCTCCAGCAGTAAATGTGCATTAGCGGCTTCCCGTCCTTCACCCAAAATGTCAATAAGATACAGCACACAATCAGGATTAATGTGAAGCTCAGAGTGTATTACCTTCCCTTCAAGGCCCTTAAATATTTCTATGCCGTCGGCCATCTGGACGTTCCTAATTTCTCCACCGAATACTCCTTTGTAATAATCCAGTGCCCCTTTGCAATCATTGACAGTAATCTCTGGTATGATTCTTTTCATTATTCTCTCTCCTATCTTTCTGTTATTGTTATTCTATAAAATTCAGTTGTCTGCCCCTTTAGTTTCCACAAAGTTTTTTAATGCCGCCAGCTTGTTGTCCCAGAACCTCTCATAGTATGAAAGCCATCTTTTAAGCTCTATCAAAGGCTCAGGTTGAAGCTTGTAGCGCGTCTCCCTTCCGGTCTTCCTTTCACTTACAAGGCCTGCTTCCTTGAGGATGCGCAGATGTTTCGAGACTGCTGTACGGCTCATAGTAAAATGCCCTGTGATCTCCATAACCGGAAGCTCCTTTTCGGCAAGCAGGCTTAGCAGCTCCCTACGGGTAGGGTCTGCAATAGCCTGGAATACATCATGCTTAGGATAGATATCCATCATTTTCATCACCCAGCTTTTTTCGCAGATCTTCGGTCAGATAACCCCAGCCTTCATACATAACTTCACGTATCATTGCATGTTCTTCGGTCCATCCTGCATGGACCAGCAGGAATTGTGTCCTGTTCTTCTCCAGTTCTACCAATTCAAAAGAAACATACTGTTCCATATTGTTTCCTTTCCAGGTAAAGCCAAGCCTTCTGGGCGGCTCCAGCTCCATTACCTTGCAATGGACAACACCATCCCAGCCGTGCTTCGGTTCAGAGCGAAAAGTAAACTCCAATCCCATCACTGGGGAAAAGTCATTAGGCATCAGCCATGATGCCAGGCCTTCAGAGGTTGATACTTCATCCCACACCTTATGAATAGGGGCATCTATTATTATTGTTCTTTCTATATCAGGCAGTGCATTTTTAGCTTTTCCCTTCATTTCTCCACCCCCATTCCCATTCTTTTATGAAACCTTTTGGTTTCGTTAATATATTATATGACACCTTTTGGTTTCATGTCAAGTATCATTTATATTTTTCTTCAGTTTGTGATAAACTTATAGAAAAATACATTGATCAGTTATTATACAGTTGGGTGGTGTTAATATTGAGTGAATACATGAACATAAAAAATGCAATGCTGGAAAAGAAAATATGGGCTGTAATAGGAGCAAATAATGATCCCGACAAATTCGGCAACATCATTTACAAGCGGATGAAATCCGAGGGCTATACAGTATATCCTGTCAATCCACTGTATACTGAAGTGGAAGGAGACCCGTGCTACCCGGATCTTTCATCGCTGCCGGAGCTTCCCGAGGTACTGGACATGGTCGTATCCCCCAAGAGAGGCAAGGCTTTTATAGAGGAAGCAGCCCGGCTTGGTATAAATAACATATGGCTGCAGCCGGGTACATATAATCATGAGCTGCTGGAACTGATAAAGGAAAAGCAGCTGACAGCCATACAAGCCTGCGTATTGGTCGCTTTAAGCTAGTGGCAGCCGTTGCCTTTTCCTGACGGCAGTGTTAAAGCCAGTAAAAAAGTTGCTATCAGTGCAAGCCCCATGACAAGCATTCCCCATTGAAAGCTTGCATTGTCTGCAATAAAGCCTATCAGCCAGGGAAAGACCATCCATGAAAGGACGCTGTTCAAAAGTATTATGGAAGATGCTGCTCCTGAGTTCTCCGGGTAATAATTGCATGCAAAGGTAATGGTTAGAGGAAGTACGGCGCAGGTCAGAATGCCGGAAACTCCTGAAGTAATAGCCATCAATACAGGATTACCCGCCATGATTCCCGTCATCAGAACAACTGCTCCGGATAAACTGCCGATCAGTATTATGTTCTTCGCTTGTTGCTCACTAAACATTATTGAAAACAGGGATCTTCCCAGGATCGTACCTATATAGAATAAAGAAACGGCAAGACTTGAAAGGAACGGTTTCGCCAAAAGGAAGCTTTCCATATACATAGGCATCCATATTGACATACCTGACTGATAGGCGGAAAAAATAAACATGATCATGCATAAGACCAAAAGCCTGGGGCTCAGAAGCAGCTGCAGATAATTGGCAGTCTCAGCAGCTTTATTTGCTTTTTCGTCTCTTTTTGTACTTTTCAGAATAAAAGCATACATAACTGTGATCAATATACATGTGATTCCAAGTATAAGAAAAGTATTATGCCATCTCATTCCCAAATTCCTGAGCACCGTTGAAAACATTGGCCCCAATAGCCCGCCTATACTAAAGGAAATGCCCAGCATAGTTATGTGGAACCCGCGCCTTTGGGGGTTAATATCAGATATATATGAGTTAAGCAGTACATCAAGCATTCTGGTGCTGGCGCCCAGAACAAAAAATAAAGCAAGTACTGCTATATATGCCGGTGCCAGGGCAATAGCCAACAAAGAGGCGCTGTATGCAAAGAATGTAATACCGATTAACCTTGATTTCCTCACATGGTCAGCCAGTACTCCCCCCAATATGGTAAAGATGACTCCCCCTACGCTTTGAAAGGTAGAAATCAAGCCCGCCTGTGAAAGCTCCAATCTGTACTGTTCTATAATGCCCGGCATCAACGGTCCGAGCATCGTCAAGGACACAGCATAAAACAGCATCAGCACATTAAGGGTTATTGTAAGGATTAAATCAGGCTTTGATGAGAATACTTGCTTTTTGTTTGGAATTGCAGCTTGAGTACTCATAGTAATTTCTCCATCCATATCATCAAGAATACAATTGTCGACAATCTACAATTGCTCAAATTATTAATTCTATCTGCCTGAGATAAATCCTTCTACTTTACTCAAATTTTCCTATATTTTAGTTTAATTTCATTTTTGAATACTTGTATATGGAGAATTTTATCGCTGTATACGTGATTTCAGGGGGCAAAGCTTCCTTTATGGGTTTCAGCTTTTCAGTACCGTGGATTTCAATCGCCTGCATGATTTCCGGCTCCAGGTCCTCGGGAATGAAGCATTCATACTCAAGGGACAGCCCTTTCTCAAGGCAATCGATCAGATGCCCTTCAACTGTCACCTGTGATAATCCCCGTTCTTCACATATTTCCTTTAAGGATTTACCGCCTGTATACATTTCATATGTGACAAGCCTGGTATCCTTCTTAGGCTCCTTCAGAGAGCTTCCTTTATCCTTTTCCGGCGGTCTGTACTCCGGTATGGTGATATTTTTTTCATCAACATACTCCTTTATCAGCTCTATAAACTGTACTCCATACTTTTCCAGCTTGAACTTCCCAACTCCTGACACGTCAAGCATAGCGTCCATGGTTACAGGAAGCCGTGCACACATGTCCTTCAGGGACGCATCTGAAAATATGACAAAGGGCGGCACCTTCTGGCTGTCCGCTATTTCTTTTCTCAGACGGCGCAGTTCCACAAACAGTGTATCATCAATGCTGAATGCTGATTTCTGCGCTTTGGCCTGCTCTTTAACCACCAGGCGCTTTATATGGAGCTCCCCTTCACCCTTTAAAAGGCTGTAGGCTTTTGGGTTCAGTGAAAGTACCGGATATTTGTCCCCCTTTACAGCAAGGTAAGCTTCAGATATCAGATATGCAATTATCTCCCTGATGGTATCCTGCGGATAATCCTTCATCAGTCCGAAGGTCGACAGCTTGTCAAAGCCCAGTTTCTTCAGCTTTGCGGAATTTGAACCCTTGAGGACATCAGTAACAACGCTGCTTCCAAAGCGCTCACCGGTTCTTTTTATACAGGAAAATATCTTTTGTGCCTCTACAGTTATATCGGTGCTTTCAATTGTATTCATACAGCTGCCGCAGTTGCCACACTTCTCCGGCGAATCAGCTTCACCGAAGTATTTTAATATGTAGCTTCTCAGGCAGCTGTCGGTATTGCAGTAATCGGTCATTTCCTGAAGCTTCCTGTAATCACTTGCCTTGTCTGCATTATCACCGCTGTTTTCTATCAACAGCTTATTGGTAATAATATCTGCCGCACTAAAGAGCAGAATACACTCCGCCATTTCTCCGTCCCTGCCTGCCCTGCCCGCCTCCTGATAATAGTTCTCCATGGTCTTAGGCATATTATAGTGTATGACATAGCGGATATCCGACTTGTCTATGCCCATTCCAAAGGCATTTGTCGCCACAATCACCTTCGCCCTGTCATATATGAAAGCTTCCTGGTTCGCTGTCCTCGCAGTATCAGTAAGCCCTGCATGATAGCGGATCGCTGCGAGCCCCTGCTTATTCAGCCTGTCACATACACTCTCGACCGTCTTCCTCGTTGAACAGTATACAATACCTGAATTTCCAGTGTTCTTCCTGACGTATTTCAAGAGGAAATCAAATTTGTCAACCGGCTTGTCCACCTCAAAATATAAATTTTCCCTATCAAAACCCGTCACCAGGACATAAGGCTTTTTAAGCTTCAGTAATTTTACAATATCCTCTTTGACCTGCGGGGTTGCAGTAGCCGTAAAAGCAGCTACAACCGGCCTTCTTGGCAGCCTTTCTATCATCTCGGCTATCCTTGAATAGCTCGGCCTGAAATCATGCCCCCACTCGGAAATACAATGGGCTTCATCCACGGCAACAAGAGAAATATCCATCCTGGACAGAAGTTCCCAGAAGCTCTCGGTATCCAGTCTTTCAGGAGCAATATACAGCAATTTGTATACGCCCCGTTGTGCATTTTCCATGACACTCCTATATTCCTGCAAGCCTAGTGAGCTATTGATAAATGCAGCCTTAATGCCCATTTCATTCAAAGTATCGACTTGATCCTTCATTAGGGAAATAAGAGGGGAAATGACTATGGTTGTCCCCTCCAGTGCCAGTGCAGGTATCTGAAAGCACAGGGATTTACCTGCTCCGGTAGGCATAATCCCCAGTACATCATATCCACCCAGCATTTTTTCGATTATTGACTTCTGTCCCGGCTTGAAAGAGGAATACCCGAAGTATTCCTGCATGATCTGAATTGCTTTATCCTGCATAGTACCTTCTCCCATAATCCGTTCTAATATTTGCAAACATATGTTCTTATTTCATTTTACTATAATTTCCTTAAATTGTAAACAGATAAAAAAGGGGCCGTTCCCTACTCATTTTCAATATCATTTACAAGCCCAATACGTGCTGCATATGCAATTACCTGAGCCCTGTTGCTAAGGTGAAGCTGTTCAAGAATTCTTCCCATATGGTACTTTACCGTCCGTTCGGCAAGACCAAGGACTTCTCCTGCTTCTTTATAGGTTCTGCCCCTGGCTACCATCTCAAGAACCTCAAGCTGACGTTCTGTAAGCTGCTCAGCTGTGTGCTCCTCCTGTTCCTGCTGTGGTTTATTCCGGTCAATACCCCTTTTCCTGAATTCTTTCAACAGCCGGGCAGCTAGTCCCGGCAAAAGAGGTACCTCATTGTTTTCAATAGCAGAAAGCATATCTACAAGCTCCCTGACGTTCGTATTCTTCAGAAGATATCCCGAAGCCCCGTATTTGACTGCCTCAAAAATATCCTCATCTTCAGCCGATGTTGTCAGCATTACGATTTTTATGTCCGGCATTTCAGCCTTTATAAGTCTCAATGCATCTATTCCGCTGCACCTGGGCATAGCTATATCCATCAGAATTATGTCCGGCTTCAATGTACGTGCTTTTATCAAGGCCTCCCTGCCATCCTTTGCTACACCTGAAACCGCTATTCCATAGGTTTCCAGCAGGTACTGAAGGCCTTCCAGGAACAAAGGATGATCATCTACCAGCATTAGTTTCATCTTTATCTTTTTCCCCCTTCATGATGGGTACGCAGAAATCTATACGGCTCCCTTTTCCAGCAGCTGATACGATATCAATATGTCCCCCAATTTCTGCTGCACGCTCCCGCATAATATTCAGTCCAAACTTAGAGCTTGTACCGTCGTTATTATGTTGATCCATATCAAAGCCCTTTCCATCATCTTCTATTGTAGCACACAACTGCTCCCGGGCAATTGAAAAAGCTATTCTTACATTATTTGCCTCTGCATGCTTCCTGATGTTATTCAAGGCTTCCCTGACTATATTAAGCATATTGAGCTGGATATTCGTCTCTAGTTCATACAATGTAAATCCGGCAGGTATGTCCAGTTTAACACATATACCCGTCTGCTCCTCAAAGCGCGAAATGTCCCTTGTAAGTGCCGTAATAAAATCTTTTTCCGTAAAAGCCGCATTCCTGACGCTGCGTATATACTCACGCATTTCATTATTGGCGCCCTGCGCAACATCTACCAGCTTGTCCAGCTTGTGTACTACCGTTTCCACTCCTGTATTCATAAGCTCCTTTTTAATACCCTGGGCCTGGAGGTTAATGAAGCCAAGCACCTGCCCCAGGTTGTCATGCATATCCCTGGCCATTCTTTCCCTTTCTTCTATAACTGCAAGCTTCCACTGCTGCTTCATGAATGCCTGCTGTGCCAGCTTTTTCCCTGTTATCTCATAAGCTACAGTGAGCCTGCCTATAGGTATACCCTTTTTGTCGGTAAGAGGTGACAGGAATACTTCATATATTTGGGGAGCTTCTGCCGTACCGGCAGTAAATTCCGTATGTGTGGTGCTCCTGTCCATACAAGCCTTTGCCAATTCCGGAAGCCCGCCGCAGACTTCATCCACTTTTCCGGTGGAAGCCAGCGAAGTATTTAAGCCGATTATCTTCCTGAATGCCGGATTGATATCCATGATCCTATTCTGTAAATCAAGGACCATCACACCTGCATACATAGTCTCAATTAAAGTTTCACGGGCCAGAGGCACAAGATCAAAGAGCTTATACCGGAAAATACCCCAGGCAGCAATAAAACCTGCCGGGCCAAAGCACACCGGTGTAATATCCATTCTTTTTACCGGGCCTAAACCTGAGATATACAGTATATTTGGAATTACGATCAGATTCAAGCCGATAAACAGTGCAACCGCTTGATTCCTGTAAACGGTATTCTTAAAGAATATCACTCTGGCAAGAAGCGCCCATGCAGTAATATTCAGTACATGGGAGTATATTGCATGAATATAAAAAACAGGGCCGTATTTTTTTGCGATTACCGGAAATGCACCGGAATAATCCATATGCATGTCATATCTTATTAGGCCATGCAGTCCATCGGTCCACACAAGCAATATAATTATTGCAGGCAAGACTGAAATCCACAGAATCCTTCTCTTCCGAACCCAAACATCATGACCAGTAAACTGCATACACAAGATAAGCAGGGTTACAGGAGAATAGCAATAGGCTAAATACTGCATGTTCGCCCAGAAGAGCTTGGTTCTGAAATCAATGGCCGACATTTCAAGGGCATTGCCCAGAGACCATATCGTTAACACCAGCATGCTTAATATAAAGCTTACGGCACCTCTTGAGCCGTACCGTCTAATCAATGCATATATGCCCAGGGATAGAGTGACAGCTGAAGAAGCTATCAATGCCCATATGTATGGGTTATACAGAAAAACCATAAGCTATCCCCCTTTTGCATATTGTTTATATACATATATAATAAGCTAATTTGTGTCATAATGAAACAAAAAACTCGCCGTCTCCGACGAGTCTATATGCTCATTCCATGAAATTCTTCAGAAGCACCCTCCCCGGGTACTCATCCTGCTGAATCCCATCAAGTATCACAGGCCTGCCTGCCACAAAGACATGATGTATACCCACAGGCCTTGCTATGGGATCCTCGTAGGTCGCCGTATCTGCTATACGCTCCGGATCAAATACAACCAGATCCGCAATATGGCCTCTATCTATGACTCCCCTGTTCTCTATTCCATAAATCCTTGCCGGCAGCCCGGTCATTTTGTGGACAGCCTCTTCCAGAGTCAAAAGCTTCTTCTCCCTCGCCAGTCTCAATACTCTTGGGAAGGTTCCGAAATTCCTGGGGTGAGATTTCCCAAGACCGGCGGCATTGCTGAAATCCAAGGCCGTTCCATCACTGCCGACGGCGATCCATTTTTCTTTCATAATGGACAGGACATCCTCCTCACTCATTGAATAATAAATGGCTGATATATTTCCTCCAGACAGGCTCAGCAGCTTTATGACCGCTTCCTCAGGGGATATTCCCAGCTCACCGCTTACCTGCGCAAGACTCTTCCCCTCCCATTCGGCAACCTTTTCTGAACCATTGGATATCCTTATCCTTTCCGCATTACCACGCCTCTCAATCTCATTCCTGATCTCATTCAGAAGCTTTTCCCTTTTTGCAGTGTTCAGGTTTTTATCCATTTCTTCCATAGCACCTGTAAATATGCCTTTTGGTACTAATGCCGACAAAATTGTATAAGAAGCTTCATAGGGATATTGATCGCAAAAAATCCTGCAGCCATCAGCCTGTGCCTTCCTGATCATGTTTATGAGCTCTCCGGCTTTTCCCCACTGGGGCTTGCCCATTAATTTAAGATGTGATATCTGAATTGATGCTCCTGACTTTTTCCCTACCTCTATCATCTCATTCAAAGCATTGAATATACCATCATTCTCGCTTCTCATATGCACCGAAAGGATTGCACCATGTGCGGCGATTACCTTTGCCAGCTCCACAAGCTCATCAACAGGGGTAAAGCTGCCCGGCGCATAAGTAAGGCCAAGGGACATGCCCCATGCCCCCTGGGATAGCTCCTCCTCCAGCTTGCCTTTCATCAGGAGCATTTCTGTATTATCTGCTCTTCTATCCTCAAGGCCCATGGCATAATTTCTCAGTGTTCCGTGCCCGACCTGAGGAACACAGTTTATCGTGTTTCTCTTCTTCTTAAGCTCAAAAGCGTAGTCCTGCACTGAGCCGAATTTCCATTCAAAGCTTCCTGATTCGCTGAACAGGGAAGAATTGTATTTTGCAAAATCTGCGATAGTCTCTATATTGCATGGTTCCATGGATATTCCGCAGGAGCCTGTAACCTCTGTGGTCACCCCCTGGAAGACCTTGCTCTCCGAGCGTTCACTTAAAAGAAATGCCCCATCGGAATGGGAATGTATGTCAATAAACCCCGGTGTTACCGCCAATCCTGAAATATCGATCCTTCTCCTGCCGCCGGATATTCTTTCGCCAATTCCTGTGATCCTGTCACCCCTGATCCCCATGGAGGCACGGATGGGCTTTTCTCCAGTCCCGTCTACAATCAGCCCGTTTTCCAACACTACATCATACATAGAACAACACACCTCACTTTATATTTCCATCCCACCCCAATTATTCTATTCTCAGATCCCTTAATTCCTTCAACCATTACTTCTCCCGGTCGAAATTGGCAACGTACAAAGCCCTTGGGCGGCCTGTCCTATAGGGCTGCTCATAGCCTACAATATGAGCATAATCACAATCAACAAGTTTTTTGATCAGTCTTTCACAGCTTCTTTGGCTGACCTGTAAATAATCGGCCAGCTTTTTTGAGGAAAAAGGAGTGAATTTATTAAGCTTCAGAAACTCCATCATTTTGCTCAGGTTTACTATGCCGATACCTGTTTTTTGAGTTATCAGCACATAATTGATATTCTCTGTCTTGTACTCAAACCTCTTTATATTTTTATTAAGCGGTCCTATGACCTTTTCGTCACTCAACACTATAAAGCCGCAGTTACCCCCGGCTTCCCTGGCATAGCTTACAGCAGTCCTTGCACTTTCTTCGGCTTCTTTAGCAGTCATTCCCAGGCCAAAGCCGATACTGAGGCTGATATCCTTCAAATCCGCTATGACCGGCAGCTCCTTGAAATTATTCGTCACATAATCCAAACTAAGCCGTGTCATATAGATCATAAAGGAATTCCTGTCCAGATACTGGACGACACCGTTTATTTTCTCTCCCCAATCCAAGAGCTTCCTGTAATGCTGCGGCATCAGCCTGTCAAATTCCGACCTGTCTGCCTCCAGATGCTTCTCATAATCATCTACTTCGATGTATCCTATTGTGATCTGCATGTTCTTGTTAAAGTTCAACTCTCCGATGGACAGTACCTTTTCAAGCGTTTCAAGAATCGTCTTATCAAGGGCAGGCATACGGAAACAGGCTATCCCCAGCTGGTTCAGCCTGAATTCCACTGCAGCGATGGAAGTAATGCATATATCCACTTTGCCTTCCTTCCAAAGCTTTGCATGAAAATCCACAAAGGTCTCGGTATTAAAGCCTTCATTGCCTTCCCTGAGAGCATTGTTGACCTCTTTGACATAAAGCTGCAGCGAATTGACGCCTGTTTCTTCAAGCAGCCTGTAAGCCGACTGCGCTTCCGGTATGTCGACGGACAGACGGCTGCAGCAATCCCTGTTGAACTTCAGATGTAATAGGGACAAAGCAAAATTATAGTCATCCCATTTCACATGTACGGCTGGAATATTCTTTTTCTTGATCTCCTTTGCAGATAGAAAATACGGTATGGGACCTGTGAAAAAAAGAACATCGTAGTTACCGGCCTCTTTCACCAGGCGGGGACACTCCTCGGGCAGCACATATGTATGTGGTGTTATCAGAAGCTCAGGGAGCTTTCTGGCGATTTCCAGCACTTTGGGCAAAGACTTTTGTGAGCCGAAGGCTCCTACACGTATAATCACAATGGTACACCTCAAAAATAATAAAGATTTCGCTGTCTTCTTATATTTCTAAAAGCGGCTTATTCATTCTGCAAATATTCCTTTAATAATTCTGCAGTATTCAGAAGCCCTTTCTTGTGGGTCCTTTCATAGCTGTGGGATGCATAAACTCCGGGTCCTATGATTCCGACCCTGCTGTCATTGCCGGCCTTTAGCATTACCGTCCCATCTGAAACATAGCTGGGGTATATGTCCAGCTTATAGTCTATCCCCTTTTCCCTGGCCAGCCTGACAAGCTTTTTCCTCAGCTCATAGTTGTGGGGTCCGCCGCTGTCAGAGGCACAAATGGACACGGAGTACTCACTGGAATTCTGTCCGGGTCCCGGCGCTCCCATATCCACTACCAGGAATTCAAAGGTATTTTCCGGTATGGATGAAGCGGAACCATGCCCAACTTCCTCGAAATTCGAAATATATATGTAAGTATCGTAGTACGGAGTTATATTATTCTCCTTGAAATATTTGATTACGCCCAGGATAACACCTACACAGGCCTTGTCATCCAGGTGCCGTGATTTGACGAAGCCGCTTTCAGTGACAAGGCTTCTGGCATCAAAGGAAATATAATCTCCGATTTCAATGCCCAGCTTCTGCACCTCTTCCTTGGTAGAAACGACCTCGTCAATCACGATTTCCATATTTTCCGGAAGCCTCTCCTCTTTTTTCATATCCGGGTCCACATGTACAGAGGGAGACTTGTAATAAACAGTACCCGTATAGACCTTCCCTTCCATTGTCTCTATGATACAGTTTTCACACTCAACGGTGCTCAGGGCATAGCCTCCGACTCTCACGAAGCTCAGACGGCCGTTATCCTTGATACCTTTTACCATAGCTCCCAGAGTGTCCACATGAGCTGAGACAGTGCGGGATTTTCCGCTGTTTGCACCTTTAAGCTCGGCTATCAGACCGCCCTTATTGCTTATCCTGTACGGCACCCCAAGCTTGTCAAGCTCCTGTCCGACATATTGAATCGCCTTTCCGGCATTTCCGCTTGGGCTTGGAATTTTGCACAAGCTGATAATATAGTTTACAATATGCTCCAGATAATTTTGCAAGATAGCACCTCCCTATATTACGATAAAAAGCGTTTCAGGTTTTTACTCCTGCTGTGACTTTTTTATCTATAGCTATTATACACTAATTGCGATATCTTCCCAATAAGCTCCTTTCCTTCCCTATTTGAATTATTTTCACTTGTCAATACACAGATAATATATGGGCAGTCCGGCAGCAGTACTATTCCCACATCGTGCTCAAGCTTATCCAGATCACCGGTCTTGTGGGCAATGACAGTGTCCTCAGGCAGATACAAATCCAGACTTCCCGTTATCTGCTGCCTTTTCAGGATGTCAAGCATGATGCAGCTGTATTCCTCATCAACATTCTCACCGTTATAGATAAGCTCGAGAATATGCAGCATATCTTCTGCGCAGGTTTTGTTCTCCCTGCCGGCCTTTGCTGCTTCAAAATCCATCATCTTCCTCTGCAGCTCGGTTTTCCTGAGGCCCAACTCCGACACCAGCCTGTTGATTTTGTCCATGTCCGACAGCTCAATCAGGATATTTGTTGCCGTATTATCGCTTAAAACAATCATAAGCGTGATGTATTCCTTTATGGTGAGCTTATGACCGGCTTCCAGTTCCTTGAGTATGCCGCAGCCCCCCACCTTATGTCTGTCCTCCAGTATGACAAGCTTATCCAGGGCATGCTCTCCCGCTTTAACCTCCTTCAGTATCTGCGACATGATCAAAAGCTTTATCGTACTTGCCGAGCGGAAGGCAAGGCCTTCATTGATCATTATTGTCTCATTGGTGTTCAGATTTTTTACAGCTATTCCTATATTGGCACTGGTACTGTTTATCAGCTCTTCGATGCTATACTTCAGATCCACGGTTATTTCCCTCCTTTACATTAGAATATCAGGAATTCATCATGCAAGAAATATTGATTTTACTACAACAAATATTACACTGATCAAAGCCAGGGTTACACCGAACTTGATCATGCTCTTAAGGTCCTTAGACCTGGCAAGGCCCATCTGCCCCAGCATATCCGCTCCGGGGTATGCAAAGGAGGTCATCTGCGAACCTACAAGCAATACCGCAGCCCACATGGATGCGGACAGGCCGATTGAATCAACAAGAGGCTTGAACATCTTATCCATGACCATGGATTGTGCAACTGCCGCGCCGCTTATTCCATATACTCCGGTCATTACGGATATGAAGGAGAACACGATCTTGCTTCCCGACTGCAGCAGCGGCTGCAGCACCTCTACCAGGGCATTGAATGCGCCCGCTTCTTCAATGAACAGCAGTAACGGATCAAAGAGCAGGAACATGACAAAAAGCCATATCATACGCCCGGCGCCTTCCATCATTGCGTCCAGCAGCTCATTCATTTTCAAGCCTCCGGCAATTCCTGTAACTATAGCGATAGTGAAGGTTACGACGACTGCATAGGATGCTCCGCTTTTAGCATACATGCCGTATATAAGCAATGCGGTTATAGAAATCAAAAATGCCCAGGTAGCCCTTGTTGCTTCCTTTGTAGGAACATAGTCCGTATTGGCCTTTTCTGTTCCATCGTAGGAATAAATTCCTTTGGTCTTCTTCTGGGTCCTCACAGCCATAAAGTAAGTAATGATCCAGCATATCAGCGCTACCGGAAGACCGGCGGCAAAAAGAAACTGCACATAGGTAAGGCCTGTAAGCTCCATTATCGTAACAACAGGTGGGGCAAAGGGCCCGATAAACAGTCCTGTCTGGCCTGCTCCCTGGAAAACTACTGCAAGTGCGGAGGGTGTGATACCTATTACTGAAACAAGCGGAATTATGATCGGTGCAATTATTGCGTTTGCACCGGCCAAGGTTCCCAATAAAGCTACCAGCACAACAGAAGTGATCATGGAGGCAAGTATGGCCTTTTTCTCAGTATTTATGCCTATCTTTTTCATTAATGTAATAACAAGGTTTTCCGCAACCCCGGTCCTTCTCAGAACCTGCCCCAGTGCCGAGCCCAGCATTATGATCAATCCTATTAATGCAAGAAAGGAACCCAGTGAGTTTGCAATTACCCCACCCATGCTCAGGAGGGAATGGTTGGTCAGTACTGCACTGAGAATAACACATACAAGTACATTCAGTATGGGATTAATATCCCTGAACGCCAGTATGATATAGACTATCAAAGGCAAAAGCGCCACAAGCGGTGACATATTGAACAACATGAGATCTCTCCCCTTTCCATTTAATCATAATTTTGACCGGATAAAAATAACTTGTTTTTCTCCTTCATTGGCAGCAGTATTTACTGCCTAAAACCCTTATGCCTCACCTCCCATATATTATGTTTGCGCAGCATCACCTCCCGTGTATTTGAATTCCGGCTTTCAGCCTTCCAGCTATATTTATTGGAATACATGGCGCCTTATTCCATTTATATGTCGCTATTATGTCGTTAATTCCACAAAAATATAATTTCTTAATAAATTCGGTTGATTTTCTAACCGCCCGGAAATGAACTGTTCTGTGATATGCTCAAATGTCAAACAGTAAGGCGGGCTTACATAATTAAGGTAATTGGCTGTCGTTAATTATTCGTTAATTATTTTAGACTAATTATACCAATAAATCTAAAATTATGCAACAGTTTTTAAAAAGCGGGAACGTCTTCACTACCGCATAACACCAATGGTAACCATTGGCACTGTACGAAAATACAGTCAAAAAAAGAGGCTGCATTTTCTGCTAACCTCTTGACATTCTATGCGTATCATTTTCTCACCTATTCAATTTTCCCATGCCGTTCTGCGAGAAATCTGTTGATTTTCGCCCAAATCTGCTGTGTTTCAAGAAATTGCTCATGATGCTTCCTTACACTTTTATGGTACCGCTCCAGCTCTCTAAGAACATTCATAAAATCCTTCCTTCCAAAATAGGCACATATTTTGGGAAGTGTAGCCTCAAGCTGTTTCCGCATCTCCTTGATCCTGTCATCATAATTTTCCCTTTGTGTGATATAAAGCAGCAGCGGTTTGTATCTGATCCAGCCGATGCAGGCCCTGTAAAAACGATTGATAATCTGCTCGGAATCGGCCTGTATGTATTTCAGTTTAGTGGGAAGAACGCCATACATCAGATGATTATATGTGGAAAAATCGTCATGAAATGCATAACAGGGCACACGCAGCACTTTACGCTCACTCAGGCAGGTACTCAGAAAAGTATCTTCTCCCCGCGCACCAGGCGGATTGTAAAAGGGGCTGACCCTGTCGGGCTTTGTAAGATTTATGCACAGGTTCGCACCTGAAATAAACTTGGTATGGTTGACTTCCGGTACCTCCTCAGCAATATCGCTTACCAGAATTTTTGTATCGGCATATGTAACTCCCCCATTGTTCATAACCGAGCGTATCGTGTCCCAGTTGATGATATCATTGCTTATTGCTTCAATAAACAGACGAAAATCAGTTTCTGCCATGATGTCGTTGAACTTTATATAGGGAATAGGGGAGATATATCCGCAGTGGTGTCCATTGGTAATATCCGCCTGCCTGATATTCTCAAGGTGGGTTGAGAGCACATGCTGGCCGCCCCAGATGGCAGTAGTGCGTGTTTTGGTAACCGCCACCGGATATTCATCATCATCAGGGAAAACAAGGTAATCTATGCCGTTCTTTATTGCTGTATAAATCACGGCATTTCGTTTTGCGGCATATCCGCTTCCGAAAAATAATTGTGCTTCCGCTTCATTAATGACGTTTTCCCCCGTCAGATAATCAATTTCATCTTTTACAGCAGTACTGCCGATAAAATAGGTTTCATCTATCAGTTCCGGCACTTCCTTACTGACATTTGTATAGTGAATAGACCTGGTGTTTGAGTATTTCAAATCATATGCAACCAGGAGGTTTAAGCTGATATTTTCCTTTCCTGTCAAACCGCACTCGTGCCAATTATAGACATAGGTTCTCAGAACTCTTTGAAAGCTTTTGCGGCCTGTAGCAAAACCTATTCCAACTTTAATCTTCTTGTTTTTTCCAATAAGCCATCTCCTTTCCGCAGCCATAATAGTTTATTTTCTATAAGTCACTTATAAATAGTATAACAAAGCTTCCGAAACTAATCAAAACAGCTTTATTTATTGCCTTCACACAGCGAAAAACATGCATCAATATTGACCGGTCCCCATCCGTAAGAGGTATCGCAGCCGGATAGAGAAGCCGGCCATCATTAGGCCGGCTTCTCTATCAAAATCATCTGTCACCTGATATTATATATTCTGTATACAAATACTGCAGCTTCAGCTCTTGTTGTCTCTGCCAGCGGATTGATATTGCTTCCACCGCCTTCTATAAGGCCTTCCTTTGCCAATGCTGCCATGCTGCCCTTTGCATAGGCTGCTATACTGTCCTTGTCTGTAAATTTTTCCAGGTCTGCCATAGAGCCTGCCTTACTTATTTTCTTCAGGCTGCGGAGTGCTCTTTCTGTCAGAACCATCATATCCTGTCTGGATATAGCCGCAGCCGGGTTGAACCTGTTGTTTCCTATACCTGTGGTAATCCCAAGCTGCCTTGCTGTACCCAGCTCCCGGTAGTAATAATCACTGTACTTTATGTCATCGAAGTTGCCTGTAAAATCTGCTGAGAGCCCCAGTGCCCTTACCAGCATCATGAGATAATCCGCCCTTGTAATGCCGGTGCCGGGAGAGAAGGTCGCACCCGAGTTAATGATGACTCCTTTTGACGCCAGCACTTCTATCTGCTTCTTTGCCCAGGCATGACTTCCCAGATCGCTGAAGGTTTTTTCCACATACACAACAGCATATTTGCTGAAGTGGGTGGTATTGAAGGTCACCGTTCCCACAGCAGGGTCATACCTGCCGCTGGGAACTGCCGTTGCATTACCGGAGCCGTCTATATACCAGACAGTAATGTGCTCAGGATTCTGCAATTCTTCTGCAGTGGGTGTATAGGGTATGCTTACGGTTACAGGAGCAGTCTCGTTGCTCCAGGAAACCCTTTTGCTGTCTATATTCAGATTAAGCTCTATAACCGGTCTATTGCCTATCTGGGCCTGAATATCCGCTGTAAGCCCTGTTTTGTCCACTGCTGCAATAGTCAGGGATACGTTTTGCGCCCCTGCTGCATTTGCTGCCGTCAGCATGTTTCCGGGAACAGTTACTGCTGCTATGGCAGTGTTTATTTTGATTGCTGTTCCTGCGGCTCCTGCGGACAACCAGCCTGCAGGAAGAGTGGGCTCATAGGCCGTTGCCCCTTGAACCCCGGATATATTCAATTCCACTGTCTTCACTCCGTCCGCACCGGTTTGTGCACCGTTGAATGCACTTGTCAATGTGCTTGAGCTCACTGTTGTTGTTGCTTTTCCTGTATTGCCGTCCAGCTTTGGCGCAGCTACGCTGATGCTTCCGCCTGATATGGTTGTTGTTGGCGATGCCGGAGTATTATCTGTTTTTGGTATACTTGCAGGGGGTTTTGTTTTATCATTTTCATCATTATCAACGGGTGAATGTTTAATCGTATATTTGAATTCAGCCACCTCGCTGTCCTTGTAACCTGCTTTTACTGCATATGCCTTCAGAGTAACTGCTGACCCTCCCGCTCCTGTGATTTTTACCGTATTGCCGCTGGTACTGCTTACAGCCGGAATACTTCCATCTGTAGTATAATGGGTGGCCACTCCCTTAATAGCACAGGAAAGCTTCACAGTCGAGTTGTTCTCTACAGTGCTGCCGCCTTTGGGGTCAGCAGTCGGCGCCGGCAGCTGTATGATGAATTCCGCCGCGCTTGATGGGCTCCACTCCCCGTATACCGAGTCATATACTGCCGCCGTAACCGTACAATTACTGAAAACTGTAAAGGCTCCTGTATAAAGCACTGAGTCCTGCGTGGGATTCGAGCCATCCAGGCTGTAATATGCCTCATATTCCGGCTCATACTCAATACGTACTTCAACAGAATTGAGGTAGATGCCTGCTCCTGGTTCAATATTTGGAGCAGGTATCAGGGATATCCTGAAATAGTTGCTGTCAGTGAGTGCAATACCTCCAAGATTGATTGCCGGCGCCAGTGTATAGCTGCCCCGCTTATCCACTCCCAGATTGTTGAAGACAGCCTCACCATTTTTGAGAGTCACCTCCGTTGTACCTTCCAATATGGCTCCATTGCTATTTTTGAGTGCCACTGCAACTATTGCGCTGTTATTATCCTTCACTATATTATCATGTGCATCCATAAGGGCCAGAGTCGGCTGCTGCGGCCATACCTGTCCCACAGCTCCGCCTCCCGGCTGTGTCTTCCATACAAGCTTTATAGCCATTCCCGGTATGAAGCTGACTGAAACGGTCTTTGAGGGCATATCCTTACCGTTTACTGCAACTGTATAGGTTACATTTTCCGCTTTAGTGCTTGTGACTGCGAATACGGCATTCCCATATATGTCTGAATTGCCGCTGATCGTCTTGATTACCGAGCTTCCATTTCCTTGCTTCAGAGTAACCTTCTTACCGTTAATGGGGTTCCCGAAAGCATCCCTGAGTGTTACGGTAATAGTTGCACTGTCTGTTCCATTTGCTGTAACAACCGTCTTATTTACAGCTACCGTTGACTGTCCCTCATAGGCAGAACCTTTTTCAACTGTAATATTGCCCATAGTTCCTGAGAGAAAAGCCTTGACGGTATCAACAGCAGTTATGCTCTGAATCCCGGCAGTCTTCAGAGTTATTCCATCAAATCTATATACCCCTTTGTCTGCAGCAGTAAAGGTATGGCTTCCCGGTAGGATCGCTGCCGTATCCGTACTGGTAAGCTTTACAGTCCCGGTATAACCTGTGACTGTGTTTCCACAATTATCCCTGACAGTTACCGTCAAGCTGAAGGGTATACCTGCCTGTTGTGTACCTGCAGAACTGATAATAATTGTTTCTGCTTCCCCTGGTACAAAATTAATCACTGCAGTCTGATTCACTGTTTTACCATCTGCTTTTGCACTGTATGCAACTACTTCCGCCACTGTATCTGTTGCAATGAACAGGGCAGTCCCATCGCTGCGTGTGGTGCTGTAGACAGCTTCAACAACAGAGCTTCCTCTGTCCTCTTCAAGAGTAATTATCTTATCGCTAACAGGATTTCCGCAAGCATCCCTCAAAGTGACAGTAATGGCCGCACTATCTTTTCCATCAGCTGTTACAATTGATTTATCCGTCACTACAGTGGACTTTCCCGCATAATCAGTACCGGCTTTTACTGTTATATTCCCCGTGTTTCCTGTGATTGAACCATTGGCTATATCAGAAGCCCTTACTGTCTGTACTCCGGCAGTCTTGAGAATCAATCCTTTAAATTCATATATCCCTTTATCATCTGCAGTAAAGGTATGGCTGCCTGGCAGGACAGCAGCAGTATCCGTACTGGTAAGCTGCACCGTTCCCGTATAGCCGTCGGCTATATTTCCACAGTGATCCTTTACATTAACGGTCATATCAAAAGCAGTGCCTGCCGTCTGTGTTCCAGAGGCATTGACGGCCAGTGTCTCCGCCGGCCCTGGTATGAAGTGGATTTCAATGCTTTCACCTACTGCAGATGCATGAACCTTTGCAGTATATGTCACTTTCTCTGCTATGGTGTTTTTAACAGTGAATACCGCAGTCCCGTCTGCCTGTGAAATCCCGTGAACCGTAGTTACTACCGAGCTACCCCCGTCCTTATCCAGTGTCACAGCCTTACCGCTTATCACATTTCCGCAGGCATCCTTGATGGTCACGGTAATTGTCGAAATGGCCGTACCATCAGCTATCACAACTGTATTGTCCGCCGCAGCCTCCGACCGCACTGCATCAACATCGCCGGCTGCAACAGTAATATTCCCCGTGGTTCCTGTGACTGAGCCGTTTTTCGTATCAACAGCCGTTACTATCCATATCCCTGAAGTCTTCAGGGTAATACCTTTAAATTCATATACTCCCCCGTCACCTGCAGTAAAGGTATGGCTTCCCGGCAAAACTGCCGCTGTATCCGTGCCGGTCAGCTGCACTGTCCCAATATAATCCGTAACTGTATTTCCATAGTGATCCTTGACTGTCACAGTCACGTCAAAAGGTATACCTGCCGTCTGCGAGCCTACGGGACTCATGACAAGTGTTTCCGCCGGTCCGGGTATAAAGTCTATTTCTATAGCTTCACCTGCGGGAGCTCCATTCACTTTTGCCGTGCAGGTCACATGCTCGGCCAGGGTGTCCGTTACAATGAATACTGCGGTTCCGTCAATACGTGTGGTGCCATAGACAGCTTCCACCACGGAGCTTTCACCGTCCTCCTCAAGGGTCACTGCCTTGCCGCCGACAAGATTTCCGTAATCATCCTTCAATGTGACGGTGATTGTTGCACTATCTTCTCCGTCGGCCGTCACAATCGATTTATCCGCCGCTGCCGTTGACTGCCCTGAATAATCGGAGCCTGCATTGACTGTTATATTCCCCGTATTTCCTGTGACGGAGCCGCTTGTCTCATCGGCAGCCGTTACAGTCTGTACTCCGGCAGTCTTGAGAATCAATCCCTTGAATTCATATATACCCTTATCAGCTGCAGCATAAGTATGGCTTCCCGGCAAAACTGCCGCTGTATCGGTACTGGTCAGCTGCACCGTCCCGGTAAAGCCTGTGACTGTATTTTCATGGTGATCCTTGGCGGTCACAGTAATACTAAAAGGTATCCCTGCCGTCTGTGTGCCGATAGTACTTATGGCAAGTGTTTCCGCCGGTCCGGGTACAAAGTCTATTTCTATAGCTTCACCCAGCACAGTTTCATCCTCTTTTGCCGTATAGGTCACTTTTTCCGCTTTTGTGTTTTTAACGGTAAATACAGCAGTTCCATCCATCTGTGAAACACCTTGGACTGTTGTAATTACAGAGCTTCCTCCAGCCTTATCCAGAGTGACTGTTCTGCCGCTTACCGGATTACCATAGGCATCCTTGACTGCCACAGTAATGGTGGAGCTGTCGCTGCCGTTGGCAGTTACCGTTGTAACATCGGCTGTTGTTGTTGATTGTACAGCGTTAAACATACCAGCCTCAACCGCGATAGCTCCCGTTGTCCCGGTGACAGAGCCATTGGCTGTGTCTGTGGCCGTTATTGCCGATATCGCAGCGTTATACAAGGTCACTCCGCTGCTGAAGCTGTGTACACCTGCATCCGCTTCAGTAAAGCTGTAATTCTGGGGCAGTACCGGAGCCATATTTCCGGGACTGTTCCCGTTATTGGTACTGAAGCTTACTGTTCTTGTATAATCTTTTACTATATTTCCATAGTAGTCCTGCACAGTCACTGTCAGGTCAAAGGGAACGCCTGCCGTCTGCGTGCCTGGGGTACTGACAATCAGTTTTTCCGCCGTCCCGGCTTTGAAGGTCACCTGGATTCCTGCAAGCTGCACGCTCTCAGCCTCAACTGTATATGTGACTGTCTCAGCCTTTGTATTTTTTACGTTAAAGTATGCAATGCCGCCCTCGTCTGTCGTGGCATTGGCAAGCGGAAGCTTTGTGCCCCCGATTTCCTTTGAAAGCTCCACTACCTTGCCGCTTATCAGATTTCCATTGGCATCCTTCAAGGTCACAGTAATGGCGGCGCTGTCCGTATCATCAGCGGTTACTACCGACTTATCAGCCTCGACTGTTGATTCTGCGGCATTTATTGCTCCTGCCACAAAGCTGACCTTGACATTATTCAATATAGGTAAGTCGTCCGTTGTATCGGTTGCAGTATATGTTACCTGCTCCGCCTTGGTATTCTTTACGGTAAAGTATGCGATACCATCCGCGTCTGTCGTGGCGCTGGCAAGGGGAAGCTTTGTGCCCCCGCTTTCCTTTGAAAGCTCCACCGTCTTGCCGCTTATCAGATTTCCACGGGCATCCTTCAAGGTCACAGTAATGGTGGAGCTGTCCGTTCCATCGGCGGTCACTGTTGTTTTATTGGCTGTAATTTCAGATACTGCCCCATCAACCGGTCCGACTGTTATATTAAAGGGCCCGCTCTGCGGGCAGGTAATCCCCTGTAAGCTGCTGGACAGCTTAAGGGTATAGGTGCCCGCTTTATCCACCAACAGATTGCTGAAGGCTGCCGCACCATTATTAAGAGTTACAGTCACCTCATCGGATGTACCATTCAAGGTCGCGCCATTTTTAGGATACAAGCTGACCGTAACCGTATTGTAGCTGTCCCCTGTCTCTATGCTGCCATTGGCATCCTTCAGATGTACAACCGGCTGCTGTGCCCATACCTCCCTGCCCATCCCGCCGGTGGGCTGCGTCTGCCATACCAGCTGTGTCGCCGGCGCCTGGTGCATGTATACATCATTGCCGCCTGTTGCGTACACATTGCCCAATTTGTCCACCGCCACATCCCTTACGCTCAGGGTTCCGCTCTTGGTAATGGGGACCCACTCCGTTCCGCGGGCTCTCAATACCTTGATTTCTCCACTGCCGATATCCGCTGCATAGACGTTGCCGGAGCTGTCTGCAGCGATACCGTAAAGAGCGCTGAATCCGCTGCCGATAGTCTTCCACTGGCTTGTGCCGGCAGGCAGTTTTTTTATCACC
This sequence comes from Clostridia bacterium, assembly GCA_035627615.1. Lineage (GTDB taxonomy): Bacteria > Bacillota > Clostridia > Lutisporales > Lutisporaceae > BRH-c25. The sequence goes on from DASPLL010000045.1 coordinate 135,268, forward strand.
TTCAGAATATCATCCGCAACATACACATTGCCGCTTCCGTCTGCAGTTATGCTGGTAGGTCTGGAAAAACCGCCTTTGTAAAGAATATCCGACCAAACGTTGTTTTTATATATCGTGATAAAAGGATTCCCTCCGTCATCTATTCCGCAGGCATATACTTCCGTATTGCCGTTCTTTCCTGCCGCTGCATCATAAGGCCTGAAGCCCAGGCCTCCGCCGAGTACGACACCATCCTTTAATACTCTTCTGTTACCATAATCCGCCACATATACGGCGCCGTTGTCATCCACTGCCACTCCGCTCGGCATATTCAGCACTGCATCACCATGAGTCCAACTTCCGTTTATTTTGTATGACAGGCGGTCTTTATTCCTATCTGCCACATACACAGTGAGGTCCTTGTCAACCGCTATGCTGGTATACGAAGACAATCCGCTGAAGTAGTCGCCAATGGTCGTCCAGCCCCCCGCCCACGCCATCGGCGGCTGGGGAGGGTCAGCAGAATCTATAATATTGAAGGAACTGCTGTCTGCTACCGTGATTCCCTGCAGGCTGCAGGAAGGCACCAGGCTGTAGCCGCTTCCGGCCTTGCTGATACTGATGTCAACGAAATGCGCAATTCCATTGACCATGGTAACGGTGGTAGTCCCTTCCAGAATTGCCCCATTGCTGCTGTACAGGCTTAAAGTCACCGTATCGGTGCTGTCGGCAGTCACGGTATTGCCGCAGGCATCCTTCAACGCCAGCGTCGGGAAGGGTTCCAGGTCTTGTCCCGTATAGCCGTCAGCCGGCTGGGTCTGCCATACCAGTTGTGTGGCAGGAGCCTGCTTTTTTAATACTATGGCATCCCAATATTTGTCTGATCCGGTAACATATAAATTGCCCAGGCTATCTACCGCTACACCAGTTGGCTGCATAATCAAATCATAACCATATTGGTCACTGGTATCGCCCATGACCACCCATTCATCCGCTCCGATCCTCAGCTCCTTGATCCTATTATTTGATCCATCCGCCACATATACATTGCCCAAAGCATCCACTGCGATTCCCGTCGGACCGCTAAGCCCGGTGCCTATGGGATTGGACCATGTGCTGGTACCATAAGCCAGCTTCTTGACAAAATTGTTGTAGGAGTCTGATACATATACGTCGCCGTTGCCATTCACCGCTATACCCTGGGCGCCCGAAAAACCCCCTCCGTTTGTTATCTCAGACCAGCTGCCGCCGCTCCATTTCAGAATTCTATTGTTTCCGGCCGCATAGATATTGCCGTTCTTGTCCATATCCAGCGCCATAGGAGGAAAGTCGTACAAGGGATTGTCTACAGGCTTAAAATCAGCGAAAACCGAACCGTTTTTGATTATCCTTCTATTTGCGTAATCAGCGATATAAATATCCGGGCTGTCCGCATTGTTTCTGCCATCCACCAGTACGTCAACCAGGCGGGAAAATACCTGCTCAGCAGGTATTGCCGGTGTTATATCATACCAGCCATAGCTGTCCATTCTTTTCAATTTTTTGTTATCTTCGTCAGTTACATATACATATCCTTTACTGTCCACCGCTATTCCTGTAACTCTGCCGAAAACTCCGGCATTACCGATTGTCGTCCACGCACCGGTCCAGGCGCCCGGCTGCCTGTAGGTAAACCGGGCGTCAGGATTATTCTGGCTTGTGCCTCCCGGCGTCGTTACAGTCACGCTTACGGTACCGGCTATCTGAGCTGGGGCAGTGACTGTGACCGATTCATCACTGTTTACTATAAGGTTAACTCCGGCTGTGGTACCGAATTCAACCTTTGAAGCGGCTGTCAGGTTATCCCCCGATATGGTTACTGAGGTTCCTCCCAGTCCGCTTGCCGGGCTTACGCCGGTCACAACGGGAAGGCCGGGAGTATCCATATTAAAAGGATTGCTGCTTTGTACCGCAAGCCCCGCCGACAGGCTGCAGGAAGGCGTCAGCGTATAGCCGCTGCCCACCTTGTTTACTGTCAGATTGCTGAAGGTGGCGATCCCGTTTTGAAGCTTTGCCGTTGCACCGCTCATGGTTGCCCCGCTGCCTCCGCTGAGACTTAAGGTCACAGTGTGAGTATTGTCTCCCACCTCTACATTTCCGTATGCGTCCATCAGAGCCACTGCCGGAGGCTGACTAAAAGGCCTCCCTGCAATACCATTACCCGGCCGGGTCAGCCAGACCAGTTTGGTGGCCGGAGACTGCAGCTTCCAAATCATCTTTTGTGACACATCAGTCACATATACATTGTCAAAGCCGTCTACTGCCACAGCAGTCGGCATCAGCGGCCCCTCGGGGCTTTCGCCCGCCACCGTCTTCCATTGGCCTTCCGTCCAGACCTTGAGAGTGCGATCCTTATCACATACCACATATACATTGCCCGATTTATCCACTGCAATGCTGCCGGGTTGTTCCGGCCTATTCTCAGGTACGTCCCCTATAAGGCTCCAGCTTCCATAGCTGTACTTCAGAATCTCATCCCTGCCCCCCATGCCGGCTGCACTCTGTGACGTCACATATATGTTACCTTCATAATCGGCAGTAATATCACGAATATAACGGAAACGTCCTATAACAGTCCAGATTCCATTCTGCAGCTTAATGCAGGTATTGTAATAATCACTGGTAATAAGATCAGAATTTGTAATATAAAAGTCAAGGTTGCTGTCCACAGCTATACCCTGGGAGCCAAAAATACCCCCATTGTCAATGCTTTCCCATTGGGCAGCGCCTACGGCCAGCTTTCTGAATTTGTTCAGTCCGCCTTGATCCGCATAAAGAGTGCCGTTCTTATCCACTGTGATAATGTCGGGGGTCATGGATAGGCCCTGCTGTGTAACATTCTCCCAGGTATTGCTTCCAATAGGCAGCTTTTTTATTACTCCGGAATCGGTTACATAAACATTGCCCTGCAGGTCTGCCGCTATATCCCAAGGGGCATCAGGTTCCCCGGGAGCACCGCTGCTGACTGCCGTCCAGGCTCCGGTCCGGGTGCCGTCCGCCGCCGCAGATATGGGAAAACCCAAAACAATGGCTGCCGAAAGCAGCATGACCAATATAAATGCAAAGTACTTTAGGGCACCCGTACGGGAACTTATAAAATAATGACTCATAATAACCACCCCATTTATAATTTGTTTTATTCCTGAAGCTTCTTTAATGTGACCTGTATATGTTCTGCAAATAACACGCATCAATATCGTCCGGTCCCCAACCGTAAGAAGTGCCGCAGCCTTTCCTATAGCTCTGATATATTCTCTATTCCACCAGTGCTCTGAAAGCCTCATCCGGCTCCTGCCCCAGCTTCTTCCTGAGTCCCTTCCTGTAAATATTATAATATCTTAAGGCGGAAATGCGGTCATCACAAAGCAGCAGGGCTTCAATCAGCCTGTAATTCATTTCCTTGTGCAGCGGTTCATGAGTGAGTCCCGCTTTCATCCAGGCTATGCTCTTTTCATGCCTGCCGGCTGCTTTGAAATAGCCTGCCATACCGAGGAGCAGTCTGATGTATTGGTCCTTCAGCATTTGCCTGTTTCTCTCAGCCCATACGAATTCCTTGGCTGAAAGGTAATCACCTTTGTATAAGCCTGCCGCCTCTTCAAATTCACTGATATTCGCATCATTTATACTTACCGCAAATGATGTTACTGCATAAAAGCTGTAGTAATCGCAGCTGAACCCGCTTGTATCGATCCTGTAGCTTCCCTTGTCGTATTGTATGGGAATATTTATATCACATTGCAGCAGAGCTTTTTTTACATAATGCAGTGTGGTATTGAAAAGGTTAAGCGCTCTGTCCTCCCGGTGCTGCTCCCAAAGACAGTCAATGATCCTGCTTCTGCTGATATAATCACCCCTTTGATCAACCAGAAAAGCGAATAGCTCCTCTGCTTTTTCAGTCCGGAATTTGACTTCATTTGTACCATCTGTTGTCCTGAATCTGCCGAGGCACTGTACCAGCGCCTTTGCAGGCTGTATTGGAATGTCCCTTTCTTTTACGATCCTGTCAAGAGTTTCCTTCAGCCTGACGGCCGTCACGGGCTTCATCAGAAAATCCAGAGCATTGATACGGAAAGCTTCAACAGCATATTCATTGTATGCCGTAACAAAAACTATGGCAATACTGTCCTGAAGTCTGGTTATGCGGCTTGAAAGCTCAATACCATCCATATCAGGCATTTTTATATCCAGAAATACTGCGTCTACCGGATTATCCTTCAGGAATTCAAGTGCAGCCAATGGTTCAGTGAACTTTTTCTTCACGTCTGCCATACCGCTGTCGGTAAGAAGTCTTTCCAGCTTATCCACTGAAGGCTGCTCGTCATCCAGTATCATTGCCCTGATCAATTCATCTCACCCCCGGATAGAGAAGATTGTGACCAATAACACCATGTCTATTTTTATATTACTGCTTTTCACTTAACCACGACTTAACAGGTTATATAAGTATAAATATTAATAATCCTTGCCATACATAGGCTTTGAAGCTTCTTTAGTGCAACCTGTATAGAATTAAAAAAAGTATTGTTATATAATTAATTCAAAGTGTAATGGACAGTAAAGGGGTGATGTTGATGTACCGGCTGAAATACAAGCTCTGGATCGATAAGGATGGTAAAGCCTTTGGTAAGGGTCCTCTCGTGCTGCTTTTGGGGGTCAGGGATAAAGGCTCCCTGTCGGAAGCCGCCAGAAGCATGAATATGTCATACAATAAGGCCTATAACCTCATAAAGACTGTTGAAGAAAAGCTTGGGTTCAAGCTGATTGCAAGCAAAACCGGAGGTTCAAAGGGTGGAGGCTCTGAGCTGACAGAAGAAGCGGAAAGGCTTATCGGTATTTACCAGGCTTTCTATGAAGAATGTGAAAAAACCCTTGATGAAATATTCCAAAGGCATTTTGGAAATATTCAATTGTAGATACTTCAGATATATACTATTTACATATTTTTCTGCATTCGTTATACTATTATTAGTATAACGGACGGGAAATATATGGAAGGTGGTAGAAAATGAAAAGAGCTTTTTCAATTATAGTTTTGTTTTTATCAATATTGTTTTTGTCCGGATGCACACAGAATATAAAGGATACCGGTTCCAAAGATATAACTGTGTGTGCGGCAGCAAGCCTGAGGGAAGCCCTTGAGGAGCTGAAGCCGGGCTTCGAACAAAGCCGTAACATCAAACTCTCCTTTAATTTTGCTTCTTCCGGCACACTCCAGAAGCAGATCGAGGAGGGCGCCCCGGCCGACCTGTTCATTTCAGCAGGCAGGAAGCAGATGGATGCTTTGGAGGACAAAGGCCTGATCGATAAAGCAGGCAGGAGGGATCTGCTGAAAAACAGGCTTGTACTTGTTGCAGCAAAGGAATATAAGGACATAATAAAAACAGCGGCTGAGCTTATAAGTCCGGATGCAAAAATAAGCATCGGCGAGCCTGAGACCGTTCCCGCAGGACAATATGCAAAGGAAAGCCTTACCAACCTCTCCTTATGGGACAAATTGAGCGGAAAACTGGTGTTTGCCAAGGATGTTAAACAGGTTCTGGCATATGTGGAAAGCGGCGAGGCGGCTGCAGGTATTGTATATGCCTCAGATGCCACTGTACTAAAGGACAGCTGTGCCGTGCAGACCTTTGAGGAAAGCACCCACAGCCCTATAGTGTATCCTGCCGCCGTTGTTTCGGCAAGCAGGGACAAAGCCTCTGCCGAAAGCTTTTTTGACTATCTGATGTCGGATGAAGCACAGCAGGTGTTTGGCAAGTACGGCTTTACCGCAATTTCAAGGTAGGTATGTAAAATGATAATGGAGCCTATTCTAATATCCATAAAGGTTGCTCTTACAGCCACACTTTTTTCGTTAATAACCGGGGTATTGCTGGCAAGGCTATTTACCAAATACAGCTTTAAGGGCAAGGATCTGCTTGAAGTACTGATAATACTTCCCATGGTACTCCCCCCTTCAATTACCGGTTACGGTCTGCTCATACTTATGGGCAGGAGGGGTCTGCCGGGCAGATTACTGTATGATGCTTTCGGGGTCAGCCTGGTGTTTACCTGGGCTGCAGCTGCATTAGCCGCAGCTGTTGTGTCACTGCCCTTAATGTATCAAAGCTGCAAATCCGCATTCCTGAATGTAAATCATTTATATGAGAATGCCGCCAGGACACTTGGTGCAAGTGAAAAAAGAGTGTTCCGGAAAGTGACTTTACCCCTCGCCCTTCCCGGAATAATCAGCGGCATTGTATTAGCCTTCTCCAGGGCTCTGGGTGAATTCGGCGCAACACTCATGGTAGCCGGGAATATACCCGGAAAGACAGGTACCATACCCCTTGCGATTTATTTTGCCGTGGAAAGCGGCGATACCAGGACAGCCAATATTCTCATGATCATCGTTCTGTTTTTCAGCTTCTCAATGATATACAGCCTGAATATGTGGCTTAAGAGCAAACATTATGAATAAGACAGGTGAATAGCATGATTTCTGTTGATATATATAAAAAACTCAAATACTTTAATCTGGATATAAGCTTCAGGCTCAATAATGAAGTCCTTGTGATCCAGGGCCCGTCAGGCTCCGGAAAAACCACCGTACTAGACTGCATATGCGGGATAAGGGAACCTGACAGCGGCACCATCATAATAAACGGCAATACGGTTTTTTCTTCTGCTGAAAAGCTCAATACTCCCATCAGCAGCAGGAATATAGGGTATGTATTTCAGGACTATGCCCTGTTTCCGCATATGACGGTAAAAAATAACATACTTTTCGGAATGAGAAGTAAAGGAATAAAGGACACCGCTTACTGTGAAAGGTTGATGGACACCTTTAAGATCAAGCACCTGGAACACAGGCACCCCTCACAGATATCCGGAGGAGAAAAGCAAAGAGGCGCCCTTGCAAGAGCACTGTCGGTCAAACCTGAACTGCTGCTTATGGATGAGCCTTTTTCCGCATTGGACAGTGATACGCGGCAAGGCATGTACAGCGAGTTTTTGGAGTTTAAAAGAACCTGGAACATAAGTATACTTCTGATAACGCACAGTGATGAGGAAGCAAAACTGCTTGGGGACAGAGTAATCAAGCTCCGGGAAGGACATGAGGCCGGCGATACCATTTACCGCCGGCCTCAATAAAGGGGATATAATTTATGATGTACTAAAAAGTACCCATAGCAGCTCTATTCCTTTCAAACTCTTCCTTTATATCCTGTAAAAGCTCTTTATTGGAAATAATGTCATAGCTTGATGCCGCCAGTATTTTTGCTGCCATAAGCTCAGCAGCGTGCCCCTTCTCGCTTTTCCCCGCATCCAGGTATTCCCGGGAATGTGCAGAGGTGTTTTCTTCAACAAAAGCGACACGGTATTTCAATGCACCACGAAAGACGCAAAGCGTCCGCTATATTAGGTAAAATCAACGCTGAATGCTGTGAATAGCCTTCAAGGAAAGCGCATACCTTTTCGACGTTCATTATATTGCCTTCTAACGCAAAAGACAGTATCACTCTTCCTATATCATGCCAAATATAGCTGTAGCAATTACGGCCGAAATCAACGACAGCGGATACGCAATCCACATCGAACAGGATATTGCCGGAGTGAAAATCCTCATGAGCGAATCCTTTGGGAAACTTATCAAAAAATTCGGTGCTAAGCTGCTTCAAAATCGGCTCCAGCGCAAGCAAAGCTTTCCGATATTCAACATGAGCGTCCGGCGAGTATTTCGTCATACGGGAGTTAAAGTTTTCCCATAATAAATCCATCGTATAACCGCCAAAAGCAGGTAGGTTCTTGGCTGAAGGCTCCAGTAATTGTGAAAACGCTCTATGCATTACAGCGCAGGTGCTTCCGAGACTGCGCATTTGCGTTATTGTGATTGTGTCGGGGTTTTCTGTTCTTCCCGAGCGAAAATCCATGACCATATATGCTGTTTTGGCATCCAGCCAACGAATTACACGGTCTCCACACTGCCAGAGAAACGGACAAGGAACGCCGTTTTTTTCAAGGATAATCTGCCGCTGCAGCCTGGACTCGATTAACTCAATACTTTCTCTGCGAAACCGCTTAGTGCTGTATTGTTTGACCAATAGTTCGCCTTTATCAGTTGAAACCTTCCATTTCTGATTCAGCAATCCACCTGTTACCGGAGTAATTTGATTAAAAGTTATCCCATAGCTTTCTTTCAAATCAGCTATAATTTTATCTTCCATGCAATAACCTCTTGTACAAAATATAAATACCCAGAATCTGAATTTGTTCTGAACAGCTTCGCAGTATTAGCCTAGCACTAAACCGCTGGCGCGGTGGTTTTCACAATCAGATACGTTTTTCTAAATCTGCAGCAAATTCGGCAGATTTTGCCTTTCTCCGTTACAATGGAATTATCACTTTTAAGGAGATGATTCCATGACAAACGAAGAAGTTTTAAGGCGAGCTCATGAGGAGTTCGCGCTGCGAGGTCTATCCCCAAATACTGTAGACGAGTACATCAGGGCGTTTCGTCTCTTTCTCCGCCACTATGAAAATCGTCCAATTGAGATCATGGGCGAAGTGGAGATCCGCGATTTTTTGCTCTATCAGATCAGCCTTGGAAAGGCAACCGGCAGTGTAAATATCTACAACAGCGCTCTGCGGTTTATCTTTGGCGCCGTACTGCAACGGAATCTCAATCTTCGGATGATTCCAAGACGCCGCGTTCATCGAGAACTTCCCTCAATTATGAGTAAAACGGAGATTTCCCGTTTTTTCTCGATAATTGACAATCTGCGAGATAAAGCAATCTTTGAAACCGTATATGGCGCTGGTCTGCGTGTGTCCGAAATTACCCATCTGAGAGTTCAGGATATCGACAGCGAACAGATGCGCATTTTTGTCCATCAGGGAAAAGGCGGAAAAGATCGGTACACCATACTCTCCCATAGGAATCTTGACCTTCTCAGGGAGTACTGGAAGCAGTACCGGCCCAGCCATCCGGATGGATATCTATTTTACTCCAGAGGCAGAAAAAATCATGTCATGACCTCACGTGCTGTCCAGGATGCTTTCAACAAATACCGAATCAGGTCAAAACTCCCGGAAACCTTTACCGTCCATACGCTGCGCCATTGCTTTGCAACACACCTTCTTGATTCCGGCGTGGATGCCTTCTGTATCAAGGAACTTTTAGGACACACTTTTATTCAAACTACGGCCGTTTATCTTCACCTGCGCGGAATTGATGAAACGATTGAGAGTCCGCTAGATACGCTATCGAAAAAGCGCGGGCACAAGCCAAAGGTAAAAGCCAATGCCTGAAGTGCAGGATATATTCGAGCAATTCGGCGATGCCTATCGAGCTAACCACGCACTATCTCTTACTCAATGCAAAACCATGAGTGCTATCCAAAGCTGCCGGACCTCCCGACTCGGTGGGCATATGGATCGGTGCCCAAGCTGCGGATACGAACGACCTTCCTACAACTCCTGCCGTAACCGTCACTGCCCTAAGTGCCAGACATTCTCCAAGGAGCGATGGATTGACGCGCGAAAGGCCGACCTACTGGATATTGGCTACTTTCATGTTGTGTTTACTGTACCTCAGGAGCTCAATTCCCTGATTTACCGCAACCAAAAAGATTGCTACAACATTCTGTTCCGGTGTGTGGCGGAAACACTTCAGGAACTGGCCAGAGATAAAAAATATCTGGGAGCATCTATCGGTCACACTGCCGTTCTGCATACCTGGGGGCAAAACCTTTGCTTTCACCCACATATCCATTGCATCGTTCCATCTGGTGGACTGACTGCGTTGGGCAAATGGAAGCACTCACGTAAAAAGTTCTTTCTCCCGGTTCGAGTATTATCCCGCAAATTCCGTGGAAAGTTCTTGGCCTTACTGAGATTGCATTTGCCTGATATTGACCAGAATCTGCTGAATGTCTGTTACCGGAAGGAATGGGTAGTCTACTGCAAGCCGCCGTTTAAGCATGCCTCCTGTGTCGTCGAATACCTAGGGCGCTACACTCATCGGGTAGCCATCTCCAACAACCGTATTCTCAAGCTTGAAAATGATGCGGTTACGTTTAAGTGGCGAGATTACCGGGATAGCAGCCGTTGGAAAACAATGACGTTAAGTGCCGAAGAGTTTATCCGACGTTTCCTGATGCACGTTCTGCCACCCGGCTTCACAAAAATCCGTCACTACGGCTTCCTCTCCAGCCGTGGGAAACAGAAAAAGCTGAGAGTCTGCAAGATTCAGACCGGAACGAAGCTGATTCCAAAAGAAAAACTATCTGCCGAGCAGCTCATCCAAAAACTTATCGGCAGAAAGCCCTCTCAGTGTCCTCAGTGTGGATACTCCGATCTTCTCAAGACCGGTCTGTCTCCTCCTGTGGCCTAAAAACTGCAAAGCTTTTTTTTAGTCTGTTTCAGCGACAGGTTTGCTTTGTTGTGCCTATTTTACCCGAAAGTGGTATTGTTTTGCAACGGAATGCGCTAAAATGACTGTCTCCGCCACGATCTCATAGTCCTTTTTCTGAAAAAAGCCAGGATACTTTCCCCATAGCCAGTGCAATACTGACCGCGGTTTCGTGCTATGGAATTATCCAACCAAAGGCAGCCGAGTGAATACCTTTCGGTTGCTTTTTTCATGCCTTTGCTCGGATAATTCTCTATTCAT
>DASPLL010000046.1:0-54814 GCA_035627615.1 Clostridia bacterium
GAAGGATGCGAGATACGAGATTCGAGATGCGAGAAAAGCTTTGGTATTTCTTACGGGTCCAGGTTCCCTTTTTTCCGATACCCTTAAGGAATACCAAGACCTCCTCGTATCCCGCATCTCGAATCTCGTATCTGTAGAAGATTGCTGCGCAATCTTCTATAAATCCGCTTTATTGCTTCCGTGATCCACCCCTATTAGACCTAAGTATTTTGCCCCCATAGAGGCTAAGAGAAAAACCGCAAATACCACTATGAATGCTACCTTCAAAGTCACCTCTACCAGTGCAACGGCACTGAAGCCCAATACTGCGCTTATACTGTACAGAGTAAGCACAGCCTGCCTTTGACTCATTCCTGCATCCAGAAGCTTATGATGCAGATGTCCTTTGTCTGCCTGCATCATGGGCTTACCGCTCAGAGTTCTGCGTATCATTGCAAACAGTGTATCAAATATCGGCAGCCCAATCGCAAAAATCGGCACCATGATTGACAACGCCGCTGCTCCCTTTAAGACACCAATTACAGAAATTACAGAAAGCATATAGCCGAGGAATAGCGCTCCGGAATCTCCCATGAATATCTTGGCAGGATTGAAGTTATACGGCAGAAAGCCTAAGGTTGAAGCCGCAAGTATAGCTGCCAGAGGCGCAGCCAGATACTGCTGCGTACTTATAGCCGCCACAAATAATGTTACCGCTGATATAGTAGATATCCCTGCCGCGAGACCATCAAGTCCATCTACAAGGTTAATGGCATTAGTCACCCCAACAATCCAAAAAAGAGTAAGAGGGTATGACCACATACCAAATTCGATAAACTGCGAATCCCCGAGTATAAAATATAACGGGTTGCTGACGCGGGGTATTATTACTCCGCTGTGTATAGCAATTGCAGCTGCTATCACCTGAACTACAAATTTAAACTTCGCAGGAAGAGGTTTTATATCATCGAAAAAACCCAAAGTAACAATTATCGCTGCACCAATAAGCACTCCAAACATCCTTGAGTCTATATCCACCAAATATAGTAATCCTGCCATAAAGCCAAGAAAAATCGCAAGTCCTCCTAATCTCGGGATAGGAACGGTATGCACTCTTCTGTTGTCTTTAGGTACATCTATAGCACCCACAAGCTTTGCTATCCTTATCATAAGCGGTGTAGCCAAATATGCAACAGCCGCAGCTATTATGAATGCTATAATGCTTCTTGTCATTTTATCACTCCCAAGTACTCGTATTTCCTATGTAATTTTCATCCATTCAATAAACATTCTACTGCAAGGACATTTTATTGTCAATTTCAACCTATGTGATATACTTAGTATTCAGCAGAATTATTTTCCCCGATTAAACCAAAAATAAAACATTAAACAAAATCATACAATTTTATTGTTTTTTGTCATTATTCTATCGCCTCGAAACCCCGTACCCCGTACCCTCGTACCCTCGAAACCCCGCAGCCCCGAAACCTCGTACCCCGTACCCCGTACCTCGCACCCCGTATCTCGTATCTCGTATCTCGCATCTCGTATCTCAATATCCCATAAGCTCACTCATTGAATCATCATCCTCGATCCATTTGCTTACCACAATTGCCCGGTATTTGTCGGACGAATCCCTGATAATGACTCTTTCTATACCGGCGTTTAATATCAATCTTTTACACATTGAGCAGGAATTCGAATCCTTAATATATTCACCGGATTCCATTTCTTTTCCTACAAGGTATAATGTAGCTCCTATCATGTCCCTTCTGCTTGCCGATATTATGCAGTTGGCCTCAGCATGTACACTTCTGCATTTCTCATAGTTCTGTCCTCTTGGTATATTCAGTTTCTGCCTGATGCAATAGCCAAGATCGCTGCAGTTTACTCTGCCTCTGGGTGCTCCACTATAACCGGTAGATATTATTTCATCGTTTTTAACAAGAATAGCTCCGTAATTCCTTCTAAGGCATGTCCCTCTTTCCAATACAGTCTCTGCAATATCCAGATAGTAATTGTATTTGTCTCTCCTATCCACGCCTTTCACTCCTTTACCGCTATTAATGTCCTTACCTATTTTGTTCCGAAAAGTCTGTCTCCTGCGTCTCCAAGTCCGGGAACTATGTATCCGTGATCATTAAGCTTCTCATCCACTGCTGCAACATATATCTCTACATCCGGATGGGCCTCCACAACAGTCTTTATACCCTCCGGAGCAGCAATCAGATTTACCAGCTTTATGCTTTTTGCTCCTTTTTCTTTAAGGAAGGATATTGCTGCTGCTGCAGAACCTCCGGTAGCCAGCATCGGATCAAGCACTATAAGATCTCTTTCTGCTACATCGGAAGGAAGCTTGCAATAATATTCAACCGGCTTCAAGGTTTCAGGATCCCGGTATAGTCCTATGTGTCCCACCTTTGCAGCGGGAATCAGGCGCAGCATTCCATCCACCATACCCAGCCCAGCCCTCAATATGGGTATTATTCCAAGCTTTTTGCCTGATATGACCTTGGACTTGGTCCTGCATATCGGAGTCTCAACCTCTGTATCCTCAACCATAAGATTCCTTGTTACCTCATAACCCATAAGCAGGGACAGCTCTTCAACAAGTTCCCTGAATTCCTTCACCCCTGTGCTCTTATCTCTCAGAATTGTAAGCTTGTGCAGAATCAAGGGATGCTCCATTACTGTAACATTTTTATACTTGATCATTTTATTCCCTCCTTGCAATATTTCTCCTCTATCTTAGCTATTTTATCCACTCTTCTGCCATGCCTTCCACCCAGGAACTCAGAGCTCAGCCATATATCAACTATCATTTTTGCCAGTCCTGCTCCGATAGTTCTCTCCCCAAGAGCAAGCACATTGGCATTATTATGTTCTATTGATGCCCTGGCTGAGAAGCAGTCTCCGCATAAAGCCGCCCTTACACCGGGTACTTTGTTCGCAGATATTGATATGCCTATACCCGTTCCACAGCAGATTATTCCTTTGTCATATTCGCCTCTGACAACTGCTTCCCCTACAGCTTGCCCAATATCCGGATAATCAACTGATTCCGTAGTAAAGCAGCCTAAGTCAGTAAAATCAATATTTTTCTCTTTCAAATGCTTCATAATTTCATCTTTTAACAAAAAACCTCCATGGTCGCTTCCAATTGCAATTCTCAAATTAGTTTTCCCCTTTCTCCTTAAGCTTTTTGATTAATTTCTCCAAATGCCTTCTGATTTCATCACGGCAATTTATGTACGTATCGATATCTCCTCCAAAGGGATCGTAAATATCAGTTTTACCTGCCGCATCACAGTATTCTGCCAGGGTAAATATCTTGAAAGCGGCATCAGGCCGGTGCTGCAGCAAACGCAGCTTATGAGAAGCGGTCATTGTAAGTATGATATCAGCACTATCGATTGAAGCATTATCAACACAGCTTGAGGAATGCTGTGATAAGTCAATGCCTATATCATACAGAGCCTGTACAGCATTGTGTGAGGCAGGCATCCCGGGAAAAGCGGATGTACCTGCAGAGCTGACCACATATTTTCCCGCCAATCCTTCCATATCCAGCAAGTGTCTCAAAAGTGCTTCAGCCATACTGCTTCTGCATGTATTCCCGGTACAGACGAACAATATCCTTTTCATATCTACACCTCAATAATATTGAAGCCTGCTGCCTTATTCATCCTGTTCATTACAGCCATGCCCATATGTTTTTCATCCAAAGCCTCTGCAAATATTATATCCACTCCCAGCTTGTCAAACTCCCGCAGCTTCTCAAAAACATTTGACGCAATAACCTCAGTTTTTGTTCTGCTTCCGAGAGAAAGCACCCTGCAGTCCGTGTAGCTGCTCTCTGTCTCATCAGAAGCAAGCACTCCCACCTTCAGGCCTTTAACTGCATTTTCGCTGACCAGCTCCTGTATTTTCTTCTTTATATTCTCCAATTCCCCTTTGACAATAATCATATCAGCCTGGGGAGCATAGTGGGTATATTTCATGCCCGGAGCCTTAGGTATTCCCGACCCGCTGACGCTACCACGGTCAAGTATCACGGGACCAAGCACGCTTTCCAGTTCTTCCAGTGTCACACCTCCGGGTCTTAATATCACCGGCATGTCTCCTGAAAGGTCCAGAACCGTTGACTCTACTCCTATCCTGCTTTTACTGCCGCATAATATCATATCCACTCTACCCTGCATATCATCTATAACATGCTCAGGCAGTGTAGGACTCGGTTTGCCGGAAATATTGGCGCTGGGTGCTGCTATTGGCAGCTCGCTTCTTTTAATAAGCTCCAGAGCAATTTTATTATCAGGCATCCTTACAGCAACAGTATCCAGGCCTGCCGTCACTTCATAGGGTACTTTCCGTGATTTCCTGAAAATAAGTGTCAGAGGTCCAGGCCAGTATTTCTCAATCAGGAGCTTTGCCGCCTCACTAAGCGGGCTCCCGATAAGGTATAGAAGCATATTTATAGATGAAATATGTACTATCAGAGGATTATCGCTGGGCCTTCCCTTAGCAGTGAATATCCCTTTTACGGCTTCCCCCGACAATGCATTGGCTCCAAGCCCGTATACCGTTTCGGTAGGAAACACCACTGTTCCGTTATTTCTTATTATCTCTGCAGCCCTGTCTATTATATCAAAATCAATACTGTTTTCATCCAGAAAAAAAACATCCGTGTTCAAAATTACTCCTCCGATAAAATGAGTGTCATAGTCACTATGATATTATTAGTCACATTATCAATATTTAGTCGTGAGTACCCTTGTACGGGCGATTCATGAATCGCCCCTACACCCCGGCATTGTGCAACATACAAAAAAAGTGCTATTATGTTCAAATACATAATAACACAGCAAAATATCATATACAACTTTCAGTATGTATGTTTATAGACTGGTTGTAATAATTATCCCGCATATTATACCCACTATCATACCAATAGTGGATATTCTCCCCTTATAAATATTGTGGGTTTTTGGTATCAGCTCCCCGCAGGTTATATACAGCATGGACCCTCCTGCAAAACTCAGGCACAGGCAGATAAAGGTGTGGGATATTTCACCCAGAAGTTCTCCTGTAAAGGCTCCAAGGCCCATAGGTATTCCTGCCAGTACCGTATATAAAAGTATCTTAAGCCTGTTGATACCGCCGATCTTAAGGGGTGCTGCCATAGCAATCCCTTCCGGCATATCATGAAAGCCTATTACGATCGCAAGCCCCAGGCCTAAATAATCGCTTGCAGCAAAGCCTGACCCTACTGCAAGCCCTTCCGGAAAGTTATGTATGGCAATACCGATTCCCAGCAGTATTCCACTTCTTATAAAATCAAAGCCGTCACTGTATTTTTCACTTACCCTTTCCGGTATGAAATACTCCACTCCCAGTATCATTCCCACTCCAAGCACTATCCCGATGAGGCTTATGAAAACACCGCCCATATCAAAGGCTTCAGGGAGAAGGTCAAAGCATACTACCGATATCATAACTCCACTGGTGAATCCAAGTAGAACAGCCATAAACCTTTTTGTAGGATTTCCCAAAAATAATGTTATCAATCCACCCAGGCCGGTACCAATCATTCCGCATAAAAAGCCTATGCAAGTCACAGCAAACAGTCTGCTCACTTTATTGCCCCCAATTCAAGAATATGCAATCGCTCTCTATATTTATATTCAGAAGGGGGATATATAGAACGGCTACTCTGCCTTATACATTTGGTCCAGACCTTTTCTGCTGATGCTTCCGCCTCTCACCATATCAATCGGTATAGTGAACATTATCCCGGTACCGGGTTTTGACATGTCACCACCGCAGATCTTCTCTATTTCATCCATAATCTTTATCGCTTGTTTCTTACTGTCAACGACCGTAAACATGGTTTTATTGTTATCGCCGACTTCGTCCAGACTCCTCATAAGGCTTCCTATAAAGGGTATCTCCTTCCCCATGCTGCTCCTCAGTTGGGCAGTTCCAACGCTGTCTATTATTGTAGCGCTGTGTATGCCTACATCCTTAAGCTTTCTTACTATCTCTCCCAAATGCTCCGGCTGGTTCAATACCACGAATAGTACATACATAAGAATCACTCCTACAATTCATATATATTTGTCCTTCACTTATACACTAACACAATAGTAGTCGCTAGTCACTAGTCTCCGGTCTCCAGATTTCCATTCCCTATGCCACCAGCCTTTCGCTTCTGTCAAATGAAGATTTTAGTACCGGCGGTGTTATGATAGTCGTAGCCAGTATTATAAATATGACTGCTGCAAATACGCTGTCAGGTATAACTCCGAGGCGAAGACCCATATCGGTTATTATAAGAACCACCTCACCTCTGGGTATCATACCGATTCCGACCTGAATGGACTCATGCCCTTTGAAGCCCGCCAGCCGCGCAATTGCACCGCACCCCACAAGCTTCCCTATTACAGCCGCCGCAAGCAGTGCCAGTCCAAATACCCAGCCCTTCATCAAATATTCTACATCAACCTTCATACCTGTCACAACAAAGAATACCGGGGTAAGCAGTATGTAGGACAACTCCTGGACACTTTTTGTAACCTTATTTCTGAAAGGAGTCACTGAAAGTATTATCCCCGCAATATATGCTCCGGTAATTGCTGCTACCCCGAGCTCTTCAGATACAAATCCCATGACAAGGCAGAATATGAGTCCCACTATGGCAATCTGACCGGTAATAACCTTTGATCTGAAAAACCACTTAGCAAGCTTTACCGCAATGATACCAATAAATACCGCCAATACAAAGAAGCATATTATTTTCAGGATCACTGCAGCAGCACTTTGTCCTGCTCCGGGTTTTACAAAACCGGTTACCAGCGAGAGCAGTACAATTCCTATGACGTCATCTATCACTGCCGCACTTAGAATGGCAATTCCCTGCTTTGTTTTCAGCTTATCGATTTCCCTCAGAGTTTCCACAGAAATGCTGACACTGGTTGCACACAGGATGACGCCTACGAACACCCCTTCTACCGCACTCATTCCGAACAGCATTGATACACCGGTGCCTAATGCCAGTGGTAGCAGCACACCTCCCATGGCAATCAGCGAAGAGGATTTTCCCGACTCCAGAAGCTGTCTGATGTCTGTCTCCAGTCCCGCAATGAACATCAACAGTATGACTCCCAATTCTGACATATGTACCAAAGTTTCAGTAGGTTCTACAAGATCCAGAACCGAAGGTCCTATCACAACACCCATCAGCAGCCTGCCGAGCACTGTCGGCTGCTTGAGCTTTCTGCTTATATATCCCCCTATTTCAGCCGCTATCAATACAATTGCAAGCTTCATTATAAACATATACTCCATCTCCCTCACATATACCTGCATAAAAAATAACAAAAATTGAAAACACAAATATAAATTATATATCTTTACAGCTGCTATTTCAAAATTGCTGAGAGGTAATCTGGACTCGTAATACTCAATATATAGCTGTCTGTGCAAATAATGTCGGTATTTCTGTAAAATACATGAAAAAGTAGAGGCAAAGCTGTTTGCCTCTACTTCTGTTTACATGTGCATTTGTATAACGGAACGCATACGTACGGGCGATTCATGAATCGCCCCTACAACAACGCCCTGCCCTTATTCTCGAATCTCGCATCTCGCATCCCGTATCTATTCTACCCCCTGGAGCTTTTCGGCCTGTGCGCTTGTTATCAGTGAATCTATCATACCGTCAAGGTCTCCGTCCATGAAGGAATCCAACTGATACAGAGTCAGCCCTATCCTATGATCCGTCACTCTGCCCTGAGGGAAATTGTAGGTCCTTATTCTTTCGCTTCTGTCCCCTGTCCCTACCTGGCTCTTCCTGTCGCTTGCAATCTCTGCATTATGCCTTTCTATCTCAATATCCAGGAGTCTTGATTTTAGTATCCTTATGGCCTTATCCTTGTTCTTCAGCTGTGATTTTTCGTCCTGGCAGGATACCACCAGCCCTGTAGGAAGGTGGGTCACCCTTACGGCACTGTCTGTCGTGTTAACGCTCTGTCCGCCGTGTCCGCTGGAACGGAACACGTCGATCCTCAGGTCATTCATGTTTATTTCCACATCTACATCTTCAGCTTCCGGAAGCACTGCAACCGTTGAAGTCGAAGTGTGTATCCTCCCGCTGGCCTCCGTTGAAGGAATCCTCTGAACCCTGTGGGCTCCGCTCTCATATTTGAGCCTGCTGTATGCGCCCTTGCCGTTGATCTCAAATATAACTTCCTTATATCCACCTATATCTGTAGGATTTGAGCTAAGCATTTCTATCTTCCAGCCCATTCTCTCCGCATATCTTACATACATCCTGAGCAGGTCTCCGGCAAATAACGCCGCTTCTTCCCCTCCTGCAGCACCTCTGATCTCCACAATAACATTTTTGTCATCATTTGGGTCTTTGGGAAGCAGCATTATCTTGAGCTCCTCTTCAATACTCTCCTTTTTTTCCTGCAGCTCTGAAAGCTCAAGCCTGAGCATCTCTTCAAAATCCTTGTCAGGCTTATCTGAAAGCATCCCTTTTGTATCTTCAATTTCCTTAAGTACAGACTTATACTCCTTGAACTTTGTAACTATAGGCTCAAGGTTGGCATGTTCCTTTACAAGCTTCTGCCACATGCTTTGATCTCCTATGACTTCAGGGTCGCTTATCTTATGGCTCAGATCCTCATATTTTTCTTCAATAAACTCCAGTTTATCCAGCATCCTATCACTCTCCTATATGTTTCGCACTAAATCCATTACATATAGTTCAATAGTGCGAAACGTTTTCATTGATGTTATAAATCGCAGCTATTCCATATAATCTTCTTTGTGCGATTTATATAGTTAATACTTTTTATATCCCCATACACATCTATCATAACCCGCAAGGTCTTTTTCAATATTTATGCCGTCATAACAACCGCTCTCTTCCATGATATTTTTTACTTTATCCCCCTGATCATGACCAATCTCAAAGGCGAGTATACCTTTTTTCCTGAGAAATTCTACACTGTCTTTCACAATCCTTCTATAGTATACAAGTCCGTCTTTGCCTCCGTCAAGAGCAAGGTGAGGCTCATAATACCTTACATTTATATCCAGCTCCTGTATAACAGCGCTTTCTATATAAGGAGGATTGGACACTATGATGTCAACATTGCCCATAAGTCTTTCCTCCCTTATATTATCAAACAAGTCACTCTTCACTATGTTAATTTTGTCCTCCAGATCGTGTTTCCTGACATTTATACTACAGCATTCCATCGCATAGTCGGAAATATCCACAGCCCATACCCCTGCACCGGGTATATTCCCTGCAAGACTCACTGCTATTGCCCCGCTGCCGGTGCACATATCAACTATAACAGGCTTATCCATTCCTTTTGACAGCTCAATGACCTTTTCCACGACTGTTTCAGTGTCCGCACGGGGTATCAGTACCCCTGGCCTTACATATAAATCAAAGCCCATGAATTCCTGCCTCCGGGTAATATACTGAACAGGCTTGCCCTTGCTCCGCTCATCAATAAGCTCCATATATCGAGCGGCAGCTTGCCCTTCAAGCAAGCTCTGCTGCTGTGTCACCAGCTTTATTCTGTCAAAAGCCATACCGGATTGGTTAAGGGCAAATATAAGCAGCAGCTCTGCATCAAGTACCGGAGTATCTGAACTCCCGCTCTTCTTCAGGACTTCCGCTGCCTTTTTCAGAAGCTCCCTGATGCTTATGCTATCCATCACCAGTTATCCGCCTCCGAATCAGCAACAAGAACATTCTTAAGGGCTTCAACAGCTACCTCTATCTGCTTGTCATCCGGTTCTCTGGTTGTTATCTTCTGCAGCCACATTCCGGGAGCCGACACAATACAGGACAGCCTGCTCCGGCTTTTTCCCGCCCATTTTATGATTTCGTAGGATATGCCGGCTACAAATGGTATCAGCACTATCCTTGTAAGAAGTCTCATCAACACTCCCGACCAGCTGAACATTGAGAAAAGAAGTATGCTCACTATCATCACTATGAAAAGAAAGCTGGTGCCGCATCTCGGATGCAGCCTGCCGTATTTTTTTACATTCTGCACAGTCAATTCTTCACCATGCTCATAACAGAATATGCTCTTGTGCTCTGCACCGTGATATTCAAATACTCTCCTTATGTCCTTCATCTTTGAAACCGCCAGTATATAGCCCAGGAAAATGACTATCCTCACTATCCCTTCAATTCCATTAAGCATGACGGTATTTTGGGTATAAGTCTTAAAAACATCCACAATCACAGTAGGAAGCAGTATAAAAAGACCTACCGAGAATACTATCGAGATTACGACAGATATCCATATTATATTATTGCCCAAAAACTCGTCGAATTTGGAAGGCTTTTTATTCTTTTCCTCCTCTTCCTCCTCCATGAACTCGGCGGAGTACATAAGCGCTTTTACACCCAGCACCATTGAATCTATAAATGCATACATGCCCCTTAACACAGGTATTTTGGATATTACCTTCCTGTTGCCCTTAAGCTTTTCCTTGCTGACAATTATCTCACCGTCAGGCTTCCGCACAGCAATGGCAACATCCTCGGCACCCTTCATCATTACTCCTTCAATAACGGCTTGACCGCCTACGGCTTTTGGTTTTATTCTATTCTCAGAACTTAGTGTTTTCATATATTTCTACCTTTCAAACGATTTGCTTTTTTTCAAAATCCTCTTATAGTAGTATATCGTTACTCAACGTAATTTACAAGAGCAGGACGACCGACCTTTCGCGTTGCGAGGTTGAATATTTATACATATAAACTATAATTTATATTTATTACCATTTGCTTTTATGTTAAAATATATCTTGTAAATACTTTGCTAATTAATTATCAGTCTATTTGAAAATACCTTGGTAAAAAATTTTCTGGGGGGAACTGTTTTGGCAAGAGTACTTGTTGTAGATGACTCATCAATAATGAGAAGAAACCTGTCCGCTATACTTGAAAATGCAGGTCATACAATTGTAGCTGAAGCCGCTAACGGCGAGCTGGCTTTTAAAGAATTTGAAAAGCATAAGCCCGATCTTGTGACAATGGATATTACCATGCCGGTTCTTGATGGAATAGGTGCAGTAAAAAAAATAATTGGTTTTTACCCTGAAGCTCAGATAATCATGATAAGCGCCCTGGATCAGAAATTCATGGTATTGAGTGCCATTCAGAACGGAGCCAGGCACTACATAATAAAACCCTTCAGTGTGGAAAAAGTGATAGAGATAGTAAACGAGGTGCTCAGCTCATCCCAGGGCAAACCTTCCAAAAAAATAGGCAAACCTTTGCAGCAGCCAAACAAGAAGCCTGATTCCCCTAATTTGATCAATACTACTATCACTGATATTAATCAGTCAATCAACAATATCAATGCTGCAATTCAAACACTGGATGCAGAACCCGATGAAGAAAAGTAACTAAAAATATAGAGCTTAAAGCTGCTAAAATACAGCCTTAAGCTCTTTTTAACCGTTATTTTCTTCCCGGGACCTCGTGGCACTTTCTGCATCTGGCCTCATAGCTTTCCTTAGCCCCTACCAGTATTATCGGATCATCATAGCAAGCAGGCCTCCCATTTATCAACCTCTGTGTCCTGGTGGCAGGATTGCCGCACTGTATACATATAGCCTGTATCTTGTCCACAAATTCTGCAGCAGACATCAGTTCCGGTGTGGGACCAAACGGCTCTCCTCTGAAATCCTGATCGAGACCTGCCACAATTACACGTCTTCCCTCATCAGCCAGCTTGATACACACATTCACTACGCCTTTATCGAAAAACTGCACTTCATCTATTGCTACTACAATCGTATCATCTTCTATGTACTTCATTATGTCTTCAGAGTCAGAAACCTTTAAAGCTTCGATTTTTATGCCGTTATGGGATACGACGTGGTCAATTGCATAACGGTCATCTATGCAGTGCTTGAATACCTGCACCTTCTGCCTTGCGATTTTTGCCCTGTTGATCCTTCTGATTAATTCTTCACTCTTGCCGCTGAACATTGGCCCTGCTATTACTTCAATCCAACCATGATCCTTTGGTCCGTACATATTATAACCCCCATATGAAGAATTTTCCCTTACTACATTATTATAAATGCTGTACTATTTTTAGGCAATAGATAGATACGAGACGCTAGATACGAGACTCGAGACTTAAGCGGAGCTTCGAAGCCGTATGAACAATGTTCGTCCCTACAACCTCGTATCTCGCATCTCGTATCTGATAAAATAAATAGAGGTTAAAGTAAGCTTTAACCTCTGTGAATTATTCTTCTTTGTTTTCTACTTTATCCAAGTTAAATCTCTTCTTGAATCTGTCAACACGTCCGCCTGTATCAACAAGCTTCTGCTTTCCTGTAAAGAAAGGATGACACTTGGAACAAATTTCTACTTTTATTTCTTTTTTAACTGAACCTGTCTCAAATGTTTCTCCACAAGCACATTTAACAACTGCCTCTCCATACTTTGGATGGATTCCTTCTTTCATTCTATTCACCTCTTTCTTTATGGAATGTATATACGTGCGACGCAATCACACATTATCAGATATTTGATCAAGCGCTTACCATCAATTTGTACGGGCGATTCATGAATCGTCCCTACTTCTCGCGCCTGCAAGTATATATTTTAGCATAGAATTTCATACTTGGCAAATATTTTTTGAAGCAGCTTCAATAATCCGTCTGTGTCACTTTTAATATTCTTATGTTCCCCTGAATGTAAGAATTAAATCTCTAATCTCTGAAGTTGGCAAATTTTATTGCTTCAATAAATTCCTCATTGCTCTTTGTCTGCACCAGCTTATTTATCAGGAATTCTGTTACTTCTGAGCTGGAACCGCTGCTGAAGGCTTTTCTTATCGCCATGATAGTATCATATTCCCTTGGACTGAGAAGCATTTCTTCCCTTCTTGTACCTGAACGGTTCATGTCTATTGCAGGGAATATCCTCTTTTCCGAGAGCTTTCTGTCCAGATGCACTTCCATATTTCCTGTACCCTTGAACTCTTCGTATATTACATCGTCCATCCTGCTGCCCGTATCTACAAGAGCAGTGGCAAGAATAGTCAGACTCCCGCCTTCTTCAATGTTTCTGGCTGCACCAAAAAACTTTTTAGGTTTATAGAGCGCACCCGGATCCAATCCGCCCGAAAGTGTCCTTCCTGTAGGTGCGATAGTCAGGTTATAAGCCCTTGCAAGTCTTGTAATGCTGTCCAGAAGAATTACAACATCCTTCTTCTGCTCAACAAGACGTTTGGCTCTTTCCAGAACCATCTCGGCAACCTTGCAGTGGTTTTCAGGCATCTCATCAAAGGTGGAATATATGACATCACCGTTGATAGATCTTTTCATGTCAGTTACTTCTTCAGGTCTCTCATCTATCAGCAGTACGATCAATTCTGTCTGAGGATAATTTTTTGTAATGCTGTTTGCGATTTTTTTCAAAAGAATTGTTTTCCCCGCTTTTGGAGGTGATACGATCATGCCTCTCTGCCCCATGCCAGTTGGCGCCAGAAGATCAATAAGTCTTGTGGATAAGTCTTTAGGATTACTTTCCAGAACAATTTTCCTGTTGGGGTATATAGGAGTGAGATCTTCAAAATACGGTCTTCGGATTACGCTTTCAGGATTATCACCATTTACTCCCTGCACATACAGAAGTGCCGGAAATTTTTCCCCTTCCTTTGGGGCCCTTGTTATCCCTGTTATCCTATCACCGGTCCTTAAATTGAATCGTCTTATCTGAGATGGAGATATATATGTGTCCCTGTCTCCGGACTGATAATTATCCGATCTTAGGAAACCAAAACCATCGGGAAGTATCTCAAGTATTCCATCGGCTCTGCCGCCTCTTTCGACGTCCTTACTCTCCAGGAATTTTTTCTCTTCCTCACTTAAAGGCTTCTCAGGAGCTTCTTTCTTTACTGTTGCTTCTTCCAGACCGATTTCTACAGCGGTTTCCTCCTGCCGTTTCTCTTCCACCGGAGCGGGTTTTATAATTCCCTGAGCTATTTTGGCCTCTTCTATTTTTTTCATTATTTCATTAACCAGCTCGTCCTTCTTAAACTTGTAATAGCTCTTTATATCCATTGATTTGGCAAGCTCTCTAAGCTCGGTCATGCTCTTTTCCATTAATTCATTCAACCTGGTATCACCTCTTTCAAGAATTATTACCAATTTTTATAATATAATACACCATTCACTATTTAAAATATTAGACACGGGTATATATTTCTGCACCATACCCGTGCCATTTTAAATCCTACACCTCAAGCACTTTTATAAGCTCCTGCAAGTCCTTCTGATACTTCGTGGCCACTTCTCTTACAAGCTTCCTGTTGCCTACAAAGGCAATATCCAGACTGCTGTTCGGGCAGCTAAGGATCTTGACTTTTTCACTCAAAACCTGCCTGGAATTGAACATGTAAAGATGCTCTTTATCACAGGCAATACAGTTGATATATAAACAGAAGGTCTTTGAATCACTGCTTTTAATTCTGAATAGCTTATTGTGGCAATCGCAGCTTTCCTCATGCAAGCTGTTCTTTGAAAGGTTGAAAAGAGATATGTCCTTTATTGCTAGCTTGCCGCAGCGCCTGCACCTTACTGCCGCACTTATATTCGTATCAAAAAGCATGATATCACCCCCCCAGGTATCATTATAATATATATATACTTCTACGCAATTTCGCAAAATCCTTTATTTAGATTCGAGATTCGAGAGTTCAGTTTAGGCTTCGAAGCCTTTGCTTATGTTCCCCGTATCTCGTATCTCGCATCTAGCGACTAATATTAAGTATCTTCCTTGCTTCTGCAGGCGTCGCCACTTCTCTGCCGCATTCCTTTGCTATCCTTGCGATCCTCTCTACCAATTGAGCATTGGATTCTGCGACCACACCCTTTGAATAGAATATGTTATCTTCAAAGCCTACCCTGACATGTCCACCCATTACAATTGCCATCACTCCAAGGGGAAGCTCCGCTCTTCCTATACCTGCCACAGTCCAGGTACAACCGGCAGGAATACTGTTCACGAGATACATAAGATCCCTTGGATCCCCCGGCATAGCTCCTGGAACACCCAAGACAAAATCAAAATGGATCGGCAGCGTAAGCAGTCCTTTCTTAACCAGCCTCAAGGCATTATCTATCATACCTTTTTCAAACACTTCAATTTCCGGTTTTACTCCATTTTCCTGCATAACCTTTGCGAAGGTTTCCATATATTCTTCCGTGTTCATGAACACATCGGGTCCGAAATTGCATGTGCCTGTGCTGAGGGAAGCCATTTCGGGCTTCAGGTATACGGGCTGTATCCTCTCTTCCTTGGAATGCCATACAGCTCCGCCGGTGGAAGGTTGAAATATTATATCGCATTTCTTTGCTATTTTCTCTTTGATCTCTCTATACACTTCCATATCCTGAGTCGGAGTACCATCAGCCTTCCTGGCATGGACATGGGCAATTGAAGCACCGGCTTTCCATGCCTGGTATGCCGCTTCAGCTATTTCATCAGGGGTGACAGGCAGATTGGGCTGCTGCTCCCTTGTAACTTCCGCCCCCGTAAGGCACGTTGTTATGATTAATTTATCCACGAAAAAAATCCTCCCTTTGGTCGTATTTTAGATGCGAGATTCGAGATTCGAGATGCGAGGTTTTAGTTAAGCCTTCGAAGCCTGATTCGGACGCCCGATGGGCGCCCCTACTCCTCGTATCTCGCATCTCGTATCTCGCATCTGAGCGGTGGCTACAGCCGCTGCTTGTCTTTCGGCACTACGCAGGTACCGCTTGCTCTGCATACTACGACAGGTGTCTCCAGCACTTCGGCGGCGGAATCATTGATATCGGTTCTTGCCTGTATCACCTTTCTGGCTTCAAACTGCATTTTTCTCGATGTGTTACCCACCTTTGTAATCTCACCTACAGCTTCGATATAATCCCCGGCGAATACCGGCGCAAGAAACTCGACGCTATCATAAGCACAGAACAGTCCTTCATCTCCGTCGTTTCTAATAAGAAGCTCCGTTGCTACATCTCCGAAAAGTCCCAGCATCCTTGCCCCGTCCACCAGGTTTCCTCCATAATGCGCGTCATGCGCGCTCATTCTTAATCTTATTGTCACTTTATCCACTTTTCTTCCTCCCTGTTTCAGTAAAATTCTGCTTTATAGTATAACTAAAGTACTTGACATACTGTTCATTGACCACACTGACAATCTTCTCCACATCAAAAGGCTTTTCCAGACAGTACACTGCGCCGCTCTTAATCGCCTTATTGAGCTTGTCGGGTTCACTATGGGCAGTCACAACTATGGGTACCAGCTCAGGAATGTGCTGCTTAAGCTCCTTAACTATATCCCCTCCGTCATAGCCTGCGTTATTCCCCAGCCTCATGTCCACCAGGGCAATATCCGGCATGAACTTCTTTGCGACCTCTATTGCTTCTTCATAATTACTTGCTTCGGCAACATTAAAGCCTTCTTCCTGGAATATTTCGCTGATAAGAAATCTAACACCCTGCTGATCATCAACTACAAGCAGCTTTTTACCCGTCATTACCCCTGCCTCCCTCGAAACTGCCTTAAGATATGCAGTACTATATATTCAATATCTATTCGATATTTCCTTCTTTTTCAGTACATTAAACTTCGATATATGACTTGGCAGCAGTCCTGAGTCCTGCCATTCTTACTTCAGCATCGTCACTGTCTTCTCCTATAACGGAGAAATATATCTTCAGCTTGGGCTCAGTTCCTGAAGGTCTTATGCAAAACCAGGAGCTGTCCTCCAGTATGAACTGAAGCACATTTTCCTTCGGCAGTGCTATCTGCCCGTTATATTCCATGTAATCTCTTATCTCGGTGATTTTATTTCCATTGATTTCACCAGGCGGGTTGCTTCTTAACCTGTCAATAAGTCTGACCATCTCCTCCATACCTTCCTTGCCTTTGAAGGTAATGGACATAAGGCTCTCCTTGTAGTATCCATATTTGCTGAAGAGGTCCATAAGCCCTTCATAGAGATTCATTCCCTTTTTCTTATAGCAGGCAGCCATCTCGCATATAAGCATGGAGGTCATGACTGCATCCTTATCCCTGACAAAGGTACCTGCAAGATATCCATAGCTTTCTTCATAACCGAATATGAATTCTCTCCCGCTGCTTTCAAATTCCTTTATCTTCTCTGCAATGTACTTGAAGCCCGTAAGCACCGATATTGTCCCCACATTATAGCTTTCAGCTATTCTTTCCCCAAGCTTGCCTGTGACTATAGTATTTATGATGGTGCTTCTCTCATTCAGCCTGCCCTGCTTCTGCATAGAACCCAGTATATAGTCCACAAGCAGTGCACCTGTCTGATTGCCTGTAAGCACCACATATTCTCCCCTGTTATCCTTCACTACTACACCCACCCTGTCACAATCGGGATCAGTTCCGATAATTATATCGGCGCCCTGCTTCCTGGCAAGCTCAATAGCAAGAGTAAATGCCTCATGCTCTTCGGGATTGGGGAATTTAACAGTGGGAAAATCCTGATCCGGCAGCTCCTGCTCCGGCACCACCGATACATTAACAAAACCCGCTTCCTTTAAAGCTCTCCTGACAGGAATATTACCCGTTCCATGCAAAGGTGTGTAAACGATTCTGAAGTCAGCTCCCACTTCCTTCACAACCCCGGAATTAAGCGCCAGACCTCTGACCCTTCCGATATACCTGTCATCCATCTCTTTACCTAAAAAGCGCAGCAAACCTTTGTCCTTGATATCACATTCATCCATACACTTTATTTCGGAAAAATCCTGTATGGAATTTGCTTCTGCAATAAGCTCCTCAGCAATGGGCGAAACCACCTGTCCTCCGTCGCTCCAATATACCTTATAGCCATTATACTGCGGTGGATTATGGCTTGCCGTTATAACAATGCCCGCTGTTGCCTTAAGCTCCCTGACTGCAAACGAAAGCTCCGGAGTGGGCCTGAGCTCGCTGAATACATAAGCAATAATCCCATTGGAATTCAGTACCCTTGAAGCCTCTATGGCGAATTCATAGGAAAAGCGTCTGGAATCGTAAGCTATGACAACACTGGGATTTTCTATCCCCTTTTTTATAATATAATTGGCCAGGCCCTGTGTAGCTCTGCCGACCGTATATCTGTTCATCCTGTTGGTACCGGCTCCTATAACGCCTCTAAGCCCACCTGTTCCGAATTCCAGGTCCTTATAAAACCTGTCTTCTATATCCTTTTCATCATTCCTGATGGCCAGTAGCTCGTTCCTTGTTTCTTCATCAAAGGTGGTGTCGGTTAACCATTTGTTATATCTTTCATTATAGCTCATAAATATACCTCCGAATTAATTATGGGTATTCCTCTGTGGTCCGGGCAATGGGCGCCCCTGCAAAGAAACGATGAGGGCAACCTGCCTTGTACCCTGTACGGGCGATTCATGAATCGCCCCTACTCCCCGCAGCCTCGCAACCTCGTAACCCCGAAACCTATATTTCCAGTTGTTTCAGATATTTTCTGAACTCCTCCTTTAAATCTTCCCGCTGGAGGGAGAATTCCACTGTTGCCTGCAGGAAGCCAAGCTTTGAGCCTATATCATATCTTTTTCCCTCAAAGTTATATGCATACATATCCTGCACCCTTGCCAGCGCCTTCAGTGCGTCTGTCAGCTGTATTTCTCCCCCTGAGCCCGGCTCTGTGGACTCCAATATTCCGAATATCTCCGGTGTAATTATATATCTTCCCAGTATGGCTACATTGGAGGGAGCCTTTTCCCTGGGCGGCTTCTCTACAAGATCCTTTACCCTGTAAAGCCTGTCGCCCATCCTATCACAGACAACTATTCCATATTTATTCACGTCCTCCCGGCTTACCTCCTGGACACCGAGCACGGTTCCGGAATAGCTGTCAAATACATCGATCAGCTGTTTTAGACATGGAATTTCCGAATCCACCACGTCATCCCCAAGCATTACGGCAAAGGGCTCGTTTCCTACGAAAGCCCTGGCACAGTATATTGCGTGACCGAGTCCTCTTGCTTCCTTCTGCCTCACATAATGTATATCCACCAGATTGGAAATACCCTGCACCTGCTTCAGAAGCTCATCATTGCCCTTATTCTTTAACTCCAGCTCCAGCTCCACCGATCTGTCAAAATGATCCTCTATAGCCCTTTTATTTCTGCCTGTCACAATGAGTATTTCCTCAATTCCTGAGTTGATTGCTTCTTCAACGATATATTGTATCGTAGGTTTATCAACAATAGGCAGCATTTCCTTCGGCTGTGCCTTGGTGGCGGGCAAAAATCTTGTTCCCAGCCCTGCCGCTGGTATTATCGCTTTTCTGACTTTCAATTTTATTCCTCCGTATTCCTTTTGGGTGAGATACGAGATTCGAGACTCGAGATTCGAGTATTCAAGTCAGACTTCGAAGTACGGGCGAACACTGTTCGCCCCTACATGCGGACGCCCAATGGGCGCCCCTACTCGCATCTCGTATCTCGTATCTCGCATCTAATGTCCCCTTTTAATATCTCTTATTTTCATGTAATATATAAATGTGTAAATACACAATATTTAGGAGGTTCGACATATGCTGGAGGACATGTTATTTGTAATTAAATGGTGGTTATATATTCTACTTATAGGTATATTATTCCTGCCGGTTACCCAAAAAGTCTTCCGCGGCTTTTTCGACAGAGGCTATGGTTTTTCAAAGGTTATCGGCATTTTAGTCTTAGCTTACGGCTCATGGCTGTTGTCCACTTATTCCATCATCCTGCCCCTGGCATTTATACCTGTCGTGCTTCTTGCCTGCAAAGGCTCCGATACACTGGTAGTTATTAAGGAAAACAGATACATTATACTCTTCGAAGAGCTGCTTTTTTTGGCTATGCTGCTTTTATGGTGCTATGTGAGGGGGCTCCAGCCTGATATATACGGACTTGAGAAATACATGGACTTCGGCTTTGTAAATGCAATTCTCAGGGCTGACAGCATGCCTCCCATTGATATATGGTTTGCCGGAAAGGGCATCAATTATTACTATTTCGGCCATTATATATGTGCTTATCTTACAAGGCTCACCGGCATCGAACCTGCCGTCGCTTACAACCTTATGATTGCGGCCCTTTTTTCCTTATCCTTCCTGCTTACTTTTTCAATAACCGCAAATCTTCTGCACCTTCTTAAAAGGTTCAGCATGAAAAAAATGGTCATAGCAGGATTGATAGCGGCCTCCCTTCTTGCTTTCGGAGGCAATCTGCACAGCTTCATTTACGGATATGGAGTAGGGGTGGAGAGCGAATACTTTTATCCGGATTCCACCAGATATATAGGCTATAATCCCTCCACCGACGACAAGACTATTCATGAGTTTCCCTCATATTCCTTCATAGTATCCGACCTTCACGGCCATATATCCGATATCCCCACAGTCCTGACCTTCATGGCTCTGATCATCAGCTGCTTTGCCGCCGGTGAAGGAACCGGACGGCTCGGTTACGGCAAGCTTGTGCTGCTGGGTCTGCTCCTCTCATGTATATATATGACGAATACCTGGGATTATCCGATATATATAACAGTCCTTTCAATTATCATGCTGTACAGGCATATTCACAGTTATATAATGGTTGGAACAAAGTCTGAGAACCCTGTAGTGAAAACCCTGGTCATTGTGCTTTCCATAACAGGCCTCTCACAGTTGTTTGCCCTGCCTTACTCCCTGAGGTTTGAAGGCATAGCTGCCGGTGTGGGTCTTGTACATTACCGCACCCCTTTATATCAGCTGGCAATATTGTGGGGCTATCAGCTCTTCTATGTATTATGCTTCTTTGTCTTTCTAATAATCACAACAGTCAGCAGAATGAAGCTCCGAAGCAAGGAAGACATAAAAATTAAGCAAAGGGCAGGCTGGTTGGGCAGACTTGTTAAAAATACCACTGTCTCTGATATACTGTGCTTCATCCTGTGCTGCTGCGGATTAGGCCTGCTCCTGATACCGGAGGTACTTTTTGTAAGTGATATCTACTATAACGGCTATCACAGGGCAAACACCATGTTCAAGCTTACATACCAGGCTTTCATCCTGTTCTGCATAGCAGCAGGCTATATAATTGTCAGAATACCTTCGGCAATGCACCGTAAAAGTGCCGGAACACTTGCTGCAGCAATGCTGCTTATTGTATATCTGCTGCCCATGTCCTATTTCCCACTGGCTGTAAAAGGCTACTACAACACTCTGAAGCCTTCTCAATACAAAGGACTCGACGGTTTGCAGTTCATAAAGGCAAAATATCCCGAAGACTACAGCGTCATAGAATGGCTTAATATAAATGTCCAGGGACAGCCAACGATACTCGAGGCTAATGGAGACAGCTACAGCAACTACTGCAGGATTTCCATGGCCACAGGGCTCCCCACAGTACAAGGCTGGTATGTGCACGAATGGCTCTGGAGGAATGACAAGATTGAACCGGGAAACAGAGGCAGAGAGGTGCAGACCGTCTACGAATCGCAGGATAAGGACGCTACACGGGATATAATCAGGAAGTATGATATAAGGTATATTATCATAGGTGATCTGGAACGGGATAAATTTAAACCGTTACAGGAAGAGAAGCTGTTATCCCTGGGCGAAGTGGTATTTGAGACGGGGGATACGAAGGTGATTGGGGTAAAGTAGGGGCGATTCGTGAATCGCCCCTACAGATTATCCCATAACACATGCAGCTACAGCTTTCCCGTCCCTTACGGCATAGTTCATGCCGCGGTCTTCGGGGTAGATATTGCACATGCCTGCTGTGTAGAGCCCCGGCATGGTTGTCTCAAACCCGGGCTTCAGTTTGGAATATCCACATTTGATTACCGGCTGTGCATATTCATCTTTGAAGGTGTAGGAGCTTTCGATCCAGCTCTCATCGAACTCCGGATTTATCTGCTTCAGATAGGGAATATACTCTTTCAATAATTCTCCGCTGCTCATGCCGTAGTATTTGCTGCTTTTATACAGGTAATTGGATATGTATAATATGTTTTTATTGTTGTATAAGCTCTTATCCATAAGGTTGGTATGCTCTATAAGCCCTCCGAAGGGTATGCTTTCATCACCTATATTCAACCAGTAGAACCGGCCGAAGGGCTTTTTCAGCATAAGCACCATGCATACAACGGATGTATGCTCTATAGTGTTTATCTTTTCAATATAGTCCGGCTGCAGTATACTTTCCGCCAGCTGCCCAAATACAGGCAGGGGCACGGCAGCTATTATCCTGTCGAAGCTCTTGTTTCCTTTATAGGGCGAACACTGTTCGCCCCTGCATTGCTGCAGCTCAAGGGTAAAGCCGTCACTATCCTTTTTTATTGCTTCAACTCTGCAGCTCAGGTTTATTTTTACATCATTATGCTTTAATCTCTCTGTCAATCTTTCAAAAAGCAGACTGCTGCTTCCGTCAATATAGCCCAGCAGTTCACGGCCGTTTTCCTTTGAGGTGCCCCTCAGTCTGATTTTTCCCCACAGCCATGCCATAGAGATCCTGTCATACTGCTCACCGAATTTTGTCACAAGCAGAGGTTTCCATACTGTTTCAAAGGCTTTTGCTCCTGCATTGGCAAGCAGCCAATCTTTTGCAGTCACATTCTCCATAGGCTGCCAGGCTTTAATACCCATAAGCTTCAGCACCGACACTCCAAACCTGAATTTATCCGTGACAGGCAGCGGCTTGAACTGTAAAAGGGATTGAGGCGTGCCGAATTCATATGCCCTGCCGCCGGTATAATATCCCATCCTGCTTTCCCGCCAGAGCAGCCTGCCTCCCAGCCCCAATTCCTCCAGCAGTGCTATTATATGCTCATCTGATTTGAAAAAATGATGATAATACTTCTCCAGGTAAAACCCATCCAGCTGCACAGCCTCA
Organism: Clostridia bacterium; assembly: GCA_035627615.1. Taxonomy (GTDB): domain Bacteria; phylum Bacillota; class Clostridia; order Lutisporales; family Lutisporaceae; genus BRH-c25. Next base: position 22,936 of record DASPLL010000046.1, read on the forward strand.
GCAATGCCCCCCACAGCCTCCGCCGCTTCAAAAAGCTCCACCTGCTGCCCGTTTTTCGAAAGCTCGTATGCCGCTGTAAGACCGGTTATTCCACATCCTATTATCCCTGTTTTCACTTTTTACCTACCCTTTCCAGCTGTATTGCCGATATGCTGATGTTTTCCCGGAGCAGTGCATATACACCGAGTAAAATAGTGTAAAGATTCATAATGAAATGATTTACAGTGGATACAACCGCTCCGGTACCGGTATCCATTCCAAAGATGGACAGCATAAGCACCATCGTACCCTCAAACACTCCAATACCCCCGGGAGTGACCGGAATAACCTTTGTAAGGATTGCTATCATTGTTGCGAATATAATAATGAAAGGATTCATATATTGTCCCATTGAAATGAATATAAAATATGAAAATACGCCTTCACACAGCCAAATAACCACTGAACAGGCAAGCAGTATGGCAAAATTGCCCTTATCCCTGAAGGAACCGGAGAAGGCCTCGAGCAATGAATATATCAGGCTTCTCATCTTACCATTGCCTATACGCTCCAGCATACCCTTCTTTTTGAACAGCAGCTCCATAGCAGCAACTGTTATAACCAGAGCCGCAATCCCTGCTGCAAAGGTGTAATACAGCCATGCTTCCAGCCTGGTCCGCGCCATTATGTATATACCGCAAAAAAGCAAAACCACATATACTCCCAGCACATCAAAAACCCTGTCCAGAAATGTAGCCGGCAGTGTCCGTGAATACCCTATGGCATGCTTCTTTTTTAAATAGTAGGATCTTGCTATATCCCCCATTTTTGCAGGAACTATAATATTGAGGCTGTTCCCCAGGTTATATGCCAGAAACGAATCCGTAATACTTATATGGATGCCATTGCCCTTCAATACAAACTTCCATCTGAATGCTCTGAGTACCATATCAAAGGTATATAAGAAAATAGCCAGGAGCACCCACCCATAATCAAGCTGTGCCAGGCTTTCTGCAATAACTGAAAAACCTGCCTTTGAAAGCAGATAGTACATAAGCACCGCTGCAAGAGCAACGCTGGCTAAAGTGGTCAGAAGCTTTTTACCGCTCATCATTTATATTGATTTCCTTTTCTATTATATATAAAGGTCTGTCCTTACTTTCTTCATACATCCGGCCTATATATTCCCCAAGTATGCCGATTGCAATAAGCTGTACTCCTCCAAGAAAAGCAACCGTTGTCATGATGGATGCCCAGCCTGATACAAGGTTTGCTCCGACCACCAGCCTATATACAATGGAATATATAAAAACCGCAATTGCACAGATAACTGCAAAGAACCCGAGATACTGCGACAGCTTCAGAGGTTTTGAGGAAAAGGATATAATTCCGTCCAGTGCGAGCTTGATCATCTTTTTCAGGGGATATTTGGTCTCCCCTGCAAACCTTTCCTCTCTTTCATACTCTATAGGAGTCTGCTTAAAGCCTATCCAGCTGACCATGCCCCGCAGGAACCTGTTTTTCTCTCTCATCCTCCGGAGTTCGTCCGCCACTTTTGCATCAATAAGTCTGAAATCCCCTGTATCAAGCGGTATCCGGGTATCCGACAGCTTATCCAGCACCCTGTAGAACAGCCTCGCGGTTACACGCTTGAATACGCTCTCGCCTTTTCTTCTTTTCCTTTTGGCATAGACCACTTCATAGCCCTGCTCCCACAGCTTGAGCATTTCCATAATAAGCTCGGGAGGATCCTGAAGATCGGCGTCAATTATTACAACAGCAGCTCCCCTGGCTTTATCTATCCCTGCCGTTACAGCCACCTGGTGCCCGAAATTTCTTGAAAAGCTGAGCACCCTGACCTTTTTATCCAGGCCGGCCAGCTGTTCCAATATGTCCAGAGTGCCATCCCTGCTGCCGTCATTCACGAAAACCAGCTCATATTCATATCCGCAGCCGTCCATTACTCTTTTCAGGCGTTTGTAGCACTCTTCCGCTACCTTTTCCTCATAATACATGGGGATGACTATGGAAATCAGTTTGTTGTTCATTTTGCTTCTCCTGTATTACAGAACGGTTATGAACCGTTCCCTGCGATAGATAAAGGGCGAACACTGTTCGCCCCTACGACCCAAAACCTGTAGGGGCGATTCATGAATCGCCCCTACCTGACTAATTTAATAGCTGTATCGTTTTTGCAAATATGCCGTCTGTACTGCCTGTACCTACTACGCTTATGTTCTGGCCTGCTTTCAGGCTGTCCAGCGCCAGAGTGTTTATCTCAAGAGTGCTTAGATCGACATACGCGATCTTTGTATCTTCGGTCAGGTATATCTTCTTATCTATATACTTATTTATATTAACATCATATACTTCTGCAACTATGAGGCGGGCTCCCGTATCTATGCTTTTTACAATACCTTTAAGCTCTGCCTGAACAGCAGCGGCTTCATTTACAACTGCGATTTTGCTTATCTCATCATCTATCAGGCTAACCTCCACCTGCATGCCGGGCTTTAAGGAGTAAACATCATTGGCCGCTCCGGATATAGTCATACTTTTATTTGCATAATATGTATTCTGCTTTCCTTCCAGGGTTGTTATCACAAGCTTCGCCGGAGCCATCCTGCTGTGTACGATCGACTCTATGACACCTTTATCGCTGCTTTTTACACCGTCGGCATTCACTTCTATCAATTCATCATACGAGGTAGTCAGTAATAGATCATTGCCGTTTTTAAGCTCCTGCCACAGAGCATTTTTTCCGTCCTTTATAACTATAGTCTTTGCTGTTACCGTGTATTTTCTTGTTTCACCACTTGTGGTCTGTATTGTAAGTACGGTCTTGTCTGCCGCTTGTATACTCACAAGCTTCCCTACCACTTTTCTTACTTTGCTTTCACCAACGATTTTTACAACCTCACCATTATTAATATAAAGCCTGACCATGTCGCTTTTCTCAAGCTTCCAATATCCCATTGCAACGTCATCTATTGTACATGTGGCATTTGGAGACACCTTATATACTCTGCTCTCTGTCCCAACAAACACCTTCAGATTGCCATACTCCGGTATCACCTGATCCACATAGGCAGTCACATCCGCCGGTTCCTCATCTTCTACTACAGCAGGAGGCTCTGATGCATTTGTATCCGGCCATGTAATCTCGGAGCTGTTATCCGAATCCGTCAATGTTGTGTCTGCAGAGCCGGTATCCGGAACAGCAGCGTCCACTCCAAGCACATCCTTATCATATACGGAGCTTGCAATGTCCAGCATCTTCCCAAAAGCAGCCCTGTCAACGTAATCGTTAGGGTTAAACTCATTATTTACATCACCGCTGCCATTTATAATACCCTTGTCAATCAAGAATTTTATATAAGGTTTATATGAATTATGAATGAGTAAAGTGTCCTTGAATGCCAATACAACAGGGGGCGCATTGATTTCCGGCACAAGACCGAGAGCTTTGCCCATGTACTTGCTTATATCCTTTTTAAAGGCTAAAGGATACTTGGAAAAAGTCTCTACTTCAAAATCCAGAATTATACCTTTATCGAGGCAAATAAGTACTGCATCCCTTGCGTAATCAGGAACTCCGAATTTTTCAATGACGTTTGTCTGGTACTTTTCCGCCAATTGTTCCAAATTTATATCCTTTTCCCGATTAACCATCCGTGATATACTTACTAATGCATCGTAGTTCTTAACAAATTCGCCCGGCTTGAACTGGGTTTCAGAAGCACCGCCCATCAAGCCCTTGCTGTAAACATTGATTATATGCTGTTCCGCCCAGTGACCATCTATATCTGTAAACTTTGAAGTATTTTCATCCGCATAAGCAACACCGGTTACTGCGAATAGTAGTGCGAACATGATAACTGCTGCTTTTAATACTTTAAAATTTTTCATCTGTATCCTCCTATTTTCTTCTTTATTACAGAATATATTCTGTGGAAGTTGCACAAATCCTTCTTAAAAAGGAAATTGCAGCAAAATAAATGCAGAATGACAAAGAAAAAAATAGTTGGACGAGCTTTCGGCTAAATAGCCTCTGTCACAAAACTGTAATGAAACATCCTGGCAGCTTCATACGTCAAACAAATGCAGCAATAGAAAAACAATTGCAGCAGGGAAAAATGACGTATTTATTTTGGACTCACTGGTTAACATAATGTAATTACATAATTCTTTATTACAGATTCGTATATTTCTGTTACATGCGTATTACACTTGTTTACATTACTGTTACGCTGGAAGGAATAACGATTACTGTGTAGAATTATGTTGACCATGAGAAGATTTTAATCAATTTTTCCTACAACCTGGAAAGGGGGTGCATAGTATAGGTTCAAGTAGAATAGTTGATCAAAGACAATCCAGTACATGCACAAGTAACCACAACAAAACTAATAACATTTCTAAGGAGGAAAAAACACGAATGAATAATAAGAAGATAATTGCTCTTCTATTAGCGTTTGCGATGATGTTTTCTACTATAACAACAGCATTCGCTGATACAACAGCAACAATCGGCGCAGATGCCGAAGCACTCAAAGCGTTAGGTGTACTTCAGGGTGAAAATACATCAGGTGTGACACCAGAGTACCTCGCAAAAGAAACAACAAGAATGCAGGCAGCTATAATGCTTCTCAGACTTAAGGGTCTTGAAGAAGAAGCAATGGCATACACAGGAACAGACAACTTCGCAGATGCCAACACGATGACCTGGAAAGAAGGTAAGGCAATAATGGCTTACCTGAAAGCCAATCCGCAGGTTGGTTTCGAAGGTGCAGACGGCGGAAAATTCGAGCCGTTCACAACAATCACAGCTCAGCAGTACTACAAGGTAATGCTCGTTGCTCTCGGTTACAAGCAGACATCTGCTAATGTAGCAGGAGATTTCGAATGGAAAGACGTTATAGCATTCGCAGCTTCAAAGGGCCTTGTAAAGGTTGCCGACGCAGCTAAGTTCACAAACAACGATGTAGCAGTAGCTACAATCGAAGCTTTAAAGATAAACGTAAAAGATACAACAACAACTCTTGCAACTTCTATGGTTGATGCAGGAATGATCAACAAGGATGCAGCTATAGCAGCTGGTCTCTATGAAGATGTTGCAACAACAGATGCAGAACTCAAAGCAGTTAAGGCAATAGCAAACAACAAGGTAGAAGTTGAATTCACAGCTGCAGTATCAAAGGCATTCGCTGAAAAAGCTGATAACTACAAAGTAGTAACAAAGGGTTCAACAACAGCACTTGAAGTTAAGGGCGCAGTTCAGGAAAGCGCTACAGTAGTAGTAATTGAAACAGCAGCTCAGACTGCAGGTACAGCTTACACAATGACTGTTGGTGAAGTTTCAATGAACTTCGCAGGTCTTGCAAAAATCAGTGCTGTTCCTGAAGTAGAAAGCGTTGAAGCAGTAGATACAAACACAGTAGAAGTAGAATTTGACAGAGTAATGGATAATGCTTCAGCTACAAACGTAGCAAACTACACAGCAACTAACGGTGCAACAGTTAAATCAGCTGTGCTTTCAGCTGACAGAAAGACTGTAACACTTACAACTGAAGGCGTTGAAGACAATAAAGTATACAAGCTCACAGTTAAAGACGTTACTTCATCCGACATGGTAGCTGTAAAAGCTACAACAAAGCAGTTCAGAGGAAACTCCGACACAACTGCTCCAAAGCTTGATGATATCAAACTTGCTCAGAATAATGCAAGATTCACAATCTTCTTTGATGATGACCACGGCGTAGACAAGGCTTCAGCAGAAACTATCGCCAACTACTCAATCGTTGACAGTGACGGAACTGCACTTGAAATTGAAAACATAGTAGCAAAAGACGTTGATGAAGATGATTTCTATGAAAGAGTAGAAGTAACAACAGCTCCACAGGATAAGGGCGAAAAATATACACTGACAATAAACGATCTCGTTGACGGTTCAGTGTCTGCAAACAAAACAACAAAAGCTCTTACTGATTCCTTCAGAGCAAATGCGGCAGATACAGATGCTCCTGACATCGATGATGCTAACTTCATAAACGACAATAAGCTTGAAATAGTATTCGAAGACGACAACAGACTTGACGTAGCTGCAGCTACAGATGCAAGCAACTACGAACTCGACAACGATGTAAACGTAATCAAGGCTGAGATCCTCGATACAGAAGATCTCGACTCAACAGAAGGACACACAGTTATCCTTACAACATCAGTAGTTGATGAAGACGAAAGATACACTCTTACAGTAGGCGATATCGCCGATGAATTCGGAAACATCATTGACGAATCAGACAGAGTTGAAAAGAGCATCAAGGGTGTGGTAGAAGATATAATTCCGCCATATGTAGCAAGCGTTAAGGCTATAAGCAAAACAGAGGTTGAAATCACATTCCAGAATGATACAAACAACAGCGGCAAGCTCAACAAGGCAACTGCTGAAGACCCAACAAACTACGTAATCAACAACAGCATGGGTGCAGCACTTGAAGCTGAACTGGAAGACAACAAATATGTAGTAACACTTACAACTCCTGAGCAGGTTGCCGGAAAAACTTACGAAATAACTATGAACAACATTGAAGACATCAATGGAAATGCTCTTTCAAATGTTAAAGCAAAATTCGTAGGCTACAGCTCAAACGATACAGAAAGACCTGTAGTAGAATCAATAGATGTAGTAGCTAAGAATGTAGTAATAGTAACATTCGACGAAAAAGTAAATGCAACAACAGCTACAATGAAATTAACCGATAAAGATTCTAACGTAATCAACTTTGCACAGGCAGTAAGAACAATGGATGATGAAACATCAGTAATGTTCATATCTAATCCTAATGAAATGACAGAAGATGTGGACTACACAGTAACAGAAATCAAAAATGTAACAGATAAGCAGGGCAACAGATATGTAGTGCCTGCAGATGACGACGATAAGGATACAATTGAAGGAATCGACGAAATAAATGAAGGTCCGGCTGTTGAATCAATTGAACAGATCGACGTTGAAACATTCAGAGTAATATTCAGTGAGCCTGTAACAATAAGAGCCGGCAAAGATGCTGAAGATATCGACTCTATAGGAACAAATGACAATGATGATATCCTCAAGGATGTATCAGCAGACGGCAACTTCTCAGTAACATTTGACCCGGATGAAGATAAGGATGATGAAGGCTATTCAACAATCGAACTGACAGTAAACGGATCAGACATGGATGCTGATGAATTATACGCATTCGACTTCACAGATTTCATCACTGACTACGCAGGTGCACCTGCAATTGACGAAGAAGACGAATTTGATACAGACCTGGTAACAGCATTAACTCACAACGGTTACCTCGCAGGTTTTGATCCTAACTCAGTAACAATAGCTGAAACATACATTGAAGATGAAGACGGACCTGAAGTTGAAGATGTAGTAGCAATTAACGAAAACCAGATCGAAGTAACCTTCAATGAAAAGCTCAGCAACGCAGGTGATTACAGACTCGTAGATGAAGATGACAAGAGAATAACAATATCCGGTACAGAATTGGATGATGAAGTTGTAACATTGACAACATCAACTAAAATGAATGCCGACACAGTTTACACATTGACTCTTACAAGAGGAGCAAAAGACATCGCCGGCAATTCATCAGAAACAAGCGAAGAATTTGACTTCGTAGGTTCAAGCGTTAAGGTTCTTGACTATATCGCAGGTGTACAGATCATCAACGCCAGACAGATAAAAGTAACAGCAAGCAAGGAAATCGACGACTTCAACAACGATATAGTTGTTAAGCATGGTACTGTTGAAATTGGAAGAGTAGAAAAGGGAGACCTTACTGCAAACAAAACTTATCAGACAGTTAACCTCAACAAGGCTCTTCTTGAAGATGAGACATACACTGTATCAATCGGCGGTATGAGCTACTCCTTCAAAGGACTGCTTGAAAACGGCAACCTGGAAGTAAACAACGATATAGTATCATTCAGCGGTTATGACGTAAAAGACTATGTAGTAAAAGTAGTTTATGACGACAATAATGATGGCGTTATAGCTGATACAGAAACTTACTTTGTACTTCCTACAGATACAAACGAAGATGGTGTAATTGATAGTTTCGATGTAACCAGCGTATATGATGCTGATGGAAACTTAATAACTCTTGATGCTGATACAAACTACGCATTGGAAGTATACAGAACAGATAATGCTATAAGCTTGGTAGAAGCTGACGAAACAGATGTTGATACAATCATTAACACTATCGCAGAGTACCTTGCAAATGTCAATACAGCAGGCGGAATGGAATCAACTCCAATCTATGCCTTCGGTTTTACAAAATAAATAAAATCAGAAGCGGTTCAGTTGAACCGCTTCTTTTTTTTATCTATTTCACTACACTAATAATAAATCCATCAATCTTAATCTCTTCATCCGGCCTCATACTAAGACTGAGTGTCAAGCCCGTCGCATCTTCAGGAATATATATATTATGATTTATCTGCTGCCATTTAACCTTCAACGGATAAACTCCGCCTTTGTTATAAACCCTGTCTGTCTTGATCCTGATTTTTACATCAAGTCTGGCTCTTTCAGATATTTTCCTGGCAAAAAACTTTACGCTGATAGTTTTGCCTTTAAGATCCTTGCCATCAATCAATGAACTCAGATCAGCCCAAATCCCGGCATTTTCTTTTGAAGTATTGGCAATTTCCAGTGAGCTTCCGGCATCCATAAAATCATCCGTCATGATTCCTGTCCCTACACTGTCCTTGCCCCATACCACACTGAACCTGTCTGTAAAGCCTTTGGCGCTTAAAAGAAAGTCCTCTTCAAACAGCTGCTCATAGGCTGCATAGGAATAGAATTTGCATACCTCATCAATTTGCTTATAGGGTATCGGATTGCCCTGGGCCAGTTTATCCTTTATCTGCCACTTTGAAATAATCTTGTTGCTGCTCTTGATTTTATTCCCGTTATACATTATGTCCAGTGCAACCTCATAGTCATCCTGTCCCTGTACCTTCATAGTAAATTCATCCTTGCTGCTTGTGTATACCACCTTGTTGTCCTTTTTCACCGACCATTTTATCGTATCTATAAGATGATAAGGGTCCATTTTTTCCCTGTTATACCTGCAGTTAAGCCTTCCTGTTCCCTCCACACTATAAAGTCTGCTTTCAAAATCAGTTTTTAAATCCATTTCCGAATCGTTTATTATAAACACGTCTCTTGCATCACTGAGCTTAAGTGCAATAAACAGCTCCTTTGATAATTTCTCCCTTACTTCCTTTTCCGGAAACAGCTTGATAACCTTCAGGTTGACTCTTACAGGATCAATGCTGTCCTCTCTTGTGATATTGTTTTCTCCTTTTAATGCAGCTATATAATATTTTGCAGCATCCTCATATTTTTTATCAGTCTCATATATTCTTCCCAGATTATAATGAAACTCTACGGCAGGTAATATCGCAATTGCGCTTTTCTGATAATTTTCAGCCATAACAGTATTATTTGCCATGAATGCACATACTGCAGCATTATTGTATGCAACCGCATCCCTGGTGTTGTAATTTGTAGACTGAATGAAGCTTTCACTGGCCATATCATACAGCTTCATAGCATAATTGCACAATCCGAGTCTGAAAAAAAGCGTAGCTTTCTGCTGCTTGCTTATTGTAGCGAGACTTGTCAGTGCCAGGTACTCTTTCTGAGCACTTTCATAGTCTCCCTGATCATACAGTTCATCTGCCTTGAGCAGCATTACAGGGAAAGAAAGCTTAACAATATCAGGAGGTTCAATGGTGTTTAGCTTATTACCCGAATCAGCCAGTCCAAAAAACTGGGTATATATATTTGCCGTCGATACCAGCACTATAAGCAAAAGCACAAATATTGCCGTTTTTTCAAAATTAAGCTTAAACAGTATTAACACCCCCAATACGGGCGATTCATGAATCGCCTCTACAATCATTGTATTACAAAAATATAAAACTGGCAATTACTTTACATAATGTGCCTTTTACTCTGAAGATGAAAAATAATATAATTGTTATATAAGGCATTGATACATAAACTTTTATACAAATTTGAAAACTTTTTTGATTTCCATACGTATAGAATATGTGTGAGATAAAAAGTCATTTTTTAAGGGGGAAAATATGAAAAACAGGAAGAAATTGATTATCATAGCAGCTATAGTGCTCCTGGCAATAGCTATAGGTGCTGTAAGGATAATAACCTCAAACCAGGCCAAGGTCAAGGAAATAGACATAGGTAAAGTGGAAGCAAAAAACCTCTCCCAGACCATCTCTGTGACTGGAAACATCGATGCTGCCAATAAGGAAGAAATAGAGCTTTCAACACAGCAGAAGGTTATTGAAATCTTTGCACAGGAGGGTCAGGAGGTCAAAGATGGTACCAGCCTGCTGAGAACCGATTCAACGGACTATGAATACCAGCTCAAAAAGCATGAACTGGCACTGGAGCTTGCCAATATAGACCTTCAGAGACTTCTGAGCACCGGCAGCGAAAATGACAAAAAGGCTCTGGAAAATGCAGTCAGGACTGCTGAAATAAATCTGCGCAGCGCAGAAACAGAATATAATGAAGCAAAAAGGAAATATGACCAATCCAGTGTCCTCTACGAAAACGGGGCAGTCTCAAAGGAGGATTATGAAGCCTCCCTCAAGGCTATGAACGATGCAAAAAACAGGATGGAGCTGTCTACAATGGAGCTCGACAATGCAAAGGATTCTCTTAATGACTTCGGTGTAAACAACAGCGATCAGATCAAGGGAAAAAGAAACCAGGTGGAAAGCGCAAAAGCAGATATAGCCAATGTAAAGGACAAAATTAAAAAAAGCATGATCAAATCAAGCATAAATGGTAAAATTGTTCAGCTTGACGTGAAGCCGAACCAGTATCCTACAATAGAAAACAATATTGCTGCAATATATGACCTTTCTCAATACAAGGTTAAAGTGCTTGTCAGCCAGTATGATGCGGTAAGCATAAGCAAAGGCCAGAAGTCATCAATAAAGGTAAAGGGAATAGACACCGGGTACAAGGGCACCGTCACAGCCATAGGAGATGCAGCAGTCATTACAGTGGAAGGGACAAACAAGGAACCAAAGGTAGAGATAGAAGTAACTCTTGATAATCCCAATGACAAAATAAAAGTGGGCTATGAGGCGGATATAGATATCACACTCCAGGAAAGCACAAATTCCACAGCAGTCGGTTTTGAATCGGTGCTGGAGGATGAGGACGGCAAAAAATATGTTTTCGTAGTTGAACACAACAAAGCAGTAAAAAGGTTTGTACAGACAGGAATGGAGACAGATTTTGAAATACAGATACTTGAGGGCTTAAAAGCAGGTGATTCATATGTGAAGAACCCGCCTGCAACGCTTAAGGACGGAGACCCGGTGAAGCAGTCAGGGGGTAAAGCTAGTGATAATAAGAGTTGAGAACCTTAAGAAAATATATGATACAGGCAAGATACAGGTTGAAGCCTTAAGGGATATCAACCTGGCAATAGAAAAAAATGAATACGTTGCAATAATGGGAGCCTCCGGCTCCGGTAAATCGACACTTATGAATATTCTGGGCTGTCTTGACAGGCTTACGGACGGAAAGTATATCCTGGATGATGTGGATGTATCCACTCTCGACGGCAATCAGCTTGCGGCCATAAGAAACAAAAAGATAGGCTTTGTATTTCAGGCCTTCAATCTGCTTCCAAGATTAAGCGCCCTCGGCAATGTAGAGCTTCCTATGGTTTATGCGGGCATGCCCTCGGGCGAAAGGCAAAAGAAGGCAAAGGCCGCTCTTGACAGGGTAGGTCTGACCGACAGAATGCATCACAAGCCAAACGAGCTTTCCGGAGGCCAGAAGCAGAGAGTTGCAATAGCAAGGGCTCTTGTGAATGATCCAGCAATAATATTGGCGGACGAGCCAACCGGCAACCTGGATACAAAATCCAGCGAGGAAATAATGGGTATTTTCGAAGGCCTGAACAATGAGGGCGTCACAATAGTAATGGTCACCCATGAACAGGATATCGCACAGCATACCAAGCGGGCGGTAGTGTTCAGAGATGGTGGGATCATATCGGATAAGCAGGTCGAAAACAGAATAATACGGGGAGGGATGAAAGCATGAACCTGATGGAAAGCTTCATATCAGCCCTCCAGAGCGTCAGATCGAATAAAATGCGCTCTTTCCTGACTATGCTTGGTATAATAATCGGTATCTCCTCAGTCATAGCGATAGTATCAATAGGACAGGGCGGTAAGGCAGCCATAGTTGGTGAGTTTGACAGTCTGGGAACCAATGTGATAAATGTCAATGTAAAGTCAACCGACAATGATATTGAGGACAGAGATTACCTTACAATGAAGGATGCAGAGCTTATAAAGGAGAAAATCCCGGAGGTCACGTTTGTAGTACCTGCGACAGGCAATATGGGACACATAAAGACGGAAAAGGATAAGAAATTCTCTGAAATCGACGGCGTGACCCAGGACTTTACCAGGCTTATGAAAATGGATCTGCTGGCCGGCAGGTTCCTTAATGAGCGCGATGTCGAGTCGGCAAAAAACGTTATAGTAATCGACGAGATAACAGCGAGAAAACTCTTTAAGGATCCGGAAAAAGCCATAGGTGAAAAGATTAAGGTCACAATCGAAGATAATAATACCAACCTGACAGTAATAGGTGTTACTGAAAGCTCCAGCGGCGGAATGGCGGCAATGTTCGGGGACAACTATCCGGGCATCGGCTACACTCCCATCACCATAGCCGAAAGAGTTTTTCCCGATCCTAAGATCACATTTTTCTCAGTTATGCTTGAGAATATGGATAACTCAAAGGAAGTAGCGACCAAAATAGTGCACCTGCTGGAGCAGTCACACAGAAATGAAGGCAAATATGCCGCTGAAGAAGGCTTTAAAGAGCTGGATATGCTGGAGAATGTGCTTAACATATTCACAATGGTAATAGGGGCAATCGCAGGCATTTCCCTTATAGTAGGCGGTATAGGCGTCATGAATATAATGCTGGTATCAGTAACCGAAAGAACCAGGGAAATAGGTATAAGGAAGGCACTGGGAGCCAAGAACAAGGATATAATGCTGCAGTTCCTGACCGAGTCCCTCATACTCTGCCTCATAGGAGGAACAATCGGTATGACTCTTGGAGTATCACTGGGCTACCTGGCCGGAAAGGCCATAAACATACCCCTTGGGGTATCACCGTCAGTAATACTGATAGCCTTCGGCTTCTCCTCAGCGGTAGGTATTTTCTTCGGGCTGTACCCTGCCAACAAAGCTGCAAAGCTTGACCCGATAGAAGCCTTGAGATACGAATAAAATAATGCCTGCCACTTAAGTGGCAGGCATTGTCATTCTGAGTGTAACGAAGAATCTTTCTATTTAACCTCTATGGAGATTGCCTTGAATACCTTACCCCTCTGGTATGTTGTAAAGACATCCTGCGCATAGCCTATTGCCTCCAGTTCCTTTCCTATCATATTGCTCAGCTTCCTGGAGAGGTATCTGTTCTCCGCATCATACCGCAGGACATATATGCCTTCTTCTGTCTCCAGTTCATAATGCTGCCCCTCTACATCGCTTAGAACAAGCTTTCCTGAGATCCTGGAAGGCATCTGCAGCAGCCCTTGCTTTTCCATTACCCGTTTTATTATCACAGTTGCCTGCGCTCTTGTAGCATTAGTTCCTACACCAAAGTCCTTACCGTTTATACTCTGCACATAGCCTCTCTCATAAGCAGCCAATACACTCTTTGCAGCCCAGGCAGGAATTTTGTCCTTATCTGCATATGGCAGCTCAGATATATCAGAATCAGTTTCTATACCCAGGGTCCGTATTATCATTGTGGCAAGCTGTTCTCTTGTTATTGTATCGTCAGGCCTGAACATACCATCTGCACCTGCTTTTGTGATGCCATGCTTTACTGCTGTTTCTACATAAGCATAGTATGGATCTCCCGCTTTTACATCCTTAAACGTAGCAGCCGATTGAGTTATCAGGCTTATGTTCTTCTCAGGATCAAAACGCAGCATATTTATGAGCAGCTTAACGACTTCAGCCCTTGTTATATTTACATCCGGGCCAAATTGCCCGCTTGCCCCGGCTTCTATTACGTGTTTCGCTTCCATTAATTCTATGTCAGCTTTTGCCCAATGCCTGCCAATATCGGTGAAGCTGTTTTCCATCCTCATTACTGCATACTTGCTGAAGTGATTTGTATCAAAGGTTATTGTGCTGTTATCAGGGTCAAATATTCCTCCGACATATTCCCAGACCTTCTTATCCTCATTTAAGTAGTATATCCCCAGCTTCCCGGGATCGATTCCTGCAGTTTCTGCTGCAGAAAGCTTTATACTGACTCTAAATTCTTGAATATATTTATTGGTATCGACGACGCCATTGCTTGTCCTCATCTGTGCTCCCAAGTCAAATATTCTGTCTCCAAGCTTAAAAATGCCCGGTCCTGCATTTGCTGTAAGCTTCTGTGCCTCGCCGCCCTTTATTTCCTTCAGCTCGATAGTCAATTTTGCTGCACTGTCATTAATACGCTTCTTTATTTCTTCTGTCATTAATGCCGCTGCCTGAATTGTGATTTCTCCTCCTGAGCTTGTCAGAATAAGGGACTTGCCGGATTTGCCCAGACTTTCCAGTATCTTTGCACTCATTACAGCAGACTTTTCATCATCATGATTTACCAGCGGTATTTTGATACTGCTTCCACTTGATCCATATTTCAGCGCGTATTCAATATTACCGTCTATAAATGGATTTGGAGCACTCGGAGTACTTGGTCCGGCTGCACCGCCGCCTCCGCCGCCTCCTCCGCCGCCACCGCCTCCGGAGCCCTTAGGCTTGCTTCCGCCTGGATTGTCGTTTCCATTACCGCCTGTAGCTACATTGCCGACAACTACATTTGAATATCCGGATGGGTTTAAGCGGTCATCAACTGCCTTCACCTTGTAACGGTATGTTTTGGCTGTATCGATTCCTGAATCTGTGCAGCTTTTGTTCGTAGTATTTGCTATAACTGAATATGCACTATTATTTATGCTCCGTTCAACAATATAATTAATAGTTTCCCCGGTCTCCCTGCCTGACCAGGTCAGAGTAATATTTGCGCCGTTTTTCACGGCAGCAAGCCCGGTAGGATCAGCAGGGGCAACTGCTTTTAATGCTTCAAAGGCATTTGCCATCTTGCCTGTGACAGTTATATCCTCCAAGCTTTCTAAAGGAGTGCCGCTGGTCATTATGGCGTTCTTAAGCTGTGCAGTAGTAAGACCCGGGTTCTTGTCCAGCAGAAGCGCCGCTATTCCTGTTACATGCGGAGCTGCCATGGATGTGCCGTCTAAAAAGCCGTAAAAAGCACCCGATTCTGCTGAATACTTAAGCAAAGGTTCTGCAATTCCACCAACCGGTATAATATGATCAATATATGCAATTGTTCCTGAGGATATATCATAATCAACATCTTCAAATACCGTCGCAGCTACACCTTCGATCCTTGTGTTCCTTCCATAATCCGGCAAAGGCACTTCGATACCGAAATAATCATTCACCAATTCACTTTCTTCAATCTCATATAAAGCATCGCTGCCAAACAGTATGAGCGTTTTATCCGCCTCCAGAAAAGCTATAAGGTTCTCTTGATCGTTGCTTGTAAGTGTTGTTACCCAATCATTGTGAGAATCATAATCTTCAAATTCTCCAAGTGTTTCACCCGTAAACCAGATAACCACATCTTTTGAATTCAGCTTTACTGAGCCGGGCCCGTCACTTATATCGGATGCTACATGCACCGTCTCAATGTTTGAATACCCAAGGCCGGAGAGGGCAGCATCATATGCCCCGTATACATCTTCATATACACTATTATCATTTCCATCATCATCAACAAGCAGTATTGGTGTGTTCAGGGCAATACCATCCATTGCTCCCGACAAAATATCCTGTGCCTCATCCTGCCCACCCAGGAATTCCAACCCAAATGTGGCGACAAAGGCATTATATCCATTTTCTACACCGACAGCTGCAGTACCTTCTATCACATCCGGAATGGTGCTGTAGATATTAACCCCCGGCGCGCCTACATCAACAGAGACCTCACCGTAGTTTGAATATTTATAAAGCTCCCCTCTGCTGTCCACTGCTGCTACAGTTAAAATATTACTGCTGTCAAAGGATCCGGGGGCACTAAACTCAGCATCGATATCATCTTTTTCATTGCCTGCTGCAGCTATAAACAGCATCCCGGAGTTCTCAATAGCCTCTTTCAAAGCCGTATCGTCGCCTCCGCCGCCCCAGGAGTTATTGGATAGCTTTATACCCATCATGCTTGCATAGTCAACGGCTTCTATTGCATCAGCCGTTGTTCCTCCATCCGGGCCGATGAATTTAACAGACATGATCTTCACATCCGGCGCCACCCCAATTACGCCATCACTGTTCGCCTCTGCTGCAATTGTGCCGGCTACATGAGTTCCATGCTCATCGTCAACTTCGCTGTCAAATACAGTGTTGTTGTCTTCATAAAAATCCCAGCCATAAACATCATCTATATATTCATTCCCATCCTCATCTATACCGTTGTCAGGTATTTCTCCGGGATTTCTCCACATTCTGGCCGCCAGCTCCGGATGGTCAACATCTATACCTGTATCAATAACCGCAACTACAATATCATCAGAACCCTGCGTGATATTCCATGCTTCAGGTGCATCGATATCGATATCGTTTTTTCCAAGTCTATTACGGACTATCTGTCCTGTATTATTCAGCCCCCAAAGGTTATTATAATACTGATCATCCGGGACTGATGCCGGATAATATATGTAATTAGGCTGTGTATATTCTATTTCATCATTCTTTATAAGCTCCCTCAGCGCTTTATTTGTATCCTTTCCCTTCTTCACGTTATAAAGCCCTGCATTCAGAGAATCAAAGGACTTTATATGCTTCAAGCCATTTTCGGAGGCAAAGGAAGCTTTCTTCAGACTGCTTGTCCCAGCTTTGAACTTTATTAATATTTCCCCTTCCCTGTAACCAGGTTTGCTGCCTGTTTCCTTTTGCATCCTGTAGCTTTCCTTTGAATCTGCATAGCATGTTATGCTGCTGATAATCAGTGAAAAAATCAGGGCTAATATGACAAATATGCTGAATAATTTTCTTATCCTACTCCTCAAAACAACACTCCCCCTTACAGAATTTGTTTAATTTTATCATAAATTGTTATATCATGCAACCGAACACAAACAGATAGTAGCTTTTGCCAGTTATACGGCAAAAGCTACTATTATGATGCTTATTGATCTCTTTTAATTTGTCTCTATCTCCAGTTCTTCGGTAGTCAGCTTCTGGTTGTTGTAGTCCTTTATATCTGACCTTCCTCCGGAAGTTATCTTTATTGTAAATGTCTCTCCGTTATCCAGTTCATTCTTAAGAGTAATGGTCACCGACTTTTCGTCGAACTCCACTTTATCGGTGGAGCTTTTGTAATACCCAGCTCCTGAGAACTCAAAGTCACTTATGTCAAGGCTGTCAATGTCAAGCTCCCTGTTGAACATCAGGGTTATCTTGTTATTCTCTTCATTTATATAAGAAGCTGCAATCTCAAGCTCTTCAGGTTCATTATCCGTTCCTTCGAATTCTACTTTCCTGTCTTCCGACTCAAAGGATAAGCCCTGCAAGTCCTTTACCGAGCTGCTTACACTCAGCTCGTACTCATAATCCGAGTCAAGCCCCGTCACCCTGCTGCTGAAGTACAGAGTAACCGTTTTCTCATCGTCGGAAAGCACTGCATTAGCCACACTAATACTGGAAGAGCTGCTTCCGGAGGCCCTCCTTACCGAGAAGGAGCTGTTGGATATATCGTTGATAGGCTCACTTAGTTCAAACTGTATAGTATGGGTATCCAAAACCATTATATCCGATTCAATAAAAGGCGCTTCATTCTCATCAGAGGTCCCGTCAAATTCGAAATAACTGCTTGATGAAGAAGAACCGGTGCTTACAGAATTAAGTCCTGCCGCATCCTTGATGCCGGATCTCACATACAGCTTGTATTCATCATCATCAAGCTCTGTTTTACTGCTTATATATAATGTAACTCTATCGGTGATCTCGTCATTATTCTCTACCGATACACCGCTGATATCTATGTCATCCTTTATATCAAACTGGCTCTTCGTAATACCCTTGACAGGCTCACTGAACACCACCTCGACGGCAGTGCTGTTTATCGCACTTACTTCAATGATCTCAGGCTCTTCATTGGGAGTGCCGGTTCCTGCAAACATCTTTACATTTGCATCATTCTTAATGTTAAGTCTGTCAAGATCCATCACTTCGATCTCATATATGTTCCCTGACTTGAACAGCTCGGGATTCTTGGAGGAGCCTGTATAGAACTGTATTCTTACGTTCTTTTTATTACCTACAAAGTACTTGTAGAAATCCAGGCTGGAAGGTATTGTATGACTGTATCCATCGGGAACATCAAGCTCTGCATCCAGATCCTCCAGCTCCTCATCAGTCAGCTCATCACTGAATATAAGGTCCAGAGTATTGTAATTCACCGTTACAGCAGTTTCCAGGCTGAATACCCCATCTGTGCTTCCACTGCCGCTGCTGCCCATACCTACGAATTTCCTGGCCGCTACCCTTTCATCGGTGCTCAGGGCTTTGCCGGTCATGTCTTTTACGCCTTTGATGGTTATAGTGTACATCTTTCCGCTGCTGTGGTTGGCAGTGAGCAGTGTCAATACCCTTCCCGAATCATCCAGAGTAGCCTTTGCTGCATATCCCAGTTCCTTATCCAGGGTATAATTGAATACATTTTCTGTTGATTCCTTATCAACCCTCTTGTTAAAAGTGACAACTATCTCATTTCCATTACTCTTGACCGAATAACTCAGCTCCCTTGTATCTCCGCTCATACCCCCGAACTTGCCGGAGGTCAGATTTATCATGTTGCCCCACAGATCATACACCTGCATTATAGTAATGGTATAAAGCTCCCTCACCGTCTGACCGGAGGTTATCAGTGTCACTACCTTGCCGCTCTCATCAAGTATCGCATCCTTAACCTCCAGGCCTTTGTCTATCATGTAATTGCCAATGCTCTCGGCGGACTGTTTGTCCATCTTCTTATTGAAGGTTACCATTACCTCGTTATTCGATACTCCCATCACTGCAACGGTAGGCCTTGTATTATCCCCTGTAAAGGCATAATTCTTCCTGTACATGACATTTCCCCACGCATCGGTAATGCCCTGCGTGGTCAGGGTGTATATCGTATTGGTCTGCTGCATGGAGGTCGAAAGGCTTACCACCTTACCGCTTTCATCCAGCCTTGCACTTAATATGGAAAGACCGTTGTCCACTGAATAATTGTTTTGATTTTCCGCTGTATCTTTATTAACTCTCTCATCAAAGGTAACAGTAACAACAGAATTATTCTCAGATTTGACAGATACAATCGATGGTTCCCTCATATCCCTCTGTGCCCCGTCAAAGGGTGCTCTATACGTTTCAATGCTATTACCGGCTAAATCACATACATTTTGCACAGTAAGCCCATAGAAGTCATTTGGCATGTCTTCTGTCTCCAGCAATACTGTTTTTCCGGAAGCCCCTCTCACTGCACTCTTTACAAGTATATTACTTCCAATCCTGTAATTGGAGACATCCTCTGCCGTATCCCTGCTCACTTCCTCGCTGAAGGTAAGCAGTATTTCATTCCTGCCCAGAAGCTCATGCCTTACCGTAGGCTTGGTCACATCCCTCGGCATGGCTACGAATTTGTTGCTGTACCCTTTTACCACCCAGTTGTTGGTCGGGACCAGTGTGTTTATTGTCAGTTCATAGGCATTGAAAGGATTTGCCTCTGTTGTATTTATGGTAGCTTTCTCACCGTCCGAATCGACAGATAGTATAGAAAGCCTTGAATCTCCGCCTACCTGCGTGATTTCCACATCTGCTTTCTGCAGATCGATCTCCTGGTCGAACTCCACTTCTATCCTATTGTTTGTTAATGCGTTGAAGCCTACAACCTTCGCATCCTTTGTATCCAGCTTGAAGCCTGCCGCAACCGCTTTTTCAGATATGATTATTCCCTGCTCCACCATCACGGTAATGAGCTTCTTATCTGAGTCCTGGGGTTTGGTATTCAGCGCCCCATAAATCCCCTTTGCCACATCATTAACTGTAAAGCTCTTAAGCTTCGCTATATCGTCCGCCTTCTTCACAAGGCCTACTTCCTGAGCAAATTTCAAAGTATTCGCATATGTAAAATCTATATCCTGCTTATAGCCTAAGGTTTCCAGCATAACCTTGTAAAAGGCCTGTCCATTGATTTTGTCCGTCGGAGCAAAGGTACCGTCGGGATATCCCCCCCAGCCCAGCTCAGGATGTCTTTTGGCATAAGCCATATAATTCTTCGCCCAGCCTGATACTGAAGCATCGACGAAATTATCCGTTCCCTCATACTCAGTAGCATCACTATACAGCCCCTTTAACCTCAAGACAATGATAAATGCCTGAATTCTCGTCGGTATAGTATCCAGATAATCCGATGTAACCCCCGAGGCATCCGCACCTATAAGGATACCCAGCTCTTTACAGGCAGCCGCTTCCGTACCTATGCTGTCTGCATTCAGACTAACGCCTCCTATCTGGGTCATGATCAGGACTAAAGCAACCAACACGGCTGTAATTCTCTTTTTCATCTTTCTCCGGCGCAGGATACCCCATCCTCTTAGGTTGGTGAGGAATGCGCCTTCTCTCCTTTCTGTTTGCTTAAATATTCTAATTTTAGCTAAATTATGTTATAATACCAAATTATGTTATAATACTATTAGATGGGAGGTGATAAAATGTACCGTACCCAAAAGAACCAACTAAGGAATTTGAGCAAACAAAACTATATTGCCCTAAAGGAATTGTGTAGGCTATCTAAAAACCTGTACAACTCAACCTTGTATGCTATACGGCAATACTACTTTGCGGAGAAAAAATATCTCAGGTATGAATCTGCTTACCATGTCTGCAAAGAGAATGAAAATTATCAACTTCTCAATACCGACATTGCGCAGCAGACTATGAAAGTAGTTGACCGTAACTTCAAATCCTTCTTTTCGCTTATTTCTAAGGCAAAAGAAGGTAGCTATAGGTTTTCAGACATTAGGCTTCCGCATTATCTCCCGAAAGATGGGTACTTTATGCTGATTATTCCTCGTTTCAAGGTCAAAGACAGATTCTTTTCCGTGCCTATGTCCAATGCCTTCAAAAGAGAATTTGGGGAAGTCAAACTTCCGTTCCCTGAAAGACTGAAAGAAAAACAAGTAAAGGAAATCCATATCTTCCCAAAATATGACTGTAAATATTTTGAAATTGAATTTATTTATGTTCAGGAGGAAGAAAACCTTAACCTCGACTCCAACAACGCTATTGCTGTAGACTTAGGGCTTGGTAACCTTGCTGCCTGTGTTACCAATACTGGGGCATCCTTTATTGTGGATGGCAAGAAACTTAAATCAATCAACCAATGGTATAACAAAGAGAATGCAAGGCTTCAATCTATCAAGGATAAGCAGGAGATAAAGGGTATTACCAACCTGCAATATACCAATCTCATCAATCGCAATAACCGGGTCAACTACTATATGAATAAAGCTGCGAGAATTATTGTCAATTACTGTATCGAAAACGACATTGGCAATATTGTTGTTGGATATAACCCTGATTGGAAACGTAAGATTGATATCGGCAAGAACAACAATCAAAAGTTTGCTCATGTACCGCATGGTGATTTGCGTCTCAAGCTCCAGTCCCTTTGCGAACGTTACGGGATTTACTACATGGAACAGGAAGAAAGCTATACTTCAAAGGCTGACTTCTTCGCCAATGATATTCTGCCTGTCTACAATGCAGATAATCCGCAGGAATACAGCTTTAGCGGCAAACGCATATCCAGAGGACAATATAAAACTTGTCAAGATACAATTATCAACGCCGATTGCAATGGTGCATTAAACATACTTCGTAAAAGTAACCTGGTGGACTTAACTGTCCTACAGGCTAGAGGCTGCTTAAACCAGCCTGAAAGAATAAGGGTCTCTTGACCAGACTTCTTTCAAAATCCCACTATCTCTATAGGGATGGTTTAAGGTTTTCCTCCTTAGCATAAACACAATATTTCCCCTTAATAAAGATTTTACAATAGCTTCATTAATCTTGCAAACCTTAATTGCATACTTAACCAAATTGTAAATATAACCAGTAGGGGCGATTCACGAATCGCCCTTATTTCAGGCACAGAATAATACACAAATGTCATTCTGAACGTAGTACTGTCATACTGAGCGAAGCGAAGTATCTTGAATCAAGATTCCTCGCAGGCTCGGAATGACATTAGAGTCATTACACTAGTATATCAAATTGTATTTATTTACCTTGAAACTTTTTCGGGTTTTTTTCGTATAAATATATGACGTAATAAATACAAAAATTGTTTGCATTTTTTAAAAATGTTCTTATGTCAGGGGTGGTGGATAACTCAGAAAAGGTATATAATGTTGTGTATACTTGGTGAAAACAAGCTACATATAGAGAGTATAACATACAACCATTAAACAGGAGGAATAAGAAATGAAAAAATGTTTGGCAATACTGCTGATAATGATAACCTTACTATCGTTTGTCACCGTATCTGCAGATTCAACCCAGATTTTAAGACTGACCCTGGAGGATGCCCAGGCAAGAGCTCTGGCTACTAATGTACAGTACAACAACCAGGACGGCTATATAAGCGACGCCCTCGACGACTATGAAGATACCGAAGAAGCAAATGATGAAGCGAATGAGAGATCCTCAAGAGGATTCCTGGAGTATTTCACAAAGCCGATCACTCTTGATGCAACACTCCAGACTGCTGTGAACAATGTAAAGCTCAGCAGATTTGAGAAGGAAAACATAAAAAGAAACTCTGATTACAATGTAAAAAAGGCATTCATCAATATCGAAAAAGCCAAATACAACCTTGAAGATGCAAAAAACAACGTCTCTGTGAAACAGACGGATTATAATACTGCAAAGCTGAAGCTGGAGCTGGGCTACCTGACAGAGAACAATCTAAAAGAGCTGGAGCTTGCATATAAGAATGCTGTTATTTCAGCGGATGCCGCTTTGAAGAAGCTTCAGGAAGAAGTGCAGACCCTTAACAGATACATAGGAAGAGAAATAACAGACTATAACATTGAACCTGTAATAACCCTGACGACCCTTGATATTTCAACCATTGACCTGGATAAGATAAGGGAAGACCATATAAGTAATAATAAAAGCCTCTACCAATTATCATTAAATGCTGATCTGACCAAGAAAAAATATGATCAGACAAAAGAACGATATGATGAATTTGTAACAAGGAAAAGAGTGGAGAACTCCAGAAAAGAAATGGAAGACGCTTACGACGACGCTACAAGAGACTATGACAATGCAAGAACTACCTTCGAGGATGCTACAAAGGATCTGGATATATCTCTTAATTCCACATACAACTCTCTGAAAACAACAATGGACTCCATAAGCAACCTTTTCAAGGATATTGAAGTGGCAAAAGTAACTGCGGCACACAACAAGCTGATGTTTGATCAGGGGCTTATGGCAAAAAATGATTACGAGAAATCGGAGATTCAGTTGAAGACCTTGCAGAATAAGCTTAACACCAGCATAGCCGATTTGAATCTGATGTATTCAAGTCTTACAATGTACAGCGACCCTGATACTGAAACTGCCAAGAAATAAGGAGAGCATTTTGCTCTCCTTTTTTTATTGCCTTCCATGCTTCTCATAAATTAATTTTCCCACTCTATCGATATGCTCCTTCAATTCTGCATGATCAAGATGAGTATAGTCGATAGTACTCCTGCAAGTGTCGGAACATTACCTTTAACGACGCCTGTCAGCTCTAATATCTCATTATCACTCAGCTTTGCCAAATTTGGCTTATCTTCTTTAGCAAGCTTTAAATACTTATCCAGCAATTGAGAATCAAACTGTGAAACTTCCGCATTATCTGCTAACCGAATATCATCTCTAATACACCGATGATAAGCATCATAGCTGTAAATTTCATAATCACTCATAGGCTCATCGGCTTCACCAACCCGAATAAATGACCCCTTATGCCTACCGGTACCTTTGTAATATACAGGCCTATCTGCAACATCGACTCCCGGTATCTCTGCAGAAACAATCACCTTATCATTTATATCACATACAGTAAAAAGCGGTCTGACCTGGGGCTGCATCTGCTTACACTGTTCAGAAACACGATGCATTAAATCTTGTGGATCATATACTCCAACAATTTCGAATTCTTTGTTTTCATCCACACCAAACACAAGCACTCCGCCGCCATCCTGATTTGAAAAGCTTGACAGTGTATCGTAAAGCTTAATAGGACAACCCATGTTTGCAGCCTTGGCTTCAACTGTTTGCAGCTCACATTGATATTTTTGAATTTGTGAAACTATATTAAGCAGTTCTTCTTTTTGCATTTCATCACCCTATTATTTTGATTTGTCATTATTATACCAACTTTTTTGATATAACAACAAGCATTAAGCAAAATAATGTCTGAATAAGCAAAATATTTTGCTTATAGTTGGTTTATTTTTCGCTTAATAAGAATTTATACTAATTATACTAATTTAAGTGCTCAATGTCACCCGTTCCTTATACCTTATTCAATTTCACCAATAGCAAAAACAGAATAAAGGGGTACCGCTTTAATATTATTTTCAAAGCCAAAATTTCTCGAGCTTATTCTTATCATATATTTGGGCTTATACTTTTCATTATATGACGCCAGACTTTTTGACCTGTTATGATTGGAAGACTTAACTTCTACAGGTATTACTCCTCCATCCTCAATAATCAGGAAATCTACTTCAGCGATACTTTTCGACTCCCAATACATAAGTTCCTTCCCATTTGCAGCTAATGCACAGGCAACATAATTCTCAGCCAGAGCTCCGGTGTATTGGTTCATTTCATCTGCAGCAAAAGATTTAAGCGAAACACCCGTTCTGGAAGACAACAAACCCACATCATTCATATATAGCTTAAAGCCGGACAAATCCTGATAAGCAACCGGCGGCATAAATCCATGCTCACATTTAACACATTTGAGAACTATCCCTGAGGTAATCAGCCAGTCAATTGATTCTCCATATAAAGATGCTCTGGCCCCAGTCTTGATCAGCTTGTACTGGAACTTCCTGTTATCCTTTGCCAGCTGTGCCGGTAAAGAATCAAAAGCACCTTTAATTTTCACACTTTCAGAGCTGCCGGCATACTTTGCCATATCTGAAATATAAGAATTCAAAATCAGATTCTTAACCTCTTCTGTAGAAAAAGAAGTTTCCTTTGATATATGGGTTTTAACCGCCGCCGGCATTCCTCCAGTCACCAGATAATCATAATACTCATTCAAAGCTTCCTTATGAAGTATTTCAGAAATAGCTGCATTTTCCATATAGTGAACCTTAATCTCACTTGCAAGCAAGTCCTTGCCTTTAGCCCACAAGAATTCCTCAAAATCCATAGGATACAAATGTTCAATAAATACCTTCCCAACCGGAAAGGAGAATTTACTCCTGTTTATTGTTACTCCAAGAAGACTTCCGGCAGCTATTACATGAAACTCAGGTGCAATTTCTGCAAAGTATTTTAGCGAGGTAAGAGCTCTCTCGCAGGCTTGTATTTCA
Organism: Clostridia bacterium; assembly: GCA_035627615.1. Lineage (GTDB taxonomy): Bacteria > Bacillota > Clostridia > Lutisporales > Lutisporaceae > BRH-c25. The sequence goes on from DASPLL010000046.1 coordinate 48,741, forward strand.
TCAAAAAAAATCAAGGTTTCCGACTGCATGACTTTTTCATGGTAATATCCTTCCAATACATTAATTATTCTCTCAGGAGAAATATTACCGTCAAAATAAGGAGCGATACCTATATCCGATTCAAAATTCACATATATAACATTCTTATAGAACTCTCTCCCGAATTCCTTGATGGCATAAGTCTTGCCAACCTGCCTTGCTCCATGAACAAGCATAGGCATACGATCTGTAACCTGATTTTTCCATTTTAGTAACCTATCTGTAAATTTTCTTCGCATATAACTCATCTCCATAGCTTGATATTATCATCATGTGCGATTTAAGTCAATAAAAATGTATAACATTACATTATTATGTACATATTATTGTAATGCTATACATCTATTATTCTAAGCCCAATAAAAGGAATGCAGCTTTTAATGCACTCCTTTTAAATAACATTCTTTTCAACACCCTGTATTCTTTTTTCATGTTGATTAATGGTATCATCAATTCCTACAACATAGGTCTTTACCGCCTTAATCTCCTTTTCCATACTGCCCAATCGATTTTCTACCTTGTCCAATCGATCTTCAACTTTGCCCAACCGATTTTCTACTTTGTCCAACTTTTGTACGGTTTCGTCCTTAAAGTCATTTAAATTCTTTTCAATATTCCTCTGTCCTTCGGCAATTGCATTTACTTTATCCAGTATACTCTCCAGCAGAACTCCATATTGGTTTTCGTTCATAGTTCTACCCCCTTCGCCACCATTCATTACCTATTATACCATTTCCTAAGTTTTTTATCAGTAACTATTTTGTATCTATCAATTCACTTGCCTATGTCCCTATGCCCCTTGAATAATTCTTTTCAAACCACCAGGCATCCCGGCACATATCCGCCACATCCCGCTTTGCCGTCCAGCCCAGCTCCTTTTCAGCCTTTGTAACATCGGCATAGCAAACGGCTATGTCTCCGGGCCTCCTGCCCACTATTTCATAAGGTACTTCCACCCCATTGACCTCTTTAAATGTCTTCACCAATTGCAGTACACTGATACCATGACCGGTACCCAGATTGTAGGTATGTATGCCCGCAGTAAGTTTATCCAGTGCTGCCACATGGCCTTCGGCCAGGTCGCATACATGGATGTAGTCCCGGACCCCTGTGCCGTCTATTGTTGGATAGTCGTTCCCGAAAATCAACAGTTTGGGCAATTCTCCTTTCGCCACCTTTGTTATATAAGGCATCAGGTTGTTCGGAATACCGTTGGGTGATTCGCCGATCAGCCCGCTCTCATGAGCTCCTACGGGATTAAAATACCACAGTAGTGCTACCGACCAATCCGGATCTGCTTTGGCAATATCCGTGAGGATCCGCTCGCTCATGGCCTTTGTCTCGCCATAGGGGTTAGTGGTCGGCAATAGCGGCATAGTTTCATCAAAGGGCACTTTGTTCTCACCGTATACCGTAGCCGACGAGCTGAATACAAACCGCCTCACGCCGTATTTCCGGCATACTCTGGCTAAAACCATTGTGCTCAGTATATTGTTATAATAATATTCCAGGGGCTTCGATACCGACTCGCCCACTGCCTTAAGCCCGGCGAAATGTATGACGCCGTCAATGGAATGGTTGTGAAAAACAGTGTCAACTGCCGCTTCATCAGTTACATCTATCTGATAGAATATTATTATCTTTCCGGTTATCTCCATTACCCGGTCCAGAGTCTCAGCCTTGCTGTTGCACAGATTATCCGCAACAATAACAGAGTATCCTGCTTCCAACAAAGCAACACAGGTATGGGAGCCGATGTATCCCGCTCCACCGGTTACTAAAATGTTCATCGAGCGATACCTCCTTTATATATGGATGTGAGTAGATTTCATCGTCCGACCTGTTACCCGTCCCTTAATCCTTCCAAAGGTCAGGTACAACCCTATCCCCACAGCAGACCCGGCACTGTCAATCAATACATCCCTGGCCTGCCCACTCCTGCCCGGGACAAATAACTGATGTACTTCATCGCTCACTGCATAAAGCACGCAAATCCCAATGGCCAAAACACAAACTTTTATCCCTCTAAAGCCGCTCCTTCTTAATGCATTTACCACAAGAATTCCTAACATCAGATAGGCAAAGAAGTGGGCATATTTTCTAATTATATGGTTAAACATGTCCATATCGAAATCATACCCTGGCAGCAGCTTATCTATAAACTCGACAACAATCTTTACTAATCCTCTGCTAAGCTGGTCAGACTGCTCAGCCACCTGGGACGACAGATTAAATATCAACAGCATCCACAACAAAACTGCAGCCCATGAGATCACTGTATTCATTTTCCACTTATTATTCATATGCAGGTTTCCTCTTGGCAATAAATATTCTCCATATCCCTATAACAACAGCAGCAGCCACAACACCGGCAAGGGCGCTCATTGCGTCCAGCTTCATATCCGCCAGGGTAGCTCCTCTTCCCGGAACAAAATTCTGATGCAGCTCATCCAGTACGCCGTACAGGGAAGCAGCCAACCATGCGATGATATAACTGACATAGTGTCCGTATTTTATCGAAACAACTGATAAAGCCATTAAAAAGCCCAAACCGCAGTATAGTATAAAATGAGCAAACTTTCTAATGTAATAATGCAGGTTCCATACTCTCCTGTCGGATATATTCTGAATTTCATTTTCCTCAATCTGATCCATCTGGACCAGTACCTCCCCGGAAGCCTGCCGCGACAGCTCTGCCGGCTGGCTGGAAAAATAAAAGATGATTCCCATCCATATTAACGTAATAATCCAGACGATCCTTTTTAAAACATCCACATTTAATTTTATTCTTCTTATCATTTGCATCTCCCTATTTTAAACCTTTCCCTGTATATACATTTTCCCTTATAATACCGAATATGTGAATTATATCCTTCCTGTAAAAAATGAGAACATCAGCTGCCAAAGCAGCTGTTAAAGACAGCAAAGACAGCGCCAGCCCCATGTCACTTCCTTTAAAAATAAAAAAGCTGATAAATAAAAATAATAAATAGCCGACTTCTTTCATATTGATCCCGATACCTTGAAAATCCCCGGTCGAGTAGAAATACCATACCACAAGGGATACAAAGGTTGCCCATGCAATAGCGGCAGCCGTACTAAAAATCATGTAAGCCACAATATTCAAAACAAAAGAAATACCTAAAACCACAGTTATTTTTATTAAATATACTTTTATACTTTTAGAAGCTTTATATAAATTAATATATAGCACATTAATGATGCTAATAAAAGGCAGCGTCAGCATCAAAATCCAGAGAACCTCCAAAGCCTCGGAGTAATTGCTCAGATAAGCTTTAATTATATACTCCAGAATAAAATATCCTGCGGGAAAAAAAGAAGAAATAACCAGAACAATATTTTTCAAGTTTCTTATGTAATTATCATCCTCTATCCTTTTAGAAATATATGAATAAAATATATTGGTTACTGAAGTAATAAACACCAGGAACAGATTAAGCATGGAAACAGCAAAGGAATAATATGCAAAATCCGCATTAGTGAACAATGCCTTGATAAACCACCTATCCAATGAAAATATAAGAGCCGCCACAACATCAGCCATCAATACGGCAAAACCCGGCTTCATAACGGCATAATAATCGGACCATTTTAATCTTGCTCTCCCTATGCCTTTATATCTCGCCAAAAATAACATGGAAAGCAATGTCGAAACAATCACATGGTTCACAATTTTTATGGAAATGAACAGGTGCGGGCTCTGAGATCTGACATAGAAAACAATGAATAAAGTATTCAGCAATTCAAAAACAACTAATATGCTCTGTAAAAAGGAATACTTGTCAAACTCCCCGAGGGCCCTATAATAAAGTCTGAAAAAATGTATCAGCTGCAAGGGTGTGATGAAAAGGCTGAAGAATATCAACGCCGTGTCGTTCAAAACAAACCAGGACAGCACAAACATTGCGGCACACACAACAGCTTGCAGCTTCATAAGGAAAAAATAATAGGCCTTGGTCCTGGAAGCATCCAGGTCCTTTTCATCCTTCCCGCCGTACATCAGATACAACCCGTCAGATAATCCAAAGCTGAAAACAACCGCATAGGTCGCATATAAGGAAAAGGTCCTGAAAAGGGCATAGCCGTCAATACTGAAAACCATAGGCAGAAAGAATCCGTTCAATATCCCTATTACCAAACCCAAAAAATCAACAAATACCAACCTCATACCTTTTTTGATATCAGCTTTTGCCATCATTGAACAACTCCAAAAATACCTTCATTTGCTTCTCAATGACTCTATCCATACTGAATTCCTTCAATACCCTCTGCCTTGCGTTCTTTCCCGCTACAGCGGCTTTTTCAAGGTTGTCCAGATAGAATTTCATATGCTTTATAAGCCCTTCGATATCCCCTGCTTCATAGATCAAACCGCTGTCTGCGGTTATCGCTTCCCTGCTTCCCCTTATATCCGTGCCTATAACCGCCTTTTCCATAGCCATAGCTTCGAGCAAGGATACCGGCATGCCCTCCCTGTATGAAGGCAATACAAAAATATCCATGATACCCAGAAGCTCGGCAATATCTTCCCTGTGGCCGGTCAACAGCACCTCCTGCTCCAACCTGTACCCGCTTATGATATGCCGTATATCCTGAATAACTATTTCATCAGGCCGTTCATCAAGATCCCAGGGGCCTACAAGCAGAAGCTGACAATCCACAGCCTTCCGTATTTCCACAAAAGCGCGCACCAGATCCAATACCCCTTTTGACTTTACGATGCGGCCTACATAGCCGATAACCGGCGCACCTTTTCTGATATTCAAGCTCTCTCTTAGCTGAGCCTTAGCTGTCTCACTTACCCTGCAAGGATCAAAATGCTCCGTATCAATACCCACACTGTTTATATTGATAGCTTTGTCCGCCGCTATGAATTTATTCCTTACAGCCAGGTCCAGATCCTCCTGATTCACTGTAAACATATAATCCGTCAGAGTTCTAGCCATAAGCTTCTCTACAAAATAAAAAACTCTGGGCTGCAAAACAAACCCATGAACGGTGTACACCTTAATATCCACCTTCGCAAAAAAAGCAGCCAATCGCCCTATAAATGAGGCAATGGGCGTATGAACATGCAGGATATTTATTTCTTCTTCCCTAAGTATCCGAATCAATTGGAAAAAGGATCTTGATAAGGCTATGGGATTCAAGCTCCTGCTCAAAGCTATGTCATAGGCCTTGAAGCCTTCCTCCCGGAGCTTGTCCAGATACCCATACCCCCGAGCCCCGCATATAACGTCGAAGCCATGTCTCCTCAACTCTTTCATAAGCGGCAGCACGAACTTGTATAAAGTCATATCAACAGTGGAAAGCTCAAAAATTTTAGGTTTCATCCGTATCCTTCTTTCCGCCGTTTATCAGGAACTTTTCTTTTTCGCCGTAAAGACCTTCCTGCTTGAAAATCACCAAAAATGTCTTAAGCAGTATCTTAAAATCAAGTCCCAAGGAGTAGCATTCAACGTACCAGACATCGTATTCGATCCTCTCCGGCCAGCTGATGCTGTTTCGCCCGTTGATCTGAGCAAGGCCGGTCACTCCCGGTCTCATGAGCAGCCGTTTCTTCTGAAAAGCATTATACTGCTCAACCTGATATGCCAGAGTTGGCCTGGGACCTATAAAGCTCATTTCGCCTTTTAAAATGTTCAAAAGCTGCGGCAGTTCATCCAGGCTTGTCTTCCTTAGAAAACGTCCTACCCGTGTTATTCTCGGATCGTTTTCCTCCGTATATACACCGCTGCCAATATTTACAGCATCGGGCACCATTGTCCTGAATTTATATATGTCAAATAATCTATGATCTTTACCAACTCTTTGCTGAATAAAAAGAACAGGTCCTTTACTGTCCAGCTTGATCAGAATTGCTATGACTGTAAATAAAGGACTCAGCAAAACCAGGAGTATGAATGAAAATATTCTATCCAGCAAGTGCTTTATGACCATCTGTTTTCCCCCGTTATTTTATCTTCCTGGCCGGAACCCCCGCATATGTGCCGCTGTCATGAATATCCTCAACG
>DASPLL010000047.1:0-143037 GCA_035627615.1 Clostridia bacterium
AGTAGAATGATGCGGCATAACTAAAGTTTGTGGAAGCACTGGATTGCTGTGAAATATTATTCGGCAGCCGGAGTTCCGCAACCAGAGCTTCTAAACTCATTCCGGGCAGCATCAAAACTCGCTTCGCTCAAACACTTGATGCTGCTTTTCCTCCATTTCGTTAAGAAGCTCTAGGTTTATCCACAAGGCTCCTTCACAATATTTCACAGCAATCCAAGATCCTGATATACTCTGCAAGCTCTTGTAGTTTGCCAAATACCGACGTGGGGAAGCTATCTCCGACGAACCTTACACTGACCTCGGAACGGAAGCGACCCCTGGTAAAATAACCAGACGGACCTGCAGAGATGGGACCCCCGCCAGTGATTTTGCTGGCTTTGGAAGGTGAGGAGGACATACTTCCCCTACAGTCGGAGTCTTTTACGAACTATGTCGCATCCTTCTTATCATATTCCTTTTTCTTTTCATTTATATAACGATTTATTTCGTTGTGCCACTGTTTGTAGAGCTTCGGCTTTTCTGTCCTTACTATTTCCATGAAGGCGTCAAGAACTCTGAGCTTATATAGTCCTTTTGACAGATGCCTCGGGAAATTTCTTTTTTTGGAGTAAAATTTCTTAGGGTCTATCACCATCAGATTTCCATCACTCTGAACCATTATATCCTTACACCTTACATCCTGTTTTTTGAAGCCCAGTCTTCTGAATTCTTCCAATAGCTCGGTCAGTTTTAGTGCAAGCTCCCTGTCCAGGCCATTCTTCTTGATATATTTCTTGAGTGGGATTCCATCAACATAATCCCTGATCATGTAATTCCCCATCATACAGTATACCCTGGGGAAATATCTGTTATTTCTGATTTTCCTCAGAATATCATATTCTTTTTTACAGTTCTGGGCTTTGTAGCATATCTTAATCACCTTGCCTTCAGGTAAAAGATATACAACCCCATTATGTCCCTTACCCAAGAACTTACAGTCCAGTAAATTCACATCGAATTTTTTTATATATTGTTTATATAATCCATCATCCATGTTAACCCTCCCGGATACTGATGATTTGTAAGCAGCAGCAAGCTAGTGATTATTAATACAACAACTTTCTTGTCTTTCATAGTGTTAATAATCACAACATTGATTCAGTGCCTCACATGCTCAAGAAGGGATATACGTTACGAGGCACTATGATACACACAATTCCATAGTATGCGCCATTTATATACATTGAAGCTTTATTCATAAATTTTTATAACACAATAGGCGCCATTTACATATTATGTAATGATTCGTTCAGGAGAAAGGAGATAAAAATGAAGTATAGTAACAATCCCTACATGTGCCCTATGAATCCGTCCTATATTTGTCCCTTCTACAATCAGGCAGATGAGAAAAAGCATTATGATTTTTACGGTGAAGATATTTATGAAGATATATATGAGGATATATATGAGGATATATATGAGAAAGAGGAGTATGATGAGGACGATTACGAGGGAATGAGGCAGAGACCGCAAAATGTGAACAGTATAATGGCTCTTATCAACCGGAGGTTTGCAGGCTATTACACAGAGCTTGAACGCTATGGATTACGCCGTGCAGATATCCGGAATATCTTCAGAACCGCAGTAAGCTATGTACTTAGAAATGAAGACAATTATACCGGCACAACAGAGCAGAGAGTAAATGCAATTCTGAATGATCTGCGCAGGGATAATCCGTATGCATTTACCTTACTGAGAAGGCGTGGAGTCCCAAATGCCCGCATAAATCAAATTATAAGGGATATCATACGCTTTACTCTGGAATATATACAGGTGGATACAGGAGTCGGTTGGAGTCAATGGGAGGATCTTGGCGGCATACTGACTTCAGCGCCGGCAGTTGCATCCTGGCAGCCAAACCGTCTGGATGTATTCGCCAGGGGACAGAATCAGGCATTATGGCATAAGTACTGGAACGGCGCCATCTGGAGTGAGTGGGAGGATCTTGGCGGAGTGCTGACCTCTGGGCCGGCTGCAGTATCCTGGGGGCCCAACAGGATAGACGTATTCGGAAGAGGGCAGAATCAGGCATTATGGCATAAATACTGGGATGGAACCAGGTGGAGCGCATGGGAGGATCTTGGGGGCATATTGACCTCCGAGCCGGCAGTCGCATCCTGGCAGTCAAACCGTCTGGATGTATTCGCCAGGGGACAGAATCAGGCATTATGGCATAAGTACTGGAACGGCGCCATCTGGAGCGAGTGGGAGGACCTTGGCGGAGCGCTGACCTCAGCGCCGGCTGCAGTATCCTGGGGGACTAATAGAATAGATGTATTCGGAAGAGGGCAGAACCAATCCTTATGGCATAAATACTGGGATGGGACCAGGTGGAGTGATTGGGAGGACCTTGGAGGAGACCGGATTGCTTCTGCACCGGCAGCGGCATCTACAGCAATTAATCGTCTGGAGGTATTCGCAAGAGGTCAGAGAAACGACCTTCTTTTCAGAACCTGGAACGGAACCCGGTGGAGCGGCTGGCAATCTCTTGGAGGTGTAATTACCTCTGCACCTGCAGCGGAATCCTGGGGAGGCACCCGTCTGGATGCGTTTGCCAGGGGACAGAACGACCACCTCTGGCATATCTGGAGGACATAAACCGGCAGCCTGCTGCAGATTATTTCATTGGCTTCCTTGAGATTGAAAAGTAGATAGAAATTTTTGCATCGTATTAATATAATACGATGTTTTTTTGCAAATTCAGGAAAGAAATTTTCAAAATGTGCAGGAATTTGTCAAAAAGTGTAGTAATATGTAATAAAACTAAGAAAGGCTATTAAAACATGATGTTAAAGTAAATTATATTCCAGAGTCCTATCAAAATACATAAGGGGGGAAACATATGAAATCCGTAAGAACCAGGTTGATCATATTCTTCAGTGTCGTATTAATTGTATTGTGTGCAGTCCTTGGTTATGCCGCAAATGACAAGGCAACTGAAGCAGTGACTCTTGAGGGTGAGCATTCTCTGGAAATAGCCTCCCAGGAGGCATCAATGATTGTACGCAGTTATATGGATCAGAAGATTATATTTATGGAAGCCATTGCTGCAAGAAGAATCATTGATGATGATACTCCATGGGAGGAAAAGGTTGCCAGTCTGCAGAAGGAAGCTGAAAGATACGGCTATGAAACTTTTTCAATAGCTGATTTGAGCGGAAATGCTACAAGACTGGTAGGGGATCCGGTAAATGTTGCAGACAGAGCTTACTTCAAACTGGCAGCAAGCGGAAAGTCAAATGTTTCGGATGTATTGATAAGTAAAGCTACCGGAAAGCCTTCCATAATTGTTGCAGTACCGATCATCAGGAATGATGCTGTAACCGGCGTGCTGTACGGAGTCGCCGACAGTACAGAGATCTCAAATATAACCAACCAGATAAAGGTTGGGGATACCGGCTATTCATATATTGCGAACAAGAGCGGGGCATTGATGGCACACCCAAATAAAGACTATGTACTGACTCAATACAACCCTGTTGAAGATGCGAAAAACAAGCCGGAGCTTAAAGATCTCGCAGATATCATGTCAAATAGGATGGCAAAAGGGGAGACAGGCATTTCCCATTATTATTTTGAAGGTAGTAACAGGATAATGGCTTATGCACCTATTCCCGATACTGAATGGAGTGTCGCTGTAGCAATGCAGGAAAGTGAATTGTTTGAGCATATTAAAGAATTGAACATGTGGATACTGATTATATCAGCAGCTGCAATATTGCTTGGAATTGCAGCCACATATGTAATCAGTGTATACATATCGAAGCCTATATTGGTAGCAAGTGCCTATGCAGAGAGAATAGCCCGGCTGGATATTACCCAGGATGTTCCTGCAGCTATGAAGAAGAGAAAGGATGAGTTGGGTGTTCTGGCGAATTCCTTCCAGCTTGTCACCGACAGCCTCAGGAGCTTTATCAAAGGAATCTCAGACGCTTCACAGCAGGTGGCGTCCTCTTCTGAGGAACTGACTGCCACAAGCCAGCAGGCGGCGACATCTGCCGAAGAGGTAGCAAGAACAATAGAAGAGATGGCAAAGGGTACGAGTGACCAGGCAAGGGATACTGAGGTAGGCTCGGTAAAGGTCAATGAAATAGGACAGATGATAGTAGAGGAAGAGCTTCAAAGGCAAGTGCTGATCAAAGCGGCACAAGAGGTAGACAGGCTTAAGGATGAGGGCTTCCAGACACTCAATGACCTTGTGGAGAAAACTGAAGCAAGCAGCAAGGCCTCTAAAGAGATTTACAGTGTAGTGTTAAACACCAGCGACAGTGCGAAAAAAATAGAGAATGCAAGCCAGATGATAAGAAGCATAGCAGAGCAGACCAACCTGCTTGCATTAAACGCAGCAATAGAGGCAGCAAGGGCAGGAGAAGCAGGAAGAGGCTTTGCGGTTGTTGCCGATGAAATACGGAAACTGGCTGAAGATTCAAATAAGTTTACTAAAGAGATTGAGGAGATAGTGAAGGAACTGACAGACAAGACCAACAGCGCAGTGAACACTCTGCAGGGATCAGCAACGTTGGTGTCTGCTCAGACTCAAGGTGTCGAAGTAACAAAGACAAAGTTCATAGGGATTTCTGAGGCAATTGAAAAGACAAAAGAGGCTATGGGACAGTTGAATCAAACCGGAGAGGCCATGAGCGTGAAGAAGGATGAAATAATTGACATAATCCAGAGCCTGTCCGCTCTCTCGGAAGAGAATGCAGCAGGTGCAGAGGAAGTGTCGGCATCAGTGGAAGAACAGACATCATCAATGGAACAGATAGCAGGAGCCAGTGAAGAATTGGCGAAGCTGGCTGAAGAGATGCAAAGAAGTATAGCGAAATTTAAATTCTAAAGTATCGGAAAAAGGCATCGCATTTAAATGTGCGGTGCCTTTTTCCTGATGTAAGCCAATTAAAATTAATGATATAATAAAATTAGACTATCTTTAAAATGTAATTATTATGGAAGGTGTTATTATGAGTGACGTATTGAATATTATAAAAGACAATACCCAGACCTATGAACAGAAGCTGGTGAGTTTGGCACGGGCAGCAGAGAACACACTGGAGGTGCTTGACGTCCCGGGAGAAGTGAAGGAGTACATGAGGGAAGGTATAATATGCGATCTGAATGAGGGAAATGCACCGTACAGGCCCCGCTACATAGTACCTGATTATGAAAGGTTCATGAAGCAGGGCAGTGAATTCCTCAGACTTAAGCCTGCAGAGGACATCTGGGAAGCGACCAACAACCTGCTTATATTTTACAGACATGTGCCTTCTATTACCACGATGCCTGTATATGTTGGAAACCTTGATACCCTGCTGGAGCCTTATATTAAGGATGAAGAGGTGGCATACAAGGCTATCAGATTGTTTCTTATGCACTTGGACCGTACAATAACAGATTCATTTTGTCATGCCAATATAGGCCCGATGCCGACAAAAGCGGGCAGGCTCATTTTAAAGGCAGAAAGAGAGCTTCAGGATGCTGTGCCTAATCTGACGATCAAGTACAGCAAGCAGACTCCCGATGAATTTGCGTTGGAAGCGGTGCGCACAGCCCTTGTTTCTGCAAAACCCAGCTTCGCAAACCATGAAATGTTTATACAGGATCTCGGAAACAACTATTCGATAGCCAGCTGCTACAATGGTCTCCTCATAGGCGGAGGGAGCTTTACACTGGTAAGGCTTGTGCTGGCAAGACTGGCCGCAAAAGCTGAAAATGCGGAGCATTTCCTGGCAGAAGTACTTCCCGGGGCTGTTTCCGGAATGGCTGGATTCATGGACCAGCGGATAAAATTCATTATGGAGGAAAGTGGTTTCTTTGAAAGCAGTTTTCTGGTAAAAGAACGGCTGCTATATAAGGACAGGTTTACCGCCATGTTTGGGATGGTGGGCCTTGCGGAATGTGTCAATCAATTGCTTGGAGCCCGGGAGTATAAGGAAAGATTCGGCCATAATGAAGAGGCCAATAAGCTTGGGCTCAGGATAATTGAGAAAATGCATCAGCTGGTATCGGAGCATTACAATAAATACTGCAAAGCAACAGATAATCATTTTCTGCTCCATGCACAGGTTGGAATAGACAGTGATCTGGGGATCAGTCCGGGCTGCCGTATTCCAATAGGGGAAGAGCCGCCGCTCCATGAGCATCTGTTGCAAAGCGCGCCCTTCCATAAATATTTTCCATCAGGTATTGGAGATGTGTTCAGCTTTGATGAAACTGTGAAAAATAACCCCAGTTATTTGCTGGATATAATAAAAGGTGGATTTACAGCAGGTCTAAGGTATATTTCCTTTTATGCATCAGACAGCGATCTGATAAGAATAACCGGGTATCTTGTGAAGAGATCAGATATAGAAAGGCTTCAAAAAGGTGAACAGGCCTTGCATGATACTGTGGCATTGGGCCTCGGAGCAGTAAAGAATTCCAGAATTCTCGAAAGAAAGGTCAGACATAATGAATAAGGCTCTTGTGAACAGGATACTGCCTTTCAGCTCGGTAGATGGTCCCGGAAACCGTGCGGTAGTATTTTTCCAGGGCTGCAATTTTAATTGCAGGTACTGCCATAATCCGGAAACAATGAACCGCTGCTCGGACTGCGGCTTGTGTATACCGGTATGCCCGTCGGGGGCATTAAGCAGCAGGGACGGCAGGATTGTCTGGAATCCCGCAAGCTGCATGGGCTGTGATGCCTGCCTTGTCGAATGCCGGAGTAAGAGCAGTCCCAAGGCGGTTTTCATGACTGCAGGAGAGATAATGAAGGTTATCGGCAAAGTAAGGCCGTTTATTTCAGGTATTACTGTCTCAGGAGGCGAGTGTACCCTGCAGAAGGACTTTCTTGCTGAGTTGTTTGAGGAGGCGCACAAGGCAGGACTCACAGCCTTTGCTGACACTAACGGCAGTATTGATTTCTCGAGGGAGAGAATGCTGACAGATGCTTTGGATAAAGTAATGCTTGATATAAAGTCCTTTGATGAGGAAGAACACATAATGCTGACAGGCATGTCCAACAGCGTCGTGCTTAAGAATGCAGTATATCTGGCAAAGCTGAACAAATTATATGAGGTGAGGACTGTGATCGTTCCGGAACTCCTTGATAACCGGCGCAATGTAGCTGAAATAAGCAGAATGCTTGCAGAGCTGAATCCCAATATACGGTATAAGCTGATAAAATTCAGGCCGGTAGGTGTTCCGGAGGATATGAAAAAAACCCCTGTGCCTTCGGATGAATTGATGGAGGAGCTTAAGAATTCCGCAGTGGAAAAGGGCTGTAAAGAAATAATAGTAGTATGATTTGTAATGAATATTTAACATAATTTTCATATCACCTTAACCGGACATATGCTATTATATGATAGTATGATATATGAAAGGAGGTGAAATAATGAGTTATTTGGTAGATTATCATGTACATTCCACACATTCAACAGACGGACACAATACAATAATGGAACTATGTGAAAGCGCAGTGGAAAATGGGCTGCGGGAAATAGCCGTGACAGATCACTTTGAACCAAGCATTAAGGATGAGTACTGTTTATCATATGATCAGAAAGGATACTGGTCGGATATAACAAAAGCTGGACGGGCATTTAAGGGCAGGCTGCAGATAAAGCTGGGAGTTGAATTAGGTCAGCCTCATTTATTCCCAAAAGCATCTGAAGCGATACTTTCAGATTTCCCCTATGATTATGTAATTGCTTCCGCACACAAGCTTCCAGCAGGTATGGACGTTTCTGAAATTGACTACACGCATATAAGCGGGGAAGAAGTATGCAGCATGTATTTGAAGCAGCTTTCAGAGCTTGTGAATTGGAACAACTTTGACTGTGTAGGACATCTGGACCTGATCAAAAGGTATAGTGCGGTTGTATACAGGAAGAATATTACCTTAACCTGCCAGTATGAGCTTTTGAAAGAAGTACTCCAGCTAATAGCAGCCAGCGGGAAGGGTATAGAGATAAATACTTCCGGTCTCAGGCAGACTCCGAAGGAAACAATGCCGGGTCTGGATGTGCTGAAGCTGTATAAGAAGCATGGAGGAGAGGTACTCACTATTGGTTCTGATGCACATTCTGCAAAGGATGTGGGCAAGGGCCTTGGAGAAGCAGTGGAACTGGCAGAAGAAGCAGGCTTCAGGTTCATTACGGTATTCAATGGCAGAAAGCCTGAATGGGTTCGAATAACAGAAAGAAAAAACACCTTGAGCAGCGAAAAATGGATTAGCACTAGATAAGAGACAGCTGTTCAGGTGTTTTTTTATTTTCTATTTATGCGCATTCAGAGCCGCTGGTATTTTTCAGTACCATTCTCAATTCATCACCCGATATTGTTTCCTTATCCAGCAGCAGCTCGGTGACTTGCTTCAATTCTCTCCTGTGCTTCATAAGCAGCTCATAGGTCTCGATCTCCACTTCTTTCAATATCCCGGCAATTGCGGAGTGAAGCTGATCCTTCGGAATATCTTCTGCCGAAATGATTCCCAACTCAGACATACCGCTGTATATGATTTGTTTTGCCATATCGGAGGCATATCTGAAATCACTGGTGCCACCGGTGCTTCTATTGCCATGTATCAGCTCTTCAGCAAGAATACCCGCTAAAGCCACTGCAATTTTTGACTTTAAGTGATTGCAGGTATATAGATACATGTCGTTTTCCTGTGTCTGGCGTACATAACCCAATGCATCGCTTCGGGAGGCTACATTCACACTGGCGACGGAACCGGGAAGCTTAAGCTCACCAATCAATGCATGGCCTGATTCATGTACTGATATCCTGTTTTTTTCTTCTATGCTTGGAAGCCTGTCAAGCTTTTCCCCCATCATGACCTTTTCAATTGCACTCTGGAAGTGGTATGAAGTGATCATATCCGTGCCCTCACGCATGGCAAGTATGGCAGCCTCATTTGTCACACTCTCCAGCTGCGCACCGGAGAATCCATAAGTATCCTTGGCTAAAGAATCAATGTTGACATCCACAGCAAGAGGCTTGTTTTTGGTATGAAGCTTCAATATATGCAGCCTTCCCTTTTTGTCGGGCAGATCAACCTTTACCAAACGGTCAAACCTTCCCGGGCGGAGTAAGGCTGAATCCAGCATGTCAACACGGTTTGTCGCACCGATTACCAATATCTTTACTTCCTTTGCGGAGGATATGCCGTCCATTTGAACCAGAAGCTCATTCAAGGTCTGATCATGCTCCTGATGTCCGTTGTTCTGCCCTCTTGCTCCGCCAAGCACTTCTATTTCGTCAATGAATATGACGGCACTGGATTTTTTGAGCTTTTTTGCTGTCTTTTTTGCCTGCTCAAAAAGCTTACGTACCCTTTGAGCACCTACTCCCACATACATCTCTACAAATTCTGAGCCGCTGGCGGAAAGGAATGCCGAGTTGGTGAACTGGGCAGCGGCTTTAGCCAGCAGGGTCTTTCCTGTACCAGGAGGTCCGCTGAGCAGTATCCCTCTTAAAGGACGTATTCCCAGAAGCTTTATCTGATCATCATTTTTCATGAATTCAAGAGCTTCACGCAGTTCGTTCTTGGCAACCTCCTGACCTCCGATATCATCAAAGGATATTGTACAGGTACTTCTTTCAACTGATGTGAAGTCTGTGTTCTTGCTCTGATGCCTGCTGAAGTTTACATAATATAATATGCCGGCAAGTCCTGCAATGAACAACAATGGCAGGATATTAACACCTTGAAGTATAAGGAAAAGCAATATCCCCACTGCTGCTCCTATTAGGATTTCTTTATTTTTCATCAGATATTACCTCCCGTCCTGCCGTAATCCCGGGCAACAACTGAATACAAGGAGCTGTCATCCTTGTTGAGCTGCAGGTAAATGTTCTGCTCATCCACATAGACCCTGGCCGCAGCTCCTGCTGCTTCTGCTTTCTCCCGTACTTTCTCATCAAGCAGAGGGAAGTCTCCGTCAATTATGGCTTTCTGTACAAAATAATGAATGTCATAATATGCCTGCTCAAGCTCCGGAGTGGGATTATCCTTTATATGAAGCGTATATTGTCTGTTTTTAAGCGTCTCTTCAATTTTAGTGCTCATTTCAGTGTATGTTTTTTGAAGATTGGCTGTATTGTCCAGGGTAGCATATATTTTGATATCATCGTTGATATTATTGCTATTATCCCAAGTAACCTCTTTTACTCCATCAATACTATGAAGTGCTTTATCTAAAGGCAAGTCGACGGCATAGTTCTGCCATACTGCTTGTCCTATGTACAAGCCGGCCACTGTTATGATCAATGCAATACAGCCTTTGAGGAGCTGAGTGTATTTAATATTCATAACAAACCTCCATATCAAAAATAGTTTACATAATATTATAGCATATGAGATAATATTGACCAACGTTAGATTTTGACATAAAGCTTCCTGAAGCCTCGAGCATTAGTATATATAGGCTCTGGAGCGAGTATATAAATAAAAAAATTGCATATAATACAGTTTGGTTTACTGATTATTTAGTAATAAAAAATTGCATATTAATTGACAATGCAATGGAAAGGAGGTTGCAGTACATGGATAGATTGGCACTTGTTCTGGTTATAGTCGGCGCATTGAACTGGTTGTTGGTGGGACTTTTTCAATTTGACCTGGTAGCAGCTCTTTTTGGAGGGCAGGATGCATTACTAAGCAGACTTGTTTATACACTGGTAGGAGTTGCGGGCATCTGGTCCGTCAGTTTGCTTTTCAGGGACCGTGAAAGAGCGGGAAACAGGAACAGAAGCTGACATTTGAGAAAGGCTTGTATTTAGATTATAGAATTCGGGAGGCTGGTATTCAATAAATTCCGCACTTAATTAATTACAAGTGATCCAGTAGTGCTGAACGTTTTCATTATTGTTATAAATCGCAGGTATCTGATATAATCTTACTTATGCGGTTTATTTTTTTGCTGTATAAATTATTGTCGGTCATAAAGCATGGATGTTATGATGTGATATAATTATTCTAGTGATTATTAACACAACAAATTTCTTGTCTTTTATAGTGTTAATAATCACATCCTTGATTCAGTGCCTCGCATACTCAAGAAGGGATATACGTTACGAGGCACTAGCGTTTTCAATTTTATTTTTGGGGGCAAATTTAATGCTGCAAGCACATTTAGGAGAGGTCGCCGCACTTACTACTGCAATATGCTGGACCTTAACCGCCGTTTGCTTTGAATCAGCCGGCAAGAAGGTCGGATCTTTGGCAGTAAATTTAATAAGGCTTATTATGGCATTCGCATTTTTAGGAATCTATACATCCTTTACCAGAGGCATGTTTCTGCCTCTCGATGCTGCTGGAGAAACCTGGCTGTGGCTTTTTCTCTCGGGTATGATTGGTTTTGTCATTGGAGATTTATTTCTGTTTCAGGCCTATGTAGAAATAGGTTCAAGGATATCTCTGCTAATTATGTCTGCCGTGCCGCCAATAACAGCAATTACAGGCTACTTCCTCATGGGGGAGAGGATAACCTTGTTGGCTGCAGCAGGAATGCTTGTTACTATTTCAGGAATCGCGCTGGTAATTCTAAGCAGGAGCGGTGATGATAAAAAAGTTAAGCTTTCCCATCCGGCGAAAGGCCTGATCTATGCTTTTATCGGAGCTTTGGGACAAGCTTTCGGGCTTGTTTTCAGCAAGCTCGGAATGGGTTCCTACAATCCTTTTGCAGCCACTCAGATAAGGGTTATGGCTGCAATCATAGGCTTTACTGCTGTAATCACCTTTTCTAAGAACTGGGGAAAGCTCGGTACTGCAATAAAAGACCGGAAGGCAATGAAATTTATAGGCCTTGGTTCGTTTTTCGGTCCTTTTCTTGGAGTGTCTTTTTCACTGATGGCAGTGCAGTATACAGCAACAGGGATAGTATCCACAATAACCTCGATATCGCCAATACTCATAATCCCTGCGTCCATACTGGTATTTAAGGAAAAGGTGCTCAGAAAGGAGATACTGGGAGCAATAATATCAATAACTGGAGTAACGCTGCTTTTCATATAAAAATATCAGCTTGGTTAATTATTAAATGTAGGGTATAATTATAATGGTCAATTGTATAAACAGAAGGGGTATCAATCTTTCTTAAAGGATGGTTTCATATGAATAGGGTTCCTGGTATAATCTATGCTATTTCATCAGCTGTTGCATTTGGTTTCGTACCTGTGTTTGCAGTAATTGCATACAGTGGAGGGACAAATGCGGTTACAGCTGTATTTTTGAGGTTTTTTCTGGCTTCTGTGATACTGCTGGGTATTCTGCGCTATAGGAAGGTAAAGCTGGCAGTAAGCAAAAAGGTTTTCTGGAGGCTTGCATATTTAAGCATAGTAGGTTATGCAGCGACCTGCGTTACATTGTTCATATCCTATAACTATATATCTATCGGCCTTGCTACGATACTTCATTTTGTATATCCCGCAGTAGTAACGGTACTATCCTTTTTTATTTTTAAAGAAAAACTCAGGCCGGTCAAGATTATTTCACTTCTCTTGTCTATTGCCGGTGTATATATACTTGCAGGTTCCGGGGACGCATCTGTCAGCATGGGCGGGGTGGTTCTGGCACTTGTTTCGGGAATACTATATTCAATATATACAATCGAACTGGGAAGAGAAGAGATAAAAACAATGGATGGGCTGTTACTGACCTTTTATGTGTCCTTGCTTTCCTCAGCCTCAATATTATTATATGGGGCTGCTACAAAAAACCTGATGTTTTCACTGCAGCTGTCAGGCTTGCTTGCCGTATTGGGACTAGCAGTAGTATGCACAGTTTTTGGAATACTTGTATATTGCAAAGCAGTTCAGGCAATCGGTCCTTCAGATACGGCAATACTTAGTACCTTTGAACCGGTCACCGGCGTCATAATGGGTATTGTTATGTTTGGAGAAAAGCTGGACCTGACTACCGCAATAGGAAGTTCCTTTATAATAATATCGGTGTTGCTTTTCTCTTATAACAGGAAAGCAAAGGTTCAGGAGGGTAAGGTTTCGGATATGGCACAGATTTGATTGCTTGTATAATGTTATGTTATAGTAAATAATTGAGTATTACTTTTATTTTAGGAGGCGATACTGCTTATGTCATGTTCTTGTGAGAAAAAGCTGGAATCAAATTTCAATGGTCAGGAGGTAGACCTGACACTGCTTGAGCCTGTTTTTGAGAAGTATGAAGGACAGAGCGCAAGTCTGATAAGTATCCTTCAGGATACTCAAGGTATATATGGATATCTTCCTCTTGATGCCTTGAAGATCATTGCCGAAAGAACCGGAAATAAAAAGGCCAAAATATACGGCATTGCAACCTTTTATTCACAGTTCAGGCTGCAGCCTACAGGCAAGTATATAATACTTCAGTGCCAGGGGACTGCCTGCCATGTAAACGGCTCTGAAAAGGTAAGTGAGGCTATATGTGATGAACTGGGCATTCAGCCTGGAGGGACAAGCTCTGACGGAATGTTTACCCTGGAGGATGTTGCATGTCTTGGCTGCTGCAGCCTTGCACCTGTTATGATGATCAATGGAGAAGCATATGGAAATCTTACCCCCAATAGTGCGAGAGAAGTAATTAGAGGTATTTACCAGAAGGAAAAAGGAGGTGCCTCCAATTGAAGATAAGGATCGGTCTCGGCAGCTGTGGTATTGCAGCCGGTGGAAAGAAAGTAAAGGAAGCGCTTGTAAACTGCTTTGAAAAAAAGGGTCTGAACATTGAAATTACCTCGACGGGCTGTATCGGAATGTGCTTCTATGAGCCTTTGGTGGATGTAATTGATGATAAAGGTGAGGTTTTTACCTATGTAAATGTTACACCTGAAAAGGCGGAAGAGATCGTAGAACAGCATATAATAAACGGCGCTCCCGTTGAGAAATATATTGCATCAACCGGCAAAAAGCCCTTCAGCCAGCTGGATAAACAGGTAAGGGTTGTTTTACAGAACTGTGGTGTCATTAATCCTGAAAAAATTGAAGACTATTTGCAAAATGACGGGTATAAAGCACTTGAAAAATGTATGAAGGAAATGACACCGGAGCAAGTAATTGAAGAAATAAAGATATCAGGCTTAAGGGGAAGAGGCGGTGCTGGTTTCCCGACCTGGTTCAAATGGGATGCAGCCAGAAAAGCAAAGGGAACAGAAAAGTATGTGGTTTGTAATGCTGATGAGGGAGACCCCGGTGCATTCATGGACAGAAGCGTACTTGAAGGGGACCCCCATGGACTTCTTGAAGGCATGATCATTGCGGGTTATGCCATTGGTGCAAACTACGGATACATTTATTGCAGGGCAGAATATCCCCTTGCAATAGAAAGACTTGAAGGGGCAATAGCTCAGGCCCACGCCGGGAATTACCTCGGTGAAAACATACTGGGCTCTGGCTTCAGCTTCGATATAAAGATTAAAAAGGGCGCAGGAGCCTTTGTCTGCGGTGAAGAAACCGCCCTTATAGCATCACTTGAGGGAGAAAGAGGAATGCCAAGACTTAAGCCTCCATTCCCCGCTCAGTCGGGCTATTTTGGGAAGCCTACAAATATAAACAATGTTGAAACCTATGCAAATGTACCATGGATTATGAGAAAAGGCGGAGCATCCTTTGCTGCCTACGGAACTGAAAAGAGCAAGGGAACAAAGGTTTTTGCCCTTGCAGGAAAGGTTAAGAATGGCGGTCTGGTTGAGGTTCCGATGGGGATGCCGCTGAAGGATGTAATATACGGAATAGGCGGAGGAATAAAGAAGGACAGTGATTTCAAAGCAGTTCAGATGGGCGGGCCTTCCGGAGGCTGTATTCCCAAGTCACTGATCGACACTCCGGTTGATTATGAATCTATCACCAGGACGGGAGCGATAATGGGCTCCGGCGGTATGGTCGTTATGGACGAAACTACATGTATGGTTGACATGGCGAGATTCTTCCTGGATTTTACCTGCAAGGAATCCTGCGGGAAATGTATATACTGCAGGATAGGAACAAAGAGGATGCTTGAAATCCTAGAGAGGATCATTCACGGAGAGGGCAGGATGGAAGACCTGGATGAGCTGGAGCAGCTCTGCATCAGCATTAAGGACGGTTCCTTGTGCGGACTTGGTCAGACTGCGCCTAATCCGGTGCTCACAACTCTGAAATATTTTAAAGATGAATATATAGCACATATTAAGGACAAGAAGTGTCCTGCCAAGCAGTGCAAGAGTCTTATCATGTACAGCATCCTGGAGGATAAGTGTACAGGCTGTACCGCATGTGCAAGAAAATGCCCGACAAATGCGATTTCCGGCGAAAAGAAACAGCCTCACAGGATCGATCCGGAAAAATGCATTAAGTGTGGAAATTGTGCCATCACCTGCAAGTTTGGTGCAATAAATGTTGAATAGTAAAGGAAGTGAGAAAATGGCACTGGTCAGAGTTAATATAAACAATAGGGAATTAACTGCCGATGAAGGCAGTACGATATTGAAAATAGCGTTGGATAACGGAATTGAAATTCCAAATCTTTGCTATGATGAGAAGCTTAAGACTTACGGAGCATGCGGCATGTGCGTCGTGGAGGTGGAAGGGAATCCAAAGCTGGTAAGAGCGTGTTCAACTCCGGCAGTCAATGGAATGATAATTAAGACAGATACTCAAAGAACCATTGCAGCCAGAAAGACAGCGCTTACTTTACTTTCATCAGACCACAGGGGAGACTGCCGTCCTCCTTGCGTAAATGCCTGTCCGGCACATACAGATTGTCAGGGCTATGTAGGTCTGGTTGCAAACGGTCAGTATGATGAAGCTATAAAGCTGGTCAAAGCTGTTATTCCGCTGCCGGCCAGTATAGGAAGGGTTTGTCCCCATCCGTGTGAAACTGCCTGCAGAAGAGGGCATGTGGAAGAACCGGTTGCAATTGCGGATATCAAGAGATTCATCGGCGATATAGATATTAATAATGGTACTTATGCACCTGAGCTGGAAGAAGTCACAGGAAAGACAGTTGCTGTTGTAGGTTCAGGGCCTGCAGGGGTTTCATGTGCATATTTCCTTGCAGCAAAAGGCCATAAGGTCGTTTTGTACGAGGACAAGCCATATCCGGGCGGAATGCTGAGATATGGAATTCCCCAGTACCGCCTTCCGAAGGAGCTTTTGGATGCGGAAATAGATACTCTTACAAAAATGGGAGTAGACCTTAAATGTAATGTAAAGCTGGGTGAAGATATAACACTGACTTACCTTAAGAAGGCCTATGACGCCGTATTCATTGCCATAGGCGCCTGGGCCAGCATGAATATGGGCTGTAAGGGCGAAGATATGGAAGGCGTGATGGGAGGCATTGAATTCCTGAGAAAAGCTACACTCGCAGAGCCGATATATCTTGGGCAGCAGGTTATAGTCATAGGCGGCGGAAACACTGCCATGGACGTAGCCAGGACAGCGGTAAGGCTGGGAGCAGAGCATGTACAGGTTCTATACAGAAGGACCAGGGATGAAATGCCTGCGGAAGATATAGAAATAGATGAAGCAGAAGAAGAAGGCGTAGAATTCACTTATCTTGTTGCGCCTATAGAAGTCATTGAAGGTAATGGAAGGGCAAAAGCCATAAGATGTCAGAGGATGAAGCTCGGGGCGCCGGACAAGTCCGGAAGGAGAAGCCCGGAGCCTATTCCCGGAGATGAAGTTACAATACCTGCAGACCTTATAGTTTCAGCAATAGGACAAAGGGTAAATGCTGAAAATGTAAAAGAGCTGGAGGTCACAAAGAAGGGTACGATCTCAGCCAATGCCAATACCTTTGAAACCAGTATGCCTGGAATTTTTGCAGGCGGCGAGGCTGTAACGGGACCAAAGATTGCCATAGAGGCTATAGCCCAGGGTAAGAATGCGGCTCATGTGATTGACAGCTACCTGAAGGGTGAAATAACGCCTGTAGCAAATCCTTGCTACATTGAACAGGAGGATCTGACCCCCGGGGATTTTGCCGACAGGGAAAAGCAGGACAGGGAGCATCTTAAGTTATTGCCGGCACAGACTAGAAGAATGAGCTTCGGAGCTATTTCAGAGACCTTTGATGAAGAAGCCGCTGTAAAGGAAGCTTCCAGATGCCTGGAATGCGGCTGTCATGATTACTTCGAGTGCAAGCTTGTCAATTATATAGGAAAATATGAAATTAACACCAAGGCATTAAAGGGTGAGATCCATAGGGAAGAAGAAGCGGATACACATCCCTTCATAAAGAGGAATTCGGAAAAGTGCATACTCTGCGGTTTGTGCTTCAGAGCCTGCGAAGAGGTTACCGGAGTAACCGCCCTGGGACTACTGGACAGAGGCTTTGATACGGTAGTCATTCCTGAATTCGGCCTGCCTCTCGAGGAAAGCGCCTGCATATCCTGCGGACACTGTGTAGATGTTTGTCCGACAGGTGCGTGTATGGAGAAGGAGGCTGTCAAAAAACAGGTTCCGGTAGAGCTTGAAGACACATCGGCTGTATGCAGCTACTGCGGAGTCGGCTGTAATATAACCTATCAGTCAAAGGGCAGCCTGGTATTCAAATCCCGCCCCAATAAGGAAAAAGGCGAAGATACATTATGTGCAAAAGGTCGTTTTGGCATTTACCATATTAACGATGAGAACAGATTGACGAAACCGGTAATAAGAAGAGGCGGAAATGCTGTTGAAGCGGAATTTGACGATGCGGTAGCTATTGCTGCCAAGAAGCTGCAGCTTATAAGAGGCCAGTACGGCAAAGACAGCGTTGCAGTATTGATATCTCCCAAATTCACAAATGAAGAGGCATATGTCGTAAAGAAAATTGCCAATAAGCTGGATACAGGAGTGACAGGAACCATGTCAGTCAACGAAGGCTCCGGATTAGAGGCGGTGCTTGGCTGCAATGCTTCCACCAACAGCTATGATGAACTGTATAATACAGAGCTTATAATTTCAATAGGTGATGTCGCAGAAAACCATCCTGTGCTGGGAATAAACATGAAGGATGCGGCAGTAAAGGGAGCCAGGCTGGTATCCATAAGCAACTGTGATACAAGACTGGCGGAGCATTCCGATGTCGCTCTGAAAATAGATGATAATACGGGATTCATGAAGAGCTTTATCAAGTCGCTGATAGATCAGAAGTATGCAGACAAGGATAAGGTTGATAGGATAGCAAACGGTTTTGACACACTAGCCGGATATGTTAAGAATGCTTCGGACAACGCTGTCGCTGTAAAGATAGCAAAAATGTACGGCGAAGCTAAAAAAGCCATAATTGTGGTTGACGAGGATACGGTTTCCGAAGACGGCATTAAGCTGATTGCTGATGCGGCTGTTATTACTGAGAAGGTTGGAAAGCCGCACAGAGGTATCATTATTGTCCGTTCAAAGGCCAATACACAGGGAATATTGGATATGGGATTTACAACCCCTGCTGATCAGCTTCTTTCAGGTATTGAGAAAGGGGATATCAAAGGTGCTGTAATAATTGGTGAAGATCCCGCAGGAGCCGACAAAAAGCTTGGGAAGCTTCTTTCAAAGCTTGAATTTACAGTTTGTCTGGACATTTTCATGACAGATACTGCGAAGCTTGCAGACGTTATCATACCTGTAAGCAGTGCCGCCGAGTCGGAAGGAACCTATACAAGGTCCGACAGGAAGATACAGAGACTTTCTGCTGCAGTTAAACCGTTCACTGGAAGAAATACCTTCGATGTGCTTTCAAAGCTGGGTGAGCAGATGGGTGTAGATGTTGAAACAGTTAAAAAGGCAGATGAAGGCATAGCTAACGAGGTTAAAGCATACAGCGGATTATACGCCGCAGCAGCAAAAGGCATTGACGTATATACTCCCTGCAGCAGGAACAATATGGAAGGTTCGCAGGTACTGCACACAGAAGGCTTCATGACAGAAGATAAAAAGGCAAACCTCAGCATTCCTGAGAAAGACAATATGTTCAAGGAAAGAAAGATATACGATACTGTGCAAATGAGATTTGAAAAATATATGTCTGAAAAAGGTTTAAAATCCTAGTTGGGAACGGTTCAAAAACTGTTCCTCAAACATAACAAAGCGGCTGTCCATCAGAACAGCCGCTTTTCTTACTTCCCCTGCATTTCCTTCCACTTTGCCAGGGCTTCAGCCATGGCGTTATTTATGGGCTCTTCCTTTTTCTGCTGCTGAATGAACTTCTGGACAGTCCTTTTGTCACTGCTCTCAGTTCTTTCCTCCATACGCTTATTGAAGCTGGACAGCTTTTCTCTGAAGCCACAGCTGCAGGTAAATAGCCTGCCTTCACCTTCACCTCTAAGTTCCATCCGCTTATGGCATTCCGGGCAACGGGCATTGGACTGCTGTGCCACACCCTTGCGGTAGCCGCATTCACGGTCCTGGCAGACCAGCATCTTGCCTTTTTTGCCGTTGACCTCAAGTAAGAACTTGCCGCATTCCGGGCATCTGGTACGGGTCATATTGTCGTGTCTGTACGCTTCTGTACTGGCTACAACGGCGGAGACCAGTTTTCCTGCATGAGTCCTTATATGGCTCATAAAAATACTCGAATTGACCTTTCCTTTGCTTATATCGTAAAGCTGCTGCTCCCATTTTGCAGTGAGTTCAGCTGACCGCAGCTCTGATGGGGCCAGATCGATAAGCTGTATTCCCTTTGCTGTGGGAAAAAGCTCCTTGCCTCTTCTTTCTATATAAAAGGTACTGAAAAGCTTTTCTATTATATCAGCCCGTGTTGCGGGAGTGCCCAGGCCGCTGGTTCTGTCCAGCGCTTCTCTTAAAGCCTCATCTTCGATGAATTTTCCGGGATGTTCCATTGCCGACAGCAGTGTAGCTTCGGTATACCGTGCCGGAGGCTTGGTTTTTCTATTGACAGATTTTACAGACAGGAACTTCAGCTTATCCCCTTTTTGCATGGGAGGCAGTGATTGCTCCTTATCCTCATCGTCATTCTGGCTGTCCTCATTAGCCCTGTCATTATATACAGCCTTCCAGCCCAAAGCTTTGGTCACTTTGCCACGGGCAAAAAGCTGTTCCCCGGCTGCCTCTACCTTTACAGTTGTCTGCTCGTACTGGTAGGGAGGGCTCAAAACTGCAAGAAAGCGTTTAGCAACAAGATCGAATATATTGCGCTCTTCGGCACTCAGCTCAGAAAGCCTCACCGGCTGCTCAGTCGGGATGATTGCATGATGGTCGCTGACCTTGCTGTTGTCCACCAGCCGGCTGGTGGTATTTATTCTGTTCTGAAGCAGACTTTTTGCCATTGCTGCATAGGGTCCCACCGCTATGCTTTTCAGCCTGTCCGGCAGAGTAGGCACGATATCGGTCGTCAGGTGCCGCGAGTCTGTCCTGGGGTAAGTCAGCACCTTATGTCTCTCATACAGTGCCTGCATTATTGACAGGGTCTGCTTGGCGGAATAGCCGTACCGCTTGTTGGCGTCCCTCTGCAGCTCAGTCAGGTCATAGGCAAGAGGATGAGGCTCGCTTTTAGCCTCCTTTTTAATATCCGTAATCTCTCCTGTCTGTCCGTTAAGCTTTGACACAATTGACTCTGCCCTTGCCTTGTCAAATAATTGTGTATTACCATTGGTCTTGTCCCTCCAAAGCAATGCAAATCCGTTGACTTTTGCTTCAATTGTCCAGTAATCCCTGGGTACAAAGCTCTTTATCTCATTTTCCCGCTGTACTATCATGGCCAGGGTCGGAGTCTGTACTCTGCCCGCTGAAAGCTGCGCATTATACTTGCAGGTAAGTGCCCGAGTTACATTAAGACCTATGAGCCAATCGGCCTCAGCCCTGCACTGGGCGGCCCTGTATAGGTTGTCATAATCCCTTCCGGGCTTCAACTGATTGAAGCCATCCTTGATGGCCTTATCGGTCTGGGAGGATATCCACAAGCGCTTTACCGGTTTCCTGAAGCCTGCTTTCTCTATTATCCAGCGGGCGACAAGCTCCCCTTCGCGGCCTGCGTCGGTGGCGATGACAAGCTCATCGATATCCGGCTGCTTTAAAAGGCCCCGCACAATTCCGAACTGCTTGGAGGTTTCCTTTATAACAGCCAGCTCCATTTTATCCGGCAGCATCGGAAGATCTTCAAGGTTCCATGTCTTGTATTTATTGTTGTAAGCCTCGGGGTCAGCCAGAGTGACAAGATGGCCGAGGGCCCAGGTCACGATATACTTCTGGCCTATAAGACATCCATTGCTGTTCTGATTGCAGTTCAATACCTTTGCCAAATCCCTCCCGACAGAGGGCTTCTCGGCTAATACCAATGTTTTTCCCATTTGCTTCTCCTTATGCGGGCAGCTTCACAAGCTTCCCGATCTTTATATATTCTGTTAGCATTATATATATTTTGCACCTGACG
The DNA here is from genome assembly GCA_035627615.1 of Clostridia bacterium. Lineage (GTDB taxonomy): Bacteria > Bacillota > Clostridia > Lutisporales > Lutisporaceae > BRH-c25. Next base: position 21,368 of record DASPLL010000047.1, read on the forward strand.
TCTTGAATTGAGTACTGAGGTGAAAAATATTTTCTGACAGTGGGTAAGCGGATGCTATTCCAGATATCCGCGGTCCTGTGCAATTTTTATTGCCGAGATTTTGCTGCCTGTTCCAAGCTTCTTATATATGTTTTTTAAATGAACCTTGGCTGTTTCCTCGGAAATGCACAGTTGTTCCGCCATTTCCTTTCTGCTCAAGCCTTCGGCTGCCAGGGACAATATTTCAATTTCCCGCTGCGTCAGAGGGACTGAATGGTAAGCTAGTCCGTGAATAGTTTTCTCATACTTCCGGCAAAGCTCAAGGATGCGGTTCAGATATTCATCACCGGGCTTGTCCCGGGTAATCAACTGCAGCATTCCCATAATGTGCGGCGAACTCTCCACAAAAGGCATGACTATGTTATCAGCTCTGGCTTCGTTCAACGCAGCTTCCAGGACAGCCGCTCCGGCGTCTGTCCCGTATAAGCCGTACCTGGCGGCTGCTTCGAATATACGGTTGTGTATGAAACCCAGTTGATTGCTGTATATGGAGAAATACTCCTTAAACTGTCCGGTCAAGGCCTCCAGCTTCATGTACTTTTTTGACGCCATCACCGCTTTGCCGTAGACAAGGTAAACGTAGGAAGCTCCCTGGGAGTAGAAGCTGGCAGCTGTTATATCGCCGATCTGCAGCCAGGACGGAATCTGCTCCGGCTGGCAGATGCTTGCGAAAACATAGCCTTTCAACAGGTCAAGGCATGTATTCTGGAATGGCAGATTTATTTTTTCCATATCCAGCTGCAGCTGTGATAAGAGCCCCAGGGCTTCACTGAGTCTGTTCTGAACGATGCGTAGCCTTATAAGGCTGAACTTTGCACAGACAATAATGGCCTGCTGAGACATAGTTTCCGCTTTTGCGATTGCCTGGAGGCAGTTCTGTTCCACTTTGTCAAAGTCCCCCGTCTCCAGGGCATATTCCGCAAGAGCCAGGGAATCGCTGCCTGTGCCGCACCCGTTAGCGAATTTTGCGAAATCGGCATATTCGGCAAGCATGCAGGATAGCTTTTCAAAGCTGCCGGACTTCCGGAAATAGAGGTAGAGATATTGAGGAGAACCGAAGGTAAATATATACTCCCTGAGCATCAGGTATGAATTTTGGCCGTTTAGGAGCCTGATAATCTCTTTGTCGGAGGCTGTCATTTCGGAAAAATTATTAAAGTAAATGAAATTGCGGACGATCATGGTTTCACCCAGGATACGGTTACGGCAGCCTTCGTCGATGCCATCCAGCTTCTCGTAGTATCGCTGCAGCTCATCAAGCCGCTCTGCCCATCCCATAACAGTGCTTTGCCTGCCCCTCAGCATGGAATGGAAGATATAAAGCAGAAAAGCAAAAGGATATCGGAAAAGTATGTTCTGCGGCGTACTCTCAAACATTTTATCCGCACCGTCAAATTTAATCAGCTCATCAAGGATGTTTTGGGGATTGTTCATATGGGATAATATACGCTCTCCCTGTCCTGCCTTGTTCCAATATCCATAAGCCCTCTGGAATTTCCGCTCTTCCAGATACCAGTCGCCAAGACGGCTGTACAGTGCGCCGGCTTCTTCCGTCGAGAAGCTCTGCTTCAGTCTGAGGAAGTCAAGGAGAACGCTATGAATATTATAGGTCTTGTTTTTTTCATCATAGAAAACAAATGCATTTTCTTTACTCAGCCTTTTTAATATCAGAGGTGCAGCTCTGCAGCCTGTTAAGTGCTCAGCCTGTTTCGGCGTAAAGTTCTCCATGATCGAGAGCTTCAGCAGAAAGTCCTGTGTGCTCCTGTCGTAAGGCGCGAACAATGCTTTTTCCACCATTTCCTCCAGTGTAGTGCTCATTCCCACGGAAATCCCGTTCTCTAAGCCCAGCAGGGTAATATATATGAAGGAAATCCATCCATCGGTATATTCACATATTATATTAAGATCCTCATCGGTTATGTCTTCAAGCATCATGCGGCAGTAATCCACGATCTCAGCATTTGAGAACTTCAAATGCTGCCGTGACAGGATATGGCATAGACCCTTCGAGAGCAGTTCGACAAATTCGATATCGGTGGTGTCTCTTGTGATAAGCAGTATATGCAGCCCGTCAAGCTCCTCAAGGGTAAGCCTCATTATCAGCTTTTTTAGCTTCTCATCCTTTGCCAGCTGGTAATTATCAAGCACCATGAGGAAGCTTTTGCCTGAAACAGCATCGGAAAGGAGCTGTAGAACCTTTTCCGTTTGCGGCGCATCGGAGGGTATACCAAGAGATTTCAGGGCAAGACCTGCCTGAGAGTCAAGCTTTATTATTTCATCTGAAAGCTTGTTCCAGAAGGCTACTTCCGAATTGCTCAAATCAGGGAAGGTAAACCAGAAGGGGTTCAAGCCTTCTGCTTTAATGAAGCTTTTTACTGCCGTAGTTTTCCCATAACCCATAGGGGCTTCCAGAATAGTAAGAGGGTAATCATAAATAACAGACAGAATTTTGTTGATCCGGGCCCTTTTTAAAAATCTGGTGTTTCTCAACTCATCCCCTCCAATACATTTCGCAAAATGTTTTCCTTGATCCACATATTCATTTAGATTATACCAAAAAAATGACCATATGCCAATTTTGGAAAGGATGATATATGCAATAAATACCCCGAATGGGTAATATACGGGGACTGAAAATTTCTTTAAAATGGAATATGGATGAATGTATAATTTTCAGGAAAGGCGGCAGGAACATGAGCAAAATCATAAGCGTCCATGGAAGCGATGATTACAAGCTTTTTATAGATTTTGATGATGGAAGCAGTATCACTTACAATATGCAGAAGTTGGTCAGGACCATGCCTTATCACAGGCTGAGTGATCTCGCATGCTTCCAGAGCGTTAAATTCGATGAGAAATCCGTCTATTGGGATGCTGCGGATGAAAAACCGGAGTATTTCCCGCTGAGGCTTGGTATCGACGCAATTTTATTTTCTCTGAGGGATTAAGCGGGAAAACAGAATCAGTACAGAGAGGGGAGTGTATGTTTGAAAAGGTTAAGAAAAGCCGTCAGTTTCATCATGGTTTTGGTAATTATCATTACCGGCTTGCCGTTTCAATACGGCGGAACCCATGTATATGCGGCGGATAGTCCTACTGTCAGAATGGCCGTCGAGTATTTTTCAGGCTCAAACACGGCTTCGGTAACGGCAGCCGTATATGATGGAGATATCCCGATTGAAGGCATTAAGGTAAACTTTGCGGCATCCTTCGGCGTCCTGGACTCTGCTTCGGAAACCACCGACGCTTCGGGACAGGCTACGATCGCCTTAAGCTCGGATGTGTCAGGTACTGCCAGGATTAATGCGGAGACCGAAGGCAGCGGGTATGAGAGTGAGGGCGGCGCCTCGGTTGAGGTCACTTTTGAGCTTGCGGAAGAAAACCCGGCTTTGAGGGAAGATTATGATTATCTGGCTCCTGAGTTGGTATTGGCAGGCAACAATTATGAATTTGCATGGAACACATATTGGGATATAACAGATAACCTTACTCTTCCGCTGCAAGGACCAAAGGGCAGTACAATCAGCTGGACCTCCGACAATGAAACAGTATTGACTGTGATACCTGATCCTGATAATGCAAATCGTTATATAGGCAAGGTAACCAGGCCTCCCTATTCCCAGGGAGGCGACTCGGCAATCCTTAAGGCTGTATTATCCAACGGGAGCGAAAATACTGCGAAGACTTTCAGCCTTTACATTAAAAGTGTAGATCCGACACTGGATGAAAAGAAAGTAAATGATGATTATAACTGGCTGGGCGAATCTGTTTTGAACAGGGGAGACTACAGCGGCATAAATTTCAGTGATCTTAAAATGGACAGGACCCTGTATCTTCCTTCGGAAGGGCAAAACGGAAGCGTGATAAGCTGGGAAGCATCCAACGAAACATTTTTAGCCGTGAAAGCCGATCCCGATCCTGCTAAAAATAATCTTATCGGAGAAGTGACAGCATACCCGACAGCTGCCAAGGGAGATCAGGAAATAGTCTTAAAGGCAACCATAACCAGCGGAGCCGTGGTGCGGGAAAAGATTTTTGACTTGAGGATCCGTGCAGTAGCCACTGATTCGGAACGGGTGGCAATGGACGAGGCATGGCTCACCGAAGCCCGGGTGCTGGGCAATAACATTGCCGATGATGTTAAGGCAGATCTTTACCTGCACGATGAAGGCCCCAACGGCAGCAGCATCCAATGGGAGTCTTCCGATACTTCGGCACTTTACTTTGTTTATGACAGCGGTACATATCCTTATAATGACCATCATTATATAGGAAGAGTGAAAAGGCCGGATTCTGAGGATGCGCCCGTTACCCTTAAGGCAACCATACGTTATGGGGAGGCTGTGTCCCAAAAGTCCTTCGGGCTTGTGGCAAGGAAGAGGGAAAATGCATTTTTGGCAGCCGCATTTGATGATTTCGTCAGCGCAGGCAGCAGCTTGCTGCTTAATGGCGATGTGAGCATTGAAGATGCTTCGATTCGTTTTGTGAGCAAAGAAAACGGGGGGAGTGTTTTCACCAAAAACAAAATTCATTTGGAAGAGGATATGTCTTTCAGCACGGCTTTCATTTTCAGTGTCGATGACGGTGTCGAGCCTCCGGGTTATGCCCTCGGTGACGGAGGTTTTACCTTCACGCTCCAGGCGGATGACAATACAAAATTCGGTACCGGCAGTGAAGCTTTGGGTGCCGCAGGCATAGAACCAAGCTTGAGCGTGGGCTTTGAGACAAGTTATTGGGCGGAGCAGGGTGGCATACGCGGCACCTATACCGGTGTAAAGGTATTAATAGATGGTGAAGAATTCTGTTCCCAAAATATCGGTTTCCCTCCGGACGATACATTGAACCATGCATGGATTGAATATAACGGAACGGAAAAAGAAATGGAGATACGTTTGGCCCTTGATGCCGAGAGGCCTGCGGAGCCGTCGGGCACAATTGCCGGCGTTGACCTTACGGATATATTCAAGCTTGACGGAACGGGTGTCATAAGAGACTTGTATGCAGGCTTCACCGGTTCCGCCGGCAATGTGCATAATACTGCAACCGGAGAGATAGATAGAATACGGGAATGGTATTTCAATAATGATTCGTCACCCATTGACTCCGACCTATATGACCTTATTGATGCATCCTGCATTGCGCTTTCCGCTGATCCGGCCGGAGGACGGCCCTTCAGTACGGTTACCGCAGCCGTTTATGGAAAGTATGGACCTGTTCCGGGTATACCGGTGGAATTTACCACCAGCTTCGGATCACTGGATGCATCTACGGTAATAACCGATTGGGAAGGGAAAGCTTCCGCCGTATTGGGTACTGATGCGGCCGGCACTGCCGCTGTCAGGGCTGTGGCACAGGGAGGGGCTTCGGATTTGATTGAAATAAACCTGGCAATATCCGATGCTGATATTGTGGAGTATGACAGAATTTGGCTGTCAGATGAATTGATACTTGAAAACAACAGCGCACTGGATAATATAACAGAAGACCTGTATTTGCCTGCATCAGGCAAAAACGGGTGCGATATAAGCTGGACCTCCAGCAATGAGGATATTGTAAAGCCTGAGGTAACGGCGGGAGGCAAGGGCATAGGCAGGGTTACAAGGCCGACAATCCTCGAAGGGGATAAATCAGTCACATTGACAGCAGAAATATCGAAGTATTCTGAGGCTGCCGGGGAAACAGTGAGTGTGGAAAAGACATTCAATATTACAGTCAAGGTGCATGACTCGGATATAGCAGCTGCTGACAGAGAATGGCTTACCGGCGGAATGCTGCTGAAAGATAACTCCGACCTTGATAATGTTACAGGGAACCTTTGGCTTCCCCTGGAAGGAGAAAACGGCAGCAGAATAAGCTGGATATCCAGTAATGATAATGTCGTCAAGCCGGAAATAGCAGGTGACGGCGATTGCATCGGCAAGGTCGCAAGACCTACCTATACAACGGGAGATCAGGCAGTAAAGCTGACGGCGACCATCCGCTGCAATACAGTGTCTATTGACAAGGAATTTGTCGTGACGGTCAAGGCTTTGGAGGCAACGGATATTGAAGCGGTGTATGCTGCATATGCGTGGCTTACCGATACCTGTATACTTGGCGGGAACAGTCGCCTGGATAGTATAAAACAAGACCTGGAGCTTTTGACGGAAGGACCCGAAGGTACTGTTATCTCATGGAAATCCACCAACGAGGCTATAGTAGCACCTGATGGAAAGGTGACACGTCCAAGCCTTGCTCAGAAAGACCAGACAGTCACCCTTACTGCGGAAATAAGCAGAGCTTCTGAAAAGCTCGTAAGGAGTTTTGATATATATGTCATTGCAGAAGCTACCGATGCAGAAGCAACAGCTCTTGACCATGAATGGCTGACCGACAAACAGATACTTGACAAGAACGTAGATTTAAAAAATATTACCGGAAACTTGATTCTTCACTCTCTTGGTCCCATGGGCGCAACAATCAGCTGGGAAAGCAGCGATCCGACTGTTATGGCAACGGATGGGAAGGTCAGCAGGCCAAGCTGGACCCAGGGAATGAAATCAATCACACTCACAGCGACAGTACAAAAGGGGACAGCTGCATCCCTGCAGAAAGCCTTTTATTTGACTGTTCTGCCCGCTGATCTGACAGATGAGGAGGCTGTGAAGGCGGATACGGAGAGGCTCAGTGCACTGCATACTTTAGGACAGAACTGGTCTCAATACTCAATTACACAGAGCCTGTCGCTGCCTAAAACACTCTACCATGGAACTTCAATAACCTGGACCTCCGATAATCCGGATATCATATCAAACGAAGGCATTGTCAAAAGGCCGAAATACATGGAAGGGAACAAGCTGGTTACGCTTACCGCCTGCATTTCAAAAAGAGACGTTAATGCCAGCAAGTCCATCGAGTATGTTGTGCTTCAGAAGCCAGACACCGATGCTCCGGAGATAACCGGTACCACGCCGCAAAACAACGGCACGGATGTCCTTTGGAACACAAGAGCGTTGAAGGTGACCTTTGATGAAGATATAAAGAGAGGGACGCAGACGGCTGCCGAAGACAATACTCTCGGCATCGGACTGCGCGGCACGGGTATACAGCAGATTTCAGCAGGAATCAGCGGGAAGGAGCTCATTATCACACCGATCAACTACATGGACGCCGGGCTGAACGAGCTGGTCATTCCCAAAGGCGCCGTAACGGATATGTCCGGTAATCCCGCGGAAGAGTTCAGACTGTCCTTTAATGTAGAGCAGAAGCAGATTAATAAAATAGAGGTCGTTTCATCCGCTCCGCAGGATATGGAGAGGCAGGTCCGTCTCTGGCCTTCGATATCCTTCAGCTATAACTTCAAAGATATAGTCAAAGGGAGCAGCTTTCAGAATATTTCAATTCGCAGCGTAGCCGGCAGGGTGATTTCTTCCTATGTAGAATTGTATGAAAATAAAGTATATTTAAACATCCAAGAAATTTTGGAGCCGGGAACGATCTACGAAATAACAATACCGGCCGGGGCTGTTTGCGACAGGTTTGAAAATGTCAGCAACCCAAAGCTCATCCGGTTCCGGACCGAGACAGACGGTAAGGCATCTGAAATAACAAGCACTTATCCTCTTGACAATCAAAAGGATGTGGATGTTCAGGAGAATATAGAAGTCAATTTCAACGGGATCGTGAAAGCGAAGGATTGCAGGCTTAAGCTGACGGATGACAAGGGCAGCCAGATCAAGACCTATGTAAAAAGCCCGGATGCAGCGGAAAAAGGATTGATACTGGAGCCTTATGTACCCCTGGAGCCAAATACCCGTTATACTGTTACAGGACCCTATTATTCGGCATCAGATCCCTCCGGACTTGAGTTTTTCAGTATGAGCTTTACGACAGGAGCCAATGCACTTAGCAGAGCAGGCATATCTCCCGTGTCAACCGCCGGTTCGCCGGGAGCACCTTTAAATATGCCGATCCAAGTTGAATTTACGTCTGCCGTAAACAGGGGGCCTGAATTTGACAGCATAGTAATTACAGATTCAGAGGGTAATCCGGTGGCATTCAAGGCAGAAGAAAAGGGCGAAAAAGCGGCGCTTATGCCGAAACAGGCGCTCAAGCCTTCTGAAGCCTATACCGTCAATATACCGGCAGGGGCGTATAAAAATGCCGGCGGCGGTCTTAATGATGCTTTCAGATTCCAGTTCACCACTGCCAAAAAGCTTGAACCCGGTTCCTTCACGGTAAATCCCACCCCTGTATGGCTGGTCAAAAGGCCCATGATATTCAGTGCAGCCGGAATTGAGAACGTCTTCAGACAGTCCGGCCACGAAATAACCTCCTTCCATTGGGATCTGGGCAACGGCCATACAAGTGAGGAAAGCAGTGCTGAATGTACCTATAATACTGAGGGAGAATACGATGTTGTGCTTAAGCTTACGGATAATATGGGTTTTTCCTATGAAACGGAGCAGACTGTGAGCATAGAGGGTATGGACTCGAAAAATATAACATTGGCATTTTCCTATGGGTCGAGCAGATATCTATATACGGACAGTACGGAAGATACGGGTGACAGCAGCCTTTACAAGCTCCGACTGAGCTGCAACGGAGGCTTCATATCCGGTGAAAATATAAGCGTCATGCTGTATAAGAACGGCGTTTTGCAAGAGAATTTCAAAACCATAACTGCCGGCAGCAATGATAATGAATATGTATTTCCTTTCTATTATGAGGGGAAAGGGTATCTTGGAACCTATGAACTGGTATTTGAGTGGACTAGTCTGACGGGAAATAAAGTCCTCAGAACCCCTGTAACAATACACGAGGCCACGGCTAAGGGAACCATGAGAGTAAAGCTTTACGACCTGGGTACGACGGAGTATTTTGAAGAACCGGATACTCTGGCTGTAGAGGTTGACGGGGTGAGCAGAGACGCCGTAAAAGAATGGTATGATGCCGAGGACGGCTACTGCTATTTTGTCGGAGATGTGCAGACCAACGCCTGGCATACGCTGAAAATAAAAGGCTGGACACTTAAAGAAGAAAAATTCTTCCACCTGGGCTCCTGGAAAACGGCATATCTGGTGGGAAAACGGAGTAAGCCCGGTATCAATAACGTAGATTTTGAATTTGCCGAAGAAAATACATTTACCTTTATAGAGGGTGTGAATACGGGGAAGCTGTCCTTCAGGGTGGACGGAGACTGGGACAGGCTCGAGCCCGGATACTACGAGCTGAGAACAGATTCAGGAAAATTCTCTATGAAGTCCGAGGACCCCAGGATAGAATTCGATCCGGGCGAAAAGCTCCGTGCGGGGGACAGATTAGCAGCCCGCATGGTTGCAAAAAACGGCTCAATGTCTCCATGGAGATATTTGTCAGTGAATGTAATTCCAAAGCCATATTTGGATTTTGGCCTCAAGCTGAGTACCGTATTCGAAGACGGGAAGTACAAGATGTCCCTGCCTATGATAGGCTTGGGTGATATACTGGGCAATGGAACTGATATACTTGATGGCATACCGCTTATGAACAACGTCAACTTCGGTATAAACCTGAATAACTTGGTAGCTGAAGGCACAATGGATGAGGATGGTTGGGTAACCTTCGAGCTTAACGGCGGTGGGCTTCATTCATTAATAAAAAAGCAGAAAACTGGAAAATCAACAAAAGCGGTCAAGGTAAAGTCTGTCGGTTATGAAGTAAGTGCAGATGTGTATGTAGAGCTTTACCTCTATTATGACAGTAATGCCGGTGAGTGGAAAACACTATGCGGAATATTTGATGTAATGGGTTACGGAGGCTACGAATGGACAAGAGGCTACGAGCTTCCCAAAGTCGGCATAGGCGTCGATGCGACGCTTGAACTGGGGTCCTATGTGGGAGGGACTCTGATTATAGATAGGAGGCCTGACAGTAAAAGGGAATACAGCGGTATCATAACAATAGCACCCAAGGTCGGTGTTACGCTCCAGGCCGGGCCGGACTGGCTCAGTGTCGGATGCGGAATATATGGAACAATTCCTGCAGAGGTTCACATTCCAACAGGATATGTTCAGGCCGAAGTGGATATTAGAGCCAAGATTTGGGCCAGATGCCTTGCATGGTCAAAAACACTCATGAATAAGAAATTGGTGGGGGAACACTGGGACAATGGAAAGGAAAAAGTGGAGCTGGTGATGTATTCTGCTGCGGGGCAGCCGATTACGGAGTCGCTGTACACAAGCGATGAAGAGTTTGTCGTAATCCCCAGGGACTATCTGGACAGAGGCTCCAGCTGGCTGGCCGGAAGCCGGGAAGAGACCGGAGGACAGGGTGATGAAGCTGAGGCACGGTTTGTGAAAAGTGCGTCTGCAATGTTCAGAAGTGCGGTTTCAGATAATGAAAACCCTCAGATCGAGGTCATGAAGGATAATATTTACCCTGACGCCAAGGTTCAACTGGTATCCGCCGGTGATGAGCTCTGGATGCTTTGGACAGATGACAACCCTGAACGTTCGGCAGTGAACCGTACGCAGATGATGTACTCTGTATTGAAGGATGGCGTATGGTCGAAGCCTGAATGGATGGATCAGGACGGAACCGGTGATTTTGAACCTTCGGCAGCTGCGGCAGAAGGCGGAATACTGGCGGCATGGCAGGATATAAAACAGCCGATGGGTGAGGATACTGATATAGCCACCTTTGCTGAAAATGCGGAGATCAGTGTAACCGGAAGTGTCTATAAAGCTGGAGCAGGAGCTGTGCAGTATGTCATGCTGGCTGAGGAGGAAGGAAAGTTTGACCATTCGCCGAAGCTGGCCACCGACGGTGATAGGGCACTGCTTGTCTGGACCAGGTCTGAAGGGCTCGGGTTCAGCTTTGAGGATGAAGAGGGGGAAGCTGGTAAAAAGCCGGAAGACTCAGAAGAAACCGACTGTCTGGTTTATTCATTATGGAACGGAGGCAGCTGGAGCAGCCCTGAGATAATCGAAGACAAGCTTCCTGCTGTGGTAAACTCCAGTGTGACAATGAATGGGACTGAGGGTCTGCTCCTTTACACCCTCGATATGGATAATAACCAGAATACTCAAAATGACAGTGAGATTTTTGCCAGGATTTACAAAGGAGCTTCATGGGGAGAAGCGGTACGCATTACAGATAATCAACTGCCGGATTCCAATCCCAAGGTGGTTTGTTATAATGGAGACTGGTTCATAACCTGGTACCGGAACGGGAGTATAATGTATAAGGAAGGACTGGGGGGGGAAGTCAAGACCGTGGAAGCCCTGAGCGGCGTTGAAGGTGATTACGGGATTGCCTTGAAGAAAGATCCAGGACCACCACAGGTTGCGCTGGTTTACAGGCATATCGGCGAAGATGGTGTGCGCGGTCTTTCCGCATCCTTATACGATATTGAGAACAGTACCTGGGGCGAGGAGCTGCAGCTGACGGAAGGGAATGACTACGTAAGCTCCTACAGCCCTGCATTTACAGAGGATGGGAAGCTTAGTGTCGCATATACCCGGTCGGAGATAATCACTGAAGAAATTAACGGGGAAGAGAATAAAAATATAAGTGAAAAAGTCGATCTGTATATGCTGACCTATACCCTGGTGCATGATCTGGCGCTGGATGCTGAGAAAGGGCTTTCGCTGTCTGCCGAAACTCCGCTGCCGGGTACGATGGAGACAGTAACGGTAACTGTCAGGAATCAGGGGGATTATACAGAAAATGCCAGGCTCTATCTATACGATGGGGATCCTTTAAAGGACGGAAAAGAAATAGCCCGGGTGGATAAAGAAAAGCTTGTTCCTGCCCGCTCCTCCATGGAAATGAATATAGAATGGCTTGTGGCTCAGGAAAAAAAGGGTGAATACGATCTCCATGTTGTTGTATTGGCTGACCCGGGAGTTGAGGAAACCGATGACAGCAACAATACGCTGAATCACAAGGTTTCCGTTGCGGATATTGCGATTACCGCTCTAACATGCAGCAACATAGCAAAGGATGATTACCTGATAACAGCAACAGTTGCCAACCTGGGAGGCATTGAACTATCCGGAGTCAAGCTCCGGCTTGAACAGGGGCAGGACGGGTATATAGCGGAAACCAGGGAAATTGACCTCTTGAATCCCGGCGAGGAGGAATACCTGAGCATGATTGTGTCTTCCGCAGGGAAAATCAATGTAAGCCTCCACGCTGTGCTTCCTAAAGGGATTACAGAGAATTCGGAGGATAATAACAAGTATGAATTTGTACTGGAGCCTGCTTCAATTGTTGTAGAGGGAGCCAGCCCGGCAAACGGTGAAGGGAAGGTAGGGCTTCAAAAGCCGTTGATCCTCAGCTTCAACATGAATGTGGAGCCAGGTGAAGAATTTGAAAAAATTATGCTGACGGATGATGATTTCAACAATGTCAATATTGAAAAGACACTGGAGGGCAGCAGCCTGACGGTAACTCCCCTGAATCCGATGGAATATGGCACACGGTATAACCTTACGGTACCGGCGGGAGCAGTCGGAGATTCCTACGGGCATACAATGGAGGGCCCGTACAGCATGAGCTTTACCATCACCTCAAGCAGTCCGGAGATAATATTTGCATACCCCGGTGACGGGATGGGCAGCACAGCATTGGATACCGAAATAAAAATGCAGTTCAATCAGAAAGTGCTGAGCGGACCTAACTATGGTGATATCACAATGTACAGGGCCGCTTCGGAAAAGCTGACTGCTTCTCTGTCAATAGACGGGGAATGGATGTACATCCATCCCGCAGCAAGGCTTGAAGGTGAAAGCCTGTATAAACTTACGATTCCAAAAGGCGCGGTAATGAATGAAAGCGGCGAAGCCCAGCAGGAGGATTATGTACTTCAATTTACGACTGCCAGGGCATCTGATGATGAGGATAATGATGGCAATGACAATGATAATGATAATGACAGCTCAGACAGAGAAATACCCGGCAATCAGCAGTCTTCACCAGTATCTCAATCAGGTCAGCCTGCTTATAAGGTATCCAGACAGGTTTCTGCCGACGGAAGCAGCATCGCAGCTTTTGATATAGACCGGCAGACAATAGCAGGGCTGAAGGCTGGCGGCGGGGCGGTTACCCTGGATATGACCGATGAAGTCAGGAATGATGAAAAAGTCCGGGTGAACCTGACATCCGATGCCTTGAAGCAGCTTGCGGAAAATAATACGGGCCTCAATATTGTAACCGGAAAAGGCGACATATTCATTCCTGAGGAGCTTGTGGCTTCCCTTACGGGAAATGGCGGAAATTCCATTTCCATAACCATTGCGGAGAGCGATAAAGATACAGGGGCTCCCGGCAGGGTATCCTCCGGTGCGTACGACTTCACCATTACGGCAGGAGAAAGGCCGGTCACGGAGTTTGCTTCAGAACTGACAGTCACCATACCTCTGGACAGCAGTAAAGTAGGAAACAGCAAAAGAGTTATTGTATGTGTTTATGATGAGGCTTCCGGCAGCTGGCAGCCCGTGGGCGGCGTAGCTGATGAACCGGAAGGTACAGTGACCTTCAGGACAGGACATTTTTCCACCTATGCTGCTTTTGAGAAGGATGTACACTTTGAGGATATCACAAGCAGCTGGGCAAAAGAGAAAGTGGAGATCCTGGCTTCAAGGGGATTGATAAACGGTGTGACGGATACGGCTTATAACCCTGAAGGCAGCATCACAAGAGCTGAGTTTGTCGCCATGCTGGTAAGGTCCCTGTACGGAAGGCTTTCAAAGAGCAAAGGCACCTTCGCAGATGTAGACGCAGGCTCCTGGTACGCCGATTCGGTAGAGACAGCCTATGAACTGGGCCTTGTCACCGGAATTGGAGAGAACAGCTTTGGACCCAATGTCAAGATAAGCAGGGAGCAGCTGGCAGTATTGGCATACAGGCTGTATCAATATAAAAACGGAAAGAGCATGGATGAAAGCTTCAATAATATCTATGAAGACTATGAGGATATTTCGGCCTATGCAAAGGCTGCAGTATATTTTGCCGCAAAGGCAGGGATAACGACGGGCAGCAGCGGCAGGTTCGAACCGAAGCGCAGCGCTACAAGGCAGGAAGCGGCAGTGGTGCTGTACAGGCTGCTTGAGTATATGGGAGAGCTGTAGAAGAATAAAGCATGGAAAAAGGAGAAAGGGACAGGTGCTCTGTCCTTTTCTCCTTTTTGGAAATATAATAAAAAAACCTATTGCCAAAATTATAAGTGTATGGTAAATTTATATATGTAAATAATAATTATTAAATAATAATAATTTAATATAAGGAGGAAAATTAAATGATAAAGTTTGTATGTACAATTTGTGGTTACATCCATGAGGGAATGGAGGCGCCGGAGAGTTGCCCACAGTGCAAGGCGCTGAAGGAAAAGTTCGCTGTTAAGAAAGAGGGAGAGCTGAGCTTTGCGGACGAACATAGAATAGGTGTGGCAAAGGATATAGATCCTGAGGTTTATGAAGGACTTAAGGCAAACTTTATGGGCGAATGCACCGAGGTAGGCATGTACCTGGCTATGAGCCGCCAGGCAGACAGGGAAGGCTATCCGGAAATTGCAGAGGCATATAAGAGATATGCTTTTGAGGAAGCGGAACATGCGGCAAAGTTCGCCGAGCTTCTTGGTGAGGTTCTGGCAGCCGACACAAAAAAGAACCTGGAAATGAGGGTTGAAGCAGAGTTCGGCGCCTGCAGCGGAAAGAAGCTGCTGGCAACAAGGGCAAAACAGCTCAACTACGACGCGATTCATGATACAGTCCATGAAATGTGCAAGGATGAAGCAAGACACGGTGCAGGCTTTGCAGGGCTTTTAAAGAGATATTTCGGCAAGTAAATAATAAGAAAAATAAAATAGGTGCCAGGCCTGAAGTTCAGCCGATTATTGGAGATAATTCCGGTAACAAGTCTGACAACAGTATTTGGCGCCTTATTTCAACGGAGGGATAAGTATGTATGAAATGAAACCGGAATATTTTACCGGGATCGATTTTATTGATGAAGAGCATACCAGGCTGTTTGCAATAGCGAATGAATGCTATGAATTGCTGACTAACCAATTCATACCGGACAAGTACGACAACATAATGAAGGTATTAAATGATTTGAAGGATTATACCAGGTATCATTTTAATCATGAAGAAGAGTACATGGATAGTATAGGATACAAGAGAATCCTGTCACAGAAAGTAGCCCATGCTGATTTTATTGAAAAAATTGACAGCTATAATTCTGATAGTATAGATGGGAATCAAAAGGAGTCACTTTTGGAGCTTGTGGACTTCTTAAGCATGTGGTTGACAGAACATATACTTAAGAGAGATAAACTTATTGCAGGATAATTGAAAGCAATAGGGGCGGTTCTTTCTGCTTTAATCGAGAAGCAAACCGTCCCTATTGCTTATTTTAGGATTTATATTGACTTATTTTGCGCCCTTGAGTGCGTTTTCTGCCAAGCCTTTAAAATCATCGCTTGTAGTTGTGGCACCACTTACTGCATTTACAGCTGCTGCATCCTGACTGCTGAGGAATGAGCTTTCAAGCTCTTCCATAGCCTTTGCAAGGTTAACCTTTGTCTTGTC
Organism: Clostridia bacterium; assembly: GCA_035627615.1. Taxonomy (GTDB): domain Bacteria; phylum Bacillota; class Clostridia; order Lutisporales; family Lutisporaceae; genus BRH-c25. The sequence goes on from DASPLL010000047.1 coordinate 36,961, forward strand.
TTCCATTGCTTTTATGTAGCCCTGATCTTCTGATTTCAACTTATTGTCCTTGTTTACGTAGTCAAAATCAACGCTGCTGATTTTGCCTTCCTTTACTTCAATGGTAATCTGTCCCTTCCAGCCATAGTCGTCATACTTGTCTTGTGCTGCTGTGTAAGATCCATCCTTCAAGCCGCTTGCTGCTGGAGCAGGTTCAGCTGCAGGTGCTTCTGTCGGTGCAGCAGTTGGTTCAGCTGCTGCAGGCTGAGCTGCCGGTTCAGCTGCTGCAGGTGCACTTGAGCTGCATGCTGCAAGGCTCAGTACAAGTACAACAACAAGAGCCAGTGTAATAAGTTTTTGTGATCTCATAGATATTTCCTCCATATCTCATTTATTCAGCTATTATGATACAAGATTGATATTTGGCTGTCAAACTTCAAATATGTGCAAATATTGGGTTTGAGCCCGATAATAATTATCATTGTTAAGTATTAGTACACGGCACGACGATTCTAAGAAAAATATATAACCCATAAAATTCCAGGCATATCCATAAAAATTTCAAATATATTAGTTATAAAATCATGCAATGAAGCAACGGAGCTTCTTAAGAGAAAAGATTTCTCTTGGAGAGCTCTATTTTTTTAGGGTGGATTGGAGGGGTAACATGACTGAAGAGAAAAAGAGGGTAATACAGGAATATGTTCCTGGCAAACAGGTAACGCTGGCACATCTTATAGCCAAGCCACAGAAGACCCTGTACAAAAAGCTCGGCCTTGCAGAGGACAGCAAAAATGCAATAGGCATACTGACGATAACACCCAGCGAAGCAGCGATCATTGCAGCAGACACGGCAATAAAGGCAGCCAATGTCGAGATAGGGTTTGTCGACAGGTTCAGCGGCTCTCTTGTTATAACCGGAGACACTTCATGCGTCGAAGCCGCGTTAAAGGCAGTACTGACATTATTGTCCGACGTGCTTCTTTTTGCTCCTGCAAGTATTACCAGATCATAGACCGGTTATGAAAAGAATGATGCTAATTGGAAGGTCCGGCTGCGGCAAGACCACTCTTGTACAAGCAGTCAATAAGCTTGATGGTGCTTACAGAAAAACACAGGTAATAGAATTTCATGACAATATGATAGATACTCCGGGTGAATATATAGAAAACAGGCTGTTCTATAAGGCGTTGATCGTAACTACGGCGGAATGCGATATAATCGCGCTGGTGCAAGCCTGTACCGATGAAGCCTGCATATTCCCGCCCGGTTTTGCCGGTATTTTTCCAAAGCCTGTCATTGGAGTAATAACAAAGACCGATTCAGAGGGCTGCAGGGTGCCTGAGGCTGTAAAAAGTCTTGAAATATCAGGGGCAAAGCCTGTATATGCTACCAGTTCCATAACCGGGGAAGGAATTGAAGCATTGAGAAAATTGCTGGAATAAAGAAGACAGACGAGCATATAGATTATATAGAGAATGTGTGTCTGCATATAGTCTTAACCTTTCGAAAGGAGGGGGGACCCATGGGAAAAACGATAGTAATTGCCGACGATGAGCCTATTACAATGATGGATATGTGCGAGATGCTCAGGGAGGTTGGTTATGATGTTGTGGGAGAAGCTTTTGACGGATTTGACGCAGTAGAGATTTGCAGGAAGCACAGACCTGACCTGGTACTGATGGATGTGAAAATGCCTTTGCTGGATGGTATTAAAGCCAGCAAAATAATTATGAATGAAGGTCTTGCAGATTCTGTGGTCCTTCTTACGGCATACAGCGGAAATGAGTTTGTTGAGCAGGCAAAGGATGCCGGAGTAATGGGGTACCTGATAAAGCCGATTGAGGAAAAGAGCCTGCTGCCGGCTATAGAAGTCGCGATAACAAAGGGTAAAGAGATAAAGCGCATAAAGGATGATGCAGCAAAGATCAAGGAGGATCTGGAATCCAGGAAGATAATAGAAAGGGCAAAAGGGATATTGATGAAGAAGCTGAAGATCTCTGAGGAAGAGGCTTACAGCAGACTCAGAAAGCTGAGTATGGATAAAAGGTGCTCAATGGTGAAGATCGCCGATGCCATAATACTTGGCGGCAGCTAATGAAATGAAATGGAGAGAGAACGATGTTGAGGGAATTGTGCAGGACACATACGGATTTATCCGACGAGGATATTCTAAAGCTTGAAAGGATTGCAGACATACTGCCGATCATAGCCGATCTGGTAAGGGCGGATGTGTTCATTGACTGCATCACAAGAGATCCCAATGTTGCAATAGTGGTAGCAGAAGCAAAACCTTCAATGTATCCCTCCATGTACAAATATACTGTTGTCGGTGAATTCGCTCTGAGGGAAAATGAGCCTGCAGCCCTCAGGACTCTTGAAATCGGCATGGCCACAAGGGATTTGAAGGCAATAACACAGGAAAATATGGCAGTCAAGCAGAATGTAGTGCCGATTAAGAATGACGGGGGGAAAATAATCGGTGTTCTGATAATGGAGCAGGATATAACCCAGGATGTGAATCAGAATAAGCATATGGAGATTTTGGCCGAGACTGCAGAGCAGCTTACTGAAACGCTTCTGACCTTCCGGGACAAGGATAATGAAAATGTCATAGCCAATCATCTTAATGATGCCATTGTAATGCTCGATGGAAACGGGATAGCGACCTATGCCAATCCTGTTGCGGATGAATTATATAAGAAGCTGGGGTACAAGGATAGTATCGTGGGTATGAATTTCAACAACCTGGTGCTTGACGGCAGCACCCTTGACGAGGTAATAAAAAAGCAGCCCTTCAATATTTCAGAAGTGAATGTCGGAAAGCTGTCCCTCCAGATAAAATATGCCACATCCCGTAAAAAAGAAAAACTGGTAGGGCTCAGCATGCTGATAAAGGATATAACAGAGGTAAAGGAAAAAGAAAAAGAGTTGATATTCAAGTCCTTTGCAATAAGGGAGATACACCACAGGGTGAAAAATAACCTCCAGACTATAGCAAGTCTTCTGAGGCTGCAGTCAAGACGCATAGAGAATGATGTAGTCAAGAAGATGTTCGATGAAAGCATAAGCCGGATACTCAGTATAGCAGTGACCCATGAAATATTGGCACAGAATGGAGTGGATGATGTGGACATAAAAACCATACTGACAAAGATCATGGAAAGCAATGCCCAGTATGGTCTGGCTCCAAACAAGGACATAAAAATAGAAGTGAAGGGTGATAGCTTCAAGATCAACTCCGACAAAGCCACATCAATAGCTCTTGTGGTGAATGAACTGCTGCAGAACTCCCTGCAGTATGCCTTCAGCAACAGGAACAAGGGTTGTATATACATACAGATACAAAGAGGGATCATGTACTCCAGCGTATCGGTAATCGATAACGGCGTAGGCTTCGATATCAGGTCGGTGAGGCAGGGAAGTCTTGGACTCAGTATAGTGAAGAATATTGTCAAGGATAAGCTCTATGGAACCTTGAACATTGAATCAAATACAAGGGGCACTAAAATAGTATTTGACTTTAAAAATGAATAAATGAAACACAGCGCCGTGTTTCTTTAAAAGGCAGAGCAGCCGGATGAATATGCATTCCTTCGGCTGCTTTTTTAGTGCATAAAAGTACCATCAAAGGTGGTGAAGCATTGATTGAGAGTATTTTGAGTGTCGGTATCGACATCGGCACCTCTACTACACAACTGGTTTTCAGCAGGATAAAGATTGAAAATACGGCTTCGGTCACTTCAGTTCCGAGGATCAGTATCATAGACAAGGAAGTGATCTACAGAAGCGGCATCTACTTTACCCCGCTTTTGTCCCAGACAGAAATCGACGGACTTAAGCTCAAGGCCATAGTACAGGGGGAATACAAAAAAGCCGGAGTAAAACCCCAGGACATAAGGACGGGTGTTGCGATAATTACCGGGGAGACTGCGCGTAAGCATAATGCAAGCCAGGTAATGGAGACACTGAGCAGCCTGGCAGGGGATTTTGTGGTTACTACCGCAGGTCCCGATCTGGAAGGCATAATAGCAGGAAAAGGCGCAGGCGCCCATGGGTTTTCAAAGAAAACCGGAAAAACAGCTGCAAACCTGGATATAGGCGGAGGGACAACAAATATAGCTGTCTTCAGAGATGGAGAGGTAATCGACACCTGCTGCCTTGATATAGGGGGAAGGCTTATAAGGCTGGAGGAAGGTACATTAAAGGTACAATACATTGCTCCCAAAATAGAAAGGCTTGCATCGGAAATGGGAGTTGATATAGTACGGGGCAAGGAAATAGCGGTACAGCAGATAAGAGGCATTACAAAGAGAATGGCCCGAATACTTGAAGAGGTACTTGGGATCACAGCGAAAAGTCCCTGGCTGCCTTATATGCTTACAACAAAAGACCTGAGGCGGGATTACAGAATTGACTGCGTCTCTTTTTCAGGGGGAGTAGCTGATTATATATACGGAAGTGCAGCAAATGGCTTTTTCCGGTTCGGGGACATCGGGATACTGCTTGGAGAGTCGATAAGTAAGTCCTTAATAGCTGAAAGCTTTGAGATATTCGTCCCGGCAGAGACAATCAGAGCCACGGTAATAGGGGCGGGAACTCATACAGTGGATATAAGCGGAAGTACAATCAACTATACAAGAGATATCTTCCCTATGAAAAACATACCGATCCTCAGGGTATCAGCTAAGGATGAAGACAGGAATTACGAATTGCTGGCAGAGGGAGTAAAGGAAAAAATCAGGTGGTTCAACAATGGAGGGGAGGAACAACAAATAGCACTGGCAATAAAGGGGGTGAAGAATCCGAGCTTCAGGCAGGTAGGAAAAATAGCAGGAGAAGTAATAAAGGGAATGGAGGACTTATTAAAGACCAGGCTCCCAATAATCGTAGTTATTGAGAATGACATGGCGAAAGCATTGGGACAGACGCTTTACAGCCATTTGGGCTATGGGAGGGATGTCATATGCATCGATGACATAAAGGTCGAAAACGGTGACTATATTGACATCGGAAAGCCTTTGGCAGGGGGTCGTGTCGTTCCCGTGATAATCAAAACATTGGTCTTCAATTCTTAAGTGAGAGGTGAAAGTAAGTGAGGCTTAAAACAAAACTCTTTGGTCACATGTATCAATTCAAGAGCGTAAAAGAAGTTTTAGCCAAGGCAAATGAAGAGAAAACGGGAGATAAGCTTGCAGGCATAGCAGCCTCCTGTATGGAGGAGAGAATTGCAGCAAAGGAAGTACTTAGCAATCTTATACTGGCAGACCTGAGAAACAACCCGGTAGTTCCCTATGAAGAGGATGAGGTAACAAGAGTAATACAGGATGCAGTGAATGAGTCCATTTACAATGAGATAAAAAATTGGACCCTTTCGGAATTGCGTGAATGGATACTGGATGACAATACCTCCGGTGATGAGATCAGAAGGATAAGCAGAGGCCTGACCAGTGAAATGATTGCAGGTATTGCGAAGCTCATGACAAATCTGGACCTTATTTACGGGGGCAGCAAAATCAGAGTCAGCGCCCACTGCAATACTACCATCGGACTGCCGGGTACTCTTTCGGCTAGGCTGCAGCCCAATCATCCGACGGATAACATAGACGGTGTGGTAACGGCTATAATGGAAGGCCTTAGCTACGGCGTGGGTGATGCTGTAATAGGGCTGAACCCTGTTGAGGATACGGTAGACAATGTAATCAAGATATTAAGTAAGTTTGACGAACTGAAACGGAAGTGGGAGATTCCGACTCAGATCTGTGTGCTTGCACATGTGACAACACAGATGGAAGCTGTAAGGAGAGGCGCTCCAAGTGATCTTTTCTTTCAAAGCGTAGCAGGTTCACAAAAAGGGAATGAGGCTTTCGGCATATCAACTGCAATGCTGGATGAGGCCAGGGAGCTCTGTCTGAAACAGGGAACCGGCACCGGACCAAATGTTATGTATTTTGAAACCGGCCAGGGCTCCGAGCTGTCATCAGATTCACACCACGGCGCAGACCAGGTCACCCTTGAGGCAAGGTGCTACGGCTTTGCAAAACGCTACAGCCCCTTCCTGGTCAATACGGTTGTTGGCTTTATAGGACCGGAATACCTGTATGACAGCAAGCAGGTAATAAGGGCAGGATTGGAAGACCACTTCATGGGCAAGCTTACCGGCATACCGATGGGTGTGGATGCATGCTATACAAATCATATGAAGGCCGACCAGAACGATGTGGAGAATCTGGCAGTGCTTCTGACAACAGCCGGCTGCAACTATTTCATGGGCATACCCCATGGGGACGATATAATGCTCAACTATCAGTGCACTGGATATCATGAATCTCCCACCTTGAGGCAATTACTGGGCTTGAGGCCTATCAGGGAATTTGAGCAGTGGCTTGAAAAATGGGGAATCATGGAGAAGGGAAAGCTTACGAAGATCGCAGGGGATGCCTCCATATTCCTATAATAGAGGAGGTACCGGGATGAAATTAAAAACCAGGCTTTTTGGTACCACATATCAATTCAAGGATATAAAAGATGTACTGGCCATGGCAAATGAAGAAAAGTCCGGGGATATGCTGCTTGGCATAGGCGCCCGCACTGTTTCCGAGAGAATTGCCGCAAAGACAGTACTAAGCGAGCTTAGCCTTGAAGATTTACGAAAGAACCCTGCGATTCCTTATGAAGAGGATGAGGTTACCAGGGTGATTGATGAGCTTGTCAATGAGAGCATATACAGTGAGATAAAAAACTGGACTGTAAGCTATCTCAGGGAATACATACTTGACCACAGGACCACAGGGGAGCAGATAAAGAGGATCAGCAGGGGAATGACCTCTGAAATGATAGCAGGAGTCGCAAAGCTGATGTCAAACATGGATCTGGTCTATGGCGCCAGCAAGATAAGGATAACGGGAAAGTGCAACTATGAAATAGGCAAGGCGGGGACCCTTTCCTTCCGGCTTCAACCTAACCATCCCTCCGATGATGTGGAAGGCATACTTGCATCAATTATGGAAGGATTGAGCTATGGCTGCGGAGATGCGGTGATAGGTATCAATCCGGTTGAGGATACGGCAGAGAACACAAAAAAGCTTCTGTATGCCATATACAAATTCATGAATGATTGGAAGATCCCAACCCAAACCTGCGTGCTTTCACATGTGAGCACTCAAATGCAGGCAGTAAGGGAAGGGGCTCCGGCATGCATGTTTTTCCAGAGTGTGGCAGGCACTGAGGATGCCAATACAGCTTTCGGAATAAGCAGGGATCTGCTGGATGAAGCCTTTGAGCTTATAAAGCACAAAGGTATGGCACCGGGACCCAACCTTATGTATTTTGAAACAGGCCAGGGCTCTGAAATGTCATTGAACACAGACCATGGAGTCGATGAAATGACCCTTGAAGCCAGGACCTACGGCTTTGCCAAAAGGTATATGCCCTTTATGGTGAACAATGTTTCCGGCTTTATCGGGCCTGAGACCTTGTATGACGGGAAGCAGATATTACGGGCAAGCCTTGAGGACCATTTTATGGGTAAGCTTACGGGACTGCCTATGGGGATGGCTCCATGCTATACAAACCATACCAACATAGACCAGAATGACCAGGAGACAGCTACCATGCTGCTTGCCATGGCAGGTGCGAACTATTACATGGGAGTTCCTGTAGGTGATGATGTAATGCTGAGCTATCAGGATACCAGCTACCATGACGATGCAACCTTGAGAGAGCTTTTGGGATTAAAGCCTGCTGGGGAGTTCTTCAAATGGCTTGTGAGGATGGAAATACTTCTAGAGGACGGCAGACTTACCTCGAAGGCTGGAGATGCATCAATATTTCTATAATAGTATTGATAAGGGGTGAAAGTATGATTTCGGAAAGTGAAATAAAGAAGGTTGTCGAGCAGGTTCTCTCTGAACTTAGCGGGACTTTAAATATGAAGGGCTGTGTCGGAATAGACGGCAATAATGACAAGTCGATACAGGGTGAAGATGAAGCTTGCTTAAATGACATTACTGCAGTTGATCTCAGGAAACAGGTGCTTGTTCCTGAGCCCCGCAAGCTTGAGGGATTACTGAAAATCAAGGAAAGTACTCCTGCAAGAATCGGGGTCTGGAGAGCGGGACCCAGGTATAAGACTGAAACTCTTCTGAGATTCAGGGCAGATCATGCAGCAGCAATGGATGCTGTTTTTACAGATGTGTCGGAGGAGTTCATGAAAAAACTGAATCTATTCCCGGTAAAAACCATGTGCGGAAGCAAGGATGAATTCCTGACACGACCCGACCTGGGAAGGAAATTCGATGAAGAAAACCTGGAAATTATCAAACAGAAATGTACAGTGAATCCCCAGGTACAGATATATGTATCCGACGGCCTTAGCTCAACAGCTATTGAGGCCAATGCGGAGGATACCCTGGGAGCAATGATCCAGGGACTCAAGGGCTACGGGATCAAGGTTGGGACACCGTTCTTTGTAAAATACGGAAGGGTTCCTGCCATGGATCAGATATCCGAGGCTACCGGAGCAGAGGTCACCTGCGTCCTGATAGGAGAAAGGCCAGGACTTGTAACGGCAGAAAGCATGTCGGTATATATGGCCTACAAAGCAACGGTGAATATGCCTGAGGCCAGAAGAACAGTGGTATCTAACATACATAAAGGCGGAACCCCGGCAGTTGAGGCAGGCGCCCATATTGCCGATATCATAAAGCTGATGCTTGAGAAAAAAGCAAGTGGTATAGATCTAAAACTTTAATGGAGGGATAGTAAATGAAAAATGATCCTATTCGTGCGACTGTTCTGGCAGTAAAGCTCATACCGAACGTTAATCCGGAGCTGGCGGAAGCTTTTAAGCTGGAACCCCATCAAAAGAGTCTGGGGCTTATATCGGCAGATATAGATGATGTATCCTATACTGCCCTTGATGAAGCTACAAAAAAAGCAGATGTCCAGGTTGTATACGCAAGATCCATGTACGGCGGCTCAGCCAATGCCAATACGAAGCTTGTGGGTGAATTTATAGGAATACTCGCCGGTCCCAATCCTGCCGAGGTAAGGAGCGGAATAAATGCAGCAATCGATTTCATTGAAAACGGCGGCTGCTTCTATAGTGCCAATGAGGATAACACAATACCCTATTATGCTCACTGCATATCAAGAACAGGTTCATATCTCTCCAAGGTTGCAGGTATAAATGAAGGAGAGGCAATTGCATACCTTATAGCACCTCCCCTTGAGGCAATGTATTCTCTTGATGCAGCAATGAAGGCTGCCGATGTAAAGCTTGCAGCGTTTTATGGACCACCGTCGGAAACCAACTTTGGCGGAGGGCTTTTGACCGGAAGCCAGTCAGCATGTAAGGCAGCCTGTGACGCCTTTGCTGCAGCAGTCCAGTATGTTGCAGAAAACGCCACCAAGTATTAGCTTAGGAACAGGCAGAATTTATGAGCAGTCAGGCTTTGGGATTGATAGAGACCTTCGGCTATATAGGTGCTGTTGAAGCTGCCGATATATGTCTGAAGGCAGCAAATGTAAAGCTTATCGGGCTTGAACTGGTTACAGGTGGTTTGGTTATGGTGGAGGTTACCGGAGATGTGGGAGCAGTAAAAGCAGCCATAGAGGCGGCAAGTTCTGCAGTGGAAAAGGTAGGGCGGCTGATATCGGCTCATGTGATACCAAGACCTGCCGCAGAAACCGCAAAGCTTTTCGCGGGTAGTTCTGAAAATATCACTGCTGTTCAAAAGAAAAAGATAAAAAATGAATGCGAAGCAGCTTCGGGAAATACTGAAACAGCACTAAAGAGTGAAAAGGAATGTGAGGATGGAAGTTTTTTAACCCTCGGCTATCTGGAAGAGCTGAGCAGCATGAAGGTGGTTGAGCTGAGAGTATTGGCGAGGAAGCTTGACGGAATAAAAATGGAAAGGAATCACATTAAATATGCAACACGTAAGGAGCTTCTTGAGGCAATACTTGAGCACCATGAAAGGAAGTCATAGCAAATGGAGGTAAAGGATATAAGTCTGCTGTCGGTACAAGAGGCCAGGACCCTTGTCGACAGAGCCAGGAAAGCTCAGCAGAAATTCAGCCAGTACTCACAGGAGGAAGTGGATGAAATAACAAGATGCACCGCTGAGATTGCTGAAAGGGAAGCTGAGAGACTTGCCAGGCTGGCTGTCGATGAAACGGGTTTTGGTGTATATGAGCATAAGATAGTGAAGAACAGATTTGCCAGCAGGATTGTTTATGAAAGCATTAAAGACCTCAGGACAGTCGGGATCATTAACGAGGACAAAGAGAGCAGGATAATGGATATTGCAACACCTGTAGGTGTGATAGCAGCTCTTGTGCCATGCACCAATCCGACTTCAACTGCCATATTCAAGACCCTGATAGCAATTAAGTCGGGAAATGCCATAGTTTTCAGCCCTCATCCCTCGGCCTTGAAATGCATAATGGAGACGGTCTCTGTCTTAAGAGACATAGCCTGTAAGGTGGGAGCGCCGGAGGATCTCATTAGCTGTATGTCCGTTCCTACCCTGGAAGGCACTGAGGAGCTTATGAAGCTTTCGTCAATAATACTTGCAACAGGAGGCTCGGCAATGGTCAAGGCAGCCTACAGCTCGGGTGTTCCGGCACTGGGGGTAGGCCCGGGAAACGTTCCGGCCTTCATTGAGAGAAGTGCGGATATTCCCCTTGCAGTCAAAAGGATACTTGCCGGCAAGACCTTTGACAATGGAACCATATGTTCATCAGAGCAGTCTGTTGTTACGGAGAATTGTATAAAGGATGCAGTAAGGAAGGAGCTTGCAGAGCAGGGTGCATATTTTGTTGAAGGCAGGGATATGGAGCTTTTGGCAAAGCTTGTGCAAAAGCCGGGAGGCGGACTGAACTCAAAGATAGTAGGCCAGTCTGCTGTCAGGCTCTCTGAAATGGCAGGGATCAAGGTTCCATATGGGACCAGAGCCCTTATATGCGAGCAGGCCGGAGTAGGAAAGGATTATCCCTTCTCAATGGAAAAGCTTTCACCTATACTTGCTTTCTATAGTGAGGAAAATTGGCAGAAAGCCTGCGAGAGATGCATTGAACTGCTTAAGTACGGTGGAATGGGTCACACACTGGTGATCCACTCAAACAATGAAAAGGTTATAAAGGAGTTTGCTCTGAGGAAGCCCGTCTCCAGGGTGCTTATCAATACACCCTCATCACTGGGCGCTATTGGAGCCACTACAAAGCTTGTACCTTCCCTTACATTGGGCTGCGGTACTTTGGGGGGAAGTGCGACATCGGACAATATAAGCGTAATGCATCTTATAAATATAAGGAGAGCGGCCTGTGGCATAAAAGAGGCGGAAGAGCTTGTTCCGGCTCAGGATGAAGGGCTGTCCGGCATGAATATTGACAGGATCACAAGTCTTGTTCTTAGGAGATTGAAGGATCTATATAAATTGAGTGAGTGAATAAAAGGAGGATATATAAATGACTAATACAAACGCATTGGGAATGATTGAAACCAAAGGTCTGGTAGGAGCTGTTGAGGCTGCAGATGCCATGGTCAAGGCTGCAAATGTATCTCTCATAGGAAAGGTTCATGTAGGCGGAGGACTGGTGACGGTAATGGTAAGAGGAGACGTAGGTGCAGTCAAGGCAGCTACCGATGCAGGTGCCGCAGCTGCCGAAAGGGTAGGGGAACTGATATCTGTCCATGTAATTCCAAGGCCTCACAGTGAAGTAGAGCTGATACTGCCAAAACTTGAAGGATAATGGGTTCATCGGGTCAATTTTCTGATCCGATGTCCATACCTTTTTAAAAGGATGTGAGAGCGTGGGCCTGATCACAGAGACATCATTAAGGGCTGAAATAAGAAACAAAAGTATGGACAAATATGTTGTAAAGCCCGGTACCAAGATAACCCCGTCGGCAAGGCAGTACCTTAAGGACAGGAAAATAGAGCTGGTAGTTGAGGAGCAGAATACGAAAATCGAACTTATGCAGCCACAGACAGGAAATGAGGAGAAGCTGCCTGCCAGGTATGTATTTGCAGATGCCGGATGTTATATGAATGAGAAACCTGAATATATGACTCAATTATATGGAAAGAGGCTTGTTTACAAGAATCATCCCAGAATTGTGCTCAGAGGGGCAATAGACAGTCTTCAGTCCAGCATACTCCTGCTGCAGGCAGAGGCTGCGGCCGATAAAACGGATAAACTTGTCCGTGAGCTCGACGAGGTGCTTCAATACGTAAGGAACATTATGAGGTGTGAGGTCCTCGAAGAGAAGTTACCGGCAATAAAGCTTATAGGCCTGGAGGATGAGGAACTAAGGACTCAATCCCATAATCCGGCTAAGTACTTCAATATGAAGCATGCATTGCCTGAGTATGGCATGGGGAAGCTTGCCCTGGAGCTGAACGCCCTGAGAAGTAACATCAGGGAAGTGGAGACATGTGCTGTTACAGCATTCAGGAAAGATGACGGGATAGACAGGGAGGATATCATAAAAGCATTAAACAGGTTAAGCAGCGGTGTTTATATAATGATGCTGAAGTACTTAAGCGGAGCTTACAGGTAGGTGACGAAATGAACAGGGATATTGTTGATCTCATAACGGAGAGGGTAAAGGAAGAATTGCTGAAGGAATATCTGATACCTGTTGAAGTATCAGCCAGGCATGTACATTTGTCGCAGGAGCATGTTGAAGAGCTTTTCGGGCATGGTTATGAGCTTACTAAAAAGAAAGAGCTGTCCCAGCCCGGACAGTACCAGTGTGAGGAGCGGGTCATGCTAATTGGCCCCAGAGGCATAATAAGCGGAGTAGCGGTACTCGGACCCCCTAGAAGGAAGACACAGGTCGAGATAACACGCACCGACTCCCACACATTGGGCATTGACCTGCCTGTAAGGGATTCAGGAGACCTTGAGAGAAGCGGGACGGTTTTTATAGCATCCCCAAATGCAATGGTCAAGGGAGAGGAAAGTGTGATTATAGCGAAAAGACATATTCATATGAAGAATAAGGATGCGGAGCATCTCAAGGTACATGACGGGCAGCAGGTCAGTGTAAGGATCCATGGTCAAAGACCGCTGGTATTTGAGGATGTTCTGGTCAGAGTAAGTGATAGTTATTCCCTCAGTATGCACATCGATTTTGATGAAGCCAATGCATCAGGCTATACTGACGGTACAGTCTGCAGCATATGCCGAAGCTTTGGCGAAGGATGTATGAAATGATAGATTTTACTAATGCCAATAACTATATAAAACAGGTGGAGGATACCATGCTGCAGCACAGAGCAAGGTGCGGAGCAGAAGAGCTTATTGTCGGTGTTGACCTGGGAACGGCATATATTGTGCTGGTAGTGCTGGATAGAGAGATGAATCCCGTTGCCTGTGAAATGGAATTCGCCCAGGTGGTGAAGGACGGATTGGTAGTTGATTTTACAGGAGCAAGAGCCATCGTTAAGCGGCTTAAGGAGAAAATAGAGGAAAGACTTGGGGTGGAGCTCACCAGGGCTGCTATTGCCGTTCCGCCCGGGACAGGGGAGAGAGACTGCGGTACCCATAGATATGTTGTTGAAGGGGCAGGCCTGGAGGTTACTTCGATACTGGATGAACCAACGGCAGCTAATTCTGTGCTCAATATAGAAAACGGAGTGGTCGTGGATATAGGGGGAGGAACAACAGGCCTGTCGGTCTTCGAAAACGGCAGGGTGGTCTATACTGCTGATGAACCAACAGGTGGAACCCACCTTACACTGGTTATCGCAGGAAATTATAAGATCAGGTTCGAGGAGGCCGAAGAACTGAAAAAGCAGAGGGGCAGACAGAGGGAAATATTCCCGCTGGTTGTGCCCGTAGTACAGAAAATGGCTTCTATAATAAAAAAGCATACACATCAGTACAAGATCGAAGGGATATATCTTGTAGGTGGAACCTGCTGTATGGATGGGATTGAGACCATAATTGAAAAAGAGACTGGAATCCCGACCATGAAGCCGTATAATCCGCTGTTGGTCACACCTATCGGGATAGCAATGAATTGCAGGTAAAAAGGAAGTGATGTTATGGAAATTGATGAACTGATTTCCTTGGTTACAAAGCAGGTGAAGGAGCGGCTGGAGGCCTTTGAGAGAAGGAAAAAGGTCCTTATGCTCGGAAGCTTCCGGGGCGCCTGCCTGGAAAACCTGTGCAGTATGCTTGAAAGCAGTGGGTTCAGGCTATGTGATACAGAAATGTACAAAAAGGAACAGGATTTGGATGACTATGAATTCATAGTGGTAACCAAAGCAGAATTCAGGGAAATGCTCCAGCAGGCAGGGCATAAGGCTGATACTGCCAGGCAGTGTGCAGCGGCAGGGGAGACTTCAAAAAGCCGCAGGTTAGAAAAAAAGATCATGACTGAACAGGATATACTGACTCTGGTCAGAGATGGCTGCGGAGAGATAATAATAGGCAGGAAAACGATAATCACACCGTTGGCCCTTGATTCCGCAAAGGTCGGCAGGATCAGGATAGTAAGAGAGTAACAGCACTGAAAGAAGGAATATGGATGCTTATCGGAGTAGTTGTGGGAAACGTCTGGGCAACCAGAAAGGATGAGGGGCTTAACGGGCTTAAGCTCCTGGTAATCAAGCCGATTGATTACTATACGAATGTAGAGCGTTCCACTTTTGTAGCTGCAGATTTCATAGGTGCCGGGGTAGGTGAGACAGTGCTTGTTGCAACTGGCAGCTCCGCAAGGAAAGTGCTGAACAAGGACGGCACTCCTATTGACGCTACCGTAGTCGGCATAATCGACACTGTAGAGGTGGAAAGAGCAGTACCATAGGTATATTGTGAGGTGAGATCCATGGAGCTTATTAGGAAGATCTACGAGGCAGGGGTTGTAGGTGCAGGGGGAGCCGGGTTCCCTACACATAAAAAGCTGAATTGCAAGGTGGAATATCTGATTTTAAATGGTGCTGAATGTGAGCCTCTGCTTAAGAGCGACCAGTACCTGATGCGGAATATGAGCAGCCAGCTTGTATCGGCTGCTGAATTGATCGGGGATAGTGTCGGAGCTTCCCGTATAATATTCGCCTTGAAAAAAAAATATGTGAATGAAGCAGATAGTATAAAGGAAGCCATAGAGAAAACAGGTGCAAGAGCTGAAATTTTCTATATGGATGGAATATATCCCGCGGGGGATGAACAGATACTTGTCTATGAAGTCACCGGGAGAACGGTGGAACCCGGAGGAATCCCATTAAGTGTCGGTACTGTTGTTATAAATATAAACACGGTTTTCAATGTATCAGAAGCTGTCAATAACAGGGCTGTGACCTTCAGATATGTGACTGTGAACGGTGAAGTAAAAAAGCCGGTCATAGTCAAGGCCCCTCTGGGTTCGTCAGTTTCTGAATGCATTGAGGCTGCAGGAGGCACGGATTTACGGGACTACAGTGTCATAATGGGCGGCCCGATGATGGGGAAGCTGCTTGACAGGCAGCAGGTAGAAAACAGATACATCACTAAAACCGACGGCGGGATAATTATAATTCCTGCGGATCATTACCTCGTCAAGAGGGATTCCATGCCTATCGAGCATATTGTAAACCAGGCAAAATCTGCGTGCATACAATGCTCCTATTGTACAGAAATGTGTCCGAGATATCTTATAGGACATCAGCTGCGGCCTCATAGGATAATGCGGTCGATAGCAATGGGGGCTTTTGACACTGCCATATATAATGAAGCGCTGATATGCTGCGAGTGCGGCATATGTGAGCTGTATGCATGTCCTATGGGACTATCCCCCAGGAAGGTCAATATATATCTTAAAAACAAATTAAGAAGTAAGGGTGTCAAGTTCATGGATTCCAGGATAGATTCCTCTAATACAGCCATGAGGGATTTCAGAAAGATACCGCAATCAAGGTTGATTGGCAGAGTATGCATGGCAAAGTATGACAGGAAGATAGACAATACAGTGGCAGAGCTGCATCCTGAAAAAGTATGTATACCTTTGAAGCAGCATATAGGGGCTTCTGCTATTCCTGTTATTAAGCCCGGAGAAGAAGTGAGGGAGGGGCAGCTTATTGCAGCTTCCGATTACGATGGGATGGGTGCAAATGTTCACGCCAGTATAGCTGGAAGAATTGAAGCTGTCAGCAATGACTGCATCGTAATCACAGCTGCGGATCGAGGTGATTCAGAATGCTAAACACCTTAGGGCTTATTGAACTTAACAGCATAGCAAAGGGTATAGAAGCCGCCGATACTATGGTAAAAGCTGCCGATGTCGAACTTGTCTTCTCAAAACCGGTTTGCCCGGGGAAATTCATTATACTTGTTTTTGGAGATGTAGGCTCAGTCAAAGCCTCTGTGAATGCCGGATACGAAAAAGGCGCCCAGTATGTGGTCGATAAAATGCTGCTTACTAATGCGCACCCTCAATTGGTTCCGGCAATATGTGCCGTGGCAAAGGTTGAACAGGTTAACGCAGTGGGAGTGATGGAATTTTTCAGCATAGCCAGTGCAGTTGTGGCTGCCGACAATGCAGCTAAAGCGGGACTTGTTCAGCTGATTGAAGTGAGGCTCGGCATAGGGATAGGGGGCAAAGCCTTTGTAACCCTGACTGGAGATGTGAGTTCTGTCAGGGAAGCTGTAGCAGCAGGAACAAGAATTGCAGAAGAGAACGGCATGCTTGTAGCGAGCAGTGTGATACCATCTCCCTGCAGGGAAGTATTCAGTAATCTACTATGATTAAGGAGGTAATAGAATGAGTATAAATGAGATCATTGTCTATATAATGGTAATATTCATGGCTCTTGGAGCATTGGACAAATGCTTCGGCAACAAATTCGGACTGGGTGAAAAGTTCGATGAAGGCTTCATGGCCATGGGATCCCTTGCAATAGCAATGGTGGGGGTTGTATCGCTGGCTCCCGTGCTGGCAACGATCCTGAAGCCTGTTGTAGTTCCGGTATATACATTTTTGGGCGCTGACCCATCCATGTTTGCTACAACCCTTCTTGCCTGCGATATGGGCGGATATCCACTGGCTGTTGAACTGGCGCAGACAGAAGAGGCAGGTTTGTTTGCCGGCCTGATACTAGGATCCATGATGGGCCCGACTATAGTTTTCACAATTCCAGTGGCACTTGGGATAATACAGAAGGAAGACCACAAGTATCTGGCTTCCGGTGTACTGGCAGGCATGATCACGATCCCGCTTGGATGCTTTGTAGGAGGACTTGTCGCAGGTTATAGCATAGGCATGATACTTAGCAATCTGGTTCCTATAATAATAGTATCAGTACTTATAGCGATAGGACTCTGGAGAATTCCCAGCAAGATGATAAACGGCTTCAATGTTTTTGGTAAAGGTGTCGTAATTGTAATAACCCTGGCGACTGCAGCCATTATTATAGAAACCTTGACGGGACTGGTAGTAATCCCTGGAATGGCTCCCATCTGGGATGGGGTACAAATCATAGGTGCTATTGCAATAATGCTTTGCGGTGCATTTCCGATGGTCTATTTCATTACTAAGGTTTTCAAGCAGCCGCTGCTCAAGCTTGGAAAAATGCTCGGTATGAATGATGTTTCGGCTGCCGGTATGGTGGCTACCCTTGCGAATAACATACCGATGTTTGGATTAATGAAGGATATGGATGAGAGAGGAAAGGTTCTCAATGTTGCCTTTGCTGTAAGCGCTGCCTTTGTATTCGGCGACCACCTGGGCTTTACCGCAGGGGTTAACAGGGAAATGATATTCCCAATGATTGCAGGCAAACTGGTAGCCGGTGTTACAGCAATCATGGTGGCAAGCCTGATCGCCCCGAAAAGCTCTTTGGATAAGGCTTCCTCAAAAAAAGCATAGGCTGATGGGGGGGAGCAACACATGAGCAATATAGATGAAAAGCTGGTGGCTGATATTGTAAAGAGAGTACTGCTGGAGCATATCTCAGCCAAGAAAGGCTGTGAGCCTGAGAAAAGCAAAGCTCCCAGCGGTATAGTCGGAGTAAAGGGAAGCTCAGTAAGGTGTGAGACGTTTGATACAGGAAAGCCCGGAGACAGGGTGTACCTTAAAGATGTGCTCACCCTGGAGGAAAACCGCAACCTGGCCTGTGGTTTCATGGAAATGGAGGAAAGCGAGTTTGACTGGGTTCTCAACTATGATGAGGTTGATTACGTGATAGAGGGAACTCTTGTAATAAAAACAGGGGACAGCAGGATCACAGGAAATGCTGGAGACGTGATAATGATACCCAAGGGCAGCAGCATAAGCTTCTCAGCTCCCGGCTATGTAAAGTTTTTTTATGTAACTTATCCTGCAAACTGGAGCGAGCAATAAATAAAAGATTGCTAAGCAATCTTTTACAGTCGCTAGTTACTAGTCGCTAGTCTCTAGATTTCTTGGTATTTCTTATGGGTTGGAGAACGGGTAGGGGCGATTCATGAATCGCCCCTACTGGCTTCGAAGTCCAGCCCTAACCTAGCGACTGGAATCTAGCGACTAGTGACTGAAAAATGCGGCTATGCCGCATTTTTTTGTACTCTGTTCGCGCCCTTAAGGAACCTGCTGAGCGGCTTGTAAACCAGTATTACAATCAGCGAGTTGGCAAGTGACTTGATCAGGTTAAAGGGGAGTATTGCCGTCGGAAGCATTGCCACTACTGCATCATAAGGCACTCCGTAAAACCTTACAGTAAAGAACAGGTTCATCGGTATCATCACAAGCACCATGCATATTGAGCCTGCAGCCAGTGCTGCAAAGGCTCCCTTAAAGGTGTGGAACCTTCTGTAGATGGTACCTGATACAACTACAAAGGTACCGGTAGCCAGCACATGCATCACCAGTCCGACCCAGCCGGCTGCCGCACTAACTGTAAATGCCTGTATGGTGGATACGATAACAGTCATTAAGAGTCCTGCAACAGGACCGTACATGAAGGCTGCCACCAGCATAGGAACATCTCCGGGTTCATACTCAAGAAATGGCGCTGATGGGATGATAGGGAACTTCACCAGCATTACCAGCACTATTGAAAGAGCTGAAAGTACAGCGATTCTTACCAGTTTGTTCGTTTTGTTTTCCATTTTTAACCTCCGAAAATATAAAAGTTCCCTGAAAAATAATCTCAGGGAACGTCAAATACTTAAAAAACACATCTTCTTCCATCCAGACTTTACTGTCGGCCCCGGAATCAAACCGGGTCTGCTTTCGCTCGCGGGCTAACAGCTTAATCGCTGCATTACCGCCGATCGGGAATTTCACCCTGCCCTGAAGATTATATATTCAGTTTCTGATAATATATTAACACCGATTTAACATAAAGTAAATACTTTCCGCAGAAAATATAAATAACAATAAGCCGCATTACAGCGGCTTGTCATTATCTGAGGCTTCGGCATATTCCTGCTGGAGTGTCTCCATAAGCTCATGAACGGATACTATCTTATCCGATCTGTAAGCATTTTCCCCTGCAAAGGCAAATCCATGCTCCAGGTCGCCTTTCTGCGCATTTGTCAGCGCAAGAGCTATGCAGTAGGGGCTGTTCTTGTAATCACAGGTGATTATACAATGGTACGGGCATTTGAAAGGCTTATTGGCACCTCTTGATATATCCTCGGTAAAGGTGTTTCTGATTGCCCTTCCCGGCATGCCTACAGGACTTTTTATAATAGTTACATCTTCTTTTTTGGAATTGACGTACATGTTTTTAAAATCTATAGAAGCATCGCACTCTTCTGTTGTTACAAAGCGTGTTGCCATTTGAACTCCTGAAGCGCCAAGCTTCAGGAAGTTATATATATCCTCGCCTGTATATATACCCCCGGCAGCTATTACCGGAATCGCCCTGCCTATTTTTTCTTCGAAGGGTTTTACTTCATTTATAACTTCGGGAATGATTTTTTCCAGAGAGTACTCTTCATCGAAGATCTGAGCCTCTTTGAAGCCTAAATGTCCTCCTGCCTTAGGTCCTTCCACAACGATAGCATCAGGGAGATAGTTGTACTTTTCCAGCCATTTCCTGCAGATAACACTCGCTGCCCTTGCAGAGGATACTATAGGAACCAGCTTCGTCTTATGTTTTCCTTCAAGATGCTGTGGAAGACTGAGAGGAAGACCGGCACCTGAGAATATTATATCAATTCCTTCTTCAATGGATGCCTTTACAAACTCTGCATAGTTAGTCAGCGCAACCATTATATTCACACCGATAATACCCTTCGTTTTTTCACGGGCTTTTCTGATTTCACTTTTCAGCCGTGTTATATTGGCTTCAAGAAATTTTGTGGAAAAATCATAGTCCAGCATACCTATGCCTGCCGCAGCAATAACTCCGACACCACCTTCATTGGCAACTGCGGCTGCAAGACCGGACAATGATATTCCGACTCCCATGCCTCCCTGAATAATAGGCAGTCTCGCGGTCAGATCGCCTATTTTCAATTCCCTAAGTTTGTTGATGTTCATAAAAACCTCCCATTTACATATGTGTTATCTCATATGTTTCTGTATAATTATTATCTCATATTTATTACCTTATAATGTAGTATACCATAACTCATGAATTGTGAATATTGAAGTTTTTCAAATTAAGTGTTTAAATGATTTTATGGGGTGTATGGAGGAGGTTGTATAGTGGGGTTAATTAGAAAATTGAACATTTATTCAGGCCTGCCGGAAGCTGTCTATGTACTTTTTGCCGTCAGGATAATCAGTGCAATGGGCAACTTTGTATATCCGTTCCTTACATTTTTTCTGACTGAGAGACTGGGCTTCAATGCTGAGACTGCAGGAAAGTTCTTCCTTGCAAGTGCAGCTTTTCAGGCAGCAGGCTCCATAGCCGGGGGCAAGCTCACCGATCATATTGGCAGGAAGAAGCTGCTTCTGAGCTTTCTGGGCCTTTCGGCCTTATGTTTTTTCCCGTGTCCATTTCTGGGCAGCTCCATACTGATACCAGGCTTCCTTATATTATCGGGAATGTTTGCTGGAGCGGCACAGCCGGTAAGTTCAGCGATGGTAACGGATCTTACCGGAAGGGGGAACAGAACACAGGCATTCTCGCTGCTTTACATGGGTACAAATATCGGCTTTTCAATAGGGCCCATGATAGCAGGTTTTTTGTATAAAAACCATACAAACTGGATATTCTTCGGGAATGCTTTTGCCATATTGATATCCTTGTTGTTAATCATGTTCTATATTAAAGAGACAATGCCGGAAACAGTAAAAATGGGACAGGAGATATGTGCAGGGGATGATGAGGCTGCTGAGAAGGGAAATATCATGGAAGCCCTGATGAAAAGGCCTGTGCTTATGTTTTTCAGTATGGGCAGACTTATCAATCAACTGGTTTACTCCTGTATAGGCTTTGCAATACCGCTGCAGCTTGTTGAGAGCTTCGGAAGCACTATAGGACCGAAATATTTCGGGATAATCATGTCATTTACAGGCCTTGTGGTCATAGTCTTCACAATGCCTGCAACCAGGCTTACCCTAAGACTGAAGCCGCTTATCAATATGGCCCTCGCCGGGTTTTTCTATTCGGCAGGCTTTGGAATGATCGGTTTTATTGACACACTGCCATTATTTCTGCTGTCTGCATTTATTTTTACAATTGGTGAGGTGCTGGAAGCAACAAATGCGGGCGTATATATTGCCAACCATTCTCCCATAACGCATAGGGGCAGATTCAATGCATTCATAACCATGATAATAGGAATAGGCAATGCTGTCGGTCCATATTTTTTCGGCAAATTTATTACTGCATATGGACTGTATGAATTATGGATCCTATGCTTCGCGCTTACCTTCGCATCAGGAGTATTTATGCTGTGGTTGAGGTACTATGAGAGAAAGCGGGAGGTTCACCAAGGAATACAATAGCTGTACAAACAGGTATCCGCAGGGGATGCCTGTTTTTTTGTATAGAAGCGGCAGCCTACGGGGTCACAGCATGTACAGCCCACATATGATGTACTAGAAATGCTGACAAGCATTACTGATTTATGGAGGGCTTGTGTATGGTTAAAATAGTAGTGGATAGCTCCTGTGACCTGCCTGATAAGCTGATTGAGGAGTATGACATAAAGGTTCTGCCTCAGAGAATTTACCTGCGGGATATGGAATATTATGACAAGGTGACGATACAAGCGGAAGAGGTTTATGAGGCTATGAATAATGGAATTATTCCCATGACCTCACTGCCCAGTCCTGCTGCAATTCTGGATCTGTTCTACCAATGCTGCAGGGAAGGCAATGATTTCATATTTGTGTCGATATCTTCAAAGTTTTCAGGTACTTATCATTTGGCAGCGTCATTGTTGGAGGAGGTCAGGGAACAATACAAGGAAAGCAGAATGGAGGTAGTTGATTCCAAAAGTGCTTCAACAGCGGCAGGGCTTATCGCTCTGCAAGCGGCGAAGCTCAGCAGGGCAGGCAAGGATTTCGATGTGATACTTAAGCAGATATGTGAGATGGCGGAGCATGTGGAGCACATATTCATGGTAGCCGATTTAAGCTGGCTCATCAGAGGGGGAAGGATAACCAGAACCGAGGGGGTGGTAGGGAGCATGCTTAATGTGCTGCCTGTTCTGCATGTAAAGGATGGAGCAGTAGAACAGCTTGAAAGAGTCAGAGGCAGGAAAAAGGCACTGCTGACAATTTTGAAGGTCATGGAAGATAGGATCGGTGATTTTCCGGATCAGACCATAGGGATAAGTCATGGGGGAAACCTGGAAATGGCTTACGAGCTGAAGGACATGATAAAGCAGAGGTTTGGGAACGACAAAATAATGATAAACAAGATTGGAGCCGTTCTGATCAGTCATTTGGGCATAGGAGGAGTAGGGATATTCTTTTTCAACAGGAAGCCGGATATGTATATGGAATGATAAAGATGCGAGATCCGAGATACGGGGTTCGGGTACGTATACCGGAGAGGATAGGGATTTTTACGGATGGACAGAATTTTAGTCACTAGTGACTAGAGTCTAGCGACTAGTGACTTATTATGCCCGTTGTTTCTACAGGTCATGGATTGCACGGATATTATGTGCAATATGATCGTTTTCCATTGATATTGCCACATTGTTCTCGGAATATATGACTTCAAGCGCCTTGATACATTTATTTGAGATTGCGCCTGCAATCGCTTTTTTTATAATATCCGAAAATCTCTGATTCAGCAGAATGTATGCGGAGGTTATATCCAGACTACGCCTGTCAAGGGCTATACCAATGATTTTTTTACTGCTGACCGTAGGCTCCCCGGAGATGAGTGTACCGTTTTCTTCGGAGTAAGTTGAACGAATGCGTACCTGAAGCTGATACTTTTTTGCTGCTTCAACAGCCCTGGGATGAATAACCTTTGCACCATATTTTGCGAGCCTGTACATATCGTCATAAGAGATCCGGCTTATATATTCAGAGCCTGGATATACTCTGGGGTCAGTAAAAGCCACTCCCGGGACGTCTGTAAAAATATCAACCGCTTCCGCCTTAAGAAATCCGCCCAGTTCAACTGCGGTAGTGTCGCTTCCGCCGCGGCCAAGGGTAGTAATCTTGCCATCCCAGGTGATTCCTTGAAAGCCGGCTATGACGGGAACCTTATGCAGGTTTATATATTTATGTATGTTAGTCGTATTAATATTGATAATATTACTGTTATTAAAATCATCTGTTGTCAGTATGCCAGCTTGAAAACCTGTCAGAGCTTCTGCTGCAATACCATTTGTGTCCAGATAATGGGCAATAAGAGAGCAGGATATGATCTCTCCGCAGGATAAAAGCAAATCTTTTTTTGCAGGATCGACATCAGCTCCAATAGTTTCAAGAAGGCCGGATATAGTATCTGTTGCATAGGGCTCACCTTTTCTACCCATGGCGGATACGACCAGAACCACATCATGACCTTGCTGCCTTGCTTTCCGGACATGATCAAGCAATGACAGACGCGCACTTTCTGTTGCAACAGAAGTGCCCCCGAATTTCTGAACAATGATGCCCATAGAAGTTCACCTCCCTAAAGCAGTTTCTGTTTCAAAAGTTCCTCTGCTATCTGTACGGCGTTCAATGCGGCTCCTTTTCTGAGATTGTCTGCTACAACCCATAGATTCAGACCGTTATCTATAGAAAAATCCTTCCGGATCCTTCCGACAAGGACTTCATCCTCGCCTTCGGCATCCAATGCCAAGGGGTACAAGTTTATGCTATTATCATCAACGACCTTGACTCCCGGTGCTTTTTTCAGTATATCTCTCGCGTCCTTTGCATCAATTGGTTTCTCTGTTTCAATATTGATGGACTCGGAATGAGCGCGGAACACAGGCACCCTGACTGCTGTTGCCGAAACCCTGATGGATTCATCGAGTATCTTTTTTGTTTCATTGTCCATTTTCATTTCTTCCTTGGTGTATTCATTTTCCAGAAAAACATCGATATGAGGCAGGGTATTGAAAGCAATCTGGTATGGGTATACTTCAACAGCAGGTTTTTCACCTTCCGAATAGCTTCTGACCTGACGGTCCAATTCATCAATAGCCCTTTGACCGGTACCTGAAACAGCCTGGTAAGTTGATACGATTATTCTCCTGATCCTGTAAACATCATGCAGGGGTTTTAGTGCGACCACCATCTGGATTGTGGAGCAATTAGGATTTGCAATTAGTCCCTGGTGGTTTTTGAGAGCCTGGGGGTTCACCTCGGGAACAACAAGAGGTACTTTGGGATCCATCCTCCAGGCACTGCTGTTATCAATTACGATTGCTCCTTCTTTTACAGCTATGGGTGCCAGAGCAAGGCTCGCGTCTCCACCGGCGGAAAAAAGCGCGATATCTACATCTTTGAATGCCCCTTCCTTAGCTTCTTTTATTTCCACCGGCCGGTTATTAAATAGAATTGTTTTTCCTTCGTTGGCTTTGATATCCAGAGGTTTGAGGTTTTCAACGGGAAACTCTCTTTGTGGTAGTATTCTGAGCATTTCACTGCCTACTGCACCTAATGCTCCGACAACTGCGACATTATATTTTTTCATAATAATCCCCCTTTGACATATGCTACTCATCATATGATGAGTAGCTCAATTCAATTATATAGTTGTAATCAAGATAAAGTCAATATGGAAATTTTTAATAGCACCATTTTATTGCAGAAAAATTTGATAAATAAAAAATTTTTCAAATTTATTGACAATTAGATTCAAACAGGTTATTCTGAAATAAACACTACTCATCATGTGATGAGCAGTAAGAATATCAGGCCACAGAAAGGAGTTGCAGCAATGCATAGAGTATTTGATGCAGTTGTCATTGGCGGTGGTATCATTGGGCTGTCTTCGGCATATTACCTGTTGAAAAGCGGCAAGAGGGTGCTTCTGATAGAAAAAGAACAATTTGGGGCAGGTGCTTCAGGTGCATGTGACGATATGATACTGTTACAGTCGAAAAAGCCGGGAATTTCCCTGGAGCTCGCGCTGGAAAGCATAGAAATGTACAGAACACTGTCTGAAGAACTGGAAACCGATGTTGAGTTCGAGTCAAGGGGTGGAATGATACTCATTGAGAATGCAGAGCAGCTTGCCGTTATGGAAGAGTTTGCAGAGCAGCAAAGGAAATACGGACTGGATGTAGGCATAATTGACAAGGATGAAGTGATGAAACGGCAGCCCCATGTAAGAAAGGGTATTATTGCTTCAACATACAGCAATAAGGATTCCCAGGTGAATCCCCTGAAGGTCATGAGGGGATATCTGAGAAAGAGCAGCGGGATGGGCCTGGTTAGCATTAAAGGAGTTGCATTAAAGGAAATAAGTCCTCATAGGGATTTTTGGAGAATAGATTTTGAAAACGGAGAGACCGTTGAAACTGAACGGATTGTTAATGCAGCAGGTGCCTGGGCCCCGCAAATCGGGAAAATGGTTGGTGTAGATATTCCGATCATACCCAAAAAGGGGCAGATCGCTGTGACGGAACAAATCCCGCCCATAGGGGAGACAAATGTATGGAGTGCGGAATATATCGTTTCCAAATTGAAGCCTGAGATGAACATGAAAAAGAATGACATATACAGCAGGCTGGGAGTTGGTTTTGCATTTTCACAGACTACAGACGGCAATTACCTTATTGGAAGCACAAGAGAGAATGCAGGCTTTGACAGGGAGACAAACCTGACGGCATTGAATATCCTGGTCAAGCAAGCTGTAGTTTTTTTCCCCGTTATGAAAAATGTAAATATAATAAGGAGCTTTGCAGGGCTTCGCCCCGCATCCGAGGACGGAAAGCCGATAATCGGGGAGGTAGAAAACAGGAAGGGCTTCTACATTGCTTCTGGTCATGAAGGGGATGGAATTGCACTTGCTCCAATAACAGGAAAGCTGATCAGTGATATGATCGGCGGTACTCATATACCGTACAATATGGAGGAATTGAATATTAGGAGGTTTGGACAGAGAAGCGAGGTGAGTATCGTATAATGTTCAAAGCTCTAATATAAATAAAGGAGGATTGCAAATGAGCATAGGTTCAATGTTGTGGCTGATTACAATCGTAATGTGTGGTGCGTTCCTTTACATTTCATGGAGGGTCAAGGACCAGGCGAACATGAGCTTTTCCAATTATGCTATAGGCGGGAAGAGCTTCCCCATGTATTTGATTTTCTTCACACAGTTCGCAACTATTATGGGTGTTGGTAACTTTATCGGTCATGCGGGCAAGGGGTACGCGCAAGGGCTTCCATGGATGGCTTTCGTACTTGGCGAACAGGGGTCAAAAATTATTTTCGCATTATTTATTGCAGGATTGGCAGGACGTTTTACTTATAATACATTCCCGGAAATGATTGATGACTTGATTTCAAGGGACAAAGTGACAAGAGCATTGGCCGGGTTACTGGCGTCAATGATTATGATAGCATGGGTAGGCGGTCAGGGCAAAGCTTTTGGAAACATATTCAATATTGCTACCGGAGCAGATCCGGTACCGATCATTCTATTGTTCTCTTTAGTATTTATTGTATATACAACCTTGGGCGGAATATATTCGGTTGTATGGACCGACCTGGCCCAGGGACTCATATGCATTGTATTCGGTACGGCATTCTATATTTACGGTTTCAAGCCTGTAAACTGGAGTATGGCTGAGTTGGGGGCAAGGCTTGAGGCAATTGGTAAGGCAGAGCTCTGGTCCTTTAGTCTCAACAATCCCATTAGTTTGATCACTATGTTTGTAACAGGCTGTGTCGGTATTCTTGTAGCACAGATTTACTGGCAGAGATGCTTCTCCGCCAAAGACAGCAAAACAGCCAGAAACGGTATGTTATATAGTGGGATTATAGCAATAGTCATGGTTGCACTGACTGCACTTCTGGGTATGGTCATACTGACACTTAATCAAGGACTGAAGCCCGACGATGCCATGCCGTGGTTCATGATGAATTATGTTCCGCCATTCGTTACTGCTATGATTTTTGCACTGATACTGGCTGCAGGTATGTCTTCGGCAGACTCAAACCTTAACTCTGCATCGGTATTGATTGTTAATGACCTTATTAAGCCCTTTAACCCAAATGCCTCAGACAAACAGCTTGTTAACTATGCAAAGATCCTGACAGTAATTATTGGTATATTTGCAGCAATTGCTGCCATTTACTCAAGTTCGATTCTGGGCTTGTTCTCAAAAGCATATCAGATGGCAGGGGGCGGCTTGGTGCCACTTTTGATTGTGGGTCTTATGTGGAAAGAGAGAAAAAATGAGGCCTTTGAAATGGGTAAAAAGAACAGTAAGGTCACACCTTGGGGTGGAAGAGTAGGAATCGTGGTCGGTTCCATACTGACACAGATTGAAGCACTGGGCCCCAACAGGGTACTTATAGCACTGGCTATTTCCGCCGTACTTATAGTTGTTGTTTCACTCCTGACTCCGGATAAAAATGTTGATGTAAAGGATGGAAAAATAACTGCTTAAGGATTATCATGGAATTATTACGGCAAATATGTATACGGAGGGCGCACTGTATATTGCCCGGCAATATGCAACGCGTTCTCATGTATACATTTGAAGCAAAGCAATAAGTATAAATGAAAACAGGTGCGGGGGAGAAAGAATGAAACAAACTTTAGACGAAAAGGAAGTCCTTATTCTGGAATGTATAAAGGAATCTGATGAAGCAATTGGCTCATGGTACCTTGTAGAGAAAATGGAAGAGAAGGATATATTCATCAGCTCTGCTACGATCGGCAGGATACTGACCCATCTGGAGAAATTGGGATATGTTGAAAAGGAAGGGTCCAAAGGTAGAAATATTACGAATAAAGGAATTGAAGCCCTGGAAAGGACACAAACCATCAACAAAATCAATTTTCACAAGGAAGAGTTGGAAAAGCTCATCAATACGAAGGTTCTGGAGGATTTCCTAATGGTGCTCCAGGCCAGAAAAGCGATAGAGAGGGAGACGGTAGTGCTTGCGGCACAGAATATAACTGAAGCTGAAATAAAAAGGATGGATGAGATCCTGAAGACTCAAGAGGCCAATTATGCTAACAAGCTCAGCATTGCCACAGATGACATTAACTTCCACAGGGCAATTGCCAAGGCTTCCAGGAATACGGTCCTTGAATCGCTGTACAGTATTATATCGAACTTCGGTCAGCAGTCCAACCTTTTCGAATTTATCCGTGCGCAGGTCAAGTCGCCGTATAATGTTTCCCACAGGAAGATCTTTGAGGCACTCAGGAAGCATGATGAGGCTGAGGCAGAGAAAGCAATGCTGGAGCACATGCAAAACCTTGTAAAGGATGTGACCGCTTACTGGGATATATATAAGGAAGATTCCGAGGAGGAGGTTGGACCTATAAATGAGTGATATTATCATATGCAGGTGTGAAGAAGTAACAAGAAAAGAAATAGAAGCTGCAATTTCTGACGGCGCAACCGGAATGAACGAGGTTAAACGTTGTACAAGAGCAGGTATGGGACTGTGCCAGGGACGCACCTGCAGAAAGCAGGTTGAGAAGATCCTATCGGAAAAAACCGGGGTAGCCTTGAAGGATATCAAACCTTCAAATTACCGTCAGCCTGTCAGACCTGTCAAGATGGAGGTATTGACGGAACTGAAAGAGGAGGAATAGCATGAAAGACTGGGGTAGATTGATCACAGCTATGGTTACACCATTTAACAGCCAAATGCAGGTGGATTCTGATATGGCGTCAAAGCTTGCAAAAAAGCTGGTTGACGAAGGGACTACCGCTTTGGTGATATGCGGGACTACAGGAGAAGTGCCCACTCTTAATGCAGAAGAAAAGGAAAGCTTGTTCAAACTCATTAAGAAGAGTGTTGATGTACCTGTTATTGCTGGGGTCGGAACTAATTCAACCGCTACAACGGTCGAAAACTGCCAAAGGGCACTTGAGTGCGGAGTGGATGGATTATTGGTGGTCGTACCATATTACAACAAACCGGATCAGGAGTCAATGTACCAGCATTTTAAAGCTGTAGCGGAAGCTGTTGATGGAGATATAATTATTTACAATGTACCGGGAAGGACAGGCTGTAATATGCTGCCGGCCACACTGGCAAGGCTTGCGGAGCTTGAAAACATTGTTGCTGTTAAGGAAGCCAGTGGAAATGTGGTGCAGCTGTCCGAAATGGTCAGGCTTACTCCCGGTAATTTCAAAGTATATACCGGTGATGATGCATTAACCCTGCCAAGCCTGTCTGTAGGAGGTTACGGCGTAGTAAGTGTCGCATCCCAGGTTGTGGGGCTAATGATGAAAGATATGATAGATTCCTACCTTAAGGGTGATGTCAGTAATGCAGCCAGGCTCCATCTTGAAATGCTGGACATATTCGGAAAGCTCTTTTGTACCACAAATCCGATACCTGTAAAAGCAGCTCTTAATATGATGGGAATAAATGTAGGAGGTTTGCGGCTGCCCCTTGTCAAGGCCAACCCGGGCTTACAGGCAGATATACAGCGCAGCCTGAGAAAGCTCAAACTGGTATAAGTGAGGAGGGACAGCATGGGGAGGATTATAGAGCACCCTATATTGGGTAACCCGGAAGAGAAAAAAAAGGTAAAGATATGTGTTGATGGTCAGGAGCTATTGGTATATGAAGGCGAGATGATCGCTGCGGCTCTTATTGCCAACGGCATCAATATATTCAGATATACAAAGCATAGTCACAGCCCAAGAGGAATCTACTGTGGAATAGGAAGGTGTACCGATTGTGTTATGGTAGTGGACGGGATTCCCAATGTGAGGACCTGCATCACCCCTGTAAAGGATGGCATGGTCATAGAAAGACAGCAGGGTGTAGGGAAATGGGGTGAAAAGGATGAATAAAGTACCGCTGGCAGTAATTGGTGCGGGGCCTGCAGGACTGTCCGCAGCTATTGAGGCTGCAAAAGCAGGTGTGAAGGTCCTGGTCCTAGATGAGAATTCAAAGCCGGGAGGACAGCTTTTCAAGCAGATACATAAATTCTTCGGTTCAAGGGAACACAAAGCAGGAACCAGGGGTTTTGATATAGGGACGCTTCTGCTGGAGGAAACCAAACGTCTGGGGATAGATGTACGGCTTAATACAGAGGTGTGTGGAATAGACAAGGACAAGAACATATGGGTTATAAGGAATGGAAAGGAATCTTCCAAAATTGAGGCAGAGGCTATTGTGCTTGCTTCCGGTGCAACGGAGAATGCCATAAGCTTTGAAGGCTGGACACTGCCTGGGGTAATGGGGGCAGGCGCTTCGCAGACCATGATAAATGTTCATCGTGTGCTGCCGGGCAAAAAGGTTGTAATGCTGGGATCGGGGAATGTCGGAGTAATTGTCTCCTATCA
Source organism: Clostridia bacterium (assembly GCA_035627615.1). Lineage (GTDB taxonomy): Bacteria > Bacillota > Clostridia > Lutisporales > Lutisporaceae > BRH-c25. The sequence goes on from DASPLL010000047.1 coordinate 67,765, forward strand.
GCTTTTGCAGGCAGGCGCCGAGGTCATGGCTATTGTAGAAGCTGCTCCTACCCTTGGGGGCTATGGGGTCCACACGGCCAAGGTATGCAGGGCAGGTGTGCCTTTCTATACCTCTCACACTATTTCAAAGGTAATTGGAAAGAACAGCGTTGAAGCTGTGGAGATAGTACAATTGGACAGCAGCTGGCAGCCTGTTCCCGGTACGGAAAAACTGGTGGAAGCGGATACAGTATGCCTGGCTACAGGATTAACGCCTTTAGTCGAGCTTGCATGGATTGCAGGCTGTGAGTTCTGCTATATTCCTGAACTGGGGGGACACGTACCGATACATGATGCTTATATGGAGACAACGGTAGACAGGATTTTTATAGCAGGAGATATTTCCGGAGTAGAAGAAGCAAGTACGGCCATGGAAGAGGGACAACTTGCAGGTATCAATGCAGCTGCGGCCTTAGGATATATAGATGGCGAGGAAAGGAACAGATTATCGGAGCAGGTGTGGAATAAGCTGGATTCATTAAGATGTGGAGTTTTCGGAGAAAAAAGGAAGCTGGCTAAAGAGCGGATAATAGCAGCGGCAAAGGAGCTGGTAGTATAATGAAGAACTGTCTGAAAAGGACCGGCTGTCCTTCTATTGGAGAACTGCAGAATTCACCGGCTTTTCCAAAGCGTGAGGATTACCTGAAAGGCCCTATTGCAGTAATTGAATGTATAGAAGAAATACCTTGCAATCCTTGTGAAACCTCCTGCCCCAAAGGTGCAATCAGCATAGGCAAACCTATAACCAACCTGCCCCGTATTGACTTTGATAAATGTTCCGGGTGCGGGATCTGTGCAGCAGCTTGCCCGGGACTAGCGATATATGTTAAGGATTATAGCTACTCTGATGAAGAGGCGCTTATTACCTTCCCCTATGAATATCTTCCTCTTCCTAAGGTTGGAGATACTGTAACTGCTGCAGGCAGGAGAGGACAGGAAATATGCCGCGGGAAAATTATAAAGGTAACACAGTCAAAAGCAAGTAATAGGACCGCAATGATCAGCATGGCATATCCGAAGCAGTTTTTTGATGAGGTAGTGACGATGAAAAGACTGAAGGCAGCAGAGTAATTCCTGTTCTGTTTTTATAAGCTGTAATAATATTATAGAAGCGTTTCGGACCGGCAGGTTCGAAGCGCTTCTTTATTACCGGCAGTAAAAGTGGCATTCCTGAAATACAGTTAATTTTTTTCTCAAAAGGTTTACTTATACAAAAATATGGAATATAATATAATCGAGAATGTTAAAAAAATATCAATGTGTGTTTTGGTACAGGAGTGAGTTATATGAAAATCAGTGAAGCAAAGCAGTGTATAAAGGAATTATACTTGAATACGGAAAGTGTTTCTGCACTGATCAGTGAAAGAGGAGTCGGGAAAACCTCCGCATACCAGCAGTGTGCGGCTGAATTGGGCATTGATTATATGGGTCTCTATGCAGCGGCTCTGGAGGGGCCTGATTTCATGGGGCTGCCGGATAAGGACAGGGAGAAGGGTATTACAAGATATCTGGCTCCTCAGTTTTTACCAACAGTCCAGGCGGTCAGGGAAGGTTTGTTTGCAGAAAAGGGGATTCTGGTATTGGAAGAAATAAACCGTGTCCCGAGTGACACAACCTCTGTTTTGTATCCCCTGCTGCTGGAGAGGAAAGTAAACGGTCACACAATAGCACCAGGCTGGAGGATAGGGGTTACTATGAACCCGGATACAATGAACTATTCTGTAAGCTCTCTTGATGATGCCATGCTTGACAGGTTTGTATCCATGGAAATCACCGCCGATCTGGAGGATTACACAGATTACTCAATAATGAATCACCCGAATGATGATATTCTGGCTTTTCTACAAGCATGTCCCGACATGCTGCTGGTTGTCAGGAAGGCTGCCGATTCTACTGCACTGAGCAAGTCACCGACCCCAAGGGGCTGGACCAAGGTGCAGGAGCTTTTGAATAACTGCAGCTTGAATGAAAGACTTATGAAACAGCTTATAGCGGGTATAGTGGGCCCGGAAGCCGCAGCATCCTTCTATGGTTTTTTGAAGAACAGAAGCTTTAAGATTCCGGCAGCGGATAAGATTTTGGAAAACTTCGTAGAAGTAAAGGCCGATATACAGGAAGTTCTGGAAATGGACAGGCTGGATGTATTGAGTCTTATTATAAAAAAGCTGGTGCTTCAGTTTAGAATGGAAAAAGCACATATCGACAACCTGAATGCTTTTGTAAATTGTCTGCCGGAGGAGCTGGGGGTACTTTTCTTTAAGCTGCTGGCCACAAAGCGCTCTGATGAGTTCATGGATGTAATACAACAATTCGATGCTTATGAAAAGATCTCTGATAAGATATTTGAAATGCTCAAGCCTTGATGAAAGGTAAGTGAATAATTTTGAAAATGCGTGATGCAATGCTGCATCTCCTTCTGAAGCAGCCTTTTTACGGTTATGTTGCCGCTTCGGTAACTACTGCTGAAAGCGGTGATACAGAAACGATAAAAATGATAAATGACTCTGCCTTGAAGCTTCTGTACAACAGGCAGTGGTATGAAGCACTCAGCAATGAAAAGGCCATGGGAGTCATAATTCATGAACTGCTGCATATAATACTGTTTCATCCCTACAGAAGGGAAGGAAGGGAGAAGCTGCTCTGGACCATAGCCTGTGATATGGCTGCAAATGAACATATACACCAGAATCTGCTCCCGGAGGGCTCTGTTACGGTTGAAAACATTGCTAAGGAGATAAGGGAGAAAATACCCAGATTTAAGAGTGCGGAATTCTATTATGATGTAATATCGAAGGATGAGAGTCAGTTCAGCTTTTTTGAGCGTAAGGATGATATAAGGGTAGTCCTGAAAAGCGGCCTGGAGCTGAATGCAAACAGGCAGATGGAGGATGAGTCCTCCGAAATCAACAAGAGTGCCCTTAAGAGTATGATGTCGGAGCTTATAGAACAGGCTCAGTCTGAAGGTGAAATACCAGGAGAGGTCGCATCAGTGATCGCAGATATATATAGGACCGGTGATGTGAACTGGAGAAACGTTTTAAGAAGATTTTTGACAGGCAAGGGAAAGGTAATAAAGAAAAAAAGCTTTAAGAAGGAATCCAGACGCTTTGAAAATCTTCCGGGCAACAAGCGGACAATGGGGCTTAGCGCATTGATTGCTTTGGATGCCAGCGGCTCAATATCCGATAAACAGCTTTCACAGTTTTATGGTGAGCTTTTGAAAATAAAGAAGATCACCGGCGCCGATCTGAGTGTTACACAGTTTGATACTGACTGTACTGCTCCTGCACCTCTCGAAAGCTTTGTGCGAGAGAAAAAGAGAGTAAAAAACGGAGGTACTGACTATAGACCGGTTTTTAAACTGGCTGATAGCATGGTGATGCCGCTGCTGATCATTTTTACTGACGGAGAGGGTACTGCACCTGATCAGGTCAACCAGAAGGTGGTCTGGATGCTGCCGAAGGGCGGAAGGAAGCCTGCAGCTTATGGGCACTATGTAAATTTTGATATTTAGGGGGGTGGCAATGTGTTTGAACTGAAATTCTATATAGTCGGAGGCTATATAAAAATGGACAGGAAGATCTTTCTGCAGGAGATGCTGGGGAAGGATAGCAGTCTCCGGCAAATACTGAATTGGAGAGGCACGAAGGATTTTGCTGAAAAACACCCTATCGTGGGAGAACCTGACAAGGATGACATAGTTACCATAGACTTCAACTATACAGTTCATGTTGAACTGGGACAGCCTGCAATAGATGTATTAAGCAAGCTTAAATCAAAATACAGGGGTGGGATCAGGGGAAAGGTATGCTGCAGGTGGCTGGCAGGATATAGTATGAGCAATTTTATAATCGATCTGGATTCGGATGATGATACGATACAGCAGGGATATTAACCGCATTTTTCTGGGCAATGGGCTATAGGCAAGGGGCAATAGGTTCAAGCTGGGCTTCGAAGCCTGTCCCTGAAATCCCATTGCCTATTGCCTCTCGCCTCTTGCCCGAAGATTGCTTCGCAATCTTCTACAATTATTCAACTACAGCTCAAACAGGTTCCCTTGCGGGAAGAGCCCGAAGAGTCCTCCTGTATGTATGAAGAGTATATTCCTGTAATTTTTGAAGGTTCCCTTATTTATCTCCTCAGTCAGTCCGTACATAGCCTTGCCGGTATAGACTGGGTCCAGGATCACACCTTCCAGCCTTGCCAGGTCGCGAATGAACTCAAGCTCCTCGGGACGGCTTAAGGCATAGCCTCTTCCTACATAGCCTTCTATTATATTTATTTCATCCTTGGATACAGGCACACTTACATCCATGTACTTCATGCTCTCATGTAATATTTCCTGTATTCTTTTCTTGAAATATTCAGCATCTCCACCGACATTTATGCCGAAAATATCGGCAGGATGCTTGTGCAGCTTATTGGCGAGCCATAAGCCGGAATAAGTGCCCCCTGAGCCGACGGCAAGCACTATGCAGTCAAAGCTTGTATTAATTTCCTTTTCCTGTTCTATGATCTCCTCCATGGCGGTATAATAAATGTCCTGAGGCTGAACAAGCCGGATACTGATATTTCACAGATAAGGGAGCATGTTAGGCTGGCAAAACAAAAAGGTGCCGATGTTGTTGCGGCAATGCTGCATTGGAGTATAGAGTTTGAAACCTATCCCATTGAGAATATAATTAATATGGGACATAGGATAATGGAGTCAGGGGTGGATATTATCCTGGGCGGGCATCCTCATGTGGCACAGCCTATGGAAAAATACAGGTTTTTTGACCCTTATGACAGGCGGGAGAAGGAAGGTTTCATAATATACTCACTGGGAGAGCTTGTCTCCCTGAACCTTTTCAGCAGAAACTCACGTCTGGCTGCTATTGTGAAGCTCGAACTTACAAAGGGCATTGAAAATGGGGAAAAGGCAGTAAAAATAACCGGTCTGAAGGTTTTACCAATATACATAAGCTATAGGGAAATGGGAGAAGGAAAAACAGATTACAGAGTATTGGATTTCAGAAAGACCCTGAAGGAAATGCGGAATGGTAATAATCCTCACCGCTTTGGCCGGAAAGAGACCGAAGAAATGGAAAGGCTGGAGAAACTGCTGTATTACAGGGTGCTTCCCCATGACACTTCAGGAATATTAGTATAACAGTTATTGGAGGTAATAAATATGTCAGAGTTGGTTATGGACTGCACAAAACCGGAAATTCTGCTTCAGAAGCTGATAAGGTTCAATACCACGAACCCCCCGGGAAGCGAGGAGGAATGCATAAAGTACATCACGGGGCTTCTTGAGGCTGCAGGGGTAGAAACGGTCCTGCTGCATGGGGATGATCCGCTTAGGCTTAACCTTGTGGCAAAAATCAAAGGACAGGGAATCGAAGCTCAGTTGGCTTTACACCTATGCTGCTTACTGAAGATATGGATTTTTCCAGGCTGCTTCACAATGCTGACGAGAGGGTTCCTGTAGATGCGCTGTATTTCGGCACTGATGCGGTTTATAAGCTGATAACCCGTTATAAAGCTTAAGTCATTGACAAATAATATGCTGTGATGAACGCAGCATGTAAATCGGAGGATGAATTTGAAAGAAAGAATAATCAATTCGGCGGCAAAATTTGTGAATCTGTATGGAGTAAAAAGGTTTACCGTGGATGATATAGCCGGAGACCTGGGGATCAGTAAGAAAACAATATACAAATACTTCAGGAGCAAGGATGAACTGGTAAGCGAGATGTTCAGAGCCAGCCTGGAGGATAATATAAAAAGCACCGTTGAAGCTGTTGAAAAGGAAGCTACTATTGTAGGAAAGCTCAATACTGCACTTCTGTCCCACCACAAATACCAGATTCCCTTGGAGATACTGGAGGATATTCAGAGGTTCTATCCCAGGGAGTGGGAGAAAATAGAAGAGCAGCTGAAGTTCAAGCTCCGGCTTGTACGGGACATAATATGCGAAGGTATAGAGGCCGGTGAACTGAGGAAGGATATCAATATCGAAGTACTGAGCCTGATACTTGACAAGGCAACCAGGGCAATACTTGACTACAAATTCCTGGTTGAAAATGATCTGAACGTCAATAAGGCATTGAGTGAGATAGAGAAGATATTGTGGTATGGTATACTTGATAATGGAACTAAATAGCCGATTACAGGCCGGTAGTAGTAATACTGCCGGTTTTCTTGTTTATAAATAATTATATGGTTGATTTTGTGATAGAATAGTAGTGATTATATTTTAGAAAAGGTAGGATATACATATATGAGCGATATTGCCGGTAAAGGCTGTGAGATACTGGTTCCTTTCAGTGAAAGGAAACCGCTTCCCGAAATAGAGAGAAGCCTGATCAAAAAATACAGGAAGCATATCTGGAGTAAGTTTATAAAAGCAATAAAGGACTTCAAGCTGATTGAAGAAGGGGATAAGGTAGCAGTAGGTGTTTCAGGAGGCAAGGACAGCATGCTTATGGCAAAGCTGTTCCAGGAGCTGCAGAAGCATGGGGAGGTTTCCTTTGAGCTGGAATTTATTGCAATGGACCCAGGCTATCATGAGAACATAAGGGAGCTTCTGATAGAAAACTGCAAATACCTTGAGATACCCATCCATTTATTTGAATCAGGCATATTCAAGATAGTGGATAGCATTGCAAAAGACTACCCCTGCTACATGTGTGCAAAAATGCGCCGCGGGGCGCTGTATTCAAAGGCAATGGAGCTGGGCTGCAACAAGCTTGCACTGGGTCACCATTTCAATGATGTAATTGAGACAACTATGCTGAATATACTTTATACCGGAAGCTTCAAGACAATGCTTCCGAAGCTGAAGTCCACAAATTTCAAAGGCCTGGAATTAATAAGGCCCCTTTATTATGTAGATGAGTTGTATATCGAAAGATTCACACAGAGCAGCGGTATCTGGCCTTTGAACTGTGCGTGTATGGTAGCTGCAGAGAAGATAGCAAACAAACGCTATGAAATCAAGGCTTTAATAAAAGAATTGAAAGAGAAGATTGAAAATGTGGATACCAATATCCTCAGAGCAACCCAGAATGTCAATATGGAAGCCATACTGGGCTGGCACAAGGGAGGAAAGCAGTATTCATACCTTGACTTCTATGATGATGAAGCACTGGAGCCGGAAGCTCCTGAAGAGTAGAAAGATAAAAGAGCTCGTTTGAGCTCTTTTCAGTGCCAGCCGTCTTCGACCTTGTTGCGCTTGTATGCGACGAGAACCACATCTCCGCCCAAATGCTCTCCAAGCTTGTTCTCGAATTCGGTGAGCATTTCCTCGATCCTTTTATCTCTCTCAACTTCAGCAAGATGAAAGTGTTCATTTGTATCCATTTGTTCTTCACTCCCTTTTGACTGTCAAATCAATATTTTGATTATTTTTTGTTTAGAAGACAAAAATATGTAATTTGTTTTAAATTTTACTCGTAAATACAATCAAAATATTTGAATTCCAAGTTCAGGCTGCAGTCACAGCCGGTAGAAAAGGAGCGGTTTCCAATAGAGGGTAATACACTAGCAGGATCGGTTTCGCCATTGATACAGGATAGAATTGCAGCTGCTGTTTTTTTCGATTCAATAGCTGCAGCATCAAAGCACTCAGTGAAGGAAGAAGTCATAGGGGTTTTATCGTCCCAGGGCAGATACCAGACTGAATGAGAGGTATTAAGATAATCCAGGCCATCTTCTATTTCCAGTGGAAGGATCATACTGGAAAACATCGGCGGCTTCCCGAGGAAGCTTTCAAGAGCTCCGATAAGTCTTCTCTTAAGGCCGGTTTTATCCTGCAGCGCAGCATTTATAGCGGACATATCGGATATTGCCTGGCATACCTGCCTTGAACTAATATCTGCAGAATACACTATGTCCAGTACCTCAGAATACATTCCGCCTATGACGGCAGCAGCCTGGGCTGATATTTTTATTTGTTTGGAAGCATTGAACTGAGAAGGCTTCTTATCAAATTCCCTTTTCAGCATAAGTACATCGAGGGCGGTCTCAAAGCTTCGGTGATAGTAGGTGTATTTGGCGTTATATGCCTCATCTTTGCGTACAAAGCCTGTTTTGTAGAAAATATAGGGATGTGTATGGCAGTCCAGCACATAATGGCACAAATATCCGCACATATAAGCGGTGAGGATTCTTTTTGAGGCTTCATCAGACTTCATGATATACTTAAGTGCTTCACATATAAAAGCACCGGTGCTTTCTTCATGCATTCTGCTGCCAAAGCCGGCAATGCCGTTGCTTTTGACCCACGGCCATGCTCCGTAATAGAAGAAAATATCAGGACCCTGTGTCCCCAGGTTGAACACACTTCTATGGCCGGATATTTGACTTGCCTCATGTTCATTTCCAACAAGCGAAAGCATTGAATCACCACAAAGATAATGGGTAAGAAGAGCAGGCATTGATATCCCTCCTGAGCAGTATTCTATACTAAGCTTCCATGGAACCTTTTTTCAGAATATAAACAAATATTACAAGCAGCAAGGACAGCGCCAGCATTGAATATGAAAGTATTGAAATGCTGAATATATCAGCCGCACGCCCGATTACTGCCGGAAGGAAGAAACCGCTAAGGCCTGCAAAAACCGATATAAATGCGGCTGTTGTACCTGATTTCCCGGGAAAATGCGAAGTTGCGACCACCATAGTGGTCGGGAACTGTCCTGAAAGCATAAGCCCCAGAAGGCCGATAGTTATTATTGTCCAATTCCCGGCAGGCAGAATGCTCCATAGAGCTGACAGCAGCATTGTTCCTACGCTTGCGGCAAGCAGGTAGGTTGAAAGCCCTATACGGTCGGCTAACCTTCCTGAAAAAAGGCGCCCTATTGTAAGACAGAGCCAGAACACCGTAGCAGTCAGTGAGGCAGGTATAATACTGCCGGGAACAGTTGTATTCCAATATACTGTAATCCAGCCTCCAGTGGACACTTCTACACCTACATAGAAAAATACTGCAAGTCCTACTGTCCACAGAAAGAGGCTTTTCAGAGGGCTGGTATTATTATTCCCTGCCTGATCGGTTTTTTCCCGGACAGCTTTATGCTCATCAATTTTATTTCTTATCAGAAGCAAGCTGACTATGACAGGAGCTATAAGTGCAAATCCGAAGCAATACCTCCAGTTCCGCAGGTATTCAGTAGATAAAAAGGCAATCAGAGGAGCAATTATAGCGCCTATCCCGTAAAAGAAATGAACGAAATTCATTCCGCTTCCCTTGTTTTCTTCCAGTGAATCCGCACACAGTGCATTTATTCCAACTTCAAATATTCCATATCCAAAGCCTGTTATAAGATTAAGCACATATAAGAACGAAAAGCTCCTGGCAATCATACAGCCCGAGAGTCCTGCAATCAGCATCGCACCTCCTGCAATCATAAAAGGTCTTTTACCTGTTCTGTCCATAAAGTACCCGCCTATAAGGGCGGTAACGAGCATTCCTATGAACTGTCCCGAAAGCAGAAGTCCTCCCTGACTGTAGTTGATGTTGATATCAGTCCGTATGGCAGGGAGCAGGGGACCGATTATATTTGCAATCATACCGACAGCGACAAAGCCCAGGCATTGTATCCATTTAGAAGCGTGTTTCAATCATTTCACCCCACAAATATGTATATTTATGAAATCCACTTAGAACATTCTAATACGGAAAGCAATATTATTCAAGAAAAATCGGTATGAAAGAACATTTTTACAGGTTCTTGAATAATATGAATATATATGTTTTTGGGGGTGGGTAATATGTATTATTGGGAATATAGACAAGACAAGGCGCAGGCAGCCATTGCGAGGATAAAAGGCGGTCCTCTTGCACCGCAGTTGGAAGGGGCAGTATTATTCAGAGATGTACAAGGTGGGACATGGGTATGCGCATACGTGAAAGGACTTCCTCAATATCAGCCGGCTAAAGATGGGGAACAGCCGATTGGTCCCCATGGCTTTCATATTCATGAGAATGGGAACTGCGGAGTGGGAGATCCGAAGGAGCCTTTCAAGGCAGCAGGGGAACACTGGAATCCAGCAAATCAACCACATGGCAATCATATAGGGGATTTTCCGGTGCTGTTTTCCAACAATGGTATAGCGAGAATGTGCTTTTTTACAAATAAGTTCAAGGTTGCTGATATAATAGGCAGGGCTGTTATAATCCATGAGAGTCCGGATGATTATAGATCACAGCCTGCGGGCAATGCAGGGAAAAGGCTGGCCTGCGGGATAATAAGGCAGGTTTAGGTTCATATATGGTGATTGCTTGGGAGGTAAGGTATTATGACAGACGGCAAGATTAAGGTATTCGACTGGAAGGGCATGCCCGAAAAAGCGCAGCAAATGCTTGGAGAAGATTTCTGGGGTGAAATAAACAGAATGATACCAAGACAGGGACCGCCAATAGATATATATACGACAGAGGATAAAGTGACTGTGATCGTGGAAGTACCGGGCCTTGAATCAGCAAACAGGGTTGCGGTTAAAATTAAGGGCTTGAAGCTTCTGATATCAGGAGAAATACCATGGACCTACCCGGTGAATGAAAAAGAGCTGCTCCAGAAGGAAAGGCTCTCAGGGAGCTTCAGAAGAGAGGTTACACTGCCTAATGATATAGTGCCGGGCAGCACTGTGGAGGCCAGGTATAAAGCAGGCCTCCTGGAGATAAATATTCCAAGGCTCGCTGCAGAAGAGGAGCAGCCGATATCCATAGAGTTCGAGGAATAACCGGGATGACAAATACTGCAAAGCTCGGCTCTAGCCGCGTAACGCGCAACCCGAAACGCTAAACAATAACTCCAGAGCCTGTCTAAAAGCACGAGGCCCGCGGCACGGGGCTCGAGGCAAAAATCTACAGAAACTGTATGCTCACTTCATCGGTTGTAACAGCTTCATTTTCTTTTGGTATACGTATTTCCAGTACTCTATCCTTGAAGGCAGCAGACGCGCCTTCTTTTTTTATTCCCAGGGGCAGAGGTATGATATGATCATTGCCTGAGGGATCACCTTTGATTGTAATATGAGTACCTGTAAGCAGCACTTTGATGTCCTGCTCACTGACATCCTCGGGTACTGCGGTTCTTATGACCACAAAGCCATGTATTTCGAAAAGCTGTGGATTCAGACTGTTTGAGACGGCCGTGGTTTGTTCCTCATGGGCTGCAGGTGTACTCCCCGTATTTTGTGACACATGACTGTTGAAATATTGGGACAACGGAGCTGCCAGGGATTGTGACAAAGGAGCCAGAAGAGCCTGGGTTATGGGATTGGCAATGGATTGCATCAATACCTCCTGAATGAAACCCGGAAGCTCTGAGGTATCCCCCCTTAACAGCATATCCCTAAGCTTTGCGCTCATCTGCATTGGATCGAAGTATTGCCCTGAACTGCTCATTGCTATCACTCCCTATCAGATTAAATAGAATGCCTGGATGGGTCTTCAGCATTCTTGCCGAATTTTTCGATAGCCAGTTTTTTGACCCAGCCTGGAACTTCTTCTGAACCGGACTGGTTCAGCATATCAATCATATTGGTGTCTTTAAGAACTGAGCACAGTTCTGATATATCATTATTGTCGCCTGTAATTGAACCAAAGCCTTGGTTCTGTTTTGTGAAGCTTTGAAAGCCTACAGGCAGGTTGTTGCCCAGATTTATGCAGGAGGCTCCCGACACCGAGCCGATACGTATATTACCTATGAAAAAAGTCGGAGATAGGTTCGGCATTATGAATCCCCCTTTTCTTTGCCTGTTTTGTTATTTTTGTTTGTTTTTTTTTGACTTATTCTTTGTCTTTTCAGCGGGTTCTTTTATTCCGAAATTGTTTCCAATATTCAAAGTACCGCTTAAATCCTTTATATCGAGGGTATCAAGGCTGAAAACCAGGTTTTCCAGCTGCTGTACATTCAGATTCTCCACATGTATATGGTATTCAGGCTTGCTTTTGAGCTTTTCCACCTCTTCTTCAATAGTGATCAGTTTCTTGTAGATTTCCCGCAGCAGGAGATTATCGGAACTATCGCAGTCATGTTTCCCCATTTGAATTCACTTTGCTTTCATAATACAGCGGTGATTATTTTTCCTCCATATGTGTTCTTATTACTGCGCTCTGATTGTATATGGACTTGTTTGAATCTCCTTCCATTGTGCCGAAGCCCTCGTCGGATCTCGTACAAGAACGCCATTTTACCTGCAAGTTGTCACCGGAGAACACTCCTGAGGAATCAGAAACCCTCTCGATTATCAGATCACCAAATTCTATTCTGACCATTTATATACCCCGCTTTCCAATTCTTGTACGCACAAGTTCTTCAAAGTACTTCAGAAGCTCACTGCTGCTGCCGGGATCGGTGACCATATCGCAGGGACTTTCCAGGACATTATCCACTCCTCTGACTTTGCCGAAGCCTGAGCAGGATACTATATCCGAATACCATTGGTATTGGATATTATAGCCTGCAAATATTCCGGAACTGAAATTAATTGAATTCACACGGATATTATTAAAAAGGATACCCACAGAAGAAGCTGCTTCAGGCACTCAAATCACTCCAGGCTTTATTTGTAAATGGAATCTTTCCATTATATATTATTCTATGACAAAAGATGTAAATCAGAGCCAGTATATTTAGCAGGATAGTTTATTACTTTTTAAATCTATGACAACCATAGATTGTAATGTTATCCTTGCCTTTGGCATTGGGAGGCAATTCAGTACCATTGTAGTTGTTTGTAATGACAGGGGTATCCACAACATCATTGTCCATAAATATGTTGACAGCGCGGCTTATTATGTTTCTGGCACCCAGAACGGAGCCAAAGCCGGACTTGTTATTGCTGCTGGATTTCCAATCGCCCTGGTAATTTGTTCCTGCAAATATCCCTGAGTTGTTATTAACTGAATTTACAAGTATGTTGTTGAAACAGACCATATTGTTTTGGGGCATATGAATCACATCCTACGCTTGAACTCCGGGGCCGGTTTCTATATCATTGTCTATGATAGGTGTATCTACGAGGTCATTATCATTCATCATAGTCAGAATAGCCGTAAATATGTTTCCGACACCAGCTACCTGTGTTATCACATCTTCGGTTTTGTTATTGGAATCCCAACCTGAGGCAGCATTATCACCAATGAATATACCGGCATTTGTATTCATGCTGTTTGTGGCTATACAGTTAAAGATTATCAGATCAGGCACAGGGTACACCCCTTTCTGTTTTGTGCTTTTCTCCTATATATTATGCTGTGCATACTGCAAGTGCCACAAAAGCATACAGAACAACTGAAGGACAAATCGAATATAATGGTATAGGTTTTTAATTTCCTATTAATGAATAGAAAGAAGCGGTGAGTTATGAGTTCCATACAAAGACCGGTGCGGATATCCACAAGAAGGATCACTACGGAAGACAGCCTTATTACAATAGACTATCCGGTGGTAAAGGACATGGAAAGCCCCACTGCACAGCACAGGATAAACAAAGCGATAATATCGCTGGTGGACACGATCATGAGGGAGCAGGGGTATTACAAAAACCAGAAGGTGGAAATGCTTGGCTGGTATGAGATAAAGAGCAACGAAAGAGGTATACTGAGCCTTACCATCGGCAACTATTCCTTCGTATATCCGTCGGCACACGGTATGACAATAGTCAAAGGGATCAGCTTTGATATAGAGAGCGGAGACAGTATAAAGCTGAAGGACCTGTTCAAGCCTGATGCTGATTATGTCAAAGTGCTGTCGGACATTGTGGCACAGCAGATAAAGGACAGGAATATACAGCTTCTGGATGAGTTTAAAGGAATAAGGCCGGACCAGGACTTCTATATAGCTGACAAATCCCTGGTGCTGTTTTTCCAGCTTTATGAGATCACTCCCTACTATATGGGTCTGCAGTATTTTCTTATATCTGTATACCAGCTTCAGGATATAATCACTGAAAATGGAGCATTAGGGGTCATGGCTTCAGGAGATTAATTCTGCTCAGTGGGTTATATCTGAAGACAGACCACTGAGCGGGCATGTAATAGACTAAATATTTGTGGCTATTGCATGCCTGCTCAAGTGTATTGCTAACTGCTAAGGAAAATCTTCTAAATATGAAGGAAAGTGGAAATTAGTGGCGAATATAAATGGCAAATGATTAACCGGGAGCTGTTGTGAAGGAGATATTCATATGTGTGATACGATGGTTGCACTGCCATGCTGTACGGGTGACGGCTCCCTGCTGTTTGCAAAGAACAGCGACAGGGAGCCCAATGAGCCTCACGTTTATGGAAAGGAAAGGGCAAAAACAGAAGGTTTAAGGATATGAGACAGAATTTCTTTAATTGAGTTTTTTTCTTTTGGATTTTAGTATTTTTTTGGACTAACCATAGTAGAATTAAATGTCAAGTTAAAATAAATAAAGGGGGTCCATAAAATGAAAAAAATCATTAATATGCCTGAAAATGTTGTTGATGAAATGCTTAAGGGAGTAGTAGCAGCACATCCTGCCCATATAAGGCGTCTGGAAGGAACAAACGTCCTGGTAAGGGCAAGTGCGCCGAATCCCAAGGTTGCGCTAATAAGCGGCGGAGGAAGCGGACATGAGCCTACCCATGGGGGCTATGTGGGTAAAGGGATGCTTGATGGAGCAGTGGCTGGAGCTGTATTCACCTCACCTACACCGGATCAGGTTTTTGAGGCAATAAAGGCAGTAGACGGCGGAAAGGGAGTATTACTGGTAATAAAGAACTATACGGGGGATATCCTGAACTTTGAAATGGCAGCGGAGATGGCTGAGGCTGAAGGCATCAAGGTTGACAGTGTTGTTGTAAATGACGATGTGGCAGTTGAGAACAGCACCTGGACTTCCGGAAGAAGAGGAATAGCAGGTACGATTTTTATTCATAAAATTGCAGGTGCAAAGGCGGAAGCGGGAGCGGGGCTTAGTGCCGTGAAACAGACCGCAGAAAAGGTAATTGCCAATGTAAGGTCAATGGGAATGGCTCTTTCACCATGTATCGTACCGGCAGCCGGAAAATCCAGCTTTATCCTGGAGGAAAATGAAGTTGAGATAGGCATGGGCATTCATGGAGAGCCAGGTACCCACAGGGAAGAAATAAGACCGGCCGACGAGATAGCAGACCATTTGCTTGGAAAGATACTGGAGGATATGCCGCTAGCCGCCGGCAATGAAGTTGCAGTCATGATAAACGGACTGGGAGGCACTCCGCTGATGGAGCTGTATATAGTAAACAGAAGGGTAGCTGAAGTGCTTGAATCAAAGGGAGTAAAGGTTATCCGTACATATGTGGGCAATTACATGACCTCTCTTGAAATGGCCGGGTTCTCAATAACATTACTCAAGCTGGATGGAGAGTTGAAGGAATTGCTGCTGGCTCCGGCTGATACGCCGGCTCTGGTGCAGATATAGGAGGGGATGGAATGGGTTCTGGAATATATGCGGCAATTCATGCAATTAGTGAAGCTATAAATGAAAACAAAGATATGCTTACAGATCTTGATGCTGCTATAGGGGACGCTGATCATGGAATAAACATGTCAAGAGGCTTCAATGCAGTCATGGCCAAGCTGGAAGAGACAAAGGAGGAGGACATTTCCACTGTGCTGAAAAAAACAGGGATGACCCTTATTTCCACAGTAGGAGGGGCTGCAGGGCCATTATACGGCACCGCTTTTTTAAGAGCGGCGGGTATAGCACAGGGAACAAGCCTGATAACAAGGGAAAAAGCAGTGGAAATGCTCAGCGCAGCCGTACAGGGGATAAAAGACAGAGGCAAGGCAGTAAAGGGTGAAAAGACGATGCTGGATGCCCTTGAGCCTGCCCTTGAAGCATTCTTCAAGGGGATAAATGAGGATAAAAGCCTTCTGGATTGCCTGGAGACGGCATGTCTGGCTGCAGAACAGGGTGTCGAATACACAAAAACCATAAAGGCGACTAAAGGGAGAGCCTCATATTTGGGAGACAGGAGTATCGGACACCAGGATCCCGGCGCTACCTCATCCCTTATAATGCTCAGGACGCTGACTGCTTATTATCGCACTTCAACACTGGAGGCGTGAAGGATGGTTGGTATTGTAATTGTATCCCACAGTGCTAAAGTGGCTCTGGGGATCAAGGAACTGGCTGAGCAAATGACTGGCGGCAACAGTTCAATTATAGCAGCGGGCGGCCTGGAGGATGGAAGTATTGGAACAGATGCAGTCAGGATCATGGAGGCAATAAAAAAAGCGGATACCGGGGATGGGGTTGTAGTAATGGTTGACCTTGGCAGTGCAGTATTAAGCAGTAACCTGGCTATTGAGCTTCTGGGTGAAGGTGTCAGGGAAAGGATAAGAATTGCAGATGCACCTGTACTGGAAGGGGCGGTAATAGCTGCGGTACAGGCTTCCATCGGCGACAGCCTTGAAGATGTACTTGCCGCTGCTGAAGCTTCACGGAGCATGCTTAAAAAGGTATAAATAAGTACAAATGAAAATACTGCTGATTATGGAGGTATGGCAGCTATGAAAAAAGACCGTAAGGTAATATGTCTCATACACAGTGATTTTGAGGACCTGGAGCTGTGGTACCCGGTCCTGCGGCTCAGGGAGGAAGGAGTCACCGTACATTTGGTCGGTGAAAAAGCAAGTACGACATATATCGGAAAATATGGAGTTCCTGCTGTTTCGGACTACAGCTTCTCCGGGATTGACTGCGGGGAATATGACGGACTTCTTATTCCGGGCGGATGGGCGCCTGATAAATTGAGAAGATATCCTGAAGTGCTCGGAATTGTAAGAGATATGAATGATAGGGGCAAGCCTATCGGTCAGATATGTCATGCAGGCTGGGTGCTTGTTTCGGCAAACATACTTAAAGGTAAGAAAGTAACAAGTACCGTCGCAATTAAGGATGACATGACAAATGCAGGTGGAATATGGATGGATGAGCCCGTAGTAGTGGACGGCAACATTGTTTCAAGCCGGAAGCCTCAGGATCTGCCTGATTACATGAAAGCATATATTGAGCTTTTGAGGAACAGCTGAACGGTCAATATCGTTCACTACATGCTTTGTTATCGATATAAATAATACATAGCCTACTGTAGGGATGGGTCTTGACCCATCCTTTTTTTTCAGAACAGAACTCTACACAAGACCTTCTGTTTCAATGTACTTGATAAAATCGGAATAAAGAGGCTCCCTTTCACGGCCTTCAAGGACAACTGTCATATTTGAATATCTGTTCCTGGAAATATAATAGATAAGGAATTCCATAGATGGCTTATCTATATAATGCAGTGCTTTGATGCTTATACTAAAATGCATATTGGCAGATATCAGGTTGAATAGACTTTCAAAGGCAATATATATCCTGATTTTTTCTGATGCGTGGGTAAGACTGTCGTTATTTATTTCAGACGGAAAAACCTCGTTTGCACTGTTTTCGATCCGGGATATGTCCTTCCAGTAATACGGTGGAAGCTTCCTCAGCAAATCATGGTTGAAATTGTCTATTATCATTCTTGCACAGTCGGAAAGTGCACTGTATGGTACTTTAACCAGGGGATGGCATATGATGCTGATGGTATTCCCCATTTCCTGCCTGTTAACGATCTTGTTTTCATTTATGAATACTACCTGCAGCTTTGAAGAAGGTATAAGGCCTGATGCCGGGTAAACCGGCTCCTGCTGATGGCTGTTTGCATTTTTTATATCATTATACAGCTTGCGGATACTTTCGTTGGGGCTTATATTCAGCTCATCCCTCAGTATATTGGAGCATCTTTTGTACTGATTCAAGGCAGAACCCCTATCCCCTAATTCAATGTAGTTTATTATCAGTTCTTCGTATAATTCCTCTTGCAGGGGATTGATCTTCAACATTTCATTGAGTATTTCGATACTCTTGAGGTAGCTGCCTGTTGATTTATAGAGCTTTGTAAGCTGATGGAGCACCGCAAAGTATTTTCTTTGAAGCCTTTCACGCTCAAAGAATACCCAGTCGTTGAAATCCGGGCATTTATTAATATAAAAGCCTTCCAGGAATTCACCCTTGTAAATGCTTTTCACTTTGTTCAGGCTTTCAATTAAATCTGATCCGGTTGATTCCAGATTTTCCTCAAGCAGCTTTTCCATTTCGGAGATATCTGTATATATGGATGCATCAGGATTTATCCTGCAGCAATCCTTGTATGTTATAATAAACGGCGCCTGCTGTTTGTCAGCGTCCAGTATTTTTCTCAGTGACCATAGGGTATACCTTAAATTGTACCTGGCAGTTTCAATACTGGCCGAATCCCAGAATATCGATGCCAGCTTGTCACGGCTGTACATTTTATCCCTGTTTAAAACCAGATAGCAAAGCAGAGCAGCTGCTTTATTGCTCATACTGCCCGAAATCGGCTTGTTATTCAGGATTATTGAAGGATTACCAAGCATAAAGATCTCAAGATTGGTCAATGGTATCACACCTTTATTTGACGTATAGGATATTACCCTCTTTTATAGTGGCGACTACTGAAATTTCATTAAGACTTGAGCTTGCCTCCAAAGGGTTGGCATCAAGTATTACCAGGTCGGCGAGCTTACCCCTTTCGATGCTGCCCTTGGACTCCTCTTCAAATACTGCCTTAGCGCTGTTGATTGTAAACAGCTTTATCGCATCCTCAATGCTTATCGCATATTCAACGGTAGGATGGTTGACGGCAGAATAAATACCAAGTAAAGGATTCATCGGCGTCAGATCGCTGTCCGAGCCCCCGGCAACAATAAGGCCGGCTTTGATGTATTTGCTGAAAGGGTTGGTGCGCTTTCTCCTTGCTTCTCCCAGTCTGGTTTCGTACATTTTTCGGGCACCGCCCCACAAGTACTCATAAGTGGGTTGGACGGATGCAACCAGGCCTAGAGCTTTCGCCCTTTGTATATGTTCATCGGCAGGCATTTCAAAATGCTCGATACGGTGGCGGGGATCCTTTCTGGGGTATATAGCCTGAGCGTGTTCATAGGCTGTCAAAGCCTGCTCTATTGCCCTGCTTCCTATGGCATGTACCGCTATCTGCAGACCACTCCTGTGAGCTTCAAGAACAAAGCTGTTCAGCTCTTCCTGGCTGAAGTACAGGGTTCCGGAATTTGAGCTGTCATCTGAGTATGGCTCCGCCAATGCAGCAGTCCTTGATCCGAAGGAGCCGTCAAGAAATATTGTACCTCCGATTCTTTTCAGGCCTTTTTCCAGTATCTTTTCTACATTGACTGTCTGATAAAATAGTGTGATATCGATGGGAAAGGAGTTTTTATTCTCCAGCATGAACTCCGCATGCTTGTCATGAAAGGTGAAACCACCCTCAACTGCATTGATTGAGGTTATTCCATTTTCAATGGCAATATTCAGAGCTTTATGGACTCCTCTGGCGATTTCGGCTTCTGATATCCTGCCAAGCATATGGCTTCTTACCAGGGCGCTGGCTCTTCCGGTAAGCTGTCCGTTTGGAAGACTGCGCCCATCCCTGACAATTCCGTCGAGGTTGAAAGGAAGATTGAGCATGTGCAGTGCCAGTGAGTTGACAATACTGGTATGGTAATCAACCCTGCTTATCCAAACGGGGTTATTGGGTGCACACCTGTCAAGCTCATAGCGATTAGGCAGCCTTTTCTCAATAAGCTTGAGCTCATCAAAACCTATTCCTCTGATCATTTCTCCTTCAGGCAGCTGCGAAGCTTTGTGCCTTATTATGCTGAACAGTTCATCCATGCACCTTATTTCACTCAGATTAAGGCTCAGGATATTGAGACCGGTTTGCACAAGATTCACGTGACTGTCATAAAAGCCGGGTAGTACGGTTTTTCCTATCAGATCCACCGCTTCTCCGGTGGTTCTGAGGTACTGCTCATAACCGCTGCCGCAGCCCAGGTCTATTATTCTGCCATCTTTGGCGGCAAGCCAGTTTACCACTGTGTTATTGCCATCTATGGTTAAAATAGTACCATTATACAACAACAAATCTACTTTCATGGGTTAAGACTTCCTTTCAGCAGTTTTGTATTAAGCCCTCGTTTAGATTCTACCACATATTACAGACAGAATGACATGGATATTTTACAGGGGCGGATATTGTCCGCCCCTGTAAAATATTATACCAGCAGTCTTACAAGATAATCAAACAGTATCTCGGCAGTTTTTACTACACTGCTTATCTGGACATATTCATCTGCCATGTGATAGTTTCTGCCCTGGGGTCCAAAAACCAAGGTGGGTATTTTCATACGGGCTCCTATATGGTTAAAATCGCCGATGCTTGAGAAATAGGCTATGTTCGCATTGGTACCACAGACTTTAGCTATGCTTTCTGCAAAAAGCTTCGAACATGGATCATTCTCTTCTACTATATAGGGTTCAAAGCCCGCACAATCAGAATGGGGTGCATCTCTGAAGCTGAATTCCACTGAGCTTTTGATGTTTGCTTTTTTTACAGCATCAAATAATTCATTTTCTATATAGCCTCTATCTTCGCCTCTTACTACATGCCTGAATATGGTGAAATATGCCTTGTCGGCCACACTGCAGGCTGCGCCGCCTCCGTTCATTTCGATGACTGATATGGAGCCCCTGCCAAGCTTATCATCGATAGTTGATATGGATTTTTCAAGCTCCAGGAGCACTTTCGAGGCATCTGATATTGCATTTATGCCCAGCTCAGGATTTGCTGCATGGGAGGCCTTCCCTGTAAAGGTGACGGTATAGTTCCAGCCGCCCCGTGCCCCGAGGCAGAGGCAGGGGAAGCTGGTGTCTGAGAATGAGCTGCTGGGTTCAGTCACTATTGCTATATCGGCTCTGTCAATATGCTTATCCAGGATCAATGCATCTGTACCCAGCCCGTAAGGGCCTTCTTCATCAGAAACGAAGGTATATAGTATTTCACCCCTGAAATGGGGAATAAGGCTTTTAAATGCTTCGATGGCGAGCAGCATAGCCGCTGCACCTGACTTCATATCCAGTGCACCCAGACCGTACATTTTATCCTCTTCAATTTCTGCTTTAAGAGGATTCCTGGTCCAGCCTTCACATATGTTGACGGTATCCAGATGAGCATTCAGAAGTACAGTAAGTCCATCTGATTCACCCTTTATCGAGCCTATGATGTTTGTGCCGTCATAATGGGTGATTTTGTTTTCCTTATACCTGTGATACTGTGCCGGCAGCTGCTTTTCGCACAGCCAATGATATATAAAATCCATTATTTCTTCCTCATGAAAATACGGGCTGTGTATCTCGATGAGCTTTGACAGAAGTGTTTCTATGTTTTGGCGGTTTATATACCGGTCGATATTATAAATCATAGTAAAGATATACCTCCTGTTGCTTTTTAACACAGCAGTTAAACTTCTCACGTGTTAAAGGTGCAATTCCTTTCCCTAAAGGTTTCAGAACTATGCAGACATATTTTCATTGTCATGATAAGTCTTTGCAGTGCGGATGTCGCCTTCCTTAAACATGAATTTTCCTGTAACGGCATATATGATCGCAATTACCGGTGAGAGGAATGCCAGATATACATAGGGCAGATAATCCATGGTAGCTACACCCAGCGCACCGGTGAAGAAAACGCCGCAGAGTCCCCAGGGGACAAGAGGAGAGGTCACCGTAGCGGAGTCCTCACAGGTCCTTGAACATACCATTGGAAGAAGACGTAGCTTCTTATACGCAGGAATAAGCATGCGCCCGGGTATGATTATAGCCATGTACTGGCTGGCTGAGAAAAGGTTGACTATTATGGAGGATATGACATGTGTAACGATCAGTCCCTTCACACTGCTTACAATTGATGAGATCTTGTCAAGCAGGACCTCCAATACTCTGGTTTTTTCAAGCAGACCGCCGAAGCTCAAAGCAATGAAACCGAGGGAAATAGTCCACATCATACTTTGCAGGCCGCCGCGGCTTAAGAGACTATCCACTGCTGCAACACCTGTTTCTGATACAAAGCCGTCATTCATGAAGGAGAGCATCTCACCGATTCCATAGCCCTGGAATATTATCCCGAAGGCTGCACCTAATAATGAAGATATGACCATAACCGCAAGTCCCGATACCTTTTTGACTGCCAGTACAACAACCAGAACAGGCAGCAGAAGTGTAACCGGGCTTATGAAATAGTTGGCCTTCAGACCGTCAAGTATAGCATCAACAGTGGAGGTATCTATTGCTTTGCCGCCATACCCCATACCTATGATTCCGTAAATGATCAGAGAAATAATTATAGCGGGTCCGGTTGTATATATCATGCTTCTGATATGGTCGAACAGGTCTGATTCCGCAACTCCCGCTGCAAGATTGGTGGAATCCGAGAGCGGTGACATTTTATCGCCGAAGATAGAGCCTGATATGACAGCACCGGCTGTTATTGCAGGAGGTACTCCAAGTCCTATTCCAACTCCCATGAAAGCAACACCGAAGGTCGCACCTGTTGTCCAGGAGCTTCCTGTTGCGAGTGAAGCCATAGAGCAAACAAGACAGACGGTGAATAGGAATACGGAAGGAGACAGGATCTTCAGTCCGTAATAAATGAGAGTTGGGATCGTACCGGAGGTAATCCATGTGGAGATCAATACTCCGACAAGCATCAGTATAAGCATGGGAAGCATTGCGATCTGGCAGCCGTAGAGTATGCCTTCCTCAATATCCTTCCATGTAAAGCCTGACATCAGCGCTACTATTGATGCAACAACTGAAGCCAGTATCAGGGTTATATGGGTGACCCAGTCCTGGTGCAGTACAAATACCTGCCCATACATCGCAACGCAAAGAAATAGAATAACAAAAAGTGCAGCTCCGAAGCTAGGTTTCTTTTCTTTTACCTTAATAGGATCTGACATGCATAAATCACTCCTTTTATTGATTTGACTCATTCTAGCATGCAAGTATTATAAGCACTGTTTTAAATTGTGTTTATGCAGAAAATTCTTGAAATAAATTTTTAAACGGTTTTTAAACATTAATTCTAGTTGTTTCATAATAAATCCTTTGTATAATAGTAGAAAGATGCGACATAACTGAAGTAAGTGAAAACAATGGACTGCTATGAAATATTACTCCTCAGCCGAAGCTCCGCAACCAGAACTTCTAAACTCATTCCGGGCAGCATCAAAACTCGCTCCGCTCAAACACTTGATGCTGCTTTCCTCCATTTCGTTAAGAAGTTCTAAGGTTTCTACGCAAGGCTGCTCCACAATATTTCACAGCAGTCCAAGTCCGTGATGCACTATGGAAGCCCGTATAGGACAACGAACACCGACGTGGGGAAGCTATGTTTGACGAAGCCTTTCACTGACCTCGGAACGGGAATACCTCGAGCAAAATAACCAGACGGGCCCGCAGCGATGGGACCCCCGCCAGTGATTTTGCTGGCTTTGAAAGGCGAGGAGGACATACATCCCCTACAGTCGGAATTCTCCACAAACTATGTCGCATCTTTCTACTATTTTGTATAGGTACATTTTGATATAATTTAGGTACACGAGTAAGGGAGGTATGAGAATGGTTAAAAAAAGAGTATATGTCACAAGACAGATACCGGAAGCTGCCCTTCTTGACTTGAAGGAAGAATTTGACGTAGCTGTCAACCCTTATGACAGAGTGCTTGAGAGGCAGGAGCTGTTGAAGGGTGTAAAGGGCATGGATGCAGTGCTTTGCCTGCTTACTGACACTATAGATTCAGAGGTGTTCAATGCCGCAGGTCCCCAATGCAGGATATTCGCCAACTATGCAGTGGGCTACAACAATATTGATGTTGCCGAGGCTTCAAAGAGAGGCATAATAGTCACAAATACGCCGGATGTGCTCAATGATGCAACCGCAGATCTGGCCTGGACACTGCTTTTTGCAGTATCCAGAAGAGTAGTTGAATGTGACAGCTTTGCCAGAGCAGGGAAATTCAAAGGCTGGGGGCCTATGCTGATGCTGGGCAAGGACATAACCGGCAAAAAGCTCGGCGTAGTGGGAGCAGGCCGAATTGGCTTCAATTTCGCCAAAAAGGCAAAGGGATTTGATATGGAGATACTTTATACCAGTACAAAACCGAATCAGGAGATGGAAATACGGCTTGGTGCAAGGTTCACAGACAAGGAAACCTTACTCCGGGAAGCTGATTTTATATCTGTCCATGTTCCGCTGACGCCATCTACAAGACACTATATAAGCGAGAACGAATTCAAGCTGATGAAGAAGACCGCCGTACTTATAAATACTTCACGCGGGCCGGTTGTTGACGAAAAGGCGCTGGTACAGGCTTTGAAAAGCGGTGAGATATGGGGCGCAGGCTTGGATGTTTTTGAAAATGAGCCGGATATAGAACCGGGGTTAATAGAGCTTGATAATGTTGTTATCTTGCCGCATATCGCATCTGCTACCATAGAGACAAGGACAAACATGGGGCTTATTGCAGCACGGAACATTATAAAGGTACTCAAGGGAGATATGCCTGAAACTTGTATTAATCCGGAGGTTTTAGAAAGATAAGGGTATAGTTGATCAGACCGGAACAGCAACGAAAAATAATTTTCTGTAAAGGAGCAGCTGACTGAAACGTCTTATAATCTGCGTTTCATAGTCGAATCGGACGAACATTTCTATATATTCATCCTCGGTTCGTATATATTTCCCCTTATCAAACCAAGACATATATGAGTTGCTCAAATATGTCCCCTTAAACAGGCAGGGCTCAATAACCAATACTTTTCCTGTACTGGTCAATACTCTTCTGAACTCGTTCAAGTAATCGCTTATTTCCCTGGAAGCAATGTGATGCAGTACTGAAACAATAAGAACGTAATCCACCGATGCATCGGGAACCGGCAGCTTGTTTCCTGTCAGTAATCCGAAATTATATCCAGGGTTGATTTTTCTTGCATACTCAACCCTTCTATTATCACAGTCCAAACCAAGATATGAGGGGGATGAGAACAATGCTGCACTTGAACCTACTCCACATCCAAAATCAATGATTTTCTTATTTTCAAAGTTAAAACCGTCTTTAAGCGTATTGTAAATATACCTGTTTAAAAACCAGGTTGGTCTTATCAGACGATGATAAAGTATTGGCGATAATTCCACTGCTATTCACACTACCTTTGCATAAAAGTATATTAGCTTAACAAAATAATAAAATATGCTGACATAAATATTTTAACCATTCAAATTTCAATTATAATGACTATATTTGGTTATACAGTAGAAGTATTATAGATGCTTTATAAACGTAGGAAAGGAGAGAGTGGGATGCATAAAGCCGGTTATTTGACACTTCTTGAAAGCGGTGAACTATTAAAGCGGGTTGAGGTACTTAATAATATGCTTGAAGACTGTGTGCTGTGCCCCCATCAATGCAAGGTAAACAGGATAAAGGGCGAAAAAGGATACTGCAAAACTCTTTATAATGTAGTAGTGTCGGGTGCAGGTCCACATTTCGGAGAAGAGGATGAGTTGGTAGGATATAATGGATCAGGAACAATATTCTTTTCGCACTGCAATCTGAGGTGTGCTTTCTGTCAGAACTATGAGACAAGCTACTGCGGAGAGGGGGATGAGGTGACAGTGCAGGACCTCGCAGAAATCATGGTATCTCTTCAGCAAAGAGGATGCCACAATATTAATCTGGTCTCTCCAAGTCACATAGTACCTCAGATAGTCGAAGCTATTTATACTGCATCACGGGCAGGGTTGAAAATACCCATTGTATATAATTCGGGCGGATATGATCTTACTGACACTCTAAAGCTCCTGGCAGGGATTGTTGATATATATATGCCGGACATCAAGTTCTCCAATGATGAGCTTGCCAGGAGATATACAGGGGTAAAAGAATATTCCAGGATTGCAAAGGCTGCAGTAAAGGAGATGTACATACAGGTTGGGAACCTCGAGGTGGATAATGAAAACATTGCATATAAAGGTCTTTTAATAAGACATCTTGTACTTCCACAAAATCTTGCAGGTACGGAAGAGATAATGAGGTTCATTGGAAAGGAGCTTTCAAAGGATGTATATGTGAATATTATGGCCCAGTACTATCCTGAACACAAGGCATATGAAATTCCGGAGCTCAGCAGGCGTATTACCAGGGAGGAGTATGGAAAGGCGGTGGAAGCTGCAAGAAAAGCCGGTTTAACCAGATATACAGCCAATATTTGATATTCAACAAGCGAAGATGTCAGGATTGCGAAGGTGGAGCGCATAATATTATCCGGCAGCCTTAAGAAGGAGAATATTATGTTCTGTAGAATTAATAATTATAGGAACATATCATGAGAAGATAAAGAGTGTCGATAAACTCGGAGGGAATGTATCATAACATGAAAGCAGTGAAAAGAGTCTTTAATTTCATAAACAAGCATGCAATACTGATTCTGATGATTCTGATATGTATGACCAGTGGTTTTCTTTTCTGGATTCAGAGGGAAGAAGCCAATATTTTCATATCCAAGCCCAGGTACCATTTTTATTTCATAGCGCAGAACCTGGTAGATCCTTTCTGGAAGGAAGTAAGGCAAGGTCTGGAGGCTGCTGCAAAGGAGCAAAAGGTTGTAGTGGAATTCAATGCACCCAGATTCAACAGTCCCCAGGAGGAGCTGAGGTTCCTTGATATAGCCGTGACTTCGGAAGTGGACGGAATAATAACCCATGTATCCAGTGACACTGATTTCACAAGTCTTATAAATAAGGCAACAGGAATAGGCATACCTGTAGTGACCATAGAGAATGACGACAAGAACAGCGACAGGAATTCCTTTGTAGGCACCAACAGTTTTGAACTGGGGAAGGCGGCTGCAGAGCTTATGATAAAAGCTACCGGCGGGAGAGCCAATATTGCTGTTATTGTAAGCAATGACCTGGAGCCTGATGCAACCAGTCAAAACCTGAAAATGAATGGTTTTTTAAGCACTCTGAAGGATTATCCGGAAATGAAGGTAGTAAGGACCTATACATCGAAAATGGGAATTCTAAGTGCAGAGGAGATCACACAGGCAATTCTAAGCGGTATTGACAATATTAACGCTATATTTACAACAAGTTCAGTGGATACAATTGGCTCAACCCAGCTGGTAGTAGACAGGAACAGAGTCGGTAGTATAGCAATTGTAGGTTATGGAGACACGGAGGAGATACTCAGATATATCAGCAAGGATATAATTTACGGTACTGTTATGAGTGATCCATACAAGATGGGCTATGAAAGCCTCAATGCAATGATTGATATAAAAGAAAAAAACAATGTTTCCACCTTTATTGATACAGGAGTTAAGGTTATCACAAAGGATAATGTTGATGAATATGAGAAAAAATCCGCTACACTGAAAGAATAGCTGGTGATGGCATGAATAAAGAATTGTTTACCTTTACGGGTATCAGAAAAAGGCTGATCATTTATTACCTGATAATGACAATGCTGCTTGGATTCACAAGCTTATTTTCCTATTATAACGCCAAGGTGATACTGATCAAGATGAATACGGTAATAACAGACTACGTTTATCTTAACAGCCTGAACAGTAATGTGAACCTGCTGATGACGGAGCTTGAGAAGTATCTCACCACCAAGTCCTCTGAGAATCTTCTGAACTACTACAACATATACAACAATCTGCAGGAGAAATCACAGCACATACCAAGAGAAGCATTGTACGACAATGATTATCTGATGCTTAAGGATATAGGCTTTATGATCGACAACCTGCTAATCGAGGCTGATAATGCCGTCAAGGCAAAGAGAGGCAGGATAAGCAGCGAATATATCTCGCATTTCACCAGATCAAATCAGATAAGTGAGAATATAAAGTTCTATATAA
Source organism: Clostridia bacterium (assembly GCA_035627615.1). Taxonomy (GTDB): domain Bacteria; phylum Bacillota; class Clostridia; order Lutisporales; family Lutisporaceae; genus BRH-c25. The sequence continues at coordinate 95,640 of DASPLL010000047.1, forward strand.
ATATACTTTTGGGGGACAAGCTTCAGAAGGGCTCGGAGAAGTATACCGCCATTACAAAGAATATGAATTACCTGAGCTATGTCAACCTGTTCATAATATTTGGCTCATTATTCATAAGCCTGTCCCTGGCGATAGTATCCACCTACAGGCTTACAAAGCCTATAATTGAGCTTTCACATTCAGCAGAAAGGGTGTCTGCCGGTGATTTTGACGTCAGCCTGCCTAAAATCAGAACTGAAGATGAAATAAATGTGCTTGCCACTGCCTTCAACAAGATGATAGCCAGTATAAAAAGCTATATTGATGAGCTTAAGAGCCAGGCGGAGGTTGAAAAGCTTCTGAAGGAGCAGGAAATGCAGAACTTAAGGATAAAGAGCCTTCTTAAGGATGCAGAGCTTAAATCACTGCAGTCCCAGATTAATCCGCATTTTCTTTTCAATACCCTGAATGCGGCATCACAGCTTTCCATGATGGAAGGAGCAGACAGGACCTCGGAGTTCATAGAGAATATCGCTGAGCTTTTCAGGTATAATCTGAGGAAGCTGGATGAACCTGCGACTCTGGCTGATGAAATAAAATATGCCAGAAATTATATGTTCATACTTAAGACCAGGTTCGGGAGCAGAATTGAGTTTCACACCGATGTTGACGAGAGAGTACAAAACGTAAAGATACCCTGCACCATAATACAGCCTATTATAGAAAATGCCTTTATTCATGGGCTTCAGAACCTGGAAAGGGATGGGGAAATACTTCTAGCTGTAAGGTTGTGGGGTGAAAGCATACTTATCGAGGTAGAGGATAACGGGGAGGGAATGACAGGGGAGCAGGTAGCGGCGCTGCTCTCGATGAGAAACGGTGAGAACCTGCAGAGCAAGCATGTCACAGGGATAGGGATATCGAATGTTATTGAGAGACTGCAGCTTTATTATAACAAGTCGGAGGTCGGAGATGTCATTGAAATAGAAAGCAAGCTGGGACAGGGCACCAAGGTTACCTTAAAAATACCATATGAAGAGGACGTGTTGCAGGATGATGAGACTGTTGATTGCAGATGATGAATATCTTGTCATTGACTCACTTAAATATATTGTGGATAGATTTGTCAGTGATGTTGAAGTGGTTGGTACGGCAAAGTCAGGCCGTGAAGCTATAGAAAAGGCCATTGAACTTAAGCCGGATATTGTCTTTATGGATATTCACATGCCAGGCATAGACGGCATAGAGGCGATAAAGCAGATAAAAGCAATTGACAATGACATCATATTCGTTATTATCACTGCCTATGAGTATTTCAACTATGCAAAGGAGGCAATAAACCTTGGCGTTCATGACTATCTGCTGAAGCCTATAAACAGGGGCAAGGTGGCTGAAACACTTGAGGGCATATGTACCGTTATTGCTTCCCGGAGAGAGACCGTTCAGCGGGAGATACTCCTCAGGGAGAAGATGAATAAAGTAATACCTCACCTGGAGGGGCAGTTCATATACTCCCAGTTATTTGACGGAAATGCTTCACAGAAAGCGGGTTTTTATGAAGAAATATTCGGGATGAGGATAAGTCATGGTTATGTTATGATGGCAATTGTTGAGACCGCGGAAAATCAGGGAAATCAGGAGGGTATCAGGCTCAGTCTTGATAAGCAGAAGTTCTATGATGTGTTCAGCCATGAGCTTAAGAATCTGTGTCAGTGCCTTATTGGTCCTCCCCTGCTGGATAAGGTTGCGGCTTACGTGCCTGTGGATGAAAGTGTTGACGCCTATGAAGCCAGAAATATATCCATTGATATAGCTTCAAAACTGGCGGATAAAATTAACAGAAATGTCGATATCAAATACAGGATAGGAATCGGAAGGAGTTATGACATCGGCAATTTTTCCAGGTCCTGCAACGAGGCTAATATGTCGGCTTCAACAAAGATCGATGATACTGTAGTGCATTTTGAGGACATAATGACAATGGGCAACGGCATTGACATGTATCCGGAAAGCCAGGAAAAAGAGCTTGTCAGAAAGCTGCTTGCAGTTGATGCGGAAGGTGCGGAGGATGCCTTTGAGAGTATATTCCTCTGGCTTACCATGAATTATAAAGAGGATATTGCCAGGATAAAAACGAGAATGATCGAGCTTTTCTTCCAGATAAAGAGGTCGGTGCCGTATTTTACAGAGGATGACAGCCAGCAGGTACGAAGTTTTCTGAATAATGTCCTCAGGCTTCAGGACTTGCGGGAGCTCAAGCTCATCTGCACAGCCGTTCTTTCGCAGATAATAGCCACCATCAGGGAAGCCAGGGAGATGGAAATAAACAGCCTCAGTGCGAAAGTGAAAAAATATATCAACGAAAATTTTCATAGGGATATCAGTATGGATGATGCTGCGAAGGAGACAAACCTGAGCTATCACTATTTCAGCAAGTTTTTCAAGGACTCAACAGGAAAGAGCTTTGTGGAATATCTTACTGAGCTTAGGGTGGATAAATCCAAGGAGCTGCTCTGCGGAACCAATGACAGCATTAAGGAGATCTGCTACAAAATAGGCTACAGCGATCCGAACTACTACTGCAAAATATTCAAGAAAGTCACAGGAATGACACCTACCGAGTACAGGGAGAATCAACAATCTGACGAGGTGATGAACATTGAAGCAGAATGATATGCTGCGGAAGGTAATACTGATCTTTCTTTTATTCATCCTGGTGCTGCTCTTCTATTTTGTAATGAAGCAGCTGGATATAATAGATATTGAAGGCTATTTCAGCAAAAAGACCTTTGAGCAGAATGACGACAGGCTTGTAATCGGCTTTTCCCTTGGTACGCTTAAGGAGGAGCGCTGGCTTAAGGACAGGGATATACTCATTGCCAAGGTCAAGGAAATGGGAGCGGATATTATTGTCCAGAATGCCAACAATGATGATCAGGACCAGCTGAAGCAGGTGAAATATCTGCTGGAACAGAATATCGACGTACTCATCATTGTACCGAATGACCTGGAGAAGGCATCCAATGCAGTTGAACTGGCGAAAAGGCAGGGCGTGAAGGTCATATCCTATGACAGGCTGGTAATGAAATCCAATGCAGACCTTTATATATCCTTCGACAATGAAAAAGTAGGTGAGCTGATGGCGAAATATGTATCGGAAAGGCTTGACAAAGGCAACATACTTATTGTAAACGGAGCAAACAGGGATCACAACACAAAAATGATAAAACAGGGCTATGACAGAGTGCTGTCTGATAGAATAAAGAGCGGGAATATAGAAATAATTGCAGAGGAATGGGCTGACAACTGGATGAAGGAGTATGCCTTTGAAGAGACAGTAAGGGCTATACAGGAAGGAAAGAGTATTGACGGAGTCATTGCAGGAAATGACAGCCTTGCAGAAGGGGTAATAGAAGCCCTTTCAGAGCACAGAATGGCAGGTAAGGTATATGTGGTAGGACAGGATGCAGACCTGTCAGCCTGCCAGAGAATAGTTGAAAGAACCCAGTTGATGACGGTTTATAAGCCGATAGAGAAGCTGGCGGGAGAAACGGCCAGACTTGCAGTCATGCTGGCAAAAGGGGAAAGCCTCAATATTAAGAAGACGATATACGACGGCAGATTTGATATTCCATATTATGAGCTGGAACCAATACCCGTAGATAAGGAGAATATTGATACAACGATTATCAAGGATGGTTTTCATATGAAGGAAGAAGTGTACAGGAATTAGTCGCTAGTCGCTGGTCACTAGTCGCTAGAATTGAGAAAGGCGCTGGAGTGGAGATACGGGCTGCGGGGGTAGGGGCGATTCATGAATCGCCCGCACAAAGGTTGTAAGGAACGCATTGCATGCGTTTCGCATATAAAGGAGGCATATTATGAGTGAGGTAAAAGTACTTTTTGCTGCTTCTGAAGCAGTGCCCTATGCAAAGACCGGCGGGCTGGCGGATGTTGCAGGTACTCTGCCCAGGGAGCTTGCCAAGCTTGGTGCTGATGTAAGACTTATAATGCCGAAGTACGGAGTCATTCCCAAGAGCTTTACGGATAAAATGGAATACGTGGGTTATGTATATGTGGATCTGGCATGGAGGCATCAGTACTGTGCGGTACTGAAGCTTCAGCATGAAGGGGTTGCTGCATATTTCATAGATAATGAATATTACTTTAAAAGAGATGCTCTGTACGGACATTATGACGAAGCAGAGCAGTTTGCCTTTTTCAGCAAAGCAGTATTGAAGGTTCTACCCATGATCGGTTTCAAACCGGATATAATACACTGCAATGACTGGCAGACAGGTGTCGTAAGCGTTTATCTCAGGTCACAGTTCGGACGTGAGGAATTCTACAGGAATATCAGGACGGTATATACGATCCACAACCTCAAATATCAGGGGATATTTGACAAGAAGATACTTGATGATATCCTCGGGTTGGGGTGGGAGTATTTCAACTCCGAGGGGCTGGAGTTCCATGACTCCGTTAATTATATGAAGGCCGGTATAGCATATTCGGATGTGATAACCACAGTCAGCAGGACTTATGCCGAAGAAATAAAGCATGATTTCTTCGGCGAAAACCTTAACGGAATGATAAATAAACGGAGTGAAAGCCTTTTTGGAATAGTGAACGGAATAGACTACCAGGAAAATAACCCGGCAGAGGACTGCAGGATTTTTAAAAACTTTGATGCTGAGGATATCGGGGGCAAATACGAGAATAAGAGAATGCTGCAGCAGAGCCTCGGACTGCCTGAAAATCCTGAAGTACCCGTTATGAGTATTGTGTCGAGGCTGGTGGACCAGAAGGGCTTCGATCTGATTGCCTGTGTTTTTGAAGAGCTGCTGAAGCTGGATATACAGCTTGTGGTGCTGGGGACAGGAGACAAAAGGTACGAAGAAATGTTTGGAAATGCAGCTTCCAGGTACCCTGATAAGGTCTCGGCAAACCTTAAATATGACGGTGTCCTGGCCCAGAGGATATATGCAGGCTCCGACATGTTCCTGATGCCGTCCCTGTATGAACCCTGCGGGCTCAGCCAGCTTTTCAGCCTGAGATACGGCACAGTACCGATCGTAAGGGAAACAGGCGGATTAAAGGATACAATAGAGCCTTATAATGAATTCACAGGAGAAGGAACAGGCTTCACCTTTGCATGCTATAATGCCCATGAGATGCTGGACGCAGTAAAGCGTGCAATAAGCGTATACAGACAGAAGGACGTATGGAAAACTGTCATAAAAAACGGAATGCAGCAGGACTTCTCGTGGAACAAGTCGGCAAGGGAGTATATGGAGTTGTATGAGAGGGTGCTGGCTGCGAAGCCATAGTCGTTAGTCGCTGGTCACTAGTCTCTAGAGTTCGGGTAAGGCTTTGGAGAGATGAGCAGGTAAGGGGTACGGGGTTTCGAGGTTTCGGGGTACGAGGTGCTGAGGTAAAGCTGCGAAGTTTTGGAATGGGCTTTTGAAAATCAAGCCCATTTTTATTTGAAAGACAAACCAAGGAGCGGTCATGTAATAGACTAAATATGCTTATACAGAAATTGTCAATGGCTCTTAGCAATGAAGCCTTAGAAACAACCTTATGCGAGGCACGGATGCCGAAGCAAGTCCTAAAGGTCACGGATGACCATTTTAGGACGCTAGGTTTTTCTTAGGCTGAATTGCTTAGTGCCATCAATTTCTGTATACGTATATGTGGCTATTATGTGACCGCTCCAGTTTACCGCTCCAATTAAACAGCAGGAACATCCGGCAGCAGATCAAAGCCCTTCTGCAAATCAGCGTCGGAAGGCATATGGTCGGACATATTGCCGCTGTTGTACTGCATGTAGGCCTGCATATCAAAGTAACCGGTGCCCGTAAGCCCGAACAGTATTGTTTTTGCTTCTCCTGTTTCCCTGCATTTCAGGGCTTCATCTATGGCAGCACGGATAGCATGAGCAGACTCGGGCGCCGGGAGTATTGTCTCATATTTTGCAAAGATACCGGCTGCATCAAATACACTGGTCTGTTCAGCAGCCCGGGCTTCGTTTATATACCCGTCATGATAGAGCTTTGAAAGCATCGGGCTCATGCCATGATAGCGCAAACCCCCGGCGTGGTTGGGTGATGGAATGAACTCACAGCCCAGTGTATACATCTTTGCAAGAGGTGTGACCTTACCTGTATCACAGAAGTCATAGGCGTATTTACCTCTGCTTAGTGAAGGGCAGGAAGCGGGTTCCACTGCGATAAAATATGGAGCTTTTCTGTCGGCCAGCTTATCCTGCATGAAGGGTGCTATAAGGCCGCCAAGATTAGAGCCTCCACCGGCGCAGCCGATCACTATATCCGGGTACTCACCGATTTTTTCCATAGCCAGCTTTGATTCCAGACCGATTATAGATTGATGGAGCAGGACCTGATTTAAGACAGAGCCCAGGACGTAACGGCAGTTTTCAGTTGTGACTGAGTGTTCGATAGCCTCAGAGATAGCGCAGCCAAGACTGCCTCCCGTTTGCGGATTTTTGGCTAGAATGGAACGTCCGGCTACAGTCTGGGAGGAAGGGCTTGGAATCACCTTTGCTCCGAAGTTTTCCATTATCGCTTTACGGTAAGGCTTTTGTTCTGAAGAAACCTTGACCATATAGACGGTCAGGGGCATCCCGAAATAGGCACAGGCTTCAGCCAGTGCAGTTCCCCACTGACCTGCGCCTGTCTCTGTAGTAAGGGAAGTAATGCCCTGTTTTTTCGCATAATAGACCTGCGCAATGGCAGAATTGAGCTTATGGCTTCCCGAGGTGTTGTTCCCTTCGAATTTGAAGTAAATCTTCGCAGGGGTATCAAGTGCTTTTTCCAGATTATATGCACGGCAAAGAGGGGAGGGGCGGTAGATTTTATAGAACTCCAGGACCTCCTCCGGGATATCGACATACCTGGTCTTGTCATCCATTTCCTGTTTTGCGAGCTCCTCGCAGAATACCGGATATAAATCCTCAAGCTTTGCAGGCTTCATGCTGCCCGGATTTATATAAGGGTCATGATTTTCCTTCATATCAACCCTGAGATTATACCACTGTCTTGGGATCTCCTTCTCTGATAAATAAACTCTGTAGGGTACTTTACTCATGATTTTTTACTCCTTTCTATTTTTAAATACATATAAAAAGGCCCTTGCCCCAAATAAAGGGACAAGAGCCTATACTCCTGCGGTACCACCCGGATTGATGATAAAACATCCACTTGCTCCACATACAGATAATATGCGCTCCCATTATAACGGGTGGAGATCCCGTCAGCGCCTACTCGGAGAATTCCTTTCGGGCTGCCTTCGTGAGTCCATTCAACAAAGCACCTGCTGCCGCTTCACACCAACCGCGGCTCTCTTTGAACATGCAGCTCAGTTTACTATTCTCATTCATCAGTTTAGTATATTAATGTTTATATTAATTCTATTATCAGAATTTGTCAATATAAATTTTAAAGCCCACCAGAGAGACAGGTGGGCTTAAGGTAATCTGAAGTTCTGTTAATTATACTGGGGGGCCGCCAAAGCCGAAGGTTCTTCCAAAACCACCAAATGCGATTATCGCAAGTATGATGATGAAGAAGAAGCTGTTGTCTATACCCCAGGACGGACCTGCTGCAAGAAGTATGAACAATAGGAGCAGAAGCAGGAAACCATTGTTATGGCAAAGACCTGCCAAAGGGGATACTGCTGGTCCCGGCAGGCAACCGGCTGCTGCTACGCCCGGATTTACTGATCCATAACCATTAGCCATAATTACACCTCCTTTCAGGAATAAAGGTTGTTTACCCTTTCTTCAATAACATACTATGTACATGCATGAAATTTGTTACTATGCATATTAATATATTTTTTTCTATTGCAGATAATTATAGTGAGTGAGCACTTGGAGGTTTTTAGAATTTACTCACAATCAGCTTATCAGGAGGTGTTGGTATGCAGGATAAAGCAAGGATCATAAAGGTCAGGAAGAATCCTGACGGGGATATCACAGATGTAATGCTCCAGAACGGTAATGTATATTCGATTGATGAAGCGGTAATAATGGCTAAAGATGGATTGATCACCGATATGAATGTAGGACGTGCAAAAAACGGCAGGGAGTATTTAAGGTCTGACCCTAATGGCGAACAAAACGACAACCTTGACAATATGCCCATATTTTAAAGCTTACGCTCGAAGAGGAGGTTATAATGGTGACAAAAGACAGCAACCTGGTTAAAAAGATAATCGGTATAGAATGCCCTACCGATAAAGTGGCGGACAGAGTTATCAATGTCCTGGAGGAATATGACCTGGACGGACAATATCAAATTACATCAAGAATTGATGATGACTATGATGAAACAAGGCTGAAATACTACAGGGCTTATTCGGAAACAGGGGATAAACCCGACCTGATCATGGTAGTAAAGGAAGGCATGGACGACTATGTGGCAAAGGTAGTTGATGCTTATACTGAATAGATATATCTATCAATGTAAGATGGTTAGTGCCAAACATAAGATTGAAAATTTCAAATTAACTTGATATTTCTTTAACGAAGAGGTAAAATATAATTGTGAATTATTACACAAAGTTGACTTTTATGGAAATAGGGTGAAAATATTGAGCGCGGAAATCGAGTGTATTCGAAAAATGCTGGAAGAGCACGGAATATCGTATACCCATCAGAGAGAAGAGATATTGAGTCTGTTTATTGTTGAATCAAGACATTATAAGCCTGATGAGGTTTTTAAGCTTCTGAGGTGCAAGGGGATAGGGATTGCAACGGTGTACAGGACACTGGAAATGCTGAGGGAATGCGATATCATCAAGGAGATCAGCATAGGAAAAGAGCGGTTCTTTGAGCTTAAGAAGCCTGAAAGCAAATACATCTATGTGCATTTTAAGTGTGATAAATGCGGCGCGTTTTATGATTACTATGATATTGAAGCAGCGCAGGAATATATGACTGCGGTTGATACCATGGAAGAGAAGATGAATGTAAAAGTCAACGACGTAAATATTACAGTAAATGGATTATGCAGCAAATGTAAATAGGTCAGAAAGTGTCCAACCTGGTGAGTGGAAACCCCAGGTTGTTTTTTTTTGGATTTTTTTCTGAATTATAGGGATACTTAAAGATAGAAATATAACAACAAGGCAGGTATGGAATGAAAATGTATTTTGTGGATCTGCATGTGCATGTCGGGCGTTCTTCCGGGGGTAAGGAAGTCAAAAAAGCAACAGCCTCGGATCTCACCTTTGAGAATATCGCTTTTGAAGCCTATCATAGGAAGGGTATCAATGTAATAGGGGTGGTGGACTGTGCATCACCGTACATAATTGAAGATATCGAAGTATTGCTGGATAGGGGAGAAATAACGGAAAAAACAGAAGGCGGTATGAATTACGGGAAAGGCATGACACTGATACTGGGCGCAGAGATAGAAACCCATGAAGCGGCCGGCTGCAGTGCTCATTCATTGTGTTTCTTTCCTGACCTGCGTCGGTTGAAAGCTTTTTCCGGTGAACTGTCCAGGCATGTGAAGAATATAAGAAGCTGCTGCTATATGAGCAGGCTTGCAGGGCAGGAGCTTTTCAACCTTGTGGACTGCCTGGGAGGGGTCTATATTCCTGCTCATGTGTTTTCTCCCCATAAGAGCTTCTATGGAAATTGCTGCAGGTCATTACATGAAATATTCAATGAAGAAGCTTATGCCAGGATACCCGCCATTGAGCTTGGACTGAGCGCAGATGCAGAAATGGCAAGCATGCTCAGTGAGCTGGACGGCAAGTCCTTTATAAGCAATTCTGATGCGCATTCTCTTGGTAAGATGGGAAGGGAATATAATATTTTTGAAATGAAGGAGCCGAACTTCCGGGAGCTTGTAATGGCACTGAAGGGAGAGGCAGGAAGAGGTGTTAGGGCCAATTATGGATTGAATCCCAGGCTGGGTAAATATCATAGGAGCTTCTGCCTTGCTTGTGATGCTGTTATTGAAGGTGCTCCTCCGGTACTCCGCTGTCCTGTTTCTGAAAAGCACCCGGTTGTCGTGGGGGTAAGGGATAGGATAGAGGAGATAAAGGACAGGGAGTCGCCCGAGACGACAGGGAGAGCGCCCTATCATTACCAGGTGCCCCTGGAGTTTTTACCTAAGGTAGGTCCCAAAACCATAGGCAGGCTCATTGATTATTTCGGGAGTGAAATGAATATTCTGCACAAAGCTTCTTTGGAGGAGCTTAAGAAGGTGGTAAAGGGAGAAATAGCAGAAAACATAATTCTCGCCAGAGAAGGAAGAATAGGAATAGATGCCGGCGGCGGGGGAATCTACGGAAGAGTTGAGGTGTAAAAGCTGTATGGAAAAGAAGGATAGGGACTTTTATCAGAAGAGAAGAATGGAGCTGTTCCGTGAGATAGTACGGATATTGTGGAATGGTGGGGCTGCAAGGGAAATCAACGAGTTGATTTCAAGGCTCATAAAAAGTGGAAGCTACAAAAAATCGGAGGAGGGCATATTAAGAAAGCAGGTTGATATTTCTTTAGGTTTGAACCCTGGGAGAATGGATACAGAGATGTCCGCTGACATTGATGCGGCTTTTAACCTGAGAAGAATTGAAAGGCCATTGGTATCTGTCCTTGATGAAATATGTGATATATGTGAAAGTGAAAACAGAGGGAGACCATGTACCGGCAGCTGTTTACACGGGGCAACGGACTACGGCAGGGAAAAAGGGATAATAATTAATGATGACAAGTGCCTTACCTGTGGCTCCTGTATACCCGGATGCCCCCTGGATGCTATCGTTGATAAAATAGAATTCGTTCCTATCATAAAGCATCTGAAGGAGAAAAAGCGTCAGGTATATGCAATTATGGCTCCCGCTTTCATAGGTCAGTTCGGGGAAGGCATAAGCGCGGGGCAGGTAAGAAGTGCACTGAAATATATGGGCTTCAGGGATATGATAGAGGTGGCGATACTGGCAGACCTTCTGACACTCAGGGAAGCATATGAATTTGAGCGCCTTGTGCATGAAAAGGAGGATTACCTTATAACCAGCTGCTGCTGCCCTATATGGATGAATATGGTTCAGAAAGGGTATCCGGAACTGCTGGAGCATTTTTCACCGGCCGTATCGCCGATGATTGCTACAGGCAGAGTACTGAAAGAGCTGAATGAGACAGCTGTCGTAGTATTTGTAGGTCCATGCATTGCCAAGAAAAATGAAGCTAAGGACAAGGAGCTGGAGGGTGCTGTCGATTATGTGCTTACCTTCAGGGAACTGGAGGAGGTTTTTAAGGCTTTGGAAATAGAATTGCACAGTATGCCTGACGATCATAAGGAGCAATCTTCCCTTGGGGGAAGGATTTATGGAAGGACAGGAGGAGTGAGCGAGTCAGTTGAGATGGTTGTAAAGCGGATAATGGGAGAGTCTATTGATTTCCGGGCGGTTCAGGCGGATGGAGTAAAGGCATGCAAAGAGATTCTTGATAAACTGAAGGCTAATGAACTGGAAGCCAATTTTATAGAGGGTATGGGCTGCAAGGGCGGCTGCGTGGGAGGCCCCAGATCGATACTGAACATAGACAGAGCAACAGAAGAGCTGAACCTTTATGGAGAAAAAGCGGTATTCAGGAATCCTGTAGATAACGAAAGAATCGCTGCGATAATGGAGAAGACCGGCATCAAAGATGCTGAGGATATTGTGGAAGGCAAAGGTGAAATACTTTTAGGCAGGGATGTATGAGGAAAGGCTGCGGGGCTGTGGGGTTGCGAGGATTGGTCCAGACCACGAGGCACGCACCGTGTGCCAAAGATAAACAGGAGGTTATATATGCGAGCTATTACTTATCAGGGGATAAAGGATGTAAAGGTAAAAAAAGTAGGAGATCCGGAGCTGCTGAAGGATGACGACATGATCCTGAAGGTCACCTCCACGGCAATCTGCGGTTCTGATCTGCATTTGATCCATGGTATGGTTCCCAATATGCCTAAGGGCTTCATACTGGGACATGAGACCATGGGCATAGTAGAGGAGGTGGGAAAGGGAGTAACTAAGGTAAAGAAAGGTGACAGAGTGATAGTACCCTTCCCGGTTTCCTGCGGACACTGCTGGTTCTGCGAGCATGACCTGTGGAGCCAGTGCGACAACTCCAATGCAAACGGAGAGGTAGGAGGCATATTCGGCTACAGCAAGACCTACGGAGGCTACGATGGAGGCCAGGCGGAGTATCTGAGGGTGCCCTACGCCAATGTAGGACCTTTTAAGGTGCCGGAAGAACTGACTGATGAGCAGGTGCTGTTTCTCACCGACATACTGCCTACCTCCTATTGGGGAGCGGAAATCGGCGGAGTCACAAAAGGAGATACCGTTGCAGTGCTAGGCTGTGGGCCGGTAGGTCTGCTTGCGCAGAAATGGGCGGCATTCATGGGAGCCGACAGGATAATCGCAGTTGACTATATAGATTACCGGCTGGAGCATGCAAGAAGATATAACAAAGTGGAAGCCTTGAATTTCAATGACTATGACAATACAGGAGAATACATAAAGGAAATAACCCATGGCGGTGCGGATGTGGTGATAGACTGCGTCGGTATGGACGGCAAGATGACAGTGGTAGAAATGGTTGAATCAGCCCTGAAGCTGCAGGGAGGCTCCAAGTCGGCAATTGAGATTGGAACCCAGGCTGTGCGCAAAGGCGGCACCGTTTCCCTTGTGGGCGTCTATGGGGCAAGATATAATGCGTTTCCTCTGGGAGATTTCTTTGCAAGGAATATTACCCTGAAGATGGGGCAGTGTCCGGCACATACTTATGTGGAACGGATAGTGAAGTTGATACAGGACGGAAGCTTTGATGCGACAGATATAATAACACATAAGCTGTCACTTGATCAGGGTGAGCATGCCTATGAGATTTTTGATGAAAAGAAGGATAACTGCATTAAGGTAATATTAAAGCCGTAGCATTAAGATAGGAGAGAATAAAATGACAGTGTCAATGAAGGTCAGAAGCACACTGGCAATGCTGGAAGGGGTGCTTTCAGATTTTAAAACCATGCATACCGAATCTTCTGACGGGAATACCAGAAAAGAATTTGAACGGTTGATAAGTGAAACAGATATAATAGTCGGAAAGCTTAGAGCGCGGATTGAAGAAATAGCGGAAGAAGAACCGCAGTACAGGGAGGATCAATAAGTGGCAGTAGCTTATGATATTGCAATAAGGTCGTTGATTGCATATTTCGTATTGCTTACTCTGGCCCGGATAATGGGCAAGAGGGAGATATCACAGATGACCTTCTTCGACTATATAGTGGGCATAACTATAGGAAGCATGACTGCGAATATGGCTATAAATACATCTCTCAGATGGTACTATTCTGTCATAGGATTGCTTATATTCACCACACTTCAGCTTCTTACAGCATTTATCTCATTGAAAAGTGTGAGGTTCAGAGAGGTTGTTGACGGTACATCTACCGTGTTAATTGAACATGGAAATTTAAACGAGAAAAACCTGCGGAAGGAAAGACTGAATACAAGTGTGCTGGCATCGATGCTGAGAGAAAAGAATATATTCAGTTTTGCTGATGTAGAATATGCGATACTTGAGAATGACGGAAAAATAAGTGCAATTAAAAAGTCCGGCAAACAACCTTTGACCCCCTCCGATATGAAGCTGCAGACTGAACAGACAGGATTGCCGAGGATCATAATAGAGGATGGGAACTTCATAGATGAAACTATCAGTCATATTGGGCTTACAAGATCGTGGATTTTGAGCAAGCTTGGAGACAGAGGCATATATCATGTGTCTAACGTGATGCTTGCTCAGGTTGATGAAGCTGGCAATTTTTATGTGGATACCTACGATAAATACGAGAACAGTGTTAAAAAAGACGAATCACTTGACATGATCCTTGTGAAGCTGGAAAGGATCCGCGCGGATTTTTTTTCATATGCCATGGAAACAAAGAATGAAAAAGCGCAGAAGCTTTATAACGAATGTAAGGATCGCATAGAGAGCATAATTTATAATTTCGGATATTATGTAGAGCAGAAAAAAGCAAAGGATAATACGGTAAAGAAGCACTTTCACTGAAAAAAAGTGCTTCAATGTATTTTCAGAAGTATTTAAGATAATTCGAGTTGGAGTTTTGAAGCGAATCTACATGGGAGAATATAAATAAGTAAGCTGAAAGGTAGATCCGCTTGAAACATTTAGCCTTTGTATTGCGGCTCTTCGTTCTGTATGAACTGGAGCCTGTTATTAAGAGAGTCAATTATTGTTTTTTGAGTCAAAGCAAGGGTGTTGAACATCTGCTTTGCATTCTGATCCTGTGTATCCAGAGCAAAGGTTTTTAGATTGGACATCACACTTTCTGCATTTGCAATTGTTTGCTGCATTTTTACTCCTACTGTCATAGTAACACCTCCCATATTAATATTCACATTGAACAGTCAAAAAATACTTGCCGGCTGAGATTATGGCATAAAGAGAAAAATGCACTTTTGTTAAATCAAGGCAGTATTATTTGGTTTGATTTTATCAATAGTAAATTCTATAATTGTACTTGAATGGGGTAATAATGGTATACTAAACATATGCTTAACAAGCTTAAAGAGAGGGTGTTTACATGGATAGACTCAGAAACTCAAAGTATAATGAGGTTTTCAGGTATTTTGAAGAGATATCTGCTATTCCAAGAGGTTCGGGAAATGAAAAGCAGATAAGTGATTACCTGGTAGGGTTTGCCGGAGAACATGAGCTGGAGGTAATCCAGGACGAAGCACTGAACATCATAATAAAAAAGCCTGCCTCAGAAGGTTATGAAAATGCTCCGGTAGTGATACTGCAAGGCCATATGGATATGGTTTGTGAAAAAAATAAAGGCACTGTGCATGATTTTGACAAAGACCCTATTAAGCTGAGAGTTGTCGATGATATGATATATGCCTATGGCACAACTCTGGGTGCCGATGATGGGATTGCAATGGCTTATGCATTGGCGCTGCTGGCTTCAAAGGATTTACCGCACCCAGGCCTTGAAGTTTTGATCACATCAGATGAAGAAAATACAATGAGCGGAGCACCGGCTTTAGATGCCGGGAAGCTCAAGGGCAAGCTGCTTATAAATCTGGACTCCGAAGAGGAGGGAAGGTTCCTTGTAAGCAGTGCAGGAGGCCTGAAAGCAAAAATGATAATTCCCGTTAAGTGGGAAATGGCGCCCCAGAAGCTCACGGCATTCAGACTCGGCATTGGAGGGCTCAAGGGCGGGCACTCCGGTGTGGAGATAGATAAGGGCCGTGGGAATGCGAACAAGCTTATGGGACGGCTTCTAAAGAATATAGGCAAAGAGTGTGAATTACATATAGCTGAAATAAACGGCGGTCTAAAATCCAATGCAATACCCAGGGAAGCAGAAGTATTGCTGCTTACGGATTCCGGCAACAGAGTCAAGCTTGAAGCTGCAATAAAGGAACAGGAGCTGGTCTTCAGGAATGAACTGAGGACAGCTGATCCGGATATTCATATCAATTTTGAAAATGCGGCAGATAAGGTGGAAAAGGTATTCTCAAAAGAGACAGCGGATAGAGTGATAGCCTCCCTGGTATTGCTGCCGAACAGCATTCAGACCATGAGCATGGAAATAGCCGGTCTTGTGGAAAGCTCCACCAACCTTGGAGTTGTGAACACGACAGAAAATGAAATATGGATTATAAATGAGATAAGAAGCTCTGTCAGAAGTCTGAAGAGAAACATTTTTAATCAGGTTGAGACTCTGGCAGGGGTAATAGGCAGCAGTGTAACGGTAGAATCCGACTATCCCGAGTGGGAGTACAATCCTGATTCGAAGCTGAGGCCACTGTTTACAAAGGTATATAAGGAAAAATACAATACTGAGCCTGAGATAGTTGCAATACATGCAGGCCTGGAATGCGGTGTGTTCATGAATAAAATAGAAGGCCTGGACGCCATATCCCTGGGGCCGGATATGCATGACGTACATACTCCCAATGAGCATCTCTGCATATCCTCCACCGAGAGAGTATATGAGCTGCTGCTTGCTGCACTGAAGGATATGAAGAGGATGTAGATCACGGGGTTGCGAGGCTTCGGGAGTAGGGGCGATTCATGAATCGCCCTTACGGGTTCCGATTTTGTGGATGAATATAGAGGGGATACTATTATGAGCGATAAACAAGCTGATTCAAAAAACAAAAACAGCATAATCGGAGTATTTTACGGAGCCATTGGCTTTACTGCATGGGGTTTCCTTCCGATATACTGGAAGCTTCTTGACGAGATACCTGCGGATGAGATCCTGGCTCACAGAATATTCTGGTCCTTTCTTTTCGTAGGCGGGATACTGCTATTTAAGAATGGAATAGGAACACTGAAAGAAACACTGAAGGAAGGAAAAAATGTAAGAAATGTCCTCCTGTGCGCATTTTTCATCACCATCAACTGGGGGACGTATATCTGGGCTGTAAACTCCGGAAATATCGTACAGTCCAGCATGGGCTATTACATAAATCCCCTGATGATGGTGATACTTGGGATGACAGTGCTGAAGGAAAGGCTTAATGTACTTCAGTATGTATCGATAGGCTTTGCAGCCATAGGAGTAGCTGTCATAGCCATACAGTTCGGCAGCGTGCCCTGGGTTGCGCTCCTGCTGGCGTCATCCTTCGCATTATACGGCTTATTCAAAAAACTTCTTAAAGCTGAGTCGCTGGTAGGTCTTGCATTGGAAACCACAGTACTGGTTCCCCTGGCCTTTGGGTATATACTATATAAGCTTATAAGCGGCCAGAGCGCCCTATACTCAGTATCCCTGAGTACCTTGATATTATTGACTTTCTCGGGGATAGCCACTGCCACTCCCCTTCTCTGGTATGCCATGGGGTCGGCAAGAGTAAAGCTTTCAACCATAGGCTTTCTCCAGTACATATCACCGACTATAAGCCTTTTTCTTGGGATATTTGTTTACGGAGAAAAATTCACAAGAACTCATTTACTAAGCTTCAGCTTCATCTGGATAGCACTTGTCATATATTCCTTCTCCAATATGGAGGCGTTGAAAAAATCCAGGATCAGCAGTCGAAGCGCTGCTGAGACCGAGAAGGTCTGAAGCAGCACATAGTTTTTGGCAAACAGGCAAGAATAGATATAGGTACGAGGTTCGGGAACGTAGTAGGGAACGACGCCCCCGTCGTTCCGCCGTAGGGGTTTCGAAGACCATGCATAAATTCTCGCATCTCGTATCTCGAATCTCGCATCTGTTATAAAATATGTAAGGACAGGTGAAAGCTATGGGAGTTGAAATGAATAATATGGATATGCACGACCTTGAGGATGTGCTGTATGAAACCTCGAAATTCAATGACAAGGATTTCAAAACCTTTGAAGAAGCTCTGCTGGACATGTACGGAGGCATAAACACAGGAAACCTGAAGAAGGTCATAGACTATGTGGAGAATGAACTCGGCCTGAGGTCCGACGCGGACCTGACACATCTGGATACCAATCAGAAGAGGAAAATAGTTGAGTATGTTTCAACGCTGGGGTAGTAAATATGTAAATGAAGCTCACATCTTAACGGATGTGGGCTTCATTAGAAAATTATTATAACTATAACAAATATTATAAACTATTATTATTTTATCTGCTAGCCTGCCTGTGCTCTGCAATGAGCAGATCGACCATCCTGCCGTAGCTTTGGACTCCGTCCTTCTGCTTGTTGGCTTTGAGGTATGCGTTGTTTACTTTGTTGGTGGTGCGTTCCACCGGACCATCATATTTCTTCCAGAATTCCCTGAGCTCTGTTAGGTCATGGCGCACTCCTTCACTGTAATTCTCTGAAAGTCTTGCATGTACAGTACGGTCGCTTCTGTAAAGGGCATTCATGGAGTGAGTCAATGCCAGCAGCATTCCGGAATACCTGTAGTTCACATCGGGATGCGCGGTACAGGCCAGATAAGAAATATAATTGGCTTCATCCTCCCGGGAGAAGCCCCGCTGATGGGCCATCTCGTGGGAGGCAGTAGAAGGCAGCGACGACTCGGGTATAGCCACATTCACATTTGCTTCACCGGTAAAAGGGAAATATATGCCGCATATTCCGGTGTAATTCATCAGCTCTGACAGGAGCACCGGCTTGGGATTGCCGTAGCTTCCCGCAAGCTCAGGATAAACAGAAGCTATGGCTTCATAGCCCTTATTACAGTTCTTCAGGATATCACGGCTGCTGCCTGGTATATCAATGTTCCCCTTTGCATCTATAATGACTGATACTCTTAAGGAATTAGCCCGCTCTATAAGAGTCTGGCACAAGCTTTCCAGTTCCTTGACTGAAGCCGGCTGCACATCCAGGCCTGCAATATCGGCAAAGGGCATCCGGTAGTAGTTAAGGCCCCAGATGCTGACAAAGCAGAAAACTGCTATACTGGCTATAACAAGAATATTGGTTACGTATTTTAGAAGCGGCATGAAGCCGGCACCGGGGCGAGAAAAAGCTTTTATTAAGACTCTGATTGTGTAGAGGATAAAAGCCGCTGGTACCAGGATCACAATCAGCTCAGCCAGAGAAAAGGGGATAACACCTGTAACACTGCTCAGTATGCGGCCTATTAGCCTATATATTCCTGTAGAATAAAACCTCTCAACAAGCTCCGGTTTCCTGGAGGAAATATGTACAAGAGCGGCAGTAAATGGTATAAGGAGCAATATTGAAAGTTTCCTAAATAAATCTTTATTCTTCATCTGAAATCCAGCTTTCTGTATAAATATAATCATGTGTCTTAGATAAAACATGCGTATTCAGTCGCTAGTCACTAGACTCTGGTCGCTAGATTAGAGCAGGGCTTCGAAGGCTGCGCTAAGTCCATGCCCATAAGGAATACTAGATAATCTAGAGACTAGTGACTCGTGACTAGCGACTGTAGAAGAATGCTGCGCGTTCTTCTACATATACTGAATTATAACAGAAAATTTAAAAAATTAATACTTGACATTTGAATCCATTAAGAGTATTATATAAAGAAATTTACATTGTATGGCGATGAAGAGGATCAGTAGAGAAGAAGATTCTAAAAGAGAGGAAAACTCACCGGCTGAAAGGTTTTCTGAGATTATTTTTCTTGAACCCGCCCTCAAAGCTGCAGATGAAAAGTCTTGCCGCAGTCCTGCGTTATTGGCATACAAGAGGATTATACGTTGAACCCTTTTCTAGGGAGGGTTTTTTGAGTATAGTCAAATTGGGTGGTACCGCGAACAGCCTTCGTCCCTTTTATTGGGATGGAGGTTTTTTATTTTATCTAAATAGGAGGTATTAGATATGGATTGCATTGATTCTTACACAGCTTCGGTAGTATTGAAAGAAGCGATTATGGATAAACATGTGCCCGATGATTTCTATTCGACAACGAACTACAAAACAATGATCTTCTGGGAGGGGAGCTGGATAACGGTTCAGAACCAGAGGATGGATGCTATGATAGTAGTGGACCGGAACGGTGCATATTGCAAGAAGCTGCGTGACATAAAGAAAGGAGACCGACTGGTCTGCGGTGATACGGGCGTCAGGGTGCTGAATGATGATGGCAGCGGGGATAGAGACCTCTTCGGGTTTATGAACAACTGTGTTTCTTCCGAAAGAAGGAATGAGCTTATTATAAGAGAGCTGGCGGAGAATATTGCCATCAGTAACAAGAAGGTCACCTTTGTGTTGGGCCCTGTTGTGGTCCATACCGGAGGGGATGCATATCTCAGGGAGCTGATCCGGGACGGTTATGTTTCCAGTATACTTGCCGGAAATGCTGTTGCAGTGCATGATATTGAGAAGAGCCTTTACGGAACCTCACTGGGAGTGTGCGCAAAATCAGGCAGGGCAGTGCCGATGGGATACCGCAATCATATGCGTGCGATAAACCAGGTGAACAGGTATGGAGGTATAAAAGAGGCCGTGGAAGCCGACGCGGTGAATTCCGGCATTATGTATGAGTGTGTGAAGAACGGCATTCCTTTTGTACTGGCAGGAAGCCTCAGAGACGACGGGCCGCTGCCGGATACCATAACGGATATGATAAAGGCACAGGAGGCCTATTCAAAGTACCTTATGGATTCAGACATCGTCATTGTGCTGGGTAGCATGCTGCACGGGATAGCTTCCGGAAATATGCTTCCGGCCAAAGTTGAAATGGTGTGTGTCGATATAAACCCAGCAGTTGTGACCAAGCTCAGCGACAGAGGCAGCAGTCAGGCTGCCGGAATAGTAACGGACGTCGGTTTGTTTTTAAATCTTCTGGTTAAAGAATTAAAGGATAGACAGCTTCGGCAGGTTATCTAGTGATTATTAACACAACAACTTTCTTGTCTTTCATAGTGTTAATAATCACATCCTTGATTCAGTGCCTCGTATGCTTAAGAAGGGATATACGTTACGAGGCACTAGTGCCCAATATTTTGCACATAGTGTAAGAAACCCGAAAACGCTCTATTTATGCGGCATCAGAAACACAATAAAAATAACGGATAATTAATATTATTACAATATATGTTAAAAAAATATCAATTGGCGCCGGTTATCCGGCACTGACTGATATTTTTATGTTATTATGAGGTTTTTGAAAATAATATGGATATACTCTGACTGGTTGAAAACTATGATAAATATTTGACAAAAAAATAAATTATCTGTCGAATAAGAAGCTGGCACGATAATTGCTAAATATTTAACAATGAAAACCGTTATTGCAACAGCATTTATAGTTATCACACACAAATTTTTATAAAAGGGGAATTCAAGGTCCCGAAATGAAGGAGGAAGTATTTATGAACTTTAGCCTGACTAAGGAACAGGAAATGGTTAGGAAGCTTATGAAGGAGTTCAGCGAAAAGGTCGTGAAGCCGCTGGCTGCCGAAATTGATGCGGCAGAAAGATTCCCGAGGGAAACGGTGGAGAAGCTGGCGCGGTATGATATGATGGGAATTCCGTTCCCTAAGAAATATGGTGGTGCCGGGGGAGACAATCTTTCCTACTCAATAGCTGTAGAAGAGCTTTCAAAGGTGTGTGGAACAACCGGGGTCATACTATCGGCGCATGCTTCCCTTGGAGCTCATCCTATATACCAGTATGGGACGGAAGAGCAGAAAATGAAGTACCTGGTACCTCTCGCAAAGGGTGAAAAGCTTGGAGCCTTCGGATTGACAGAACCCAATGCCGGTACTGATTCATCAGCACAGCAGACAGTCGCCGTACTTGATGGAGACAATTATATATTGAACGGTTCAAAGGTGTTCATCACAAACGGTGGAGAAGCGGATATATATATAGTATTCGCAATGACTGACAAGTCAAAAGGGAACAAAGGCATCTCCGCTTTTATCGTTGAGAAGGACTTTAAAGGCTTCTGCATAGGCAAGAAGGAAGACAAGCTTGGAATAAGGGGTTCGAGCACTACTGAGCTTATATTTGAAAACTGTGTGGTGCCCAAAGAAAATCTTCTGGGCGAAGTGGGAAAAGGCTTTGGTATAGCTATGCAGACCCTGGACGGCGGAAGAATAGGAATAGCGGCACAGGCACTTGGAATTGCCGAAGGTGCACTTGAGGAAGCCGTTAAGTATATGAAGGAAAGAAAGCAGTTCGGAAAGCCGTTGTCAGCCTTTCAGGGCTTGCAGTGGATGGTGGCCGAAATGGCAACAAGAGTAGAAGCAGCAAGATTCCTTGTATATAATGCTGCCGACAAGAAGGATAAGAAGCTTCCTTTCTCTGTGGAAGCAGCAATGGCAAAGCTGTATGCAGCAGAAACAGCAATGGAGGTTACCACAAAGGCAGTGCAGATTTTCGGCGGCTACGGATACACAAGGGATTATCCGGTAGAGAGAATGATGAGGGATGCAAAAATAACTGAAATATATGAAGGTACTTCGCAGGTGCAGAAGATGGTTATTGCAGCGAAGGTACTGAAGTAATCATTATAAATTAGGAGGTTATTCTTATGAAGATAATTGTCTGCATAAAGCAGGTTCCGGATACGAATGAAGTTAAGCTGGACCCCAAGACCGGGACGCTTATAAGAGATGGTGTTCCAAGTATAATAAATCACGATGACATGAATGCACTGGAGGAAGCCCTCGCGCTTAAGGATAGATACAAGGATGTAGAAATAACAGCACTTACAATGGGCCCGCCGCAGGCTGATGTAGCACTCAGGGAGGCTCTTGCAATGGGAGCGGACAGGGCAATACTTGTCTCAGACAGGGCTTTTGCCGGCGCCGATACATGGGCCACCTCAAATACACTAACAGCTGCAATAAAGAAAATAGGCAGCTATGACATGATATTCTGCGGAAGACAGGCTATAGACGGAGATACTGCGCAGGTCGGACCCCAGATAGCAGAAAAGCTTGACCTTCCACAGGTCACCTATGTTCAGAAAATGGAAGTGAACGGGGATACAGTGACTGCACAGAGAGCTTTGGAGGACGGCTATGAGGTGATCGAGGTAATAATGCCCTGCGTGCTAACAGCAATAAAGGAACTGAATGCTCCAAGATATGCAAGCGTAAAAGGAATATTTGAGGCATACAGGGAAAAAACAGTTGAGAGTTGGACTGCGAAGGATATAGAGATAGATCCTGAAATAATAGGCCTGAATGGTTCTCCCACAAATGTAAGGAGGACCTTCACACCTGAGCCCAAGGGCAAAGGTACAATGCTTACCGGCTGTGACAGAGGTACGGTATGCGATCTCTTCGGCAGGCTTAAAGAAAAACATATAATATAAATTGGAGGGCTAAAAATGAGTGTTAAAATATTATCTGAAAAATGTAAAGGCTGCAAGCTTTGTATTAAGTCCTGTCCCTTCAATGCCATATATATGAAGGACGGCAAAGCGGTATTGAATGATAATTGTTCAGGCTGCGGCGCCTGTGAAAGCTCATGTAAGTTCAAGGCTATAGAGGTTGAAAAGGTAGAAAAAAAGGCAGTAAAGGATTTATCTGCATACAAGGGCGTCTGGGTATTTGCAGAGCAGAGGAACGGCAAGCTTATGGGTACTGCTTTTGAACTGATAGGTGAAGGCAGAAAGCTCGCTAACAAATTAGGTGTGGAATTATCAGCCCTGCTTCTTGGAAGTAATGTGGCAGGTCTGGCAGATGAGCTTATACACCACGGAGCAGACAGAGTAATACTGGCAGATCATCCTGAGCTCAAGCTTTACACTACGGATGGTTATACAAAGGTTATCACCGACCTTGTAAACAGCAAAAAGCCTGAGATAATACTCATAGGTGCGACAAACATAGGCAGGGATCTGGGACCAAGGATCGCCGCAAGGCTTGACACAGGGCTCACAGCCGACTGTACAAAGCTTGAGATCGATGAGGAACAGAAGATCCTGCTCCAGACAAGGCCAGCCTTCGGCGGAAACATAATGGCAACGATCATCACTCCCAAGCACAGACCGCAGATGGCTACAGTAAGGCCCGGCGTTATGAAAAAACTTTCCTCCGACAGCACCAGAAAGGGTGTGGTCGAAAAGGTTGAAGTTGTTCTAGAGAAAAAGGATATCAGGACAATAGTGAAAGAAGTGGTCAAATCTGCAAAACAGGCAGTAAACCTTATTGATGCAGATGTAATAGTATCAGGAGGAAGAGGACTCGGAGGACCGGAAGGCTTCAAGCTCATAGAAGAGCTTGCCAATGAGCTGGGCGGTGTAGTCGGCTCCTCCCGTGCAGCAGTCGACAGCGGCTGGATAGCCCAGGACCACCAGGTAGGCCAGACAGGAAAGACAGTAAGACCGAAGATATATGTAGCCTGCGGCATATCAGGAGCCATACAGCACCTGGCAGGGATGCAGACCAGTGACTGCATAATAGCGGTGAACAAGAATCCGGATGCTCCGATATTCGACGTAGCCGATTACGGTATAGTAGGAGACCTTTATAAAGTCATACCGATGATGGTTGAAGAAGTCAGGAAGGTAAAGGAAGCATAATGGCAAAAGCCTATAGCTGCAAATATAGGCTTTTGAACACCTTCCCATAACTGGACTTATACCAGCCGCTGTTTTTCCAGTACATGCTCTCATTACTTTATGAGAAATTTTCCAGAAAAGCCTTGACAAGGAAAAATCTATATTCTAAAATTCCATCAAAGATACACGAAGCTGCATTATAAAAAGAAGTGGGGTGTGGATGATGCATAAGGTCAATTATGACAAGATATCCGAAATATACGATACAGTAAGGTCAGGAGACCTTGAGGTTATAACATATATACTGGATAACAAGCTGCTGGACCGTAGATCCAGGGTTCTGGAAATAGGCTGCGGCTCCGGCAACAATACTGTACTTATGTCTGCTGCAACGGAAGCAGAGATCTACGGACTGGATCAATCAAGGGGAATGCTTGACAAAGCGGAAAAGAAGAGCGGAAGGATACATTTCATGCAGGGAGATGCGGTGACGCTTGCGGGTATTGAAAATGAAAGCTTTGATGCGGTATATATGGTGGATGTGATACATCATATCAGGGATATAGCTGCTATGTTCAGTAATATATATAGAGTACTGAAAAAGTACGGGATGGTGTTTGTGTTTACCGATACCCATGAGAAAATAAGGAACGAGCGGTTGACCAGCAAATATTTCCCTGAGACAGTAGAAGTAGAGCTTATGAGATATCAACCTACAGAACAGATTTTTGCAGTTATGAAAGCTTGTGGGTTCAGTAATGTAAAGCTGGAAAGACTCAAATGCGAAGAACAGCTCAATATGGGAGAGTACCTGATAAAGGTTGCGGAGGCAAAAGGATATTCGATGTTCCACCTTATTCCGGATGAAGCGATAGAAAGAGGCATTCAAAGGATAAGACAGGCTATGGAAGACGGCCCCTTAAGCTATACACCTAATACACCGGTGTTTTCAGGAGTGAAGAAATAAGCAAAAAATCTATGATGGTTAAAACTAATTTTAAAAATAATAAAAAGAGAAGTCACAAATTGTAAAATGTGGCTTCTCTTTTTGTTATAATCTTATATAGAAATAATAATTTTTGATAACAGGACGGTGAAGCATAATGAAGGTAGTAATTGCACCTGATTCTTTTAAAGGCAGCCTGTCTGCCGGTGAGGTTGCGGACAATATAGCAAAAGGGGTAAGAAAAGTATTCAGAGCTGCTGATATTCAATGTGTCCCCATGGCTGACGGCGGTGAAGGTACAGTACGGTCTCTGGTGGACAGTACAAGGGGAGAGATTGTAAATGTCCGGGTAAAAGGCCCAATTTTGAAAGAGGTGGATGCCTTCTATGGAATATTGGGGGATGGGACCACAGCTGTCATAGAGATGGCGGCTGCATCGGGACTTCCTTTGCTTGGTGGGGATGAACGGAATCCTATGAAGACTACTACTTACGGTACTGGGGAGCTTATAAAGCACGCTCTGGATAAGGGCTGCAGAAATATCATAATCGGATTGGGAGGCAGTGCCACCAACGACGGTGGGGCCGGCATGATCAAAGCCCTGGGCGCAAGGCTTCTCGATAAAGAAGGAAATGATACGGGCTATGGCGGGGGAAGTCTGGCTGATATTGCGGCCATTGATCTGGGCGGTATGGATGAAAGGCTTAAAGGCTGCAGGATAGTTGCTGCCTGTGATGTGGATAATCCTCTTACAGGTATAAGGGGTGCATCCTACGTATTTGGTCCGCAGAAGGGTGCCGATGAAGCAATGGTGCAAATACTGGATAAGAATCTTGAACACTATGCAGAAGTCGCACTGAAGGTTACCGGGATATCAATAAAGGACCATCCCGGAGCCGGAGCAGCCGGAGGGCTGGGTGGAGGGCTTCTGGCGTTTCTGGATGCAGAGCTTAAAAGGGGTATAGATATTGTTATCGAGGCTGCAGGCCTTGAGGAAAAAATCAAGGATGCCGATTTTGTCATAACAGGTGAGGGAATGATGGACTACCAGACTCAATATGGCAAGACGCCGTACGGTGTGGCGCAGGTTGCCCGGAAATACGGCATTCCTGTAATAGCCATAGTGGGCAGCATCGGGCGCAATGCAGAAGTACTGTATGATCTGGGTTTCTGCGGCATATTCTCTATTATTGACAGGCCTTTGAACCTCGCGGAGGCTATGTCCGGCTGTGCAGGGCTTCTGGAAAGAACTTCCGAGAGCATTATGAGGATGGTAAAGGCTATAAATAATCCATTCCGTGATATAATGTAGATTATATAATATCTTTTCAAAGGGGATATCAAATGGAAAAAAATTTCTCGTCAAAAGCTCTGGAAGCTAATCTGGCACATACCCGGGATAAGGAGATAGAGATACCGGAGGAGCAGAAGTGGTTCGCGGAGCTTTCAAAAGCTTACTGGGGTATTTATAAAAGGACCCAGGAGTTCATAAAAGAGCTTAACCACCACTATATAAATTACCAGTATGTGATTGAGAATCTGCACAATATCAGCCTGACCGACCTCTGGTTCTATAATTCCCTTGAAGAGTCGGAGAAGGCGCTTAATGTATTGATGAACATATTCAGAAAGCTTTTTGAAGCAAACCTCAAAGAGAGCCAGAGAGAGCTTCTTATTACGACTCTTATAAAATTCATCGACCGTCTTGCAAAGCTCGGGGAGTTTCCGGAGAGTATCATCCACCAATGCCTGGATATAATAAAGGCCGATATTGAGAAGCATGAGCTGCTGTACATACGGAATTCAGGCTATTTTAAGACATATCTCAATAAGATAGCCGAGCTGCCTGAGTATAATGAAACTGTAGCGGGTATGACTTCGGACCTGCTTGGAAAGTGCATTGATTATTGGGAGAACACCTCCAGGGTTGAAAAATGGTTCCATGAGAAAAGCACATTATTCCATTCACAGAACAATGAAAGGATAAGTCATATAGGAAAGCCGTTCTTTGATGGGCTTAGAGCACAGCTTGAGAAAGCTTCCACATGGAAGCAGCTTTGCGAACTGCTGTTTTTCAATGATATATCCAATTACTTCCGCAGGTTCAGTGAAGAATTCGACACATCCCTTGAAAAAATATACTACATATTCTACCTGCTTCATTTGCCTGGAATGGCACAGCTTAGCAGCCACCTGCTCTATGACATGAACAGGCTGCTCAGGAATGTGCTAAAAGAGCTGGACGAGAATGATACGACCACTTTCCTTGCAAACATTATTGCACTTTTTGAGGAATTGAAGGAGCAGCATGCCGGTATCGTGCTGGACTGCATACTGACACTCGGCAGGGAGGTCATAGATACTCATGACAGTAAGGTGATTTCATATTTCATCAATGGCCTTATAGAATTCGGCTTCAAATATCCGGGAGACCTTGCCGTAAACAACGACTGGCAGATACAGGTGGATACCAATCATGTCAAGAATATAAGGGTATGGCTTGAGCTTGTGGAACACTCGCCGGATGCCATGAAGGAACTGCTTTCAGCACTTATTGTGAATTTGAAGCTGGGAGGGATATTCATCTCGGATACAGACCTTTTCCAGAGGGATGTCACAAAGCTCCTGAATTCCGATATAGCACCGGTCTACAAGCAGATGAAGCAGCTGGCCAGGATATTTCCCGTGTACTTCAGGGAGATAGGTGCAGAAGGCAGACTCAGGGAAGTAACTACTGCAGTGGATGAATTGTCAAGAAGAAAGGACAGGCTGATCCACTTCCTCAGAAAGCAGATACATACAGAGAGCAACAATACGCATATAGAATTAACAAGGAAAATATTGCAGTACTGGTATGACGGAAATATTGAGCCTCTTAAAAGGATCGTGCCTGATGATGTGATTGGACAGATGGATATCAATAGTGAGTGGTATGTGCATGTCCATGATATACTGACTGAGCTTTGCGTGAAAATGGATGCTGCCCCTGAGCAGCTGCTTCAATTGGATGTTGAGGAGCTTGAACAGGCAGTTTCCTTGATCCGTTCAGACAGCAGCCGTGATAAGAAGAGGGTGAACTATATACTGCAGCTTCATTCGCTGCTGCTGGAAAAATACTCCCTGGAATCGGAAGATATAATATCAATGCTCAAAAGCTACAGGTTTTTCAGCAACAAGGATATAGATGGGCTGCAGGATAATCTGGAGAAAAATGATATGGGAGCGGCCTTGAGCCAGGTCTACAAGCTGATGAGGCATCTGAAAAAGATAATTGTGGACCCGAATACGAGCGAAGCTCTGGAAAACATATATTATAAGCGCCACATAGCAATTGGAATACCTTCAATGTACGGGCAATATATTGAACCGAAATTTGAAGCCCTGGGTCTGATGTTCAGGCTGGAAAAGACTGCATCAAAGCTGATGACGGAACTACTGCAGTCTGTCAATCTGGAGTACGTCTCTGCAAGGACCTTCAGGCATGTTTATGATGTACTGGGGCTTTTCAAAGAGGGCCTTGAGCTTGATGGAATATACAACCAGGGGTTTGATTCAAATTTTGAAATGTTCAAGTACAGCCTGACCTCGCCAAGCTTTTCGCTGGATCAATATATCAATATATTCCAGTTTATGGCGCAGAGTATCAAGCAGATAATAAGCGAGTACTTCCTGGATGTCTATGAGCTGCCGCTAAAAAAGGTGATACCTCAATTGTTTGCTCATAAGAAGCCTTTGTCGGAGCAGGAGAGCAAGCAGCTCTATCATATGGAATCAGAGAAATTCTTCAGGGAGATATTATCCTCTGCCTTCCTTGTACAGGACCTGGACAATTTCATAACAAATATAATAAGTACCTTAAGGAGCATGATTGATAATTACCCTGGGGATTTTATTAAGAATATGATGACTTATGACCCTGATCTGGCTATAAGCCTCTTATATAGAGATACAGTGGGAATGGATAACCCTGTATTCCTTGGAGCAAAGGCGTATTTCCTGAAGAAAATGATTTCCTATGACTTCCCAATACCTCCAGGCTTCGTGCTCACAACAGAGGTATTCAGGCATAAGAACACCATATTCAGGCATCCCTATATGGAGCAGGAAATGGATCAGTTCATACTGAACCACATCTGGGAGGTAGAGAAGATCACCAGGCAGCAGTTCGGGAATCCCAGGAATCCTCTTCTGTTCTCGGTAAGGTCCGGTACGGCCATTTCAATGCCGGGTGCCATGAGGACATTCCTGAACGTGGGTATGAATGATGAGATCGCTGAAACCTTCAGCCGGAAGCCGAACCATGCATGGACTGCATGGGATTGCTACAGGCGTTTCATACAGAGCTGGGGCATGGCTTATGGAATTGACAGGGATATATTCGACAGTGTGATTCTTGAACATAAGGTAAGGAATGGTGTTGAACAGAAAATACAATTCACTCCCGAACAGATGCGGAATATAGCTTATTCCTACAAGAAGGTGCTGGAGGACAGCGGTATCGTTATAGAAAAAGATCCCTTCAAGCAGTTGAAGCAGGCCATATTCAACGTTATTGAATCCTGGTCCTCAGATAGAGCGAAATATTACAGGGAACATCTTCAGATAGCTGATGAATGGGGTACAGCTGTAATAGTACAGAAAATGGCCCTGGGGAATTTGTCCGCCTGCTCCGGGACAGGTGTGGTGTTTACCAACAGCCCGTTAAACGACAAATCAGGTGTAAACCTGTATGGGGATTTTACTCTGTGCAGCCAGGGTGAGGATATAGTATCGGGATTGGTACACACACTGCCTATTTCCGAAAGCCAGAGGAGGGAATTTTACAGAGACTGCAGCTTATCCCTTCAGTCTGCATTCCCAAGCATATACAGCGCTTTGCTGGATCTGTCCACACAGCTTATTGAAATATACGGCTTTATGCATCAGGAAATTGAGTTCACCTTTGAATCCGATGATCCTGATGACCTGTACATTCTCCAGACCAGGAACCAGAAGCTTAAAAAGCAGAAGATATTATCCACCTTTGTACCGGCGCCGGATGAAATGAAACTGGTAGGACGGGGAATAGGAATCGGCGGCGGGGCATTGAGCGGAATATTGACCTTTGACATGGACGACTTGAAGGAATCAATCAGGAACGACCCTGATGAAAAACTGATACTGATAAGGCCGGATACCGTTCCTGATGACATACCTATGATATTCAGCTGTGACGGGCTTATCACAGGCAAGGGAGGGGCTACCTCCCATGCTGCGGTTACTGCAGGAAGCCTGGGCAAGGTCTGTGTTGTAAACTGCAAGGGCCTGGTGGTTAATGAAACGGAAAAAAGATGCACGATAAATGGAGTGGGATTCAGGTCGGGAGACAGGATATCCATAGATGGCAACCTCGGCAATGTATACAAAGGTGCATACGATATACAATATGAATAGTATACAGTATTAATTCAATGATATATCACAATAAGCAGCGTTTAGGGAATGTAACGCACAATATGCAGCTTTGAAAAGGAATGTGCTATATGATAGAATTTGTTTGATAGAATTAATTCGTAATATGAATACTGTGTTCTGGAATATCTGATTCCAAAACACCTGAGGGAGTGGTTAAATGAATGTTCCTTTACAAAGCAAAAGACTGTTGGGTATAAACGGTATTGGCCGTATCGGCAAACTGACCCTATGGAATCATCTCAACCTTGGGCATTTTGACGGCATAGTAGTAAACGCAGGCCGTGAAGTGGGCAAGAAAACAAGCGATATAGTTCATTACCTGACTACAGATTCGACTTACGGTTCGATAGATAGATTCTTGTATGGCTACACAGGCAGGTCCTGTGACGTGAAGGTATTGGATGAAGCTGAATGTATTTTTGAGATGAATGGAATGACCGTCAAGGTAATTAAAAAGGAAAGAAACCCGAAAAGCATAGATTGGGCAAAAGAAGGAGTAAGACTTGTTGTTGACTGTACCGGTGTCTTTTTGGACCCTACGCAGCCTGCCGATCATCCGAAAGGAAGCATAAGAGGCCATCTGGAGGCTGGAGTTGAGAAGGTAATAGCAAGTGCACCTTTCAAGATAAAGGATTCTGCGCATAAGATGCCTGATGACAGTGCTTTGTTTGTATACGGGGTGAATCATGCAGGCTATGATCCGGCAAAGCATCATATACTGTCGGCGGCAAGCTGTACTACAACAGGCCTGGCGCATATGATAAAGCCTCTTCTGGAGACGGAAGAGACTTCAAGGATAATAACGGCATCAATGTCAACTGTACACTCTGCTACCAATAATCAGAACATACTGGATGCAGCTCCCGAAGCAGGTACAAAGGACCTGAGGAGAAACAGGTCGGTATTCAACAACATCATTCCTACCTCGACCGGTGCTGCCATTGCTTTGGAGGAGATACTTCCCGAGATCAAGAAGGTAGGGTTCATGGCTGATTCGGTGAGGGTGCCGACAAGTACGGTATCCCTTATATCGTTGAATATAACCTTCCGTACCGAACTCGGTGAGACCGGGGAGCCGGTAATAAACAGGGAGTTTATAAATGACATATATAGAAAAGCAGCAGCAGGCGCTCAGAAGGATCTCCTGATATTCAGCGAAGAGCAGAATGTTTCCTCCGACCTTATGGGCTGTCAGGCTGCGGCAGTTATTGAAGGGCATGAAACCCATACGCGAACAGGGTTTTTGCCTCTTTATGCAGAGACCCTCAGGGAATACGGCATAAATACCACACAGGATATCAATCTGCCGGTTACCCACGCAAAAATATTTGGCTGGTATGACAATGAATTCGGAAATTATGTCAATTGTCTTGGAAAGCTTACGGTATATGTGGATAAGAATATGATTTAGGTACGGGGTACGAGGTACGAGGTCTGGGATTTGAATGCGAGTAAAAATATGGGCTCCAGGTGTATTCCTGGGGCTTTTAATTTTTTTGTAAGGCATAAAAAATAATCACTGATTAATTACATACTGTATACAAACCATTTATTGTGTTATAAAATGGTATTTAAATATTTTCTACTATATGTTTCATTGTTTAATGATACGCTGTTCAAATATGATTCATATATAGTATTATTAGGAGGGGAGTCAGTTGTATAACATCAGGTTGCTGAACAAGATATCTTCAAAGGGTCTGGAGGTATTGGACAAGAGCAGGTATTCCATAGGAGAGGGTATCAATAATCCCGACGCGATTCTGCTGAGAAGCTTCTCAATGCATGAAATGGAACTGCCGGATTCTTTGAAGGCGGTTGCAAGAGCCGGTGCAGGGGTCAACAATATACCTATCGAAAAATGCTCGGAAAGAGGGATTGTGGTCTTTAACACTCCCGGGGCCAATGCAAACGCAGTGAAGGAACTGACAGTAACAGCAATGTTCCTGAGCTCCAGGAAAATTGTTGACAGTATTCTCTGGAGCAGGGCATTGTCATGCGGACCGGAGGAAATCAACCAGCTTGTGGAGAAAGGCAAAGGGAAATTTGCAGGTCCGGAAATCAAAGGTAAGAAGCTTGGAGTAATAGGTCTGGGGGCAATAGGGGTAATGGTGGCAAATGCCGCAAAATCCCTGGGTATGGAGGTTCTTGGCTTTGATCCCTATATATCGGTGGATTCTGCATGGGGGTTATCAAGAAGTGTAACAAAAGCAGAAAGTCTGAAAACACTGCTTGAGAGCTCGGATTATATTACGCTGCATGTACCACTGATGGAAAGCACCAGAAATATGATCAACACGGAAGTGTTCAAGCTTATGAAAAAAGGTGTGAGACTGCTTAACTTTTCAAGGGGAGAGCTGGTGGACGCCGGTGACCTTAAGAAGGCGCTTGATGAAGGTGTTGTTGGCGTATATGCCACCGATTTCCCGGATGTGGAGCTATTACAGATGGATAATGTCATTGCATTTCCTCATATTGGTGCATCAACTCCCGAGTCTGAGGAAAATTGTGCAGCAATGGCGTCAAATCAGATAAAGAGCTTCCTGGAATGGGGCGCGATAAGAAATTCTATCAACTTTCCGAATTGTGACCTGGGAGGCGCTTTTAAACACAGGATCACTCTGGCACATTTGAACATACCCAATATGGTAGGGCAAATAACTGCAATTCTGGCATTTGAGAATATCAATATTTGTGATATGATAAATAAGAGTAAGGATAAGCTTGCTTACACGATTATTGACACAGACATACTCCTACCGTTACATACAGTTAAAAAATTGAAAAGCATAAGTTCAATGCTGAAGGTAAGAGTGTTGTAGCTGATGAATGCAGGTAGTTCTATGGGGGAATATAAATGAAAAGACCGCTGCAGGGCATGAGGCTGAGGCTGGATAGTGACAAGCTGCTGGCAAACAATATAAAGTATTATGTTTTAAACGGCGTACTATATACAATAGTTACAAATATGTATAAGCCATTTGCACAGAAATTCATATTCAGGCTTGAAGGCTCGGAATTTCATGTATCATTGTTTAACGCCCTTCCCGGACTTGTAGCGGTATTTGCTGTTATTCCAGGAATCGTGTATATGAGCAGGGCGGTCAGCAGGAAGAAGGTTACGGGTATATTCTTTTTACTTAGCAGGCTTTTTATTCTGAGCTTTGCTTTGGTACCATTTGTGCCCGAACAGTATAAGCCGCTGGTATTTGTTGTACTGGCAGGCCTCATGAGCCTTCCGGAGTCTGTTGCTACCACGGCGCTGCAGAATTTTGCCGCAGAAGCCTTCAATGAAAAGGACAGAGCTTTTGCAATAGCATCAAAGAACAAGTATTCGGCCCTGATAAGCTTTATCTCGCTTCTGATATTGGGACAGATAATTGAACGGCTGGGTACCACCGCTTCCAAGGCTATTATAATATATCAGCTGTTCTTTATATCAGCTTTCCTGCTGGGTATATATGAAATAGCAGCGCTTTTGAGGATAAAAGAAAATGACTCTGTTAGATCCGAAGGGATAGATGTTAGGAGTTCGTTATCCGAGGTATTAAACAATAAAGGCTTTATGAAATTCCTTACCTGCTCAATGCTGTTTCACTTTGGCTGGCAGATGGGCTGGCCGCTGTTCAGCATATATCAGATAAAGTATCTGGGAGCAACCGAGGCATGGATAACTGTATCCAATGTATCCTCGGGTATTGCAATGTTCATGAGCTATGGCTACTGGGAGAGGCTGATAAACAGGAAGGGCAACTGCTACGCCATTGCACTGGCTACTACCGGAATGGCGGCAACCCCGATAATGTATGCATGGTCGCCGGATCTATATGTGCTTACTGTAGCAGGTATAATAATGGGCTTCTTCACCTCCGGAACGACCACTACCATTCTGAGTTCGCTGCTTGAGGCAGCACCGGAGAGAAACAGGCTTATGTATGTGGCAGTACATGCGACCATGACCAGTCTGACTCTTGCTGTAGCCCCGCTTATTGGGGACTCTATACTGAAGCATTCGAATATTTATTTCGCACTTTATATTGTAGCATTGGCGAGATTTATCGGGAGCTCGGCGTTTTTCATCAGAGAGAGATACAACCATAGAATCAGCAATAAAATTAATAGAGCTATGTAGAACCGGCAATAGCCGGTTTTTTAATGTAACCTATCATTCAGGTGAAAATAAGTGCCGAATACAGCAAGTCTGTTGCTGTGAAAGGCAGTTATATTGTAGAATCAATATATGTACTATTATTAGAATTGTTTTATTTTAATTTTATCAGGGGGTAGACCATGGAGTTGATCAAGCTTATTCAGACGTTCTCGAATCCTTTTCTGGATATGTTCTTCCAATTGGTTACAATGGTTGGGGAAGACACCTTCTTCATATTTGTCACAGCCATTATTTACTGGTGTATTGACAAAGAACTGGGCTACAAGCTGGGTTTTGCGACCCTGACGAGTGCTGCTCTGAACTGTGGGATCAAATACTTTTTCAAGATCCCAAGGCCTATAGGAGAACCTGGCATAAGGTCACTCAGAGTACATACAGCTGAAGGCTATTCCTTTCCAAGCGGGCACACCCAGAACACAACGACTCTATGGACTTTTTTCATGCTGCAGTTCAGGCGGAGCTGGATATATGCTGTGGGTGTGGTAATGATTTTTATGGTAGGGTTATCCAGGCTATATCTCGGTGTACATACTCCTGCGGATGTGCTAGGCGGTATGATAATTGGTGTAATATGGGTCCTAATCTGGTGTCGCCTGTATGAGGCTTCAGAAAGACATAATAATAACAATGTGCTTTTTATCACTGTTGCATTTGCACTGGCAGGACTGTTCGTATTTAAGGACGCCGGCTATTACAAGGTGGTTGGTGCGCTTGCGGGACTGCTCACGGGATATCTGACTGAATCGCGTTTCATAAAATTCAAGGTAAAAGCCGGTATTCTGCAACAGGTATTCAAGGTGGTTTTTGGACTGCTGGCGGTCTTTGTTCTGAGGCTGGTTTTGAAGCTTGTACTGCCGCAGGCTTTGATTTTTGATTTTTTCAGATACTTCGCACTGATCCTCTGGGTCACTGTTGTGGCTCCGCTTACTTTCAAACGGTTTTCTGCAAATTGAGTATAATATTAAGCTTTAATGCCACTCATTGAATAGTCACAATACCATATAATGGAACATATAATATAGCGAATACTGTGTTATTGCATTATGTTTCAAATTATTTGGTTGAGAGGTGTGTGGCATTTGATTATTCATGTTGTAAAAGCGGGAGATAGCTTATATTCAATTTCGAGACGTTATGGAGTGCCCCTTGAAAGGATTGCTGCCGATAATGAAATTAATGTCTCACAAAGCCTTGTAATAGGGCAAACAATTGTTGTCATGGAGGGGACCAGACAGCATACTGTTAAGGCAGGAGAGTCGCTGTTTTCCATAGCGAGAATGTATGGGACAACTGCTGCTGCAATACAGACAGCGAATCAGATCACAAATCCGGCAATGATAAGGCCCGGTATGGTGTTGACGATCCCATCCGGTACTGACAAGCTAGGTACTATTGAGGTAAACGGTTATACATTTCCAAGTATAAAGATGGATGTCCTGAGAAAAACACTGCCCTACTTAACATACTTAAGTATTTTCAGCTATGAGGTCAAATCAGACGGCAGCATAGGGACTCTTAATGATGAGCCTCTTATAAGTGCAGCCAGGGAAGCAAAGGTAGCTCCTCTTATGGTGATTACAAATATAAGAGAGGGCGGAGGCTTTGACAGTGATCTGGTAAAGACCATACTCACCAGTGAGAGCATTCAGGATACATTGATTGCCAATGTTATAAATAACATGAGGGCAAAAAACTATTCAGGCCTGGATGTGGATTTTGAGTATATATATCCTGAAAACCGTGAGGATTACAACAATTTCCTGAGAAAGCTCAACAGACAGCTGAAGCCTCTGGGTTATTCCCTGACAACAGCGCTGGCGCCCAAGATTGCAGCAGACCAGCAGGGCTTGTTGTATGAAGCCCATGACTATCCGGTACATGGGGCATTAACCGATCATGTCATACTGATGACTTATGAGTGGGGTTATACCTTTGGGCCGCCTATGGCTGTAGCACCGATAAACGAGATAAGAAGGGTACTAAGTTATGCAGTGTCGGCTATACCGAGGCAGAAGATCTTCATGGGTGTGCCGAATTACGGA
The DNA here is from genome assembly GCA_035627615.1 of Clostridia bacterium. Classification (GTDB taxonomy): domain Bacteria; phylum Bacillota; class Clostridia; order Lutisporales; family Lutisporaceae; genus BRH-c25. The sequence goes on from DASPLL010000047.1 coordinate 132,208, forward strand.
TATAACTGGACGCTGCCTTATGTAGCCGGAAGCAGAGCAGCGACAATATCAAACGTCGGAGCAGTTGACCTGGCAAGAAGAGAAGGGGCAAGGATCCAATACGATGAAAAATCCCAGGCACCTTTCTTCAATTATACCGATGCGCAAGGGAAGGAACATGTTGTGTGGTTTGATGATGCCCGAAGCATAGAAGCGAAAATGAGGCTTTTGAATCAGTACAATCTGGGCGGTGCGAGCTATTGGACAATAGGGCGCTACTTCCCTCAGAACTGGCTGGTGCTCAGCTCACTGTTCGATATCAGAAAAATAATACAATAATCACTACCGTTCCTTTTTGCAGCAGTTCCCTTAATATGCCCGTAAGTATAATAATTATTTTTGTAACGAAGGCTATATTTAGAGGATATTTCGATTATATATAGAATAAAAACAATAACTATACTCATAATTTGCATATGGCAAATCTCTGAATTATAGCAGGGGGGAAGAAAAAATGAATCTTATAGAGTATCTGAAGCAGCAAAAAGTAATTCCACAATCTAAAGCTGAAAAGTTCATCGAGCTGCTCGCAACTTATGAAGAAAACGATGTACTGTACGAGAATGCGATAAAGCAGCTGGATCTTACAAACGAGGAGCATGAAAAGCTTTTTTTCGAACTGGAAAAAGAGAGCTTTGTAGACGCAATATATATTATTGTCTGTCCATACTGCGACAGCCTGGGAAACACTTATGTCGAGAAGTTCGACATACCTGAGGCTGATGAATGCAGATTCTGTCATAATGACTTCAACTACCAGGAAAATTATATGGAAGCTTTCAGGCTGTATTTCAATTATCACAAGAATATTGACGTACTGACTGAACTCAGCCAGAAAATAAATTACAACCAGGACAGGATCTTTGAAATAGCTGAGGAGATTAAAGAGCTGGAGACGAAGAGAAAATCTCTCCAGGGAGAGAATATCAAGTTTGTAACACTTCGTAACGAATTGCTGTATGACAAGAATGAGAGCAAGGCATACGATAAGACGGTCCTGAAATATAAAGGAAACAATGTCAAGTATATAGGCACTTTAATCTACATGAAGAAATGTGTTGCAAAGTGCTCCAAATGCAATGAAGTTTTTGAATTGTTCAATATCGACGGCAAGTATATCGGGGTTTGCCCAAGCTGTGACACCGAAATCGAACTGTTGATGAAATAAATACGGGAATAAAAGCCTATCCGATATTGGATAGGCTTTTTGACTGCTCTTTGTTTCTATACATTTTAGTATCTGAAAGCTTAATAAGCATATCAAACTCAGTGGTTTCCGCCGGAAATTCCGTAACCCCGAAGCTGAAGCTGATATTTGTGATTTTGTTTCCGCAATATATGAGCGGGATTTGAGAAAACATCAAACCGGTATTTATTAGCGTTGTCTCGGACTGAGCTTTGGTCTTGCCGGTAAAAATAATTGCGAATTCGTCTCCTCCATACCGTGCGAAGACATCATCCTTTGCGAGGCTTTCCTTTATACCTTTGGCGAATACTTTCAGCATAAGATCTCCGGCTTCATGGCCACAGGTATCGTTTACCTTTTTAAGGTCATTTATATCGAGTATGGCCAGGGAGAAAACAGAACCTGAGATTTTGCTCTGCTGGTAGCCCTTCATTAGAAGCTCTTCAAAATAGCATCGATTGTATATGCCGGTCAGGCTATCATGCCTTGATAGAAATAATATCTTTTCTATGAGTCTGGCATTTTTAAGGGCAACACCTATCTGGGCAGCCAGGTGTTTTATCAGAGGTTTGTCCTCTTTACTGAAAGAATATTTTTCATCCACACAGTCGAGATTTATGACGCCGTAAAATTCATTGTCTGCCTGGATTGCACAGCTTAGTATGGATTTCAATTGAAACCCCCCACCTTTACGGAGCACCTCGAACTTATTCTTCTCCAGATGTTCTTTATTGAAGCTTTCGGCATTATCTATTATGTGAGGCTCATAAAAGTCTTTCGAGTTGTACTGAAATAATTCATCAAGGCCAAGCTTAAGTGTTTTCAGAATCTCGGTATCATAGCCGTGGGAAGCTCTGAATTCAAGATAACTGCCATTATATATAAGAATACTCCCCTTTTGGGCATTTGGTATTATTTCGATCGCCTTATCCAGTATTGTCTGGAGCACTTCGTCAATTTCACCGGAGGAAAGTATTTCACTGGTTATCTCCATAATGGAGTCTGTGATCCTGCTGTTTCTTTGCAGGAGTACATTGCTGTTCTTCAGCCTCTCCAGGAGGGCTTGCTTCTTCATTTCCTGTTTGTATTGATAGCTTGCGAATCTGTTTATCAGATCTATCGGTAAAAAATCCTGACTGCTGCTGCAGACTTCATCTATAAAACTGCTGTCGGAAGAGGAACTTTTAATAGCTGATAAAAAGTCATTATACAATTCAGAGAGCCATTTACGTACCTGTAACATCCATAAAGCAATACAGATTATTTCAACAATAAAAACAAACCATACCCCTATATAGGGTGATAGAAACTGATAATACAAGTGATTTATAGTTATTAGCAGTAGCAGGAAACCTAAAAATAGCAGATTTTTCTTCTTATACGAGAATTGTTTGCCCATTTTTTCACCTCCAACGGGAAAAAATAAGTGAAGTGCAAATAAAATAACATTATGTATATATAATACCAAATATTTTATTCTAAGTAAAAAGAATTATTATTATGTTCCAGGTTATACCAATAGTGATCATAGGATAAAAATAAGGATAGCAATTGCTATCCTTATTTGTTGTCTGTAATATTATATCTTCTGGCACCCAAATATCTTTGCCGGTAATATCTTGTGTCAAGGTCCGTAATGGTAACCTGGTCAACTCCTGAGCTGGCGTGTATGAACTTGTTGTCTCCTATGTACATCCCCACATGACTTGGACCTTTTTTATATGTAGTGAAAAATACCAGATCTCCCGCCTGAAGGTCTTCTTTTTCCACTTTGCTTCCGGTCTTATACTGGCTTGAAGCAGTACGCTCCAGGTCAACATTGAACTTTTTCATGATGTATACCACAAAGCCGGAGCAATCAAAGGCCTTTCCGGAGGATTGACCCCACTGGTAAGGAACTCCCAGATACTGCTTTGCATAATCAACTACTTTGGCAGTTATCAGTCTGCGGCTTGCACTTGCCCTGTCGGCTGATACTTTGTCAGAAGCAGTATTCAACTTTATGAGAGTGGCTTTATCAACAATCCCCGTAGGATCGATACCATTTGCCTTCTGAAAACTAATCACTGCATCTATAGTGTCCTGATCATAAATGGAGCTGATTTCCGTTTTGTAGATATCAAGATTCCTGAGTTTTTTCTGAATGTCAACGACTTTATCGCCGCTGTCACCTGATTTCAGAGGTTCAAAGTCTGCTGGAAGGATCTCCGACTGCTTTATTTTAAGGTTTAGAAGCTTAAAGGTATTGTTGCCTGCAATTCCGTCCGGTTTTAGTCCATTATCCTTTTGGAAGGCTTTCAACGCGGCTTCTGTTTTTGGACCGAACTTATTTATATACTCATTGTCTTCAAAATAGCCTAGGATATTGAGCTTTTCCTGGAGCAAAGCTACATCGGGGTGTTCCATGCCCTTTTTGAGAGTCTTGTCGCCGATATCTGCAAATACTGATGTTGTAAGCATGAATAATACGGAGGATATTAATATTAAGGTTAGTGCGAAGCTTGGTATTTTATTTTTCAATGTATATACCTCCCATATTTAATGATATGAATGTAACACATCTGTAACAATTATACAACAATTTGTCCAAGAAATAAAGATAAAAATCCAATATGGGAAAAGATTGCAATATTTTGTAATAATACTCGGATTTCATCCTCTATACCATAATATGATATAATTACTATAAAATCATGCATTATAAAGCTATAATTATCAAACTGTAACAAAAAATGGGTAATGGAGTTGTTGGCTTGAAGAACAGATATAAGGAAATGCTGATAGTCGGTTTGTTTACTGCTTTTATGGGACAGGTGCATTTTTATCCCTTTGGTACAGATTTCAGAATCACTGTAGGAGTAGTTGTATTTACCTTTCTGCTGCTTTATTTTCACTCACTGCCTATTATAGCTGCATCAATAGTCACAGGAGTCTCAGTCCTTCTGATAAGGGTCGGGATAGACGTATTTGCTAACTCCTTGAGCCTTGATGCAGCTTCTCTGAAGCATCTGCCCGGGATGATGTATTATATTTCCTACGGTATCATAATAGAAGGAGCTGGCTTCCGCAAGCTTTTTGAAAAGCCTATTTATTTCATAGCTGCGCTGACCACTGCGGATATCGTGTCCAATTTTTTCGAGCTGCTTATAAGGAACCAGCTTGTCACAGAGTCTTTTGACGAGATATTTTCGATGATAATGCTGGCTGCTGTAATCAGAAGCTGCCTGGTACTGGCGCTTTTCTGGATCATAAAATACTACAGCCTTTTTATAACAAAGGAAGAGCACCAGAAAAGGTATAAGGAGCTGCTGCTGCTTACGGCAAAGCTTAAGTCCGAGGTCTTCTTCCTGAAAAAGTCGATGCAGGATATTGAAGGCGCAATGGCAAAGAGTTATTCTATCTATAATATCATAAAAGAAAGCAGCCCCATGAGTGAGCAGGAGCTTGGAAAAATTACGGCAGACTGCCTGAATCTATCGATAGATATACATGAAATTAAGAAAGACTATAATAGAATAGTGATAAGCATGGAAAAGCTCATGCCTGCAAGTGACGTTCATAAAACGATGAAAATGAGTGAAATATATGAGACTATACATGATATATTCACAAGGTACCTGGAGGTTATTGATAAGGATATCAGCCTTGATTTCGAGCTTGAAAAGGATTTCAGGACAAGTGAATACTTTATCATAATGTCAATATTGAATAATATGATTCAGAATTCTATCGAGGCATGCTATGGAGGTAATTCATATATAAAGGTTGGATGCTTTATAAAGGAAGATGTGGTGTTTTTCATTATTGAGGATAATGGAAAGGGAATTAAGGAAAAGGAAAGGGAACTGATATTCGAGCCTGGATATACCACCAAGTTTAATCCTGAGACAGGACAAGTATCTACAGGATTGGGCCTGACGCATATTAAAATGCTTTCTGAGCATTTAAAGGGGGAAATAGGCCTGGATTGCTCTGCTCCAGGCATCACCCGGTTCAATCTGAAGCTTCCGGTGGAAGTGGTCATTTGCGGAGAGGAGGAGGATGATGATGTCTAGTTTTATTGTGATTGATGATGACAAAACAGTAAGGAGCGTACTTCTGAAAATAATTGAGCAGTACAGCCTTGGCGATGTATGCGCAGAAGCTGAAAATGGACTTGAAGGTGAGGAGGTAATACTGAGATACAAGCCTGATATTGTTATTATTGACCTGCTTCTGCCTCTGCAGGATGGGATATCCATAATAAAGAAAGTCAAATCCCTGAATGTTAAAAGTATGTTCATAATGCTTTCCCAGGTCAGCGACAAGGACATGATAGCAAAGGCCTATGAGTTCGGGATAGAATTCTTCATAAGCAAACCCATTAATGTCATTGAGGTTGTAAATGTTATAAAAAGAGTTAAGGAATACATGGCAATGAAGAAAACCTTCGAGGCTATCGAGTCTGCTGCCATTGCACTGGGCAGGGGGAGCACGGGAAGTAATACCGGGAAACTGGATAATGCGAGAAGGGCGTTGAACCAGATAATGGCAGATCTTGGCATATTGGGAGACCTGGGGAGCAGGGATATAATCAATATCTGCACAATGTTATATGAGGATGCGAATTTGGGAGAGACTCTTGAAGAGATACAGTTAAGCGAGCTGCTTAAGCTGCTGCAGAGCAAGTATTCCTCTGAGGGAAGGGGATCTGCAAGTGATTTCAAGGCGATTGAGATGAGGATGAGAAGGACTGTGGGAAAAGCCATGAAGAATATTGCAGCTATGGGGATTGAAGACTTCAGTAATGATAAGTTTATTCTATACAGCTCTTCACTATTTGATTATACTGATGTAAAGACGGAAATGGACTATATTAGAGGCAAGGCAAAGTATAGCGGCAAGGTGAACATTAAGGCTTTTATAAAAAGACTGATGGTCATGGTTGAACAGATTGCATGAGAGTAGAATAACGATGTCAATTTTCTCAATTTTCAAATCGTCCGATGTAAGTTTACGTTCCTTTCTGTTACTATTTGTTACTGTTAATATAGAATTAAAGTAACAAATCGGAGGAGGGGATTCTATGAAAAAATACATAGTACTGGCGTTGGTTGCAGTACTCGTTCTGTCCTTGGCACTTACAGGCTGTGCTCCGCAAAAGGTTAACCTCATATTGGCAACCGGTGGAACATCAGGCACTTATTATCCTTTTGGCGGTGCTATGGCACAGATATTCAACTCAAAGATTGTCAACATGAATGTGACAGCTCAGGCGACAGGCGCTTCTGTTGAGAATCTCAAGCTCATTGGCAAGAAGGAAGCTGAGCTTGCGATAGTACAGAATGATATGACTGATTATGCCTATAACGGCACAGAGACTTTCAAAGACGGCAAAATAGAAAATGTAAGAGCAATTGCTACACTCTATCCTGAGGTAATACAGATTGTTGCATCCGGAGACAGCGGGATCAATACTCTTCAGGACATCAAAGGCAAGAAATTCTCAGTAGGCGCTCCCGGCAGCGGTGTTGAAGCAAATGCCAGACAGATATTGGATGTTATGGGCATGACCTACAATGATTTTTCTGCTAATTACCTGTCCTTCTCAGAATCTGCAGATTCCTTGAAAGACAAGCATATTGACGGTTTCCTGTTCATGTCCGGCATACCTAATGCTGCGATCCAGGATACAGCTACTACAAGCACTCTCAAATTCATATCCATTCCGGATGATATAATAAAGAATTTGACTGCAAAGTATCCTTTCTTCACAGAATATATCATACCTGCAGGAACTTACAAGGGTCAGGATGCAGATGTAAAGACAGTAGCCGCAAAAGCAACTCTGGTAGTAGGTGCAGAGGTATCTGAAAAAGTTGTATACGATCTTACAAAGGCTTTGTTTGAGAATCAGCCGGAATTGGCAACAGCTCATGCAAAAGGACAGGAGCTGAAGCTTGAGAACGCAGTTCAGGGTATTTCAGTACCATTCCATGCTGGAGCAGAGAAGTACTTCAAGGAAGTAGGCGCTATAAAATAACCAGGAGGATAGCCGGGCTGGAAATATCCGGTCCGGCTTCTTTATTATGAAGAAGTATATATTTGCAGTCAGTTTTGCTGTATTAATAGTATTGATTTTGAATATACCAATGCATGGCAGGTTTACAATTTCAAATGGTAAAACAGGGGAGATAGCCTATATTGATGAAATAGAAAATGTCGGGGAGTTTGTTGTAAGCTTCAGGCATTCAGTCAACCGTACACCGGTAAACGAATTCATCAGGATACAGGGAAACAAATTCATAGTGTACAAAACCACTTTTTATTCATATGGCGCAGGTATGCCTGAATTTGACGGGTCGGGCAAACAGAAGGTAACAATTGATAATGGACTTGTACTGATCGAAAACATTGACAGGGAACTTGAGAGCTTTGCCTATATGGTAGGTACCTATGCGGATCACATATTCAGCTATGGAGATAAGAGCATCAGACTTTCCGAGTTTATTGAACCGCAGAATCCTGCATTTTTCAGAATAAAAAAAGTTACATCCTTTGAACTTATAAAGTATAAATTGAAAAGAAAATAATCAACTTTTTAAATAACTATATGTTTTGCACTAAACATCTTACATTGAATTCAGATGTGCAAAACATTTTCCTTGATTCATATGTTGCATAAAGTCCATTTTTGATAACACAAAATTAGGCACTTTAACTGATTTTGTAGTGATAAATCTTTTTTGCAACATATATATCGATTGATTAACTTGAAAAAGAGGAGGGATTTCATGGATAAGGACAAGATTCTTAAGGAACAAGTACAAGAATTGGATCTGGATGAAATCATAGCAAAATATGATAAAGAATCGAATTATAGAAAGCTGTCCGGGATACAATTAAAGCTGGTGACTGCCCTTGCAATAATGTTTTCGGTGTTTCAGCTATATACTGCCATTTTTGGAGTTCTGCCGGCACAGTTGCAGAGATCGATTCATGTGACCTTTGCTTTTGTCTTAGCGTATCTGCTGTATCCGACCAGTAAAAAAATGCCGAAACACAAGATGCACTGGATAGATGTTACCTTAGCTGTAATATCAGGTTTTGTAGGACTTTATTTTACTTTCAATTATAATAGCCTGCTTTTAAGAGCAGGGGATCAGACTCCCCTCGATATACTAATAGCTATACTAGCGGTGCTGTTTGTACTGGAAGCGGCTAGAAGGGTAGTTGGACTGCCGATTGTAATTATAGCAGGTACATTTTTGCTATATGCCAAATTCGGTGCGTATCTGCCGGGTTTTCTGAACCACAGGGGCTATTCCATTGAGAGAATAGTGAGCCACATGTATTATACAACTGAAGGTATATTTGGAACACCTATAGGTGTATCCTCCACCTTTATATTCCTTTTCATACTATTTGGAGCTTTCCTGGATAAGACAGGGATAGGCAAGTTTTTCATAGACCTTGCCAATGCTATTGCAGGTAAAGCCGTGGGAGGTCCCGCAAAGGTTGCAGTACTGAGCAGTGCTCTGACAGGTACCATATCGGGCAGTTCGGTTGCAAACACCGTAGGGACAGGAAGCTTTACAATTCCTCTGATGAAAAGTCTGGGCTACAAACCGGAATTTGCAGGTGCTGTTGAAGCTGCTGCCTCAACAGGCGGACAGCTAATGCCTCCGATTATGGGAGCTGCGGCGTTTTTAATGGCTGAATTTATAGGAATACCATACGGCTCAATTGCAAAAGCTGCAATAATACCGGCATTGCTTTATTTCACCGGAATATGGATCATGGTTGACCTGGAGGCAAGAAAGACCGGTATGAAGGGGCTTGAAGAATCAAGACTTCCAAAGCTGGGAAAAGTGCTGGGCGAGAGATGGTTTCTACTGTTGCCCATATTTATCATTGTATATATGCTTATGAGTGGAACCACTCCGATTAAAGCTGCTCTTTATGGAATATATTCATCGATAGCAGTCGGCATGATAAGAAAAGAAACAAGAATGAACCTGAAGGCATTGCTTGAAGCATTGGAAATGGGGGCAAAGGGTGCATTGGGTGTTGCAATTGCCTGTGCTTGTGCTGGTATAATTGTAGGAACCGTAACCCTTACAGGTCTGGGCCTTAAGATGGGCAACGGATTGGTTGCTTTAGCCGGAGGCCAGCTTCTGCCAACGCTGGTGCTGACTATGATATCGTCACTAATACTGGGGATGGGTGCCCCAACAACGGCCAACTATATCATTACTTCTACAATAGCTGCACCGGCGCTATTGAAGCTGGGAGTAAACGTATTGACAGCTCACATGTTTGTATTCTATTTCGGAATAATTGCTGATATCACACCACCGGTTGCCCTTGCAGCTTTTGCAGGCTCTGCGATAGCAAAGAGCGATCCCATAAAGACGGGTATAAATGCCAGCAAGCTTGCCATAGCAGCATTCCTGATACCATATATATTTGTTATCAATCCTCAGCTGCTGCTCATAAATACGACAGGCATGGAGATAGTACAAATAACAATCACATCATTAATAGGGATGTTTGGTATAGGTATTGCAATGGAAGGCTTTATATTTGGCAAGGTAAACGCTTTGCTGAGGGTAGTATTCCTGCTTGGCGGACTTGCACTGATAGATCCGGGCTTGTATACGGACATAATAGGAATTGCAGTAATAGGCCTGGGAATAGCTTATCAGTGGTACAGGTACAAAAAAACGGCAGCAAACAGCCTTTAATTGAACAGAAGAGGAAGAGTGACTATCACTCTTCCTTTTTAGCTTCTTCCACATATTTTTCCTTGTCGGTTTCTATCAGGGGAAGTACCCGCTGAAGCTCATCCCGGTGAGTGTCAACAAGTCCGTTAATGATCCGCTCCATTTCATCCCGCTCTTCGGTATATTTTATTTTTACGATCCAGCGCGGGTTATACTCGCCTGAACCGTCCAAAAGCTCCACATCATAGCCGGTGAATATCTCATCGTTGTATAGGTCATATATGCCGTAGTATTGATAATCCTCGACATCGGTAGTGGTCAGAGTAAGGTATATGTAGTACTCACCTTCTTCCTCAGCCAGATAAGCATTTTCTATGAGTTCAATGCCGGTGTCGATTTTGTATGAATCGACCGTCTGGGTAAAAAAGCCTGTCTCGCTGTCTTTCTGCATAAGTACGAGAATGTTGTATTTGTCCATGAAGATACCTCCTAAAACGTTACGAGTTGCGCGTTACGCGTTACGAGTGGGCGGGCATTGCTTCGCAGGCTAATCCCTAGCCGCGAAACGCGAAACCTGTAACCCGTAGCCCGCAACCATATCCAATTTCTATACATTTATGATTTATGTTATAATTCATACAAAGCAAACATACAATGTTATTTTAACCATAACAATGGCAAACTTACAAGGAGAATAGGTTGAAAGAAAAAAGAAGAATTTATTGCAAGCAAACAGGAGCACCAGGAACTGCTGCTCTAAAAAGTTGAAGATAATTATTTAGTATATCAGGCCGGTACAGTAGGAGGGGTAATGACGCAGCCTTCCTTTTCCAATAGTTTTATCGCATTTTTGATATATTCTGCCTTATGACTTTGAAATAGTGCTTCAGGTATTTCAGA
>DASPLL010000048.1:0-66293 GCA_035627615.1 Clostridia bacterium
ACACTAAGGCTTCCGCCATCCGTCCAGCTGGAGAAGGTATAGCCGTTGTTGGCTGTTGCTTCCACTGTAACCGATGTTCCTTCCGCATGCGTACTGCCGCCCATAACCGTAACCTCACCGCCTGCAGCGGGATTTGCCGAGACGCTGACTGTGTGGCTGGCAGGCGGTATCGCTTCAAACTCCGCCGTCACCGTCACATTTGCCGCAGGCATTACAAAGGACGCGGTGCTCCCTGTAACGGTAAGGATATAATCCATACCGCCGTAGCTGTATTTCAGGCTTCCTGCTTTCAGTTGCTTTCCTGGATCCGGTTCCACGGTCAGGTAGATGGTCTCTACGGCTGCCGCTGAAGTGGGTGAAGCCGTGATTGTGCCTCCGGTGATTGTTCCTGTGCTTACGATATAGGTTGTCGGCGGTATTGCCGTCAGAGTGATATTCACACCCGATGTAATTGCGCCTGCCGTCACGTTTACATTTGTGACACTTCCGCTGTTGTAGCCCGATTTGCTTGCTGTCACGGTATAGCCTGTTCCTGCGGGCACATTGCCAATACTGTAGCTTCCACCGTCAATCGTTGTAGTTGAATACACGCTGCCGCTTACTGTCAGGCTCACATTGGCCTCGGAAACAGGATTGACATCATCCGTGACCATACCTGTGATGGTACCTGTGGTTACAGGCTGAGAGTCCACCTGGAAGTTGGCCGTCAAATGGATATCCTCCGTCCCCATCGTGAAGCTGTAGACGCTGCCGGTGACACTAAGGCTTCCGCCATCCGTCCAGCTGGAGAAGGTATAGCCGTTGTTGGCTGTTGCTTCCACTGTAACCGATGTTCCTTCCGCATGCGTACTGCCGCCCATAACCGTAACCTCACCGCCTGCAGCGGGATTGGCCAAGACGCTGACTGTGTGGCTGACGGGCGGTATCGCTTCAAACTCTGCCGTCACCGTCACATTTGCCGCAGGCATGGTGAAGTCAGTGGAAGCACTGCTTGCGTCATCGAAGGTGCCGCCATTGGTGGAAGTCCAGCCTTCGAAAGAATAGCCGCTTGAGGCGGTGGCCGAGATCGGAATGACCGCGCCCGTCTCATATTTGCCTGAAGCATCTGCGTCGATGCTGCCGCCTGTGCCGGCCTCAACCGACAGGTTCCAGGCCTTTACGAAAACGGTATTGCCATTAACGGAGTACTCAAAATAACCGGTGGTGCTATTGAGCGTACCGTCTCCGATATTGAGGGATACCTCATCCCATTGACTGTAGTCATATATTACGATATATGATACCGCAGAGATGGCTTTGCCCACTGTAACCGTGCTGCCGTATTCGACATACACGCCGTATGAATCATCGCCGTTTGCCGTTACATTTCCGCCTATCGTGACATTTCCGCCGTCGTAGGCATACACGCCGTATGAATCGTCACCGTTTGCCGTTACATCGCCGATTACTGTGACCGTGCCGTCGTAGGCATACACGGCACAACTTTCTTCGCCCTCCGCCATAACGTCACCGGTGACCTCGACCTCGCCGTCATAGGCGTACACGGCATAAGAGTAGTCGCCGTCCGCTTGGACGCTGGTGACGGTCGCGCCGCCGTCGTTATAAGCGCAAACGCCGTAATAATCAGCATTTATATTAAGCTCGCCGGAGCCGGCAAGGTTTAAATTGCCGCCGTCTTCCACCGTCAGCGCTGTGTTCAAGCCATCAACAGTCAGGTTCAATATATAGCCGTTCGTATCAAGGGTGACGTTGATCCCGTCGATTTCGACCGGGTCCATATAGGTAAAGCTGTCCGTCAATTTGATGACGCTGCCGTCTTCGATGTTATCCAGCGCGTCAGAAAACTCGGAAGCACTGCCCGCCTCAATCGCGGGCTTCGCTTCAAACACCGCTGATACCGTTACATCGGCTGCCGGCATTACAAAGGACGCGGTGTTCCCAGTAACGGTAAGGGGATAATCCGTACCGACGTAACTGTATTTCAGGCTTCCTACCTGAAGCTGCTTTCCCGGAGACGGTGTGATTGTCAGGGTCACCGTGATCCCCTCCGCCGCAAGCGCCGGGGAAGCGGTGATGCTGCCGCCGGTCATGGACGGAATGTTTACGGCATAGCCGGCAGCAAAGTTTGCTGTGACGGTGGTTGCATTCGCCGGCATGGTAAATGTGGTGGAGGCGCTGCTTGCGTCATCAAAGCTGCCGCCGTTCGAGGAAGTCCAGCCGGAAAAAACATTACCGGTGCCGGGTTCGGCGCCGATGCTGACCGCGGCGCCCGCTTCATAGGTTCCGGTCTCCCCTGTTGCGATGCTGCCGCCTGCGCCGGCCTGCAGGGTTAAAACATATTCAGGTGCGGGATGAATCGTGAGCGTGAAATCTTTCTTATCGCTTCCATAATCATTGTATGCTGTAAGCTCAAAGGTATAATCCGTGTCCGCGTCAATCTCCACAGAGGGCGTACCGTAGATTGTGCCGTTCCAATAATCCAGATAAAGTCCGTCGGGCAGACTGCCGCTTGAAATATACCAATAAATGTCGGGTTTTCCAGTGGCCTCGAGCTGGAAGGAATAATTCTCGCCCTCCGTGGCATAGGGCAGGCTTGCTGTGGTGATCACCGGCTCTTCCGGCACAACAACAAGGGTTAATTCCTGCGTGTCGTTGCCTCCGGCGTTTGCAGCCTGGACTGTGAAGGTGTACGTGCCCGCCGATGCCGGTGTGCCGGAGATCACGCCGCCTGCCGAAAGGGAGAGCCCGCCGGGCAGGCTGCCTGACGTAACGCTCCACGCAGCGGAGGCGTTGCTGCCGTGGGCAAGCTGCTGGGAATAGCTTACGGTCACCGTGCCGGCGGGCAGGATTGTCGTGGTGACGGTCGGCATGGTGATATCTTCAAAATCCGCTGACACCGTCACGTCCTCAGCAGGCATGGTGAACGTGGCGGTGTTCCCCGTGACGATGAGAAAATGATCCTCGCCGTCGTTGTATTTAAGCGTTCCGTTCTTATATAACTTACCTGCATTGGGCGTGACCGTCAGTGTGACCGTGTCTCCTTCCTCCGCCGGCGCAGGGGAGGCTGCGACACTGCCGCCGGTCATTGCGGAAGAATCGGTAACGGCATAGGTCGGAACCGTTTGAAATTCTGCCGTGACAGCGGTGTCGGCCGCAGGCATTGTAAAGGTCGTGGAGGCGCTCTCCGCATCCCCGAAGCTGCCGCCGGCCGGGGAGGTCCATGTGTCAAAGTCATACCCCGTGACGGTATCGGCGGCAATGAGGCTGATGACCGCACCCGCCTCATATGTGCCGGTGGTGACGGCTGTTCCGCCGATGCCGGCCAAACCGCCCGGGCTGTGGTCGACATCCAGCGCCCATCCCTTGACATGGATGGCGGTGCTGCCGTTTACATATTCAAAGTAGCCGGTCGTTTCATTGAGCGTGCCGCCGCCGGGACTGAATGTGATTTCCGGATAATTGTATATTTTTATGTAACTGGCTGCGTCAATGGTTTCCACTGTGGCAGTGCCGGAGCCAGAGGCCGCCACGCCGGTATTATCGGTGCCGCCCGCCGCCGAGACGTTGCCCGCCGTGACCATCCAGCCGGAACCGGAAGCAGACACGCCCCTGATAGAGGAGGAGGCGCCTGTTGCCTCGACGTCGCCGCCCACTGTGACCGTGCCATTATAGATTTCCACGCCTGTGGCGCTTCTTTCGGAGCTGGTTGCCGAAACATCACCGTCCACCGTAACCGTGCCGCCGTTATAGATATTGGCACCCCGTACGGAACTGGAGCTGGTGATCGAAAGGTTTCCGTCTACCGTGACTGTGCCGCCGCCTGAAATATACGTACCGCTGTATGTATACGTGTCACTGGGCGCGTTCACTGAGAGGTTGCCGGTCACCTCAACCGTGCCGCCGCCGTAGATATACGCGCCGCTGCTGGTCGCCGAGACGTCGCCGCCCACCTTGACCGTACCGCCGCCGTAGATGTAAGCGCCGTAGACGTCCGCCAGGATGTTTTCGTCCACTGTGATCGTGCCGCCGCCGGAGATGTAAGCGCCGGAAGTGTAAGTGCCTGAGCCGGTGGCCGAGATGCTGCCGCCCACCGCTATCGAGCCGTTACTGGAGGCGGTGATCAATGCCCCATAGGAATTGGTTCCGCTTACAGTGACGTCGCTGCCTATCGTGATCGAGTGACCGGAGCCGAAGCCGATGGATGCGCCCGTTCCGTTGGTCGCCGTGACGCTGCCGTCCACCGTGACCGTGTTGCCGCTGCCGCCGTTGATGGATACGCCCCTATTAGCAGCCGAAACACTGCCGGTCACGGTAACCGTCGTGTCGGCGCTGGATTCAACACTAACACCATAGGAGTTACTGCCGTTGGCCTCAATAGAGCCGTTTACGGTGACCTCCGAGCCGGAGCCGGCGTTGTCCATACGCACGCCATAGCAAGAACTGCCGTTCACCGTGATGTCACCGTTTACGGTGACGATGCTCCCGTTTCCATCCGCGCTTGCGCCGTAGATGCCAGTATAAATTGTGTTCACAGTGATGTCTCCGTTTACGGTGACATGGCCGCCGTCGTCAGCAAGTACGCCGTAGGATATATTGCTTACATTGTTAACGGTCGCGCTGCTGCCGGCTCCGGAGACGGACACCTGTCCGTTATTCACATTCAGCACACCGCCGTTGACCGGAGCGATGCTGCTGCCACCGAAGATGTTTAAGTAACTGTTTACAGTCATTGCACCGCCGGATTCAGCATGCGTGTTGATTATACTGATCACACCCCTGGAGGTGTCGCCTACCCATATGCCTCCGATACTGAGATTATGCCCGTTCAAATCGAATGTGACGTTCTTGCCATCAAAGTTGCCCATGAAGTTGTTTCCTGGGATGGATATATCGGCCGCTAGTTTTATTGTGTCGCCGTCCTCTAAGGCATTGATCCGATCGTAGAGGCCAAATACGGTGCTGACCTCATGCGTTCCTGCCGCCATGACTGGCAGGCTGACTGTCGTCAGCAGGAAAACTGCCAGTGCGATGCTGACGGCAAGTCTGAAAATTCTCTTCTTTTTCATAGTTGGTCTCCTTCCATAATTTTACGTTTTTGCTCAAAATAGACCTTCCGTCGTAATTACGCTGCATACAGCTCGTATGCCTCGCAGGGTCCTCACAAAAGCCGGGTACCAGTATGTATGAAAAATCTACCTTTCCTTCTTCATTCTACAATTTTCCACTTAACCCCGGCTCAACGGATTATTAAAGGAAAAAACACCTGAATCCCTTACGTTTCAGGGGGTTCAGGTGCTTAATGGCATTTTTCCCTATAAAAAATTTTTTCCGAAGCTTTCCGACCGCAGCCGGGGTTACCGCAGCAGCTTCCTGAAAGCGTCATCCGGTTGCTGCTTCAGCTTTTTCTTCAGTTCCTTACTGTAAAGCTCATAGTATTTTACGGCCAGCATCCGCTCATTGGCCAGCAGCAGGATTTCCGCCAGACGGTAGTTCAGCTCCCTGTGGAGCGGTTCCCTCATAAGCCCTGCCTTCAACCAGTCGATACCCTTACGATAGTTTCCCGTCCCTTTATAATACTCCGCTATTTCAAGCAGCAAGCGGATAAATTGCTCCTCCAGGAGCAGCCGCTTTCTTTCCACCCAGCCGTATTCCCATCCCGAAAGATACTCCCGCGTATAAAGTCCGGCCGTTTCCTCATATTCCAGGATGTTTTCCGGTCCGGCGTCTTCAGACTTCTCTACAAAGCTGCTAAATTTCAAGTAGTCGCAGGTCAGGGCTTTCAGGTTGAATTTATAACCTCCCCTGTCATAGGTGATAGGTATCCGGATTCCATACAGCAGCAATGCTTTTTTAACATAATGGAGGGTGGTGTTGAAATGTGCCAAAGCCCTGTCTCCGTCAAACTCCTCCCATATGCTGTCGACTATCTCCCGCCTGCTGACGAAACAGTCTCTTTTGTCGATCAGAAAAGCCAGGAGCTCTTCCGCTTTTTCGGTACGGAACTTTACGCCTTCTCTTCCGGCGCTTACGCTGAATCTGCCGAAGCACCGGACTTGCATTTCTTCGGATTGCATGGGAAGGCCTTTCCCCTCTATAATCCGGTCAAGTGTTTCCTTCAATCTTTCAGCCGTCACCGGCTTCATCAGGTAATCAAGGGCGTTCAGACAGAAGGCTTCCACTGCGTATCGGTTATAAGCCGTTACAAAGACGACGTCGGTCCCTCCCTGCAGGTCCACAATGTGGCTTGCCAGCTCAATACCGTCCATATCAGGCATTTCGATATCCAGAAATACGGCATCCACCTTGTTTTCTTTCAGAAACTCCAGCGCTTCCAGCGGCTCGGTGAACTTTCCTTCCACCGATGCCAGGCCGCTGTCCCTGAGCAGCTTTTCCAGCTTGTCGACAGAGGGCTGCTCATCATCTATGATAATCACCTTTATCAACTCAAATCACCTCCTATATGTTTCGCACTCTCCGGTTGAATATATCCTCCAGCCTGTCCTCCGGAATACCTTCCCCTGTTCAGCAGCTTTTGAGATAGGGCGCGGACATCCTTGAATGCCTCTGAGAACCTTCTTGCAAGGACAAAGGATTGTAAAAACAGCAGTATAAACAAGCCTAAGGGCACCAGCTCGCCCACGTTGCTGACTGGAGTTGTCAAATATGAGGCACATAAATACGAAATACAGACTGCTCTTATCCTCACGCCGAAGCAAAAAAATATTCAGGTAATAGAGTACCATAACAGATAAAACGCCGAATAAGAACAAATCCTTGTTCACATCTGAATATCGCATTATCCTCTGATTTTATTATACATTTTTCCACTTAACCATGAATTAACGAATTTAAGTGATAAAAATGAATCTAAAGCCCACTGCCGGAGGGTTAAATGTAATATTGCCATGATTTTGTAAAATTAAATTAATATATTCTATACCCTTTCACAATATCGGCTTTGGGAAAGCACATTAACAGTAAGTAAGAAAAAAAAAGAGGCCGGTCCATCTGTCTGCAAACAAATGAACCTGCCTCTTGTTTCCAATTTTCTTACCTATGGAGTTTTCTTTTGTAATTGAGTATTGATTCTGCAATAATCAGATCATCAGGGGTGGTTATCTTTATATTTTCATAATCTCCTTCAACCATGTGCACATTTATTCCAAGCTGTTCGACGAGTATTGCGTCATCAGTGCAGGTTATTCCCTCCTCAAGGGCATTAAGATGCGCCTTTACAAGTATATCAAGCTTAAAGGCCTGGGGTGTCTGTGTTATCCATATACTGTCCCTTCTGGGCGTTACCTTTACATTCCGGTTCTCATCGATTATCTTTATAGTCTCTTTAATAGGCACGCCGCAGGATACCGCACCGAAATTCCTTACTCCATCTATACAGCGTTTAATTACAGCTTCGGTCAGCAGAGGCCGGGCCCCGTCATGAACCAATACGGTATCACAATTGCCGCTGACGTGCATTAATCCGTTATAAACCGAATGCTGCCGCTCGCTGCCGCCCGCAACCAGTTCTTTCACCTTGCTGTAACCATATTTCTTTATAACATTTGTTCTACAGCTTGCTTCTTCATCCTTATTCAATACGACTATTATTTCATCAATCAAGTCACATTTCTGAAATATCTCAATGCTGTGCGCCAGTATCGGTTTGTCTTTAAGCATAAGATACTGCTTGTTCATACTCGCATTCATCCTTGTGCCCTTTCCTGCTGCCAAAATAATTGCAGTGTTCATTCCCGTTTCATCCAGTCCTTTCATGAAAAAATGTGACTGCTGCCGCTCTATATACAAGCAAATATGTACAATAATTATTTATACACAAATTAATATACCCGGAGTGAAATACTTCACCCTGGGTATATTATAAACCAGCGATTAATAAACAAGCAAGCAATAAACACACGAAGAATGTACTCAGAACGTTTGCTCACATTTTATATAGTCAATAATCACGATACCTTATCAACAGCAGATTTTGGTTTTACAAATATCATCCGCCCGGCGGCAGTCTGAAGAACGCTTGTCACGACAACTTCTATAGTCTCGCCGATAAAACGCTTCCCACCGTCAACTACTATCATTGTTCCGTCATCAAGGTATGCAACCCCCTGCCCAAATTCCTTACCATCCTTGATAACCTGCACCACCATTTCCTCACCCGGCAGTACAACAGGTTTGACTGCATTTGCAAGCTCATTGATGTTCAGAACAGGTACTCTCTGGAATTCTGCCACCTTGTTCAAATTGTAGTCGTTGGTGATTACTTTTCCATTCATGTATTGTGCCAGCTTCAAAAGCTTGGTATCAACTTCCGAGAGCTCATCAAAATCCTTTTCCACGATTTCAACGTTAATTTCCAGTTCCTTCTGGATCTTGTTCAGAATATCCAGACCTCTGCGGCCTCTGTTTCTTTTCAATGCATCGGAGGAGTCGGCAATATGCCTGAGCTCTTCCAGAACAAATGCAGGTATTATAAGCGGGCCTTCAACAAACCCTGTCTTACATATGTCTGCTATTCTTCCATCTATGATAACACTAGTATCGAGAATTTTTGGCTGTACAACATTATCTACTTTTGTTGTCAGTTTATCCTTATCCCTCTGAATCAATCTCTTCCATGGGAGAAGCAATCCAATAAGGTCCTCCCTCTTTTTAGTCGCTATACTCACTCCCAGGTATCCCAGGAGCAAATAAATCAATATTGACAACAGAGTACCCAACCATGCAAACGGTATCAGCTTTATAGGACCACTGCTTATAAGATATGCAATGACAAGACCTATGATCAAGCCCACTGCTCCAACCAGCATTTCACCGGTAGGTACTTTCTGAAGCATTTTCTCAACTCTAGTGGTAGACTCCTTACCTATATTAATAAGCCAGGAAGATATTAAATAAAATATTATTCCACCAATAGCCCCGCCTAATAATAGAAAAACAAATGAATTTCCCCCTGAAATATCATAGCCAAAAATCTGTGTTAACCCAAAATAGCTTGTAAGAAGATACGACATTTCTGCACCCAGAGCAACCCCCAAAACCATTAACACCCAAACAAAAATTTTCCTCATCAATAAGTTCACCTCCTTTTATAAGTATATCCATTTTGATACTTTTTAAGCAATTGTAAACCAATTATATTATATCAGATATATTACCATTACAAAATAACAACTACCACTTAATTTTAGCCATTTATATAATAATATTGCTGTATTTCCATTCTTTGCTGTCATTTTATCATGCATTGTACTGCTTCTTCCACTATTTCAAAGGATTCGTCCAGTATAAGCATCAGTTCACTGATCAAAAGCTGTCCGGCGCTTTCAAGCATCCTTTTTTCGCCTGTTGAAAGCTTTTTTTCACGGTCGGCGACAGTCAGGTTCTTTACAAGCTCTGCTATTTCGTAAATATCTCCTCTCCTTATTTTTGTCTCATTATCCCTGTACCGTTTGCTCCAATTCTTGCACATACTGCCTGTTTCACCAGACAATATACTATATATATCGTCAACCTTGTCCTTAATTGTTATAGCCCTAATGCCATGAGCCTCCATTTTGTCAAGAGGCACCATGACCTTCATGTCACCTAAAGCTATCCTGATAACATAATACTTGCATTTTTCCCCCAGCACCTCCTTCTCCTCTATTCCTTCTATGACTCCTGCCCCATGGCGGGGATAAAATACTTTGTCACCTATATTAAACATCAATTTACCTCCAATCAGATTTCCTGAATCATGAAATATTACAATTACCATAATTTTCTACTGACAATGGAATGTCCACATTGCAATTATAAATTGACATTGGAATTTCTAATATTTATAATGAATGTAGAACAATATTGAAACAGCTTCTTATCAATAAAGGTTTTGAATAACTTACTATATTTTATGTTTACTTTTATATAGGAGTGATACCTCATGAAAGATTTGCTTTACGATCACTTCCAGGACAGCGTTGGAGAGCTATTAGTACGCCACAAAAGCATTCTTGATGTACTGACAAAGTATCAGGAGTCTCAATCAAGGGTGAATAGAGCCGTAGTAAAGGCGGTAACCTCCTGCGGGTGTATTGAAATCAACTCAAAAAAACAGAATTATGATGATGAAGTAACCCTGAAGGACCTGAAGAACTATATGGATACTCATCTGAGAGGAGGACTGTGCTCCAACTGCAGGGAAGTCATTGAAAAAGAGCTTGGAAACAATCTCTTTTATGTGGCAGCCTTATGTAATGTGTTGGATATCAGTATGTACGATGTACTTTTAAAGGAGTATGAAAAGATGCATACCCTTGGCATTTACAATCTGTTCTAAATGAAATGAAACCCTGTACAATGTCTGATGACATTGTACAGGGTTTTTATTTACATAGTGCCTCGTGTTGTTGTGTTAATAATCACTAAATATGTCTTTCAGTCTGTATCTGTTCATACACCCGTTTGAGGCTCTCCTTTATTATCCGTGCTCTTACCTCTCCTATCCCCTCTACATCATCCAATTCTTCGATGGAAGCCCCAAGAATCCTCTGCAGCTTTTCAAAGTCCGCTACCAGGTTCTCGATAATATTCATCGGCAGCCTGGGAATTTTGCTGAGGATCCTATAGCCTCTGGTTGATATCGGCAGATCCAGGGTATTGATATTGTTACCCAGGCCAAGGAGCTTGGCAACAAACGGCAGCTCCAAAAGATCCTCTGAAGACTGATTCCTCAAGGTCCTTATTACTTCCTTATAGCTCTTCTCCTCATCTTTCGGCAGATAATCCCTTACAAGCAGTATCTCTTCTTCCCTCAGGCCGGACACCAGCTCATCCAGCTGCATGCTTACAAGCTTTCCTTCAATCCCCAGCTCATGAATGTACCTTTCAACCTCCATTACTATTCTGGTCACGATTTCGATTTTCTGTACAGCCAATGCTACATCAAGCACAGTGGCTATATCGTCGAACTCCAGTGAACCAAGGTTTGCCAGTGTCCTGTCCAATACCGACTTATATTTGGTCAGTGTCTGCAGTGCCTGGTTAGCTTTGGAAAGTATGATACTGAGGTCCTTAAGAACATATTTCAGATATCCCTTGTAAATAGTTATAATGTTCCTTCTCTGGGATATTGAAATCACAAGCTCTCCGGTCTGCCTTGCAACCCTTTCCGCAGTCCTGTGCCTGATGCCTGTTTCGGAGGATGGTATGGAAGGGTCCGGTATCAGCTGTGTATTGGCATATAAAATTTTCTTTGCATCCCGGCTAAGTATGATTGCGCCATCCATTTTTGCAAGCTCGTATAAATACGCCGGTGAAAAATCCGAATTGATATGAAAGCCTCCATCCACAAGGGACATGACCTCTTTACTGTCACCTATTACTATAAGTCCCCCTGTTTTTGCCTTCAGCACGCTTTCCAAGCCCTCTCTCAAGGAGGTGCCGGGGGCAATCATCCTGAGACAGCCCTGCAGCCCATCATCTCTGCTCACTTCATCCCTCATCTTTTACCCTCCAATAATTATGTCAAGCATTTCATTGACATTTGATACTCCGATGACTTCAATGCCTGATTTATCATTAAGTCTGCCAAGATTATTCCTTGGTATGATACACCTTTTAAATCCAAGCTTTGCAGCTTCATTCACCCTTTTCTCCATAAAGTTCACCGCTCTTACCTCCCCGGCAAGTCCTACTTCCCCTATTATGACGGTGCCTTCATCAATTTCCTTATCCCTGAAGCTGGAAGCTACCGCGGCTATTATACCCATATCCGCCGCAGGCTCATTCAACTTGATCCCGCCTACTACATTAACATATGAATCACTGCTGCCGAGCTGCATGCCGACTCTTTTCTCAAGTACAGCCATAAGAAGCATCACCCTGTTGTAATCAACTCCAGTTGCATTCCTCCTTGGAACTCCGAAGCTGGTATGGCTCAGAAGCGCCTGTACCTCCACAAGCATCGCCCTTGTTCCCTCCATAGCGGAAATGACACAGGAGCCGGATGCTCCTTTCATTCTTCCCGACAAAAGCATCTCGGAAGGATTGATTACCGCTGTAAGCCCTTTGTCCCCCATTTCAAAAATACCTATTTCATTGGTAGATCCGAATCTATTCTTTACAGCCCGGAGTACCCTGTACGACATATGTGTCTCCCCTTCAAAATAAAGAACGGTATCCACCATATGCTCCAGAACCCTGGGGCCTGCTATCGCACCCTGCTTCGTCACATGCCCTACTATAAAGGTTGCTATGCCGTCCTGCTTGGCAATTTTCATCAGTCCAAGGGTAGCTTCCCTGACCTGGCTTACGCTTCCTGGAGCCGAGGATATATCAGGGTTGTACATGGTCTGTATAGAATCCACTATCAGAATATCAGGCTTCATATCACTTACATACACATCAACATTCCGTGTATTGTTCTCAGATACCAGAAAGATATTCCCGGAGCTGATACCCATTCTGGAAGCCCTCAGCTTGATTTGAGCGGCTGATTCCTCTCCTGATATATATAGTACCTTGAGACCCTTGATTCCTATACTGCTTGATACCTGAAGCAGCAGGGTCGACTTGCCTATTCCGGGATCTCCTCCGACAAGTATGAGAGAACCCTTGACAATACCGCCGCCCATCACCCTGTCCAGTTCAGAGTTGCCGGTGCTAAGCCTTTCTTCTATATTATCAGAAATATCCGGCAGTGCTTCCGGCTTTGCCAATACTCCCACAAGCCTTCGCTGAGCCTGGGCTTCCTTCTGCTCAACCTCCTCCACAAGGGTATTCCACTGCCCGCACTCAGGACATCTTCCCATCCACTTGGGAGATTCGCTCCCACATTCGTTGCATACAAATTTCGTTCTTATCTTCGCCATTTCTACACCTCATACCAAAAGCAGACATATCGCCGGATGTGCCAGTGCTCTCATATATCATATCGGAACTTTCACATATTTTGTAAACTCTATATACAATCATTCCCAAATATTCGTACTTTTTTTCATCAAAGCTTATTTTTATTATACTATATTTGACAATAGCATAACCACAAGAAAATTGCCAGAAAGGCAGATAAGAATGAAAAGGAGTAAGAACAGTAAAAAACGGATTGCATTAACTGAAAAAATCCCCAGCAAGGTTAAAAGCTAAACCTGCCGGGGATTTACACATATTATTTGTTTTTGAATATTAGCTTATCATTCTCCTCATCAATCAGTACATCAGAGCCAGGCTTTATATCGCCTTTGAGCATCTCCTCAGAGAGCTGATCCTCCACCATCTTCTGTATGGCACGGCGGAGAGGCCTTGCACCGTATGCCTGGTCATAGCCCTTATCCACCAGCAGTTCCTTTGCTTTATCAGTCACTTCTACACTGATGTTCATTTCATTGATCCTGTCCATAAGTGATCTGAGCATCATCTCCACGATCTGCTTCAGGTGCTCTTCCGCCAACTGATGGAATACTATTATCTCATCAACCCTGTTCAGGAATTCCGGTCTGAAGGTCCTCTTAAGCTCTTCCATTACGTTGCCCTTCATTTTTTCATAAGCGTCTTCCCTCTCATTGGTTGATGTGGCAAATCCCAGTACAGCCTGCTTCTTTATTGTACTTACACCGACATTGGAGGTCATTATTACTACAGTATTCTTGAAATCAACTGTTCTTCCCTTACCGTCCGTCAGTCTGCCGTCATCAAGTATCTGAAGCAGTACATTAAACACATCCGGATGTGCCTTTTCTATTTCATCAAGGAGTATGACCGAATACGGCTTTCTTCTTACCTTTTCTGTCAGTTGTCCCCCTTCTTCATAACCCACATAGCCTGGAGGGGAGCCGATCAGCTTTGATACGGTATGCTTTTCCATATACTCGGACATATCGACCCTGATCACAGCGTTTTCATCACCGAACAGCGCTTCCGCCAATGCTTTGGAAAGCTCTGTCTTCCCCACCCCTGTCGGTCCGAGGAATATGAAGGAACCTACCGGTCTTTTGGGATCTTTAAGCCCTACCCTTGCTCTCCTTATTGCCTTTGAAACGGCCAATACCGCTTCTTCCTGCCCAATGACCCTTTTATGGAGTATCGACTCCAGATTAAGCAGTCTCTTAGATTCCTCCTCTGCCAGCTTGGTCACCGGGATCCCGGTCCAGCTTGACACTATCGTTGCTATATCCTCATCAGTAACGACTGAATCCTTTGAGGTAGCCTTGTCATTCCAGTTCTTCTTGCTATCCTCAAGCTGCTGCTTCAAGCTCTGTATACTATCCCTTATCTGGGCTGCCTGCTCATAATTCTGAAGGCTTATTGCCTCAGCCTTCTCCTTGTCGAGAGCTGCAATGCCATCCTCAAGCTTCTTGAGGTCCGGGGGAGCGGTAAAAATCTTGATCCTCACCTTGGACGCGGCCTCATCCACCAGGTCGATGGCCTTATCAGGAAGGAACCTGTCTGCAATATACCTGTCTGACAATTCAACTGCAGCCTTTATGGCATCATCAGTTATCTTAACCTTGTGATGGGCTTCATATTTATCCCTGAGACCTTCAAGTATAAGCAGCGCTTCCTCTTTCGTAGGTTCACCAACAGTCACAGGCTGAAAACGTCTTTCCAATGCCGGATCCTTCTCTACATGCTTCCTGTATTCATCAAGAGTGGTTGCTCCTATTGCCTGTATTTCACCCCTTGCAAGAGCCGGCTTCAGTATATTGGAAGCATCTATCGCGCCCTCAGCTCCGCCTGCCCCTATGATGGTATGCATTTCATCTATGAAAAGTATTATATTTTTTGCTTCTCTGATCTCGTTCATGACGTTCTTGAGCCTTTCCTCGAATTCACCCCTGTATTTGGAACCCGCAACCATTGAGGAAAGATCCAGTGTAATGACTCTTTTTCCTTTTAATATCTCAGGAATATTACTCTCAATTATTTTCTGGGCCAGACCCTCGGCAATAGCTGTCTTGCCCACTCCGGGGTCTCCTATCAGTACTGGGTTGTTCTTGGTCCTCCTGCTCAATATCTGAATCACACGCTCAATCTCTTTTTCTCTGCCGATGATTGGATCCAGTTTGCCTTCCCTGGCCATTTCAGTCAGATCCCTGCCAAACTGGTTCAAGGCTGGGGTGTTGGATCCTTTGGCCTGTGCTGCAGTTGATTTTCCTTTCCCTCTTTCATCATTCAGCAATGACATTACTTCCTGTCTGACATTATCAAAGTTCAGACCCAATCCTGCCAGTATCTGGGCAGCAACCCCTTCTCCCTCACGGATCAAGGCCAGAAGCAGATGCTCAGTTCCTATATAGCTGTGTCCCAGGTTCCTTGCTTCATCTACGCTTAATTCAAGAACCGTTTTGGTCCTTGGAGTATAGCCCATGACCTGCTCAACTGCCTGTTCTCCCTTGCCGATCACATTCTCAACCTGCTGTCTGAATGCATCAAGGGCTACGCCCTTATTCCTGAGCACCTGGGCCGCTATGCCCTCTCCTTCTCTGATCAGTCCAAGCAGTATATGTTCAGTGCCTATATAGCTATGATTAAGCCTTATGGCTTCCTCCTGTGAGTAAACCATAACCTTCTGGGCTCTCTCTGTAAATCGATCAAATACTCCCATAATATATCCTCCTGAATTTATTCCAATTTGCTTCTTACCATTTCTGCTCTTATTATATCTCGCTCTCCCGGACTTAATTCCTTTCCGCTGTGCTTTTGAATGCTTGCAGTCTGTGTCTCTATCATAATTTCATTCAAAAGCTGTGCAGGAATGTTTTCAATAATACCCATATCCACTCCCAGCCTTATATCCGAAAGCAGCTTCATACACTCCTGAGAATTCATCACTCTTGCATTTTTCATGATACCCCAGGAGCGCCATATCTTATCCTCGATCTGAATTCTGTTGTTTCCCAGCAGAACTTTTCTTGCTTCCTTTTCTTTGTCAATTATCTGTCTTGTTACCGCAGTAAGGTTTTCCACAATTTCCTCTTCCGCCCTGCCAAGGGTTATCTGATTTGATATCTGGAATATGTTCCCGACGATTTCAGTCCCCTCACCATACAGCCCTCTTATTGTAAGGCCTATATGAGCCACTGCCTGGAGTATCTTATTCATGTTTCCGGTAATGTTCAATGCTGGAAGGTGCACCATTACGGAAGCTCTCATGCCTGTACCCACATTGGTCGGACAGCTTGTGAGATAGCCCCAGTTTTCATTGTATGCATATTCAAGCTCCTGCTCCAGGACATCATCGATGTTGCTGGCCATTTCCCAGGCCTTTTTTATTTGAAGCCCTGAAAGGATCGCCTGTATCCTGATATGGTCCTCTTCATTGACCATTATGCTCAGCACTCCGTCACCGCTTATGATCGCCGCTCCACTTGTGCTGTTCTTTGAAAGCCCCGGACTGATCAGATGCCTTTCCACAAGGAACTGCCTCTCTATGGAAGGAACATCCTTCATGATATAGTCCCTGAACTTCAGCGGCATGTCGGTTTTTGAAAGACTGTCCCTGACCATATCTATCACTGACTTTGCCCGTTCAGCATCCAGACCTGAAGGAAACGGAATGTCTGCTATATTCCTGGCCAGCCTGATACGGCTGCTCAGTATAATATCATTATGGGGGCCATTACCCTGCATCCAACCCTTCATTACACTTCCCCCTTTGCACCTTTATTGATTTCCCTTATTTTATCCCTTAGGGCTGCGGCCTTTTCATACTCTTCATTTTTTATTGCCTCATCCAGCTGCTGTTTTAGTTTTTCGACCTCCCGCAGCACCTTTATCCTGCCGCCTGCCCTATCTGGTATTTTGCCCGTATGGCTTGTGTTACCGTGTACTTTTTTGAAAAGCGGGTTAAGCCTTTCTCCGAACACCTTATAACAATTACCACAGCCAAACCTTCCGGTCTCTTTGAACTTGGAATATGACAAGCCGCACACATCGCATTTAATGTCATTCACCATATCTGCCTTTATCGGAGCCGCTCCACCCGAGTTAAGAAGTCCTGCAAGAAGATCATTTACAGAAAAGCTTGTGCTCAGGCTTAACAGGTTTTTCTGCATGGCGCACTGCTCACACAGATGCAAGTCGGTCTTTTTCCCATTCTCAACCTTGGTTATGTGTACCGTTGCCGGTCTCTTTGCACATTCATCACAAAGCATTGTTTTACCTCCCAAAAGGTGAATTTTATACTTATAATCACTGGATCAAAGCTGCTACTATCACAGCTTTCAGGATCTCCGCCCTCAGATTGTCCCTGTAGGGTTTCCCCGCCATGGACAGCGTGCTGTCATCAGCTGAAGCCTTCAGAATATTCATGATCTTAAGGTCAATCAGCTTCTGCTTGTACAATGCTTCTATAAGAGCAAAGGCACTCTCCTTATTGATGCTGTCCCCTATGCTGTTAGAAAGCATATTAAGCAGATATTCATCCTTGTCAACCTCTATACGGGCGATCCTTATACAGCCGCCACCGCCTCTGCGTGACTCTATGAAATATCCTCTGTCAGTTGTAAACCTGGTCATCAATACATAATTGATCTGTGATGGGGCACAGTCAAACTGATTCGCCATTTCATTCCTCTGAATCTCAATTGCCCCGTTGCCCTGCTCTATCATGTCACTTATGAATTTTTCTATCAAATCACTTATTCTTGACATATCATCACTCTTTCCGACTTTGACTTTCTTTGACCTTTAATTATATTATAATAGAATTAATATTATGTTTTCAAGTATTTTCTAACAAAATCTATTTTCTATGAAAATGCCTTCTGCTTTCGCAGAAGGCAAAGTCCGTAAGGATATGAACTATTGAACAAATCGTATGAATGTTTTCAGCAAGAAGTTCTATAAACTGTTATTGCCAGCTGTGCTCCGCACGGGCGCTTCTCACAACAGAGAACTTCTAGCTTCAAGCCATTCAATATATTGTATTATTTGACTTTCCTATAGCCTGCAAGTGCTGTACCTTGTTTTTCTGTTCCTCAGAGCTTACCCAATAATGGAAGGTTGCTATAAACTCCCCGTAAAGGCTGGTATCGTTAAGTTTGTCCTCGAGATCTCCATAATAATTATCCTGATTCATGCTATTCCTCCTCACTGCGGCTTATACCCTTTTTTTCGCTATGATGTAATAATCCCTGCCGTCATGTCCGCCTTTAGTGGACCATTCAAAATTATTCTTTTCAAGTACTGAAAAAATATTCTGTGCATTGTATGAATCCTGGCTATTCACTGATACCACCAGCTGTTCGCTATCATCCATGTGTTTAACGGTATCAACTATTCTTTTTACATCATTCAGAGTTACATAGCTGCCAACACTTAACATCCTCTCTACCATTTACCATCCTCCTATTATTGGGTGATATGCACCGGAAAGCCTATAAAATTGTTCATTTATAGTTTATGAAGCGGCAAGTTAAATATGCGCACGAAAAAAAACATGGCAAATCCAAAATTTGCCATGTTTTTTATTCTATTCTTTATCCTTTTCCCTGCCTGCATTTGCTGCATCTATTATCTTCTGAGCCGTCTGTGCAGGTACTTCCTCATATCTGGAGAAGCTCATCGAGAAGCTTCCTCTTGCCTGAGTCATTGACCTAAGGTCAGTAGCATACTTGAACATCTCTGCCAATGGTGCTTCAGCCGAAACCTTCTGAAGCTTTCCGAAAGGTTCCATACCAAGTATTCTTCCTCTCTTCTTGTTCAAGTCGCCTATTATATCACCCATGTACTCATCAGGAACAACTACTTCAACATGGTATATCGGTTCAAGCAGCACCGGACTTGCTGCGGCCATACCCTTCTTGAAAGCCAGAGCGGCTGCAATCTTGAACGGCATTTCTGCAGAGTCTACGGGATGGAAGGATCCGTCGTAAAGCTTGCATCTTAGATTTACAACCGGGAAGCCTGCTAATACGCCTTCTTCTATACAATCCCTAAGTCCCTTTTCAACAGCAGGTATATACTGTCTTGGAACTACTCCGCCTACAATCTTGTCAACAAATTCAAATTCAGCGCTTCCATCCAGGATAGGCTCGAATTCAACCCAGACATGACCGTACTGTCCATGTCCGCCGGACTGTTTCTTGTGCTTTCCTTCGGCTTTGGCGGATTTCTTTATTGTCTCCCTGAATGGTATCTTCGGATCGTTTAATACTACCTCGACACCAAATTTGTTCTGCAGCTTCTTTGTTATTACTTCAAGATGCTGCTCGCCCATTCCTGATATCAAAGTCTGCTTGGTCTCAACATTCTTTTCTACCTTCAAAGTAGGATCCTCTTCAACAAGTCTCTGAAGACCGTTTCCTATCTTATCCTCGTCGCCCTTTGACTTTGGCTCAATTGCCATTGATATGCTGGGTGCCGGGAATTTTGTCGGTTCAAACATAATAGGATTAGCTGCATCGCATAAGGTATCTCCGGTTGTCGTAAACTGCAATTTTGCAACTGCCGCAATATCTCCTGCCACAAGCTTATCCATAGCCACCTGCTTCTTGCCTCTCAAAAGGAACAGGTTGCTGAGCTTTTCCTTCTTTTCCTTATTGGAATTGTATACTTCCATGTCTGCAGTCAATTTACCTGACATGACCTTGAACATGGATATCTTTCCGACAAAGGGGTCTGCAATTGTCTTGTAAATCTGCGCACTGAAAGCACCTTTTTCATCTGCAGCGACATTAACCTTCTGATTGCTCTTCACATTAACTGCCTCAACAGCTGCTGTATCAGCCGGTGAAGGCATGTAATCCAGCACCATGTCCATAAATACATCTATTCCAATATTCTTGGATGCGGCGCCGCAAAGTACAGGAACTACGTCACCGCTTACAACTCCAAGCCTCAGGCCTTTTATGATCTCTTCTCTTGTAAGCTCTTCACCGCCGAAAAACTTCTCCATAAGCTCTTCATCAGTCTGTGCCGCTGCTTCTATGATCATATTTCTGTATTCTTCTACTTCAGCCTTAAGCTCCGCGGGAACTTCACCCTCAACCGTCTTATTCCCATCCCTCAGCTTGGCCTTTAAATCTATTATATCAACTACTCCTTTGAAGCTTGCTTCCGAACCTACCGGAAGGGTAAAAGGAACAACTTTATTTCCAAAAACCTCTCTCAGCTGATTGAAAACCTTTGAGAAGTTTGCATTTTCTCTATCAAGCTTGTTTATGAAGAGCATGCATGCCTTCTTACCTTCAGAAACAAGATCCCAGGCCTTTTCTGCACCTACTTCAACCCCGCCGATACTATCAACTGCTATTATTGCACCATCAATAACCTTAAAACCTGCTACTACTTCGCCAACAAAATCAAAATATCCGGGAGTATCGATTACATTTATTCTTTTCTCTTTCCATTCACATGGAGCTGTCGCTGCACTAATAGAAATCTTCCTCTTAATTTCTTCCGGATCGAAGTCTGTTGCAGTTGTGCCGTCTTCAACCTTTCCGAACCTGTCAAGAACACCGGTATTAAATAGCATAGCTTCTGCTATTGTTGTTTTCCCAGAGCCTCCATGACCAAGTAATCCAACATTTCTTAAGTTTTCCGTTTTGTAATCTTTCATATAAATTCCCCCTTTTATGTTTATTCTGTCCATCATTTGCAATTCTAAACATTCGAGTGCTTATTAACATAACAAACTTCTGTTTGAACACACATAAGCATTCACCTTGGGCATAAAAAGAAACAAATAGCACTGTAACTTTAATTTTATCTTTCCGCGAAATAAATGTAAAGAGAAAAAATCATAATTAACTGAATATTCGTAAACCCTTGGGCAGAAACATGATACATATTTACAATATTTTTGTAATTGCTAAAAAAGTTGATAGACATTCCATTAAAAGGTGCTTTTTTATTTATAACTGAAATTCACCTTTGCATCCTGGTATCTCTTATATATTTTGAGCCTGCCATAGACCTCCTGCCTTGAGAAAAAGAATAGTGAAAAGGCTTCCCATAAAAATACCCAGCCTCCGATGGAGAGGCCTTCCATAAGGGTCGTAGTCACTATATTCTCTGTTACCCTTTCGCTCGACAGATAGCCTACCGACAGGAAGGCAAAAGCGATTATTATATAAAATACTATCCTGCCGCTTATCTGTCTTATTTCCTTATTTATGAAATGGACAATAAAATTGAAATTGTTCTCAATCCCTATCCTGGTCAGCTTCTCCTTTTCTTCATCATACTGTTCCTCAGGCAGGTAGAACTGCAATTCCAGGGGATATTTCAGCGGGATGTCAGAAGCGCACTCATCCATGAAATGCCGAAGATCGGGGTCCAGATCCCTTCTTTTTATGGGTGACGGATCCCAGCCGTTGAATATCTCATTATAGCTGTCAAGGGATATATCTATAATAAATGTGTTCGTATCAGTGTTCATTCTGTATATTTGCTTCAGATAGTTCTTTTTTTTCTTGAGCATATGATCCTCCAGCTAATAATCAGGTTTGTTTTTATTTTAATTATATTCTTTCAAATAACAATATTAATTTATTCCTCAGCAGCCAGACTCTTGAAATTATTGGGATTATATCGGATACTATAAGGGAAGCCTATATACAGAAAAAATCAGGGGGTAATATACGATGCAGTACAGAAAGTTTGGAAAACTGGGGTTTGATGTCTCAATACTCGGCTTTGGCTGTATGAGACTTCCTCTTCTACCCGGGGTAAGCGGAAGTGAACCGGATGCAAGTAAAATAGATGAAGCAGAAGCTATAAGAATGATCAGATATGCAGTTGACAGGGGAGTGAATTACATAGACACTGCTTACCCTTACCACTATGGCAGCAGCGAGCTCCTGGTGGCAAAAGCTCTCAAGAACGGCTACCGTGAAAAGGTAATGCTGGCTACAAAGCTGCCTATGTGGCTTATTAAGACCGGTGAAGACTTTGACAGGTATCTTGATGAGCAGCTTATAAAGCTTCAGACAGATCATATAGATTTCTATCTGCTTCATGCACTGAACAAGGAAAGATGGAATACCGTAAAGGAGCTTGACTTGCTCGGTTCTCTGAGAAAAGCCATAGAAAGCGGCAAAATAAAGCACGCAGGGTTCTCTTTCCACGAGGAGATCAGCTTCTTCAGGACAATACTTGATTCCTTCGACTGGGATATGTGCCAGATAATGTACAACTATATGGAGGACAAGGAGTGGGAGAAGCACATAAGCCACGCTCAGGACAAGGGGATCGGGGTAGTAATTATGGAGCCGCTTCTGGGCGGAAAGCTTGCCTGTACTCCACCTGAAGAAGTGGGCAAGGTCTGGAAGGAGTCCGGCTATGACAGGAGTCCTGCCGACTGGGCATTCAAATGGATATACAATCATCCCGGCATAACTCTTGCCCTAAGCGGCATGAGCACTATGGAGCAGGTGGTTGAAAACCTGAAAATAGCTGAAAGCTCAATGGCTGACTCCTTAAGTGAAAAAGAACTGAACACTATTGATAAGGTAAGAGAAATATACAAAAGCCTGACGAGAGTAAAATGCACCGGCTGCCAGTACTGTCTGCCCTGTCCCAATAATGTGTCGATACCGGAGATCTTCTCTTACTATAATGAGGCAGCAGCATATAACATTCACGGAGAATCGGTAAAAAAATATGCAGATATGAAAAAATCAGGCAAGGATGCGTCCTTATGTATAGAATGCGGCAAGTGTGAAGGAGCATGTCCCCAGCAGCTGCCGATAATAAGGCATCTCAAAGAAGCGCATACAGCGCTGAAAGAATAAAAGGTTACGAGGATTCGGGGTTCCGTGGTTGCGGGGGAATGGGTAACACGAGACACACGTATAAATAAGACACTAGACTCGAGAATTATGGTGTTCCTTATGGGCTAAAGAAGGGTAGGAGCGATTCATGAGTCGCCCGTACTGGCTTCGAAGTCTTGCCCTAATCTAGCGTCTAGAGTCTCGTATCTCGTATCTGTTTTACCCCTCTATCTTCTCAAACAGCCTGACCCCTACTGTGGAGAGTATGCTGTACAGCAGTATGTTCAATATCCCGTACAATACAACAATCGTAAGGAAGGACATTCTCAGTGTGAAATGCAGCACTATGCTTACAAATATCGGTATTCCTGCCATAACGATGCTGATCAGTATGTTAAGCACCACATTGAAATTCTGCTTTACAGCCTTTTGTTCATTATCCCATACCAGCTTGGGAAAATTAAGATCAAGAAGCATCCCTGAAAAGCTGCTGAATACTATCCCTAAGGCGCTTACTGCAAGTATAAGCAGTATAAGGTATGCCGGCACAGATATGAAAATAAGGGCTGTCAGTACCATGGACAGGGTTCCCACCACACCCATGCTTATGCCGGACAGCACCTTTGCCATTATCTGTGTCTTGTAGCTTACAGGCAGATATTTGTTCACAAAGATATTGGCTCCTTCCCTGGATATAGCCGAGGCGGTGATTCCATTGGTAGAGGTAATCAGCGCACTTATACCGAAAGCCGCCACCAATATAACAGCACTCCCGTTTCCACCGGCAATATACGTGCCGAGCCCCTGAAGCTCTTTCATTGCATCCGGCTGTACAGCAAAGGGCAGAATTAAGAATACCGGGAAAAGGAAATTCATAAGCACACAGTTCATGAAATAAACAGGTGTCCTGAACAACAGCCTGAGCTCCTTAACAGTGCATGCACTAATGGCGGACTTTTGCTTACTGGACTTTCCAAGCTCAACATCCGTGTATCTCTTCCTTTTCGAAGAAGCTTCCGACAGCCCCACCACGCCCTTAAAGTACATGCCTTCACCAAAGCCCAGGAATAACATAACAAAAAGCATACATATAAGTATAAATAAAGCCAGATTAACGAAGCCCTTCAAAACTCCGCTATGCAGCAGCGCCATCACCGCAAATCTATTGCTGAAGAAAATACCGGACATTATTTCCACATAAGAGTTGTTGCCCTGTGCCAGCAGCTGCTGAAGCTTTTCTGCACTCATAGAAGAGCTGCTGAACCTTGTGATAACAGCATTCACTCCGACAGCCAGAAGCATAGCGATTATCCCGCCGACTATCCTGAATCTGTCTCTGTTTTTCGCCAGGTTGGTAAACCTCATGACCATCATGCTGAGTATGGACGCATATATAAGAGGAAAAACCGGCAGTGTGAGAAACACAATAAAGCTGTACAAATAGTACATGAAACCTGCTCCGGCTGCGATTCCGAAGCCCAAAAGTATGGGAGTAAGAAACACCAGCCCTGTCAGATATTCATAAAACAAAGCTACCGTAAATTTTGCCGCAAGGATCTCAGAAGGCTTCAAGGGCAGCGGCAGCAAGCTCTCAATGTCCTTGGAAAAATAGAAAATGCTTATGACATAGAAAATACTGAAGAAGAATACAGCCATGCTTACCGCAGAAAAACCCACCCCCAGGATCAGGCCTTCCTGCTGTATCCCCGACAGTAAACCATATCCCCCGTAGGTAAGGCTCCCGATTCCCAAGGTCATTGGTAATAATGCGACAAATACAAGTATGGAAAGCAAGACGCCCTTGATGCGGCTTTTACCTGGTTTATCCGGCTTCAATGAGAGCAGGTTGAAATTTTTCAGCATGACCCTGGTCAATATAATATATCTACTCATTCTCCGTCAACTCCAAGAATATTTTTTCAAGAGACCCGTTGCTTTTAAAATGCTCCCTCATTTCATCCATTGTACCGTAAAACAACAGCTTTCCCTTGTTGATGATAGCTACCCTGTCACAAAGCTTCTCTGCTACCTCCAGCACATGGGTCGAGAAAAATACTGTTTTGCCGGCGGCAGCATGACTCTTCATCATTTCCTTGAGTGTAAAGGAGGATTTAGGATCAAGGCCGGTCATCGGCTCATCCAGTATCCACACGGAAGGGTCGTGGATAAGCACTCCCATGAGAATGATCTTTTGCCTCATACCATGAGAGTAGCTCTGGATCTGATCATTAAGAGCAGCTTCCATCTCGAAAGCTTCGGAAATATCCTTTATCCTCTGCTCTCTCAGATCCCCCGGCACCTTATATATATCAGCAATAAAATTCAAATACTCAATTCCCTTCAAACGAAGAAACATATCCGGACTGTCAGGAACAAAACCAAACTGCCTTTTTGCATCAAGAGGCCTTTCCTTAATATCTATACCATTTATGTTAATGCTTCCACTATCAGCATTCAGTATCCCCGTTATCATTTTTATAGTCGTTGTCTTCCCGGCTCCGTTGGGGCCCAGAAAACCTACGATCTGTCCCTCCGGCACTGCCAGGGTAAGGTCGTCTACCGCTTTTACCGTACCATTATAGGATTTATTCACATTTATGAGCTCAATCATATTTCTTCCTCCAATTGGCTTTTTTGCCATTTAATTATAACATATCATAAAGCTCCGTACATATAATATTTGAACATTGGTACACTTTAATGCAGCACCGGAGAGTAATTATTCCTTGCATAAATCACGGTCAGTTACAAATACTGTAATTGAGTATGATTCTATAATATATTTCAAATGGAGGTAGTGCTATGAGAAATCTTTCAGAGGCCGAAATGCTGAACCTTAACAAGCTGCTTCAGGCCGAAACTACTGCAATCTCAAAGGCAAGAATGCTTATTCCTGTCATTGATGATACAGAATTGAAACGTGCCACTGAAACATCCATCCTGACATGTGAAGTACGTATTAAGGGTATACAGCAGTTTATACAGGAAAATAATATAATCGATGGGGCGGAGGTGCATTAGGATGACAAATATGGCGGATTCAATGAAGGCTATTAAGAAACAGGCAAACGATCAGACTATCGGCATTGATATGCTGATGGCGGCTAAAGCAGCCGCCGGCGGGTATTTTATGGCAACGCTCGAGAGCCCCACTCCGGAAATGAGAGCAATGTTCAGAAGCGCTCTCAACCAGACCATGGATGAGTATTCTACGCTTATGGAGCTGGCAGTGAACCGCAACTGGTTAAAGCCATACGGAACAGTAGAACAGCAGCTTACAGAAGCATACAGTCAGTCAGGTGAAGTAGTATCCTACCATAAGGAATAAGGCGTAGACTCAGGTCTACGCCTCTTTTCATCAATTAAAAACCTCCACCAGATTCCCGAAAAGTTCTTTATTCTCTTTAAGCTTCATTTCACTCCCCAATACACAGTAACTCTGTCTCTTTACCAGCTCAAGCATCATGTCGGACAGTTCCCTCATGTCCTGCTGCGTTGTGCTGAGGATTTCTTCCCTTTCCTTCTGCAGGTCCGACCGAGTGATTTTCCTCATATAATTCTCTATGGCCCTTTCCCCTTTCATGAAGGGAGTCAGGGGCAGGTCCAGCTTGCTTACCGTCCCTATAATATACTTGGTCATTTCCCTTTCATCTATCTGGAAATTTTTCAGGTAGTCATGCATTTCATCATAAACCTTCAGGGTCTCCTTCAGATTGGGATCCCTATAGGATACCATGAACATATTTCCGTTTTTCTCAAAGCCTGAGAAAGCGCCATAGGCTCCTCCCTGTACCCTTATGCGGTTCCACAGGTAGCTGTATCTGGATATCGTTCTCAGCACCTGGAGCCTCCCTGTATATGGATAGCCCAGTTTGATGAAGTTGTAGCCCTGGGCAACATACTGTACTTTTCCCTGTGTCATCAGTCCTTCATTAAGTACCTTATTTTCAAAAACATATTGTACAGGCGGAAGCTTTTCTGTGTTCAGCTCCGCCAGCACCAGATCCAGATTCTTTGCGAAGCTGCCGTAATCATCCTCCTCGCAGGTGACTCCCGCAATCAGTGCATCCTTCCTGAATATAAGCCTCATAAGCTTTTGAAGGTTCCCTCTCACCTCTTCTATCCTGCTATCAAAGTTCTTCTCTATGCCGGCTATGAACTTGTAATACGTCAGGCCTGTTATTGTCTCCAGATAGCTTCCCTCCACCGAGAAATAAGAGAATAGTCTTTTGCAGACTACTGTGTATCCCTCATTGGATATCCTCATCTCAATCCTGGACTTGTTCTCCTGTATTATCTCCTTTATCCTTTTCAAGTCATCGAACCTGGTCTTTGTTATGATCTCACTTATAAGCTCCAGCATTCTCGGAAGCTTTCCCACAAGGGCCCTGCCTCTTACAGAGAATACAGGGTGATATATGCTGTCGTCGTTCTTCTCCCCGTAGACCTGTGAGCTGAACCTGATACCTCCTGTGTGCATGTCGATTTCCTTGGAAAGCTCCCCGTAATCATGATTTTCGGTACTGACCTTGCCAAGTATCCCCGAAAGCAGCGGTATGTAGGGCAAAAGCTCCTTGGGCACGGCGGTGGTATCGAACAGGAGGTCGGCATACACTATATCATTAGTGAACATATGGTGTGCAAGCACCTTGACCCCTGACTCCTCCTTCACCTTCTGGGGCAGCACCTCACCTGCCTTGTCAATGTCCTGTATAGAAAGCATCGGTATGAGCGCAAGCTTCTCCGGAGAGTCAGGAGTATTCTGCCAGTCCTTAAGCTCCCTGGTCTGTTTCACAAGCTCCTGCAGCTGTTCTTTAGTCATCTGTGTCTTTATATTTCTGAGCTTGCTCTTTGTTTCCTCATCCTTGACCTCCGACATACCCTTCTTTGGTTTCAAAACCAGCAGTGAACTGTGGTTGTTATTCAAAATATACTTTTCCATCAAACTTTCAAAATATCTTTTTTTCAGCCCTGCTCTTATCTTCTCAAAAATATGCTCATAGCTTAGATGCATGGT
This sequence comes from Clostridia bacterium, assembly GCA_035627615.1. GTDB lineage: Bacteria > Bacillota > Clostridia > Lutisporales > Lutisporaceae > BRH-c25. The sequence goes on from DASPLL010000048.1 coordinate 27,730, forward strand.
CGGATCCTTATCATAAAGCCAGCTGTCCATGATCTTAATATTATATATAAGCCCTTTGGGATAGCCCTCAAAATCCGCTTCCCGCAGCTGGAACTCCTTCAGGTTGACCGCAGCCTCCACCAGCTGGCTGTCCAATCCATCCTTTACAAGCTTTTTCACGGTATCCAGCACTACCTTTACAAACTCTTCCTGCCTTTTAACATTTGAGTTTTTCACTATGATGCTGAAAACAGGCTGAAGTATGCTGTTATCAAACTTGCCGAAGACATCCTTGCCTATACCTGCTTCAATCAATGCCTTTTTCAGCGGAGAAGCAGGCGTTGACAGGAGTATGTGCTCCAGTATCTCCATAGCCAGGTACAGCTCTGAATCAGTGGACAGTCCTGCTGCATAGTTCAGGCTGAGGTATGTCTTATCCCTTTCATCCTCCTGCGCAGAAACAGGATATTCCAGCTCAAAGCTTTTCATTGAATCAAAGGCCTTCTGTACCGGTATCGCTGAATCTACCGAAATAGCATCAAAATCCTTAAGGTACGCTTCGTCAATGAACTTCATGCGGTCAAGCACATCCATCTTCCCATACAGGAACATATAGCTGTTTGATGGATGATAGTATCTTTTGTGAAAGGCAAGGAATTCTTCCTGGGTAAGCTCCGGTATAACCTCAGGATCACCCCCTGATTCATAACCGTATGGGGTATCCGGGAACAAAGTCTCCTGAAGCTTCCTGGAAAGCACCGATTCCGGCGAGGATAAAGCTCCCTTCATTTCGTTATACACTACACCCTTGTATTTCAGTTCGTCCTCAGTATTGTCCAGTTCATAATGCCAGCCTTCCTGCTTCAGTATCTCAGGATATTTATATATGTTGGGGTAGAATACCGAATCCAGATATACGTCCATAAGATTTTCAAAATCCTTATCATTTCTGCTGGCTACCGGATACATGGTCTTATCCCCAAAGGTAAAGGCATTCAGAAAGGTATTAAGTGAGCCCTTTACAAGCTCCACGAAAGGCTCCTTGGTCGGGAACTTCCTGGAACCGCAGAGCACTGAATGCTCCAAAATATGAGGCAGCCCTGCACTGCTTCTGGGAGGAGTCCTGAAGGTAACGGAAAACACCTTGTTATCCTCTTCGTTTTCCATATAAAAGAGTCTGGCTCCGCTTTTCTCATGATGAAAAAGCCGGATTACGGAATTTGTCTCTTTGACAGCATTCTCTTCGAGCAATCGGAAACCGTGATATATATCGCCTATTTTAAAATGCATCCCTTTTAACCCTCCAAATGAAATATATTCAAACATAATTATAATACACCATTACCATAATTTACAAATAATTTATCCTACCTTACATACAGATAAGTCCTGCGCGCAAAACGGGTCCTCCTCCACCAATGCTTAAGCCACGGTATCACATAATAATCCAGTCCGAAGGCCCTGCCCGCACCTCCGAACATTGCAACGGCAGTGAATATGTGCCACAATATTTCGGTCCCCGCCATAGCTGACAGTATGAAATTAATGCAAAGGAAAATTGAGCCCAGGGAAGCTAGCAAGGTGAACAGTCCCGCAATTAGAGCAAGCCCTATCGCCACTTCCATCAGCACGACAGAAACCTGGAACAGATAAGAATTAGGCTCAATAAAGGTTCTGGTGAACCACTGATATATCTGCGGCGGCTGCTTCAATATAGGTTCGGGATAATACTGTGTGACCTGAGTCGCATTAGTAACGGCGTCGGTAGACTCCATCGGCACATCTCCGGGTTTGGGCATTGTCACTATGAAGTTTTTGGTCGGATCAAGCCAGCCTTCATTTATCTTCTTGACACCTTCAATAAGCCATATGACACCGAGATATACCCTGAGCACAGCCAGCCAGAAGGTTGGCACCTTGGCAGACAAATGCCCGCCCAGAATAGACCTGCGCTCCTTCACATGGATAAACTCATGCATGTAATAATCCCATATCCTTGCAAAGCCACCCACTCCATACTGGTAATGGATATTGACCAGATGCTTCAGCGCCATGGCAAAAAAGCCGGACATGGATGTTCCTCCTACGTTAGCTACTGCATAGCGGCCGCCTATAGATACCATAAAGCCGTGGTAATTGGATTTGAAGGGCTTTTTATCGCTTTTATCTATATCTGCGAGTAAGTTATGTACTGCTGTTTCCGCCGTCTGCAATGCAGCCTCCACGATCTGGGGTATAGGCTTCTTTCCGCCCTTGCCGTCTGGCTCCTCATAGAATGCATTATCGCCGACAGCAAATACATTTGGGTATTCCACAGACTGCATGTATTCATTGACCTGTATCCTTCCTCTTCCCCCATGGGTAAGCTCCGTTCTGGCGGCAAAATCGCTTCCCTGCACACCACAGGTCCATATAAGCGTCCTTGTGGGTATCTCCTTTCCACTCTTTAAAACTATAGAATCCTTTTTCACCTCAGTGATGGCAGCTTGTATCATTACACCAACGCCATGCCTGCTCAGATATCTCTCGGACTTTTTTATAAGTCCTTCATTGAGTATCGGAAGTATACTGCCCATAGCTTCTACAATAATCAAGCTCACATCCCTGCTGTCAACCCCGTACTCCCTGCACAGCTGACTCTTCCATTCCAGCAGTTCGCCCATGGTCTCTATCCCTGTGAAGCCCGCACCTGCCACTATAAAAGTAAGCATCGCCCTTCTTTTTGCAGGATCCTTTTCTGCCCTTGATCTGTCAAACATGTCCTTTACATGCTCCCTGATCCTTATAGCATCCTCAAAGGACCATAATGAAAAACCATTTTCCTTTACTCCCGGTATTCCAAAAAAAGCAGGCTCTGCTCCAGTATCCAATATCAGATAGTCATAGTCATATTCACCTGAGTCGGCCTGCAGCTTCCGGGCTTTGAAATCTATACCTTTGATCTCCTCTGTGACTACCTCGACACTTGATGCACTGAATATCTCCCTCAGATCTATCTGTACCGATTCCTCAGCCACTCTGTTCCCCGCTACTTCATGCAGCTCTGTCATCAGAGTATGATAAGGCTTTTTATCCACCAGCAGTATACTTATATTCTTCCCTTTTCCGGCAGCCCTGCTTAAAAGCTTGGCAGCATGAACGCCGCCATATCCGCTGCCGAGTATTGCTATTTTATTAGTTGTTTTTCCCATTTTATCAAATTTCACTTCCTTAAATATTCAAATATGATAGATGTAACTATAAGGAGTATTCCACAAATGTCTTTTCAATATGAATTTCGCAAAAAAATAGAAGATTGCGAAGCAATCTTCCAGGTTACGAGGTTGCGAGGTTACGAGGTTGCGAGGAATACTCGGGTGTTTCTTACGGGTCCAGGTATGAACAACACGAGGTTCATAGTTCTTTTTACAGTACATTCCGTGGATTTAATCCTTTACCTATAAGGAATACCCTAACTCCCCGAAACCCCGGAACCTCGGAACCCCGAAACCTGCGCACGATAGTGCGCAATCTTCTACTTATATATTATCTGCTTTTACCCATGAAAAACAGCGCTACCGTACCAGGCCCCGCATGAGAGCCTATGACCGGCCCGATCTCATTTATCATTACATCCTTAACCTTGAACTCTTTCTGTATCATTTCTTTAAGATATTCCGCATCCGCTGTGCAATCACCATGACTTATGGCGATCACCTGCTCCTCAGGGTCCTCGATATTCTCCTGAAGCATTTCAAAAAGCGATTTTAATGATTTTTTTCTCCCCTTTACCTTGGATACGGGTATCAGCCTGCCCTCATCATCAACCTTCAAAATAGGCTTAATATCAAGAAGAGTGCCTACAAAGGCTGCTGTTCCGGATAATCTGCCACCTCTTTTCAAATGTCCCAGGTCGTCTACCGTAAACCAATGGTTCACTCTGAGTTTATTTGTTTCAAGCCAGCTTACAACTTCATCCTTGGAGGCTCCCGCTTTAAGCATTTCATTGGCATAATATACCAATAGTCCTTCCCCGAGGGAAGCACTTTTGCTGTCAATGACTGTAATGTCAGCATCCTTCATCTCTTCACAGACCATATCCTTCGCAAGCAATGCACTGTTAAGGCTTCCGCTCAATGCAGAGGAGAAGCCCAGATAAACAACAGGTCTGCCCTCTGCCGCATATTTTTTAAAGACTTCAGTATAGACATATGTATTAACCTGTGATGTGGAAGGCATTTCACCACTTCTCACCGCAGTGTAAAATTCTTTATAACTGAGAGTTTTACCAAAATCGTCTTTGTACTCCTGTCCTTTGAAGTTGCAAACCAAACTCACGAAAGGCAACTCATTCTCCTCTACATAGCTGCGTGGAAGATCTGTACAGCAATCAATCAAAAGCACAGTATCCATATGTTCCCCACCCTTCTGGAATATTATAATACTATAGTAACCATTTTTCGGGAATAAATCAACGTGAAAAACAACAAACTACCTGTAGGAATACAGGTAGTCATCAACAGCTTTATGCATTATTGGGGGGTATGTGCCGGGAGTGAGCAGTCCCGGCACCGATGATGTTTATAGGGTTCTATTTATAATAAATGCTCATAATCACTCATACAAAAGTCCACCTGCAAGCTCCTTCAATGCCGCATAATCCTGCACTGTAATATTGCCGTTCTTTTTATTGACTATCCCTTTATCCGTAAGCTCCCTGATTACCCTGTTCAGGTGTCTGTAGCTTGTGCCGAGGAGTGTCGCCATCTCTGTCATGTTTGTGGTCTTGATCGCATTAATATCCTTTGAATTCACTTCTTCGCTCGAGATGGATATTATATAGCTTGCAAACCTCTTTTCCAGGGAATAAAGCAGATTTATAGAGGTACTGTTGGATATCGTATATAGCTTATACCCCAGGCTTCTTATTACAAAGCTGAGAAAAACAGGATCATCTGCTGCATGCTTGCGTATGTCCTCCACCCTTATCCCGATAAGGTGCGATTCGTTCAGAGAGTCAACATTACATTTGATCTTGTAGCCTGACATAAATTCAACATCACCTAATACACTAAGAGGTTTGTTGAATCTAAGGAGGAGGGATCTGCCATTTTCCATCAGCGTATATACCTTAAGCTTGCCTTTCACATTGATGTAAAAGTACTCCAGCTCATCTCCGGTATTACATATGCATTCTCCCCTGTCGAAGCTCATAAGGGTCATAAACGGCCTCATGTCCTTGCAGAACATCGAGTCCAGACTGAACTCCCTGATATAAAACTCGAGGAGGTTCCTGTCATTTATCCTTTTCATGTGCTTTCCCCCATTTTTATAATATAGTAAAATAATATCACATAAAAAGGACATATGTCCCATATATTTAAATTTTTTTATGTCTGTTTGTTCTTATTTATAGATTTCGGCATATACTTTCTGAAACTGCTGCCGCGCTCTCCTGACCAATGTTTTGACTGTGCATTCGTTCAGCTTCAGCAAAGAGGCTATCTCCTTATAAGGCAGATCGCTAAAATCTCTTAAAAGAAGCGCTCTCCGGTATTTTTCACTGATTTTTCGAAGTGCTTCATTAATCTTTTTCTGCTTTTCACGGTTCAGGGAATGATACTCGGGGCTATTGGCTTCAGAATCACAACATATGATATCGTCAATCAACTCAAGGGTGACCCTGTTTTTCCTGAGATAATCCACGCAGGTATTATGGGCTATCCTATAAATCCAGGGAGACAGGTTTTTCTCTTCATCAGCATCCTTTAGTCCGCCCAGAACCTTAATAAGTGTTTCCTGTGTCAGATCGTCCGCCAGGCTCTTATCATTAACAAGCCTGTTTATATAGTAGTATACAGGCTTATAATAATCTGCATAAATCACATCAAAAGCATCTGTATCACCATTTTTGAAATGTCTGATTAGTTCAGCTTCCTGCATTACTTCATCACCCCCGTTATTCTTCAGGCTTATTCATACCGCAGTGCTTCTATTGGGTCCAGCTTTGCAGCTTTTTGTGCCGGGTAAAGGCCGAAGAAAATACCAACTGCCGATGAAAAGCCGAAAGCTGCAAAGATCACCAGTGGTGAAACTCCAAGGGGTATATTGATTATACTGCCCACTATCAGTCCCAATACGACCCCCAGGGTCATTCCGATAATACCTCCTATCAGGCAGATAATCAGGGATTCAGTAAGAAACTGCAGCATGATATCCTTGTTTTGGGCCCCCAAAGCCTTCCGGGTACCGATTTCCCTTGTTCTTTCAGTAACTGATACAAGCATTATATTCATTACGCCGATTCCGCCGACTATAAGGGATATCCCCGCTATGGCGCCTATAACCATTGTAAAAATGTCCAGTACACTATTTATGGTATCCATCTCTGTGAATCCCTCCGAGGCAGCATATTTATCCTCGTTACGATGGCTTTTTTCCAGAAGCCGTATCATTTTATCCGCCGTCTCCCCGGAATGCGACATATCGGTCAATGAAACACTCAAAGCAGTGATTTCCGGTTTCTGCAGCACCTTATCCCTGATGGTGACAGGAATATATACCATGGCCGGCATATTATCCCCAAACATGGCTGCCATACTCCCACCCGGATTCTTGCATACGCCGGCTATGGTAACATTGGTGTCTGTGGATTGATTGCTGACCTTCACCCTGTTTCCGACTGCCTTTACTGTTCCAAAAATCTTCTCTGCTGAAACATCGTCTATGACAACCACATTTCTGGCATTCCTGACATCCCCTTCATTTATAAAACGTCCTTCCACCATATCAATATTCAACAGCCTGGCATAATTCTCATCAACAGCAGCCATATGCGCGAATTTGGATTCCTTCTCACCTTTTAAGTAGCCCATACTTTCTGCAGATGGAGCGACCCAATCCACCTCCGGTATTTTTTCTTCAAGCAAATCAGCATCTCCGAGCTTGAAATAGTCCCGGAGCTCAATACTTGTATCCATGGCTTTTACTTCCACATTGATGATATTGGTCCCTATATCCTGGAACTGCCCTGTAATGGCCTCCTTACCACCCTGCCCGATGGAAACAATGGTGATGACCGATGAAATACCGATAATGATTCCAAGCATCGTGAGAAAGGACCGCATTTTGTTTGCCCTGACACTCTGAAGGGCTGACCAGAAGCTTTCCATCAGGTTCATGCTCTGATTCCTCCATTTCCTGTAATCCGGTTTTCTACCGGCTTATCCGATATTATTGCCCCATCCCTGAATACCACTGCCCTTTTCGTATGCATCGCTATATCATGCTCGTGGGTAACCATGACAATGGTCACTCCTTCATCGTTTAAAGACTCAAATATGTCCATGATTTCTTCACTGGACCTGGTATCCAGGTTCCCTGTAGGTTCATCCGCCAGCAGTATCGCCGGATTGTTTACAAGAGCCCTGGCAATGGCTACCCTCTGTTTCTGCCCTCCGGACAGCTCGTTCGGCTTATGCTGCATCCTGTCACCAAGCCCCACCCTCTCCATGGCGTCCTTTGCCCTTTTCATCCTCAGAACAGCGGGCGTTCCGGCATATACCATCGGAAGCTCCACATTCCCCAGTGCAGAAAGCCTTGGCAGTAGATTGAAGGACTGAAACACAAATCCTATTTTTTTGTTGCGGATGGATGCCAGACTGTTACCACTTAAGGAGGATACATCTTCCCCATCCAGGACATACTTTCCCTCTGTCAAATGGTCCAGGCATCCCAATATATTCATCAAGGTCGACTTGCCTGAACCGGATGCCCCCATTACGGCAACATATTCCTTTTCCTCTATCCCCAGATTCACACCTTTAAGTGCTTCCACCTGTATTTCTCCTGTATTGTAGATTTTCTTCAGATTCTCAACTCGTATGATCATGGAGCTACCTCTGCTTCCTGTACAGGATCACTGTCTTTCAGCCCCTCCGGAGGATTTTTTAAAAACTTTTCTCCGGCTTTGAGGCCTTCGAGGATCTGTATATCAAAGTCAGTCTCCATACCTGTTTTAACGTATTTCTTCACTGCTTTTCCGTCCTCCAGCACAAACACATATTTACTCCCATCCTCTTCCTGTTGCAGTGCTTCAAAATCCACCGCCAGAGTATGGGAGCTTTCCTGAAGTATGATATCGATGTCGGCTTCATAACCTACTTTTATCTTTTCATCAGGATTATCAAGAGTTATTTCTATTTCTACCTTAACCTCCTTGTTGGTGCCCTCAAGCTTAATGGCTGCTGCCTCGCCTATTTTTGATACTGTTCCTGTATAAGCCTTATCCAGCCCCTTGACCTTGATGCTTGCCTTCTGCCCTTTGTTTATGCTGACAGCATCATATTGGCTTACTTCTACCGAGACTTTGTACAAGGACAGGTCATATATGGCAATGCTGTTGTTATCCTGTGTAGGATACTGGTTCTCTCTTGCATCCAGCCTGACGACCTTTCCGTCGATACTGGCTTTTACGGTACTCCGGCTGATTTTCTCCTTTGTATTTGCTATATCTGCTTTTGCTGCTTCTATCTGATTCCTCTGGTCTGCGATCTGGTCCTCCAGGTTCGTGCCAAAATCAGCCAGTGAATCCTGTGCATTGCTTAACTGTATGTGTGACAGCTCCATCTGGTTTTTCAGATCCCTCATTTTTTTCTCCGAGCTATCATATTCTTCTTTTGAAACTGCTCCGGCATCATACAGAGCATGGTTCTGCTCAAACTTCTTCTTTGCTTCCTCATAATCGGCTGCGGCATTTGATACATTAATATCCGCCTGCTTTACCGAATTCTCCAGAGATCTCCTGTCGCTCATACTGCCTTTCCTCAGCAAACGGTCCAGATTCCTTTCAGCCAGGTCCAGATTGATCTCATACTTGCTGAGCTGATATTCCAGATCTGTTGTGTCAACAGACAGAATAATATCATCCTTCTTTACCTTCTGGCCTTCATCTGTATGTATTTCTTCTACCTTTTGCTGGGAAGACAGAAATATCTCCTCTTTATCCCGGGCCTCTATATTCCCGGTCACAGAAATGGTCTGCAGCAGGTTACGGGGCTGCAGCAGACCTGTTTCCACTGTATCTGCAGAATTCATACCTGCTGCAAAGGTCCACACTGCCCCTGACGCTGCAGCCAGTATCAAGATCACAGCTATTATTATTTTAGTTTTTTTATTCTTCATTTTTTTCCCCTTTCTTTTTGCCAATTATTAATTGGAAGCTAATACTTCTGTTTATGGCAGAGCTACATCGGCTCTTACATCATCAGTATGAGGACTGCCAATTTAAACCAGGTGAAAAACAGATTAACATCCCATTAAAAAATCCAAATAATTTTTAATTATTTTTTAAAGTTTTCCAGCCACAGAAGCGTTATCATTAATACATATACAAAAATGCTATAATACTATGTAACAGATATTAGCCAGGAGGTTTTTGCTATGGCAAAGGTTCTTATAATTGAAGATGAGGCGGAAATACTGAGCTTTTTAAAGCCGGAGCTATCCTACGAGGGATATGAGGTGGACACTGCCTCAGATGGAAGATCGGGCCTGGAAATGATTGAAAGGGGCGGTTATGACCTTGTACTGCTTGATATAATGCTTCCGTGGCTGAACGGCATAGAGGTATGCAGAAGGGCGCGCAAGTTCACAAAAGTACCTATCATCATGCTAACTGCAAGGGATCAGGTTATAGACAAGGTGACGGGGCTTGACACAGGTGCTGACGATTATCTCACAAAGCCTTTTTCCATTGAAGAGCTGTTAGCCAGGATGCGCAGCGCTTTGAGAAGAAGCTCCGCAGCCCCGGAGGAAAAAAGCATCCTCACCTTCAGAAACATTTCGCTGAATCAGGCTTCCTGCGAAACCAGAGTGGACAACGAGATAATCGACCTGACGAAAAAGGAGCATCAGCTGCTTGAATATCTTATTCAGAATAAAAATCACGTAATGACCAGGGAACAGATATTGAATGCAATATGGGGCTATGATTATTTTGGAGACACAAATGTTGTAGATGTTTATGTAAGATTTCTGAGAGCGAAGCTTGATGACAGCTTTAATGAGAAATACATCACTACAATAAGAGGCACGGGTTATATAATGAAGGAAAATCCGTAGAAAGGAGGGCCCTTATGTTATCCAGCAGGAGGTTGTCCATTTCCAGAAGGTTGACACTGACTTATTCCTTGATACTTTTCAGTATTCTGCTTGTTTTTACGATACTCACTGTTTTCGGCACCAGCTACTATATAATGGAATTCAATGAATATGAACTTGAGGCAAGCTTCAATACCATATCGGACTATATCAGCAATACACAGAGCATCAACCGGATATCCCTCGAAAACCTGAATCTAAGCTATAGTGTTCTATACAGTATATTTGACAGCGACAAGCAGCTTATATATTCCAACAAACCGGACATGCCATTCATGGAGGTAGTAACAAAAGGCAAATTTGAAATTTTCAGAGATGTGGGCATTAAGCGGAGAATGGGAATCGTCTATACCAATAAGCCGGTGGATATCAGGGGGACAGTTTATTATATACAGACTGCAAAGGGTTTTGAGGATATTTTCCAACATACCGACATACTTCCCAGAATGCTTTTTCTTACTACAATCCTTGGAACAGTGGTGTCTTATATATCCGGATCGATCTTGAGCAGGAGGCTGTTAAAGCCTATACATGATATAACCCGGACGGCTAAAGAGATCACTTCGAAAAACCTGGATAAAAGAATACCTTTTGACGGTCCCGACGACGAATTGAAGGATCTTGCCAATACGTTCAACTCCATGATCGGAAGGCTTGAAACAGACTTTGAAAGGCAGAGAAGGTTCGTATCGGACGTATCCCATGAGCTCCGGACCCCCTTGTCCATCATACACGGGCATGTTAATATGCTGGGCCGTTGGGGAAAAAACGATCAGCAGGTACTTGAAAAGTCTCTGAAAACAATAAAAACAGAGACTGACAATATGAACAGGCTCATTGAGAACATGCTTTACCTGGCAAAAGGGGATAGTAATGTACTTACCCTGCAGAAGGAGGAGTTCTCTCTCTCCATGCTGCTGCATGAAGTAGTCGAAGAGACCCTCCTGGCAAACAGCCAATTTTCAATAGAATACAGCTGTGGAGATGAACTTGTGATAAATGGGGATTATACTGCATTGAAGCAGGTTCTGAGAATTCTTATGGATAACAGCATCAAATTCAGCAACCCTCCCGGAGAAATCCACATTCTGGGAAAGGCAGAAGAAGGGAAGGTTCTGGTAAAGGTCTCGGACAAAGGCATGGGCATACCGAAGGAAGCCCTGCCTTATATATTTGACAGGTTTTACAGGGTGGATGAATCAAGAAACAAAGCTACCGGCGGATCAGGATTGGGGCTTGCAATAGCAAAGCAGATTGTCCAGAGCCACAATGGTACGATAATCGCTGAAAGTGAAGAAGGCAAAGGTACAAGTATTGCCATATATCTTCCGATTCCATAGAATATAAAGCTTTTACATGTGCTTGAACAGAAAAAGGCCGTAAACTGATTACGGTCTTTTTTTCCTATTCATACCTTAATGCATCGATAGGGTTCAGCTTTGAAGCTTTATATGCCGGAAATATTCCGAATATTATCCCGACTATGAGTGAGAAGGTAAAGGACAGGACGACTATATATGCCGAATAGGCGGACGGCAGGCCAAGTGCCGATAAAACACCTGAAACACTGATACCGAGAAATATTCCGCAGATCCCTCCTATGGAGCTCAATACCAAAGCCTCAATGAGAAATTGTGTCAGGATATCCTTTCTCTTTCCTCCCAGTGCTTTTCTTATACCTATTTCCTTTGTCCTCTCGGATACCGATACCAGCATGACATTCATAACACCTATTCCTCCTACAATGAGAGATATAGCAGCTATACCGCCCAGCAGCATCGTCAGGGTGCCTGTTATTATGTTCATCGTCTCCAGAAGCTGCTTCTGACTCGAGACATTATGAGTATCAGTATACGGCTTGAAATAATTAATAAGATACCTGTCAATCTCACTTACAGTAAAGTCAACAGCTTCATCATTTTCTGCCTTTACATACATAGTATTTATGCTCGTATCTCCCGATATGGTCTCAGCCTTCGTCGCAGGAACGATGACCATGTCATCCGTATTCCCGCCTATGCCGCTTCCCTGAGGCTTCAGTATCCCGATGACCTGGTAGGTTATTCCGTTTATATGAACATTTCCGCCTATGGGATCATCAAAGCCAAACAGTTCCTGTGCCATATCGGAGCCCAACACCACTACATTCTGCCTCAGCTCGGTGTCCATATCCGAAAGAAATCTTCCGCTGCTTATTTCCATGCCTCTGATATCCAAAAATCCTCTTGTTGTGCCGGTAATACTTGTTTTTTCAGAATACCTGTCTTTTCTCAAGGTTGCACCGGCAGACATCACAGGTGCTATATCGGCTACACCATTCAACGCTCTTATATCTTCAATCGTATTCAATGTAACCTGTTTGCTGCGGGTGCCGGATACACTGACTATAATCAGGTTGGTCCCTAAAGACTCAACCTGTGCGGTGACTGTCTCCGAAGCCCCGCTTCCCAGGGCAACCATTACAATAACGGAGGAAATACCTATGATTATGCCGATCATGGTGAGTGCCGACCTTAGTTTGTTATTCAGTATATTTTTCATGGCAAGGCGTACAATTTGAAATAATCTCATTTTAATTCCCCCTTCAGGAATATAATCTTCCATCCTGTATTTTTACTGAACGGTCAGCCTGTGCCGCAACGGAAGGATCATGGGTGATCAATACGATGGTATGTCCCTGGGCATGCAATTCCTTCATCAGCTCCATTATCTCCTTGCCTGTCTTGCTGTCAAGTGCTCCTGTCGGCTCATCAGCCAGCAATATTTCAGGCTGGCCTGCAAGAGCCCTGGCAATAGCGACTCTTTGCTGCTGTCCTCCAGACAGCTGGTTAGGCCTATGATGCTCCCTTCCTTTCAGCCCTACCTTTTCCAGATAGCCCAGGGCCAGTCTGCTGCACTCCTTACTGCCCATCCCTCTATACAGCAGAGGCACCTCCACATTTTCCAGCGCATTGAGGCGGGACAGCAGATTAAAGCTTTGAAATATAAAACCGATTTTTTTATTCCTAATATCAGCCAGCTGGTTATCCGTGGCCTTTTCTATATTAATGCCGTTGAAATTATAGCTGCCCTCGTCAGGCGTATCCAGACACCCCATAACATTCATCAATGTCGATTTACCCGAACCGGAAGGCCCTATAATTGCCACGAACTCATTATTCTCAACCTGGAAATTCACCTTATCAAGAGCAATTACCACATTATCCCCCATCCTGTATGTTTTGGATATATTCTTAAGTTCAATCATCATAACTCTTCCTCCAGGATATTATTGTGTTGTCGCCGGTTCCTGAGCGCCTTACATCGGAGAACCTCCCCGTATCATCGTTTTGATATCCGTCTGAGTGTTCACAGCCTGAGGCAGCTGGACCCTTTCTCCTTCAGCAAGACCTTTGGTGATTTCAACCATAGTATTGCTGTTAATACCTATTTCCACTTTTCTGAGTTCCGTTGTAATTCCATCACTGCCGACTACCGTTACAGCTTTCCCGTCTTCAACAGTTCTGACTGCCTCTATCGGTATGACAAGAGCCTTTTCCTTTGCTGCTGTCACTATGACCACCTCCGTAGTCATCCCGGCTCTGATATTCCCTATATCATCAAAGGTAATCGTGACCTGGAAGCTTGAAACACCATTTTCGGCTTCTCCCTCCTGCTTTATATCCGAAACCGTACCTGTAAATCCGGTACCCGGAAAAGCATTCACCGTTATCTGTGCTTTTTGCCTGGTTTTAATACTCGGTAAATCCAGCTCATCCACGTTGATCCTGGTGATGAAATTCCTGTTATCAAAAAATGAGACCAGCTCCTGCCCTGCTTTAACATCATCCTCATCCTTTACAAGTATTTCTGATAACACTCCATCGTATGGGGCTGTGATTGTATCACTACCGTTTTCAAAAGCAATGAGCTTTGTACCTTCCTTTACTATACTATTTTCTTTGACCAGTACTTCTTCCACTGTATCATGTGCTTCCGCCTTCAGCATCTCTCTTTTTACCGGTTCTACAACACCTGATGCGGAGACCTTGGCTTCAATTCTGTCTATTTTTGCAGCGGCCGCTGCATATTGGGGCTTACGCGCAGCCATTGTCCTTTTCCCTGTATAATAGTTATACCCCAGAAACCACACAACGCTTAAAATAACAAGCACTGTTACAATCGTTACCGTTTTCTTCATTCAAAGTACTTCCTTTCATCTTGCTATATTCACAGCTCTGCACCTATTTTATGTAATCTCTGCTGATTTATAATTGCATATCTCTATTATTCTAGACAAAAACAAACCAAAAGCCCATCGAATTCCGATGAGCTTTTGATATACTGAAATTTATTATTCTATGCATCCACTGCTTCTGCTTCTTCCACATTATTGTTAGTTCTGCCGTCATACTTCTCCAGCCCAAACATAAACACAGCAGTTACTGCAGTGAGTACCCCCAACATAAGCCATGCACTTTCCACACTTGAGTAATTAAGTATCTTACCCATAGTCACAGGACCTATTCCATAACCAATACCCATTAGTGTAGGAAGCACCGCATTCATCCTGCCCCTGTGTGACGCCGGAGTATGGTTTGCAATAAACGGCATGACACTTATTGAGAGTAATATCTCTCCCAGGGTGAAAATAAAGACCGCCAGGAAGAAATAAGGTAAAATGCTCACTATCCCCAGCATCCCGAAGCCTATGGCATAAAGCAATATCCCATAGACCATCTTCCTCATGCCCTTCATTCTTTCAGTAAGCTTGGTGAGAATTGGTGTGAAAATTATGACCACCACGCCGTTCAAGCTTGCCATCCATCCAAAATACTGGGCACCCAGATCGCTGAAATTCTGCATTGAGTGTATTGGCAGCAGGAAGGTCCACTGTGAATATGTGAAGTTATATCCGAAGGCAATAAAAGCAAAGTATATAAGTATAGGCCTTCTTAAGAGCACCGATATTATCGAGCCTTCTTCCCTTCTTTCAAGCTTTCTGCTTGCATCCGTTATCTCTTCCTTTGTCTTTCCTATGGTCTCCTTGACGAAAAAGAGTATCAGGCTGATTGCCAATAGCGCAGTAGCAGCATCTCCTATGAATACAAGGGGCAGGTATCTCCTGTACAGGAAGCCACCCAGCATGGGGCCGACTGCAAAGCCTATGTTCCAGCCAAGATAGCTCAACGCATATGCTCCTGCCCTGTTTTCAGGGGTAGTGAGGTCAGCTATCAGGGAATCATGCGCAGGTCCCGCAACACTCATACATGCGCTTGCAGCCAGGATCAAATAAATAAGCGATATGGACGGCGTTATGAAACCGCAGGATATATAAAGCAGCGCAGCAAGGGTATCAAATACTATTATCAGCTGCTTCCTTCCTATAGTATCGGCAAGCTTTCCCCCAAGCATGGAAGCCAATGGATAGGCCAGGCTGTTCATACTCAGGTAAAAACCTGTAGCCTCCTTTGACAGACCTATTTTGTCTGTCATTATTATTGTCATCAGAGGCATGACAAAACAGCCCACCGCATTCACTATCCGTGCGACAAATATGACATATACTTCTCTGGGCATTCCCCTGTATGGGCTTAATAGAGCTCTAATTACAGACATGATATAAAACCCCCTCATAAATAAAATAATAAAAGTCATGGAACAAGCATATCCCACGACTTATAACACAATTGGATTCATAATTTAAAAAAGTCACAGTATCCACTCCTCAGAGCAGCCTGCGACAATAAATAGTCCATCAGTCCTTAAAAACCGATAAAGCAGGCCGCTGTATAAAATTGTTATGTTCTCTATTTACTACTATATCAGTTCTCATATCCGCGACCTCCTTTTCCACATTTTGCATTTCTAAAGTACAGTATACTCTTGCCTGCTAATATCTGTCAATCGGCATTTGTGAACTGTAACACAATATTAATATTCTGAACCAGTGCTTATTAACACAACAAATTTCTAGTCTTTCATAGTGTTAATAAGCACAACATTTATTTAGTGCCTTACGTGCCCTAGAAGGGATATACGTTACGAGGCACTATGTATAAATATCGCAGTTAATAGAAAGCTTAAAACATACTTATATCTTGAAAGGATTAAATCGTATGATCAAGCTTATGAAAATCTGGAAGCCTGAGATATATCAGGGAAGTCAGCATGCAAAGAAATATTTCGAAGGCTGGTATTTCAAGCTGGTGAATAAGGAGGAGGACAGCCTGTTCGCCCTCATACCAGGAGTGTCCTTTGGAATCAACGAAAACGGCAGCCATTCCTTTATCCAGCTTATCAACGGAAAGAGCTGCGAATCCTGTTACCTGACCTATGATATTAAGGATTTCCGCTACTCCAAAGATAGTTTCAGGCTATGGATAGGACCTAATTATTTTTCCTCCGATGAAGTTAAGCTGGACTTAGCCTCGGATAATATAAGGCTGAAAGGTGAACTCACTTTTGACAGTGCGGTTCCGTGGCCCGGTACCTTGACTTCCCCGTATATAATGGGCTGGTATGCCTTTGTGCCTTTTATGGAGTGCTACCACAGCATAATCAGCATGAAGCATGATATAAACGGCAATCTTTCAATCAACAACAGGTATGTGGATTTCACCGGAGGCAGGGGCTATATGGAAAAAGACTGGGGCAGGTCCTTCCCCAGCTCGTGGATATGGCTGCAATCGAACTATTTTGAAGACCCCAATGTGTTTTTCACTGCGTCCATAGCAAGGATACCCTGGTTCGGTAGGTTTTTTACAGGCCTGATTTCCGGCCTTTCAATCAACGGGAAGCTGTACAGATTTGCCACCTATACCGGAGCCTGGATAGAGCAGCTCCGCCATGAATCCGGCAGTATCGGCATACGTATCCGCAACAGGCATATGTACCTTGACATACTGGCCCGGGAAGGGGATACCGGAAGGCTGTACTCACCACGGAACGGCTCAATGGAAGGTGTCATAGAAGAAAGCATGTCGGCTGAAATATATCTGAAGCTTGGAATGCTTGACCCAAATACAAAAAATGTCATATTTGAGGGCAGAGGGCGGAACGCAGGCCTGGAAATTGCCGGGGACATAAGGGAACTGCATTAATTTACGGCAGCACTTCATTATTACCCTCCGATGATATATAATTAAAAGGATACTTGGCAAAATGCACCGGAGGAATATATGAAGCTTGATTATTTATTCAATGACAGACATTTCTTTTCACAGATGCTTAAAATTGCACTGCCCATAACGCTGCAGAATCTGGTACTGTCATCCCTGAACATGGTTGATACCATAATGATCGGTGGTCTTGGGGAGACTGCTATTGCAGGTGTAGGCCTGGCAAACCAATACTTTTTCCTCCTTAACCTTCTGCTTTTCGGCATTGTAAGCGGTTCATCAATTTTTACCGCACAATTCTGGGGCAATAAAGATGTTAAGAATATAAGAAAGGTTCTGGGAATCAGTATAATTACCGGAGGGATCGCCTCAGTCCTATTTTCTTTAGGCGGTTTACTGTTCCCTGAAGAGATACTTGGCATATTCTCCAAAGATCCTGCCGTAATCAGGTTAGGAACCGAATACTTAAAAATCGTACTTTTCAGTTATATTATCACGGCTGTAACCTTTTCCTACTCCTTCAGCCTGAGAAGCACAGGAGATGTAAAAACACCTTTGACTGTAAGCATAATTGCATTAGGAACCAATACGGCCCTGAACTACCTTCTTATAAACGGCTATATGGGTCTTCCCAGGCTGGGAGTAGCCGGAGCAGCAGTTGCCACCGTCATTGCAAGGGTTATGGAGCTGATACTGCTGATCTGGTTCATTTACCCAAAAGGGGGTGTGTTGGCTGCCTCCATAAGTGAGATGATCGACCTGTCGGCCAGCTTTGTAAAACAGTTTTTCAAGGTCGCGGTACCGGTGATCCTGAATGAGTCCATGTGGGCTCTTGGAATGACCATGTATGCAATCGTATATGCCCGTATGGGCACTGAGGTTATTGCAGCAACCAATATCGCAGGCACCATCGACAGGATGATGTGGGTCGTATTCATGGGCTTGGGCAATGCCTGCGGAGTTATGCTGGGAAACAAGATTGGTTCAGGAGAAGAAAAACAGGTATTCATTTATGCGAAGAGGTTCGCAATTCTCAACCCCGCTGTTGCTGTTATTCTGGGAATAGTTGTTATACTCATATCCCCGTGGGTTTTTGCACCTTACAGGGTCTCTCCCGTTGTACTGGATTATTCCCGTAAAATTCTCGTAGTCCTATGCCTGTTTCTATGGGTGAAGGTCTTCAACTATACAAACGTTGTGGGAATACTAAGAAGCGGCGGGGATACAACCTTCTGCCTCATGCTTGATACGGGAGGAGTATGGCTGGTAGGTGTGCCCCTGGTATTCCTCGGCGGGCTTGTCTGGCACCTTCCGATATACTATGTCTATCTGCTGGTGCATGTAGAGGAAATAGTGAAGCTGATCATTGGCATCCCGAGATTGATTTCAAAGAAATGGATCAATAATCTGACTACAGTTATGAATAAATAGGAGATGGCAAGGAGCCATTAACAATTTCTATATAAGCATATTTAGGCTATGACATGCCTGCTCCTTAGTTTGTCTTCAATCTGAAACGACAGAGGCCATCTCTTATTTATTCATAAACTCTCCAATTTTCTTATCGTACATATCAATCAGCTCATAGGCAATTCCTTCATCCAGCTTGCCCCATAGGCCTGGTGTTTCGAAGAATCTTTTGGGCAGCCTGACATTCTTCAGTTCAAAGCCCAAAAGCTTTTTGATCCTGAGCTTTGTCCCGTATACCCTGTCGGCAATTGCTGTTAGATCCTCATCCGTAAGCTCGTAGCCTATGGCATTAAGCGCAGTAAGTATTGTCTTTCTGTCATATACCTTTCTTGCAAAGAGGCATATCGCCAGGGAATTCAGCATACACCTTTCCTTTTCCTCACTGTATATTGCTTCGACCAGCTTTTCCTTGTCAAAGGACCCCATGGTCTGGTCTATTGAATAACCTCCATTGCAAAGGTGCGAATGTCTTGCACCCACTACGGCACCAACCAGGGCACCATAACCGGTATGATAACCCGGCATCTCATTTTTTGCAAAGGTCATTGCGAAATCCTGACCCCCATACTTCCGCGCTGCTTCATAAGCTCCCTTTGACAGCACCTCATAGAACTCGTTTTCCTTATTTGACAGGTATCCAATAGCCTTTATATAATTCTGTGAATTGCCGAATTCAAGCGGCACCAGAGTTTCACTATCACTCACAAACTTCTCCTCATAGGCCTCGGTAGCCCAGCCAAGCACCACTCCTGTGGACATGGCGTCCAGGCCTAACTGCTCCACTATTTCTATAAGCTGGAGTATCTCATCGGTGGAATTTATACCTAGAAAGCTTCCCAGAGCGAATATAAGCTCATAGTCATAGCCTACGCTTACAGACTCATAATCATGGCCTTTGTCGAACTCCCTCCTGAACTGGCCTATGTGGATGCATCCCACAGGACATCCCGTACAGGCCATTTTCCTTACCAGGTTGTTCCTTACAAAAGCTTCCCCGGATATATCCTTGACATGCTCAAATCTGTTCTGTGTGAGATTCTTTGTCGGGAGCCCTCCCATCTCGTTCAGAGGCTCCACATTTACAGGAGTACCCGCATCATGATATTTGGACATTATTTCAGTATCAGTAATCTTGTTGTAGATTTCCTGATAAACCTTGAAATACTCCTTGAAGTTCTTTATTGGAATGCTTCTATCCCCAATAATGGTCACAGCCTTCAGGTTCTTGCTGCCAAAGACTGCTCCCAGGCCCAGCCTTCCAAAGTGCCTGTAAGTATCCACACATACGCTGGCAAAGCTGACCATGTTTTCCCCCGCAGGGCCTATCCTGAGGATGCTTCTCTTGCCGCCTCCCGGTTCCCTTTCCCTTATGACTCTGCCGGCCTCATCGGAGGACATGCCCCATAAGGCTCTTGCATCCTTGAACTCTATATTATTCCTGTTTAAGGTTATATAAACCGGCTTATCCGCCTTTCCCTGAATCACAATTGCATCATAGCCTGCCAGCAGCATTGTCAGAGCAAGCCTTCCTCCGGCATGGGACTCTCCAAGCTCTCCGGTCAGAGGAGAATAAAACATCGCTATGGTTTTAGTCACTACGGGATATATGGAGGAGGCTGCGCCTATTGCGAGTATGACCGGTTGTTCTTCGTGAAGCGGGTCAAAGTCAGGCTTGATGTTCTCCTCCAGAAGCTTTGAAGCTATACCGGCTCCTCCCAGATATTCACGCAGGTCTTCCCTTTGATCTATCCTGATCTTCCTATTCTTCAGATTAATATATAACACTCTGATATACTTCTCATATAGCATTGTCCTGCTCCTCCATTCTCAGGCATTCATGAGGGCAGAACCTTGTGCATACTCCGCAGTGCTTGCAGATGATAGGCTTCCCTGTGGTGTCGTCAAAAGACACGGCGCCTACTATACAGGCCTTCACACAGCTTTTGCAGCCTATGCACTTTTCCTGCTTCAGCAGCACGCCTCCCCCCGGCCTCGGTTCCAGGGCACCGGAGGGGCAGGCTTCGGCACATGCCCTCTCATCACTGCATGCTATGCATACATCAGCAACGAACTTACCCTTAAGCCCCCCGCTGGTTCTTACCCTTATGGCGCTTTTGGAAATCGAATGGTCCTGCCGGTTCACTCCCGCACATGCAAGCATGCAGGTAAAGCATCCTATGCATTTGTTCATTCCGTCGGCCTTCAATACCTTCGGCATATAATCACCCGCAAATAATTTATCCTAATTATACTCTATAAATCCTTCTGTATCCACTAACCCTCTACCTTACTTACTTCATGCTCTCCAATGCTTTATATACGGTCAGTGCCGCCTCATGCAGCTTTACATTATCATTGGGCCTGAATATTCCTTCATTACCGGACATAATGCCAAGTCCTTTAATGATTGCCACATGTCCCCTGAGTTCACTGCTTATTTTATCTGAGTCCTTGAAGTCAAGCACAAATATGTCACCGGCCTTTGCCAGCCTGTCATATTTCAGCAGCTTTACCATCAATTCCGCCAGCTGCTCTCTTGTAACCTTTGCATCAAGCTTCAATTCTACCGGTTTGTTTTCAATAATCCCATATCTTACAGCTTCATACAAATACGAATAGTTTTCATTTTTACTGTCAATATTTTTGAAGGCTAATTCCTCCATATCCCTTGATGTATATGGGCGGTAGCCCTTGGCATTAACAAGCATTCTTATTAGCTCTATATATGTTATTTCCTTATCCGGGTCAAAGCTCCTTCTGTCAATGATTCCTTGGAAAGCCAATATATCAAGCTCTTTCTCATAGGGATGCCCCTTTATTAACTCATTAAAATCATTTTGCGAAGCTTCAACCTCCTCACCGTCACTATCCAGAAGCTTTCCGGTAAAGGCATCAATAATCCTGCCTGCATTGTCCTGTTTCTGTTCAAGTATATATATAACCTTATAACTTTCTGTCTGTTTATTATCTTCTGTTTTTTCCGTGTGCTTATAGTAGGTTGGAACTATATCCTGTGCATTAAAGTAAACCAGCTCCGCTTTTTCCCTATCTATTACCCCTTCTGCCTTGGGGAAGCTCAACCCCTTACTCCATCTGTAATATACATCGTTTATCTCTCCGGTCTTCGTATCAACAGTAATGTTTATATGATCATTACCATACTGGATTCCGTCTACTGACCTGGGAAAGTTAAAATATACCATTCTCTCAGGCAGCATCTTATCGTTAACCGCATAAAGCCTTTCTTCACTTATTTGTTCAGTCTCTATTTCATCAAGCCTGTGAGGGAAATACTTTGTCAACAGCTCTACCGCCTTATCATAAGCCTGTTCCCAGCTTATCTTCCTTTCATATTCCTTTCCGTACCAATCCTCATTCAGATACCTGCCAATGCTCTGGAGCTCTCCGGTTGAACCGTCTATCGAGATGCTGCCCTTGCTTTCAAAGGCTTCCTCTTTATCCTCCAGAACTTCAACTCTCCAGATCATGCTGTTCC
The DNA here is from genome assembly GCA_035627615.1 of Clostridia bacterium. Taxonomy (GTDB): domain Bacteria; phylum Bacillota; class Clostridia; order Lutisporales; family Lutisporaceae; genus BRH-c25. Next base: position 49,915 of record DASPLL010000048.1, read on the forward strand.
CTGCCGATCCTGCCGTCACATTTTCTGTATGGATCAGATTATCAACCTTATATCCGGCTCCGAAGAATTCCTTTGCGATGCTTTTCATACGAGTTTCTGCGGCTTCGCTGTCCAATACGGCAGATTCAGCAAGTGGTTCATTACTGTTCGCCAAAAGGCTGTTTTTCCTATCTTGTGCTATGTCTCTAGTCTTCAGACTTCCAATGTTACTGTCATTCCGTTTTAAAAGTTCTCCGGTTTGCGCATCCAGGATTGAGCTGTTTGACATCTGTGAAATATATGCAAGCTTTACGGCTGTAGGTACAGTATACGGTGCGAGCCTGTTCCTCACGGGGATATAATACAGCTTCATATCGGTCTCTTTTTTATAAATTTCCAATGCCTTTTCCTTTTCAATCAAGCTGCCCACAGCAGGAAAAACTGCATCATAGTCCCACCTGGAATGATAAGAGGATATGCTTCCGTTCGCACCGTTCACCCCTACCGTCATATAGCTCCCCGGACATCTCAGGCCGTTCGCTTTTCTTATATAATTGAAGTTATAACGCGGCCTGACCATACTATAGTTCACTGATTGCCTATAGTCATCCTCCAGTTCTACCTGTTTATACTCATCAGGACAGATATTATTTAAAAACTCATCCGCCAGCTTACGGGCATGCTCCATGGTTATGGTAGCAACGGTGACCTGCTCCTGATTCCTGTAGCTTTCACTCCTGTTGAAGCTTAGCAGCTTTCCGGTGGATGCATCAATCTCCACGCTAAAATGGGTATACATAGCATTATTGCTGAAGGACCAGCTAAAACTCCAGGAATACAGCGTTTTGTTTTCATAGTATGGGTTTAATTGTGCCGTTTCCCGGTATTTTTTCTCGTCAACCTCAAGCCCGAAGTGTTTTTTTAACAGATTCAGGGCTATTTTCTTTGCTTCCTCCTTTGATACCTTTACATCCGGATTATCCGGGCCTGCTGCAATATTTGAAGAACTGCTTGCTGTCTCGCTTATAGTAATTACGGATGCGGCATCCGCTGCAAGACTGACCGTCTGTGCCAATGTAAACAGAAACACAATTACAATAGTTAAAACTCTTTTCCCCATTCAAGATACCTCCATTATTTTTTCCTATACATTTCCATTATATTATCCTCGGCTGCTATTTACAACATAAGGCAGTAATCTGTAATAAGATTGAAAGCTTAGTGCATAAAATAAGGAGTCAACCTCATATTGGTCAACTCCTTGTTCTTAATCAAACGATATTTCCTTATTGTTTCTGTCCAGGAAGAACACCTGGCAGCTTCCGCCAAGGTACTTATTCACCAGTTCAGCCAGCTCCTTCACGGCAGCCTTAAAAACATCTCTCCTACTGCTGTCAACAGATTCTATGCATAGAAAAGCATTCATGGTTTCTTCAGTCAGCTTTGTCCGGTCTGCCTCACGCCAGTTCCAGCACCGGCAGATTGCCCCGGCCTCATCCCTGTAGATCACTTCGCCCTCTGCGGGGGGTTCGTTTTCCTCACTGCCAAGGGGTACAAACTGCTCATTGCCTGCAGCTCTCACAAGCCTTATATCCCCTTTGACCACATCCAGATCCTCGCCGCCGCAGGGAAGCATATATTTCAGAGAAACAAAATTATAAATATCAACCAGAGGATTTATAGTTCCAACCTGTTTTCCGTTATATACCCGTCTTATCAGAGCTTCTACGGAGGACCGGTTTTCCCTCGGACTCTTGAACTTCTTGTAAGCTTCTCTCCATACTGCTATTACCGGATGCTTCGCCAGTTCTGCACCTTCAAGCTTAACAAGCACCTGTTTCGAAGCCTCCTCCAGCATACCGGCAAAATCAGGACTTGTACGGGTATTGTCAATACCCTTTACAACTATTACCCCAATACTGGCCTCAGGGAACAGCTCCCAAAAGCCTTTCTCAATAACAAATCTCCCCATAAAACCATCCTCCAATTAATGCTTCGCATTTGCAGGCTCTACGTTTATCCTCTTGCCCTTTATCTGATTGTCCTTCATGACCTTTATAACATCATTGGCATACTCTCTAGGTACTTCCACAAAGGTATACTTATCATATATGTCTATACTGCCTATGAGCTTGCCCGGGATCCCTGTCTCGCCTGCAATACCGCCTACTATATCACCAGGCCTTATCTTCTGGTTCCTACCAATATTAATGAATAGTCTCACCATACCAGGCTCTGCACCGGTGTTTTCGTAATCAACCTCTTCCGGCTGGGCTTCCTTGCCCTTGCTTCCAATAGCCATCTTGAGAAGTGCTGCTGCAATATCAATTGTAGTATAATCTTCTCCTGCAAGTCTTTCAATAGCAGCAACATATTGGCTGAGGCCGCCCTCCTCCATGTTTTCCTTCACTCTTTCCATGAAAAGGTTGGTCCTTACCTCCTCCACATCCTCTGAGGAAGGCGCCTTCTGAAGGGAAATCTTTGCCTTTGCATATCTCTGTATGTCCCTGAGCTTGTATATCTCTCTGCCCACTACAAAGGTGAACGCCCTGCCTTCCCTTCCGGCTCTGGCTGTCCGCCCTATCCTGTGGACATAATATTCTTCATCCTGTGGAAGGTCATAATTGAATACCGCTTCTATGTCATCCACATCAATGCCTCTGGCAGCCACATCAGTAGCCACAAGAATATCTACCGCACCGCTTCTGAATTTAGCCATTACCCTGTCTCTCTGTATCTGCTTCAGATCTCCATGTAGCCCGTCGGCAAAGTATCCCCTGCCCTGAAGCTCCTCCACCAGCTCATCGACTTTTTTCTTGGTATTGCAGAAAATCAGTGAAAGCTTGGGGTTATACATGTCAATAAGTCTTGACAACACTTCCGCCTTGGTCTTTTCCTTTACTTCATAATAGACCTGCGCTATCTTAGGCGCAGTCAGTTCCTTATGCACTACCTTCACATGCTGCGGATTCTTCTGGAATCTTTTTGTCAGTTCCAGAATAGGCTTGGGCATAGTTGCAGAGAACAGCAAGGTCTGCCGTTCATCCGGTACAGACTTCAAAATAGTGACAATATCATCTATAAAGCCCATATCCAGCATTTCATCCGCCTCGTCCAGAACCACCATACTGACATGATCGATTTTCAACGTGCCCCTGTCCATATGGTCCATGACCCTGCCCGGAGTACCTACGATAATCTGCGGCTTTTTTCTGAGAGCCTTTATCTGTCTGTCAATAGGCTGACCTCCGTATATAGGAAGGATCTCTACGCCTCTCTTGTATTTTGCCAGCTCCCTGATCTCCTCTGCCACCTGTATGGCAAGCTCCCTTGTCGGGCACAACACCAGCGCCTGGATTGCTTTCTCATCATGACTGAGCTTTTCAAGAATCGGTATTCCGAAAGCTGCTGTCTTTCCGGTTCCGGTCTGAGCCTGGCCTATTATGTCCCTTCCTTCAAGTATGTAGGGAATTGATTGTGCCTGAATCGGAGTTGCCTCTTCAAACCCTTTATTCTCTACTGCCTTCAGAATTTCACCTGATAAGTTTAAATCTTCAAATCTAATAATTTCCATCCACTACCATCCAATCTTTATAATGTAACTATATATATCATGAAAAAGATTTATTTTTACAAAATCAGTTGAAGTCTAATTTTGTATTATCCGAAATGTACTTTTCACGATATATGAATCAAGGAAAATGTTTCGCACTATTTGAATTCAATGTAAAATGTTTAGTGCGAAACATATATTTAACAATACATTTATTATGCACAGTTTGCAACTAAATTTTTCATACATAAAAAAAAAGATAGGCTTTCGCCTATCTTTTGTACCCATTCAGGTAATCCATGAAATCATTGTCCTTATCCAGGAATATCGTAGTATCCTTCATTTCCTTGTAAGTATTTGTCCGCTGTATAAATCTGTAGAACTCAATATCCTTCCTTAAGGACTCTTCGTATATCTGTATTGCCTCCTTGTCGGCAGCGGCCTTGATATTTGCAGCATCCTCTATGGCTTTTGCAATTACTTCCTTTTTCTGCCTCTCTGCTTCAGATACATCCTTATCGTACTGGGATTGTCCCTCCGCCTTGAGCTTTTCACTATCCTTCTTTATTTCCTCTATCATTTTATTTTGTATGGATTGAATATTTGCTGTAGGGAAGTTTCTCCTGTGCATTGCAATATCTGCAACCTCAACACCATAGTCATACAATAGCTCCTTGCTCAATGCCTCTGTCCTCGTTTTCAGTACTGTTTCAGTTTTAGCTTTATCGAAAAATTCATCAAACCTGAGTGTATTTGCTGTCTGGATTACAACCGGATACACTCTGTCATCCATAAGCTTATTAAGGTCACCCTTGCTGTAATTTCTCATGCTCACCAGCACCGGGTTCACAATCTTATACTGAGAATACATCATTATGTCTATCTTCTTCCTGTCAGCCGTATTCACAGTCTCTTTCACAGATATATAAGTAAGATATTTGGCTGTATACTTTGTAATATCATCTGCGAACGGAATCCTGAAATTCAGGCCTTTCTGGTCAGTAACCACTACATCATATCCTTTTTCCCTCAAAGCATCCTTTACCTTATCAATATCCTGTGTATTCACTATAACCTTCTGCACCATGCCCCATCTTTTAACAAGAGCCACCTCATCCTCCGACACAATATACGGCACTGTCAACAGTCCAAGTACGAGCAAAGCTGCGAAAACCCATAATATAACCTTCTTCATTATTCTTCCTCCTGTACAACCTGCTGTTTTACCGCATTTTGATCCATGTTGTAGAATTTGTACACTCCGCCGTCCCCTGAAAGATCCACTACTACCTTATTGTTCCTTATGAACTCCTTCATGGCTTCCACATAATACTTCTCCCTTACAACATCAGGGTTCTTCTTATACTCTTCATATAAAGCGTTGTACTGTGCAACACTGGCTTTGGCATTAGCTATAGTAATTGCTGCTTCACCCTTTGCATCCTCGGTCAGCTTCTTAGCTTCCGCTTCTGCTTGTGGTATGAGCATATTCTTCATTTTCATCGCTTCCTGGATCTTGCTGTTCTTGAACTGATTGGCTTCCTCAACCTGCTGATATGCCTTGTCAACCTCCGGCAGCAGTTCTGTATTCTGTGTCTTTACCTCAACTACCTGCACTCCTGCATCATATTGATTCAGCACCTTCTGGAACTCCGGGAATATCTCCTCATCTATAATGCTTTTATTGGTCAGAGCTTCGTTCAGAGTGAATACCTGTGTGGAATTCCTTACGCAGTCCTCCAGTGCAAGCATCATAGTTCCTTCCGGGTCATCTACCTTGTACAGGTATTTGTATGGATCTATTATCTTATATCTCACCACTATGTTTGTCAGTACTACGGAGCTGTTATTGCCCTTTGCATCTACTATGACCATAGCTTCATCCATTATATCCTGGTATTCCGGGTCATTTCTCTCACTGCCTTCCCTGAGTGTCCTGTACCCATATTCAAGCTTTCTTATCTGCTGCACATTGACCTTTTGCAGACTGTCTATGAAGGGCACCTTCGCATGCAGTCCGTCCTTGGTCTCTACTTTTACAACCTTGCCGAATCTGGTAATTACAGCATTCCAGCCGATATCCAGCTTATACACCGTACCAAAAAGTATGTTTATCCCCATCCAGCCAAGAATTGCAACTATTACAAGCCTCTTTAGTATCTTGCCTGCTCCCTTGCCCGGAGCTCCACCTTTAAAAGCGTTGTTGAATCCCGTCAGAATATCACCTAGTTTATTTGACATCAATTACACCCTTTCTTTTTGTTAATCCCCATTTTATAAAGCTTCAATGCTTATCCTGTCAGGGTCCCTGCTTAATTTCTCCTTCCTTAAGTTTTGCAAATATATTTGCTGTTCTATATGCTTTGCAATAAACATTTCACATTACAATTCAAATATTGCAAAATCATATTCCTTGATTTCATAGGTTGCTAATTCTTCCTTGAACCAGCTTTAATGCAACCTATATGTCTATGTCATTAATGTTATCATGTCTGGGAAAGAATTACAAAGACTCATTTTGGTCTGTTTCAGCCCGTTTGAGCCGATTTGTGCCCGGAAATAAAAATAGGGGTCCAGCGGGTAGTACAGGTATCCGGTACTCCACAAGACTCCCTAAATCGCGGTTTATGTAAATTTTCATTTTTTAAAATTATGTCATTCATGCTTTGGATATCTTTTATTTCCTCTCAGTTCCATATTCCAGACATCCAATCTATACATATGGACTGATAAGCGCTATCTTGCCTTCAGCCTTTCCTGATTCAAGATAGCTATGAGCTTCTCCCGCCTCAGTAAAACGGAACTCCTTTTCTGCCTTCAATATCTTGAGGCTTCCGTCCTCTATAAGCTCCTTGATCCCCTTTAATATGACTCCGTGTCTTTGTCTTTCCACCCCATCCACCAGGGGAATCAGGATAAATACACATTTCAGGCTGATTGCCTTCCTGTGCATCATACCGAGATCCAGACTTACCCTTGAGTTGGTGGTACATATTGTACCGTTAAGCTTCACTGCCTTGAAGCTGTTCAGGAGATTTTCACCCCCGACGGTATCAATTACAACATCAAAGCCCCTGCCGCCAGTATGCTGCATGACATATTCCTCAACACTGCCCTCCCTGTAGTTTATTACAGCATCCGCTCCAAGTACAAGGGCATTTCTTCCTTTTGAATCCCCCGATACAGTTCCATATACTTTTGCACCTGCCATTTTTGCAAGCTGAAGCACGATATGCCCCACTCCCCCTGCTATGCCGTGTATCAGTACCTTATCCCCTTCTTTTATCTGTGCCTTTTCCAACAATTCATAGGCTGTTATGCTTACCAGAGGGTACAATGCTGCTGTTTTATGGTCGATGTTCCCGGGCTTGTGCCAGATAAGTCTTGCATCGGCAAGCATATATTCCGCCAGCACACCGGACTCTCCTGCCACTCCGCCTGCACAGCCAAAAACCTCATCACCTGCTTTAAAATCTGCAACTTCCCCGCCTACCTCTGTAACAACCCCTGAAAAATCCCCGTTCAATACTGCGGGAAATGGCGGCGTTATAGCTGGAACAAGTCCTGAGCGGATTTTTGTCTCTATTGGATTTACACTGCTTGCATGGACCTTTACAAGTACGTATCCGTCCTTAAGCCGAGGTCTGCTTATTTCCGCCTCATGAAAAACCTCAGGCGGTCCAAAATGGTCAATAACTACTGCTTTCATAATCATTTGCACCTCGCATATATTTTGAAATTTTTGCCGAAAATGATATAATAATTTAGAGTTACTATTTACTGCATAAAGATTTTGATACATAAGAAAGGAAGTAAATACAATGAGCTTGGAAAGTGTAAAAAGATTTTTTACCGAAAACGGATATACCGACCTCCATATAGTTGAGGCCAGCCAAAGCACCGCAACCGTCGAGCTTGCGGCTGAGGCTCACGGTGTTCAGCCTGCTCTTATTGCAAAAACAATGGCCTTCGGATTGAAGGATAGGGAAATACTTATTGTTACAAAGGGCGATGCCAGAATAGACAACCGCAAGTACAAGGACTGCTTTCATGAAAAAGCCACAATGCTCAACCATGAAGAGGTACTTGAAATAACAGGCCATCCTGTAGGAGGCGTATGCCCCTTCGGTCTTAAAAATCCCATGGATATATATCTGGATGTTTCAATGAAGGAGTTTGAATATGTCTATCCTGCTGCAGGCTCCACAAACTCAGCCGTAAAGATCAGCCCTGACAGGCTGCAGGAAGTAACAGGCGGCACATGGATAGACGTCTGTAAATAGCTTATAAGAATAATGCCAGGATAACCCCGAAAAGGGGTTACCTGCGTAAAGCTTAACCGATTATCGGTAACATGCCTGAAAGCACATCATTCACTACATAATAGCATGCATTCTCTTCAACCTTGATGTAAAGATCTATGCTGTCGATTTCCTTAACAGTATGTCCCTTCTGTCTCCAGACTTCCTTTACCTTCTTTTCCAGATCGGCTGTCATTACTTCTTTACCGAAATACTGCACACATGTATTGACCTTCACAATCTCACCCCCTTTTTCTCCCACATTAGTATATATAACCCATTACTAATGAGATTATCCTATTTAGTTGGGGATTTGTCAATCGAAAATTTATAATCCTATATTATAAATATAAGGTAAATTACTAATATCCGGGAATTGTGCTATAGAGCCAGTTATCATCTTCTGATTCATATAATGTCTCTTCACTGAAACTGTCTTTTTCTTTATTGTAAGTATAACCCTTCATACTAAAACTTGCATTGGTTGGTACTATTACAGTAATATACGGCAGTTTATCCTCATTGCTATTGGAAACAGTAAAATGGACCACTCCCAGCTGCACATACCTGGACAGCAGGGGATAGGCCTTCTCTCCGTCGCGTACCAGTAAGATCCAGCTCTGTCCGTCGTCCCATTGCATGTCTCCATTTTCCGCACGTCCGGCAGCGGTATACAACTCTATGCTTTCATCTTCATTATCCATGTCAACATCACAAGAAAACTCTCTGAGCTTCGTCATAATCCCGGTTTCCAATGAGTCACCTGTTACAGGTTCAATAAGTGTGACTTCCGACTTAACCTCAGGCTGAGGCTGCTCAATATCCTGCCCCTTATCCTGGCACCCGGTCAGGAAAATAAGGAGAAAGGTAAGCATTACCAATGCATATTTTCTATATTTCATAAAGCACCTCCGGTATAACTATATATTCTTCATTTGTAATATACTTCCTCTAATAATCAGGCAAATTTTTAGTAGATATGCTTCAGTAAACTGTATTCACACATATAAATAAATCTAAGCAAGAAAATTCTCAGGAACATATTACATATAACTTTTGTATCATAAGGAGGAGTATTATGTATTACTGTCCTTTCATGAGAAACCCTGAGTATTATCGTGTAAGCTACAGCATAACAGTAAATATCAAGGAACGCAGGCTCCATCTGATAAAAGACGGAAAGTGGTTCAAGTCATATCCCATAGCCGTCGGTAAAATCCTGACCCAAACTCCAACAGGGACTTATAAAATAATCAATAAGCAATTGAACCCAGGAGGCCCCTTCGGAGCAAGGTGGATGGGACTCAACAGGAAGGGTTATGGAATACATGGAACAAATAATCCTTCATCCATTGGAAAGGCTGTATCACATGGCTGCATAAGGATGTACAACAAGGATGTTATCGAACTGTTTAATTTGGTGGGAGTGGGTGCAAGAGTCAAAATCGTATAAGGGCACTATATATTTCCATATATACATGCAACTGCCTTGTATATATCCCATAAACTGATATTACTATAGTTCAAATTGAACGCGCAAAAGTATTTACATTAGGGTAAAGCGCGAATTCAATAACTATCAAGGAAAACATTTCGCGAAATTTGAATTTGCAATGTAAAATGTATTTCGCGAAATATATGAATGGAGATGATAAATCAATGTTCCGTCCTGCTTATCCCCAATGCCCGCCAGGTACTTTCATTTATTACATCCAGCCGGGTGATACGCTTTACAAGCTGGCCAGCCGCTACAATACGACCGTCGGTGCCATTGCCAATGCCAACCCGGGCCTTGATACCCATTGGCTGCGTGTAGCCCAGGGAATCTGCATCCCACGCCGTACCACATTCCCGGCCTGTCCTTTCGGCACTTTTTATGTAGTGAAACCGGGAGATACCCTGAACAAAATAGCAAAGCGCAATAATATTACTCTGCAGGCTCTGCTGCAGGTAAACCCTGGTATTGACCCTGATCTTATCTATGTGGAGCAGGTTGTATGCATACCAAAAGCACCTGCAGGCAGACCTCCGAGAAAAAAAATCGTCGTGAACGTTGAAGGAATGACGGAATACCGCGATGCATCCTTGAAGAGAAGTGACCAGGGCTATTCCATCTATGTGCTGGACAATTTCACCTTTACAAGTGAAGAGCCCGGAATAGACCAGATATTCTTCAACTATGATCCCCGGTATTTTGTGAGAATACAGAAGCTGCCGGAGGACTCCAACCTTAACACTCTAAGGGAAAATGCGCTGGAAGAACTGAGACTTGTCGGTACACCTGATGAACTTGAAGGGACGGAAATCTATGAACCCTTCTTCCGAAAAGCAGTATTTTTCCTGCGTGCATCCAGCCCAACCTTCTCTAAGGATATAATCCTCATGCAGATCGGCGGATCACTATTCCGCTTCAGCCTGAACATACCGGTGGGCGAGGCTTCTGAAGGCGTCGTGCCCAGCATTTTAGCAATGCTGAAGACAGTAGATGTTCCATAGAATATCAGGTAATAAAGAAGTTTGGCTTTACGTGCAATCGTTCAGCCAATTTTTTTTGCTTTTCTAATCTGTTTCTAATCTTTCATTAATGGTTTCCTAATTACTCTTTTCTATAATAAAATCACAGGAACAAAAAATAAAAATGTCCCCTCCAGGCAAAGCTTTGCCTGTCAGCGATGCAGCTTCGCTGCACGATTGGACTAAATTTATGAATGTTTTAATAAATTAAAACCAGGAGGTAAAAAAATGTCAATTTCACTAAACCAAATCGATGAACTTAGGGAAAGAACCGGAGTAAATTATACAGATGCCAAGGAAGCGCTGGAAAACTGCAGCGGAGATATGCTTGAGGCAATAGTGTATCTGGAAAGGAATAAGAAAGCCCGTGCTTCAAAGGCAGCATGTCATGGAGCAAGCTTCTCGGATAAAGTCAGTGCTCTTCTCAGCAAAGGAAGCAGTACCAGATGCATAATGTACAAGCGGGACAGGGTGATAGTCAATATATCCGTGAATATACTTGTGCTGATCGGTATTATTACTGTTCCATTAATGGGACTCATTGCGGCAGGCTTGCTGATAGCTCTCCTGACGGGACACAGGTTCAAGCTGGAGAGCAGCAGCAGTGATACGGCAAAAATAAATGAAACTCTTGATAAAGTATGTGATTCTGTTGACCATGCAAAGGAGAAATTTTCCGGAACTATAACAGCAAACACAAAAAAATCAGCTGAATAAATAAAGCATGTGGAACGACGGAGGCGTCGTTCTCTACTTTTAATTAATGGTATAATAGAGTATTCTATTATCATAATTCATTACTCAAGGAGGAAAAACATGGCTGCACAAAGGATTCTGATTGTCGAGGACGAAGTGAAGATCGCACGCTTTCTGGAGCTGGAGCTTGGTCATGAGGGATATACGGTGGATCAGGCTCATGACGGCAAGGAGGGACTAAGTAAAGCAACTGTCAATAAATACGATCTGATAGTGCTGGATATAATGCTCCCTTCCATGAATGGAATAGAGGTATTGAGAAAAATCCGGCAGGGCTCGGATGTACCGGTAATCATGCTTACAGCCAAGGATGAAGTGATGGATAAGGTCATAGGTCTTGATATGGGCGCCGATGATTATATAACAAAACCCTTTGCCATTGAAGAGCTTCTGGCAAGAATAAGAACTGCATTAAAAAGAAGGATCGTACGGAACGGAAACACAAAAGTCCTCAGTGCAAACGAGCTGCAGCTTGATCCTGACAAATACTCGGTTACCTTTGCAAACGAACCTGTAGAACTGACAAAAAGGGAATTCGATCTGCTGATGTACCTCCTGGAGAACAAGAATATAGTTCTGACAAGAGAAAAGCTTCTTGAAATGGTGTGGGGCTTTGACTATTTAGGGGATACAAATGTAGTGGATGTATATATAAGATATTTACGAAGCAAAATTGATGAAAAATATAACAGGAAAATTATCCATACCATAAGAGGGGTGGGATATACAATAAAAGATGAGGATTAAGAAATTTTTTTCAAACATGTTCCGCTATTTTCTAAAACCACTGTTTTTACTGCCCTTCACCGTAATAAAGCTTATTTTTATGATGCTTAATACCCTGCTCAGTACAATTTCAGAAAAAATACGGCTTTCCATAACCTTCAGAATGACCCTTGTATATACCTTCGTCATTACCAACATATTGATACTATTGAGCGCAGGTGTCCTGTTCGGCGGGTTGGCCTATATCATGAGAAGTGAAGGAAATGATCTGCATAAGGATTTTACCCTGGTATCTGCCTATATTGAAGAAAACCCCGGGATGCCGGCTTCTCAAATAGACAGGCTTTCAGAAACAAGCGGCAGGAGTATAACAATTTTCGATGAAAACCTCAAACCGCTTTATACAACTGAAAAAACTCCCGGCTCTGCAGTTTTTATCAATGGGAGTGTCAGCAGAAACACACTGATTGAATCGGATAACACAATGCTCATAGGAAATCCCGGACGTCCCGATACGGACATTCCTGCCTGGCTGTTCAACCAATACGGCTTTGTCATGATATACAATAACAGTATGATCAAGGATTCAAAAATGCATTATATACAAATTGTTGACAAGCTGACTGAAGAGACCGAGTATGCAGGCATATTCATTGTAACACTTGCTGTCCTGGATATATTCTTTATCCTCCTAATTATACTTATAGGCTCTACAGCAAGCAAAAGGCTGCTGAAGCCCGTGAAAGTGATGACAGATACAGTACAAAACATTTCTATCAACCAGTTAGGCACGAGGCTTGACGTCAGAGGCTCCAAAAATGAGCTGAAGGACCTGGCAAAGACCTTTAACAGCATGCTTGACAGAATACAGCTGGCCTATGACCGGCAGAACCAATTTGTTTCAGATGCCTCCCATGAGCTAAGGACTCCGATATCAGTCATTCAAGGCTATGCAAGCTTGTTGGACCGCTGGGGCAAAGAGGACGTACAGGTTCTGGAAGAGTCAATAGCAGCGATCAAAAGCGAGTCTGAGAACATGAAGGACCTGATAGAAAAGCTACTTTTCCTTGCCCGGGGAGACAAGGATACCCAGAAGCTTGAAAAAGAGGATTTCAGCATTGATGAGCTTATGGATGAAGTTATCAGAGAAACAGAACTGATCGACAAAACTCATGAAATATCCTGCCTCAGGAAAGAGAATCTCCTGCTCAATGCAGACCGCGGGCTGCTCAAGGAAGCAATCCGGATCTTCGTAGATAACAGTGTGAAATATACTCCCGAGGGTGGAAAAATAAAGCTGGAATGCTATTTGGAGAATCATGCGGCAGTAATTACCATTGAAGATACAGGCACCGGCATCTCAGAAAAGGATCTGCCTCATATTTTTGACCGCTTCTATAGGGCCGACAAGTCCAGAACAAAGCAAACCGGCGGCACCGGCCTGGGTATGGCAATAGCAAAATGGATAATCCTGAAGCATGACGGTACAATAAAAGTACAAAGCAAAATCAATGTCGGCACGAAAATTTACATTACAATTCCTGTATTGAAAAAATCATAGGAACAAAATCATGAATTCCTCCATCTAATAAAGCGAAACAAAAAAATCCTTGCATTATAACAGGCCTACCGGCCTTTACAAATGGTCGACCTGAGGCTGGCTGTGCAGATGGGATGCAAGCTGAAAAACCAGGAGGAATTAAAAATGATAAAAAACAAAGCGATTCATGCTATGATCATAGGCACCTGCATATTTGCAAATACAATAGCCGGTGTCTATGCCGACACAACTGACGTTGAACTTAAGGCTCCGGATCAGGTTATGCAGGTAACTGTTCAGGATGAACTGACCAAAAAACAAAGCGAGATTGATCAGTATGTATTTGAAAAACATGCAAAGGACTTCGCTGACAAAGGCATTACAGTAACAAATACCGGAGTGATCGGCGATGTTGTGGAAGTGGGTATCACACCGTATAATGAAGAGAATGCCAAGTATATCTATGATATATTCGGCAAAGAAGATGTAAAGGTGGTTGAAGGAATACAGGCCGTGACTTTTGGAGCAGACGGCGCTGCACAGGATGTTACAATACAGATAGAATCAGCACCCATAGAAGCACAAACAATAGCAGCACCGGCAGAAAAAGAAGCTTCACCAATTGCAGCCTTTTTCAGCAGCATCTGGGAATGGATCAAGAATATATACTAATTCAATAAAGCATACAAAAACGATAGCTTGTTGACGCAAGCTGTCGTTTTTTTCGTCTTTATATATAGCATCTAATTAAATTCTAATGTTTCTCTAAAAATGCTGTAAGACTTTAAGTCTAAAATTCAGTATATACAGTAATTTGATATTTTCACGGAGCGGATAGGAGTTGATAGCATTTATGAACAACAGATATATTTATTTGATTTTTACAAGGACAGGAACCTGGCTTTCAAAGCTTATTTCTGTTTTCTCAGATATAAGATATCCCCATGCATCCCTGAGCTTTGACAGTGAATTTACCCGGATGTATTCCTTCGGAAGGATAAATCCCAGCAATCCATTTTCCGGAGGTTTCGTGGTAGAAAGCCTTTATGACGGTGTATATAAAAAATCCGCGGATTGCCGGTGCATGATCTTCAGAGTGAGAGTGACAGAAGAGCAATATCAACTGCTTCAAAAGCATGTTGATGAATTTTCAAAGGAAAAGGAAAAATACAGATATAATTTCCTGGGCTTGTGCGGCATCCTGTTTAACAAACCGATAAAAAGGAAAAACTATTATTTCTGTTCACAGTTTGTATCTGAGGTACTGATGAAGAGCAAGGTCCTCAAGGCAAAAAAAGCACCTGAGCTCACAAGGACAGACGATTTATACACTATAAAAAACAGAGAGATCATGTATGAAGGGTTCGTGAACAGGAACTTCGGTCTGCCGGCCTTTGTACAGGTATGATTATAGATGTTTTGTGCAAAACATATAGAAGGAGAATAATATGGATAAACAAAGGCTGACACAACTACTGACAAGGATAGGCCTGCTGCTGCTTTTCATTACAGCAATAGCAGCTGCTGCATTCAAATATTCGGCAGACATCCTGTATATGGCTGCAAACCCCGATGTCTTCAAGGATATGCTGTCCTCCTACGGTGCTTCCGGTATTATCATATTCATAGGGGTCCAGATTGTACAGGTTATAATTGCAGCCTTGCCGGGAGATTTGACACAAATTGCAGGGGGCTATATTTACGGAACACTGTTCGGGTCCCTTTACTCCATGATCGGCATCACCCTTGGCTCGGTCATCGTTTTCTATGCATCAAGATTGCTGGGATATTCCCTCATCAATCTGTTTGTACCCAAAGAACTGCTTAAAAAATTCAGTTTTCTTATAAATAATCCAAAGTCGGAGATCGCAATGTTCATACTGTTCCTTATACCGGGCCTGCCCAAGGATACCTTGAGCTACCTTGCAGGAATCACTCCCGTAAAACCCATGACATTTTTTATGATCTCCTCAGCTGCACGTATTCCGGCTCTTGTCGCATCCACTTATATAGGGGCGAATCTGCAGCAGGGCAATTACACAGTCGTAGCCATCGTATCGGTTATCTCCTGCATACTGATAATCACAGGCTTTCTGAAGAAAGACCTCCTGATAGCCTTTCTTCACTCCACTCTTCACAAGAAAAAGGATAATCTCAAAGTAGATTCAGAGCTTATCAAATAACCATGGGACAAGGGGACAGGCACCTTGTCCTACTTTTTACTTCTTCTCTTCAAATACTCCGTATATAACTGGTTTGTGATCCTTATACATTATTCCACCATTCTACATTACCGTTTAAATATTCCGGATGCACACTGTAACTGTAACATATGTAACTCCCCAAGAATATTATGTAAATATATTGTTTTTGAGGTGATTATAATGACCAACGGAGCTTACAGACAGTGTCCAGGCGGTTCAGTCCCCTATGTAGTAAGAGCAGGTGACACGCTGGGGAACATAGCCTTTTTCTATGGCACGAGTGTAAATGATATATTGGAAGCCAACCCAGGTATCAGCCCCGGCAAATTGTATATCGGTCAGCAGCTTTGCGTGCCTTTGAAGGCTCAGATGTATCCTTCCTGTCCTACAACCAATTACTATGTGGTCGTAGAAGGTGATACCATGGAGTCGATAGCCTCCTACTTCGGTATCTCCTCACAGCAGCTTCTGTATGCAAACTACGGAATCGATCCTAAGGATATCTATAAGGACATGGTATTATGCATACCTGTTGCTCCCCCACCCGTTAATCTGGTAATCAATCAGACCGACCATACTCTGACGGTTTACCGCGGCACCAATGTCTTCCGGACGTACAGGATAGGGCTTGAGAACCCATCTGCACCGTCGCCCAGAGGGACCTTCAAAATCGTAAACAAGCAGGTTGATCCTGGTGTAGAGCTGGGTGCAAGATGGCTTGGGCTTTCCGAGGCAGGCTTTGGCATACAGGGCACGAACAACCCGCAGTTCATCGAGAACATTTCCGAAGGGCGAAGCATCATAAT
>DASPLL010000049.1:0-39243 GCA_035627615.1 Clostridia bacterium
ATTTACGTCCGTTTATATCTTGTCTGTTTTATGCCCCGTTTCCGAAGCAGGAATTACATCTTATCATGTTTACCGCTTGTCGTCAACCGGAAGTTTTTCGCTTCCGTCTGTTCTCTGCCGTGTTTGCGACAGGAACTTTATCTTACCACGCTTGCTATCCGGAGTCAACTGGAAGTTCTTGATGTATTTTTGCTCCCGCTGAACGAGAACATTTAAAAATATAACATACAAACTTTATCGAGTAAAGTGCACCCGCATGATTAAATTTCTTGATATAAAGATAAAAAACGAAAATATCTTGTTTTTTCGCTTTTTATCTTTATATTATGTTATCTTAAATGCTTACAATCTAAATTATATGTACAAAGGTTGAAATTTATTCACTTTGGCGGACAACCACATATACAGATGGAATGTGTATATAATAAGGTATGAATGTTTTCAGCAAGAAGTTCTATAAACTGCTGTTGCCAGCTGTGCTCCGTACGGCCGCTTCTCACAGCAGAGAACTTCTAGCTTCAAGCCATTCAGGATCCAAGTTTATCTAAGGTTTGCTGAAGATTTTCGACCAAAGCGTCAATATCTTCTTTTGCTATGACCAGTGGAGGTTGAAAGGCCACCACATCTCTGTCCATACCGTTCTTGCCGACTAAGAAGCCTCTTTCCTTCATTTCCTCAAGGATCATATCTGTAATCTCAGCTGAACTCCTGCTCTTATCCAATGCCTGAATTTGAATACCCAGCATTAATCCGCAGCCTCTTACTTCCTTAATAAAAGGAGAAGACAGTCTCAGGAGCTTATTCTTCAGATATTCTCCCAGTTCCTTTGCTCTATTGACCAGATCATTTTTTTCAATGTAGTCAAGCACACTTAAGGCTGTCTGGGCAGCGACAGGATTACCTCCGAAGGTGGATGCGGAAGGTTTGTTGTAAGCTATTGCAATTTCATCGGTAGTCGAGAAGGTGGAGATCGGAATTCCATTACCCAGTGCTTTGGCAGTTACAATTATATCAGGCACCACATCGTACTGCTCTATGGCAAACATTTTTCCAGTCCTTCCGTAGCCGGTCTGTACTTCATCTACGATCAGCAGTACATTATGCTTTTCAAGCAGAGCTTTAACTTTTTTGACATAGCCGTGTGGATACATTATTATTCCGCCGTTACCCTGGACCGGTTCCATAAGCATCGCACTGATATCATGTCCGTGGCTTTCCAGGACTTCCTCCAGCTGCTGCAGAGATTTATCCATTGCTTCCTCATAGCTGCTATCTTTAGAATAGGGTCTGTCTATAAAGAAAATGTTTTCTTTTATCAGGTTGTCATCAAGCCGCCACATAGGAATGCCTGTCACACTGAGAGTCAGATGCGTTCTTCCGTGCAAGCCGCCCTTTAGAGCTATATAGCCGGATTTTTTTGTATATAGTCTGGCCAATGCCATTGCGCCTTCGTTTGCCTCGGAGCCTGTCACACAAAAGAAGGTCCTCTTTATGTTGCCCGGAAGTATTCCGGCCAGTCTCTCAGCAAGCTCGACCATTGGCTGTGTTAGATACAAGGTCGTTGTGTGCTGCATTTTACTCAGCTGCTCTATGGTATCCCCGAGTATCTCGGGATTTGAGTGACCGCAATTCAAAACGGACACTCCGGCAAAAAAATCCGTGTACTTCTTGTTGTTATGGTCAAAAAGATATTGCATGGAACCTCCGACTATTTGCGGTGGTTCCTTGTAAAAGGACGATGTAGCCGGAAAAAAGTATTGTTGTCTTTTTTTCAGTATATCCTCCGGACCGATATAATTCATATTAGCACCTCTCATTTCTCCTTTGGGGTTGCTGTGGCCCTTTAATCCACTCCAAATTTGTATGACAGGGCGCCCAGGGTAAAACCCGCCCTGCAGGATTTCATTCTCTCATATAAGACAGCACATTCTGACTTGTCGGAAATCGCCTTATGATAGATATCTATAACATACTTCAGTTCCTCAAGACTGTAAGTTTGCCCTTCAATACGGAAGTTGACAGGCTTGTCAGAATCAAAGTATGGCAATAAAGGCAGTAAGCACAGCTCCTTTGATGTAAACAGGTGATTTTTCCCATTCTGGTCTATATAAACAGGATTTTCTCCCTTATCAGTCATCATAACCAGGATATCGTTGTCCACATATTTATTATCTGCTTCGGAAACTGGCTGCAAAGCTTTTACATTATCATAGAGATTATGATCCAGATACATTACTCTAATTGGCCCATGTACTATAAGCTCAAGTATTCCTTGTGACAAGCTTATAAATTCAGCCAGTTCATTGCTTTTTGCTTCAATGGATGCAGTGAATTCAGCTACCCCCAAGCTTTTATAAAAATCCAGGGCTCTGTGGTTATATATATTAAGGTTATAATCGGTTACAAGTTTGAACTTACCTCCGTATTCCCTTATGGCGCCTATGTTGGACAACAGGAGCCCGTCATACAGCTGTCCGTAATTGTCCAGATAATGATCAATGATGTCAAACTGCAGTTCATTCATCATTTGAGGAAGAGCAAGATAAAGCTCAGTACCTCCCTTTATGCCTGCCAGATGCTCCAATTGTTCCACGGTCATAAACTCGCCGGGCTGCAGCACTTCAGAGGATATGTAAATCCGGCTGACCTTTGCTTCTATACATAACCTGGCCTGATCGTAGTTATTCACCTTGACCGATAAATTGTGCCTGAAGCATGTATCACTTCTGACTCCATCCAGCTCATTTTGCGCTGCAGCGAGAACAGCAGGTGTTATTTCAGGCTCTTCAGAGGGAACTGAAAAGACCTTTCCGGTGGAATAGAATTTCCCCGTACCTTCATAGCGGGTATTGATAAAATCCAGGCCGGGCTTCCCAAATGCATAAGCAGTGGTGAAATCCCTTTTTCGGTTTTCATACAATTCCCTGGCTTGCTTTTTGCGGTCATAGCTTAATGGATCCTTTATATATCTATCTATGGCTTCGCCGTATGTATTTACCAGATCCACTATGAAATCGGTCTCCCTCATGCGGCCTTCAATTTTGAAGGAAGTGACACAAGCCCCGATAAGTTCGGGTATATGCTCATACATATACATATCCTTCGCTGCAAGAGGATATTCCGTTGGGTACAGCTTACCGTCCTTTTTTATCTTATACTGCCATCTGCAAGGCTTGAAACAGCGCCCCCTATTGGAGCTGTTGCCCCAGAGCAGGCTGCTGTAGTAACAGTTGGCCCCGTTTACGGTACACATGTCGCCATGCATGAAATACTCTGTTTCAATGCCGGTACTGTTCTGCAGGTTCTTTGCAGTTTCAAGGCCCATTTCCCTTGATAGGACCACCCTGGATACTCCGAACTCCTGGAGTGCTTTTACGGACTCAATATTATGCACATTCATCATAACGGATGCATGAATCTCAAAGCGGTTCAGCTTTTGTTCCCTGCAAAGCTTCAATATACTGGTATCCTGGACCAATATCCCGTCTGCATTTATACTGTCCAGAAAGTGCAGGTATTCCGCAGCTTCATCTGTTTCATACTCGTTCAGCATATTGTTTACCGTTACATAAACCTTTTTATTTTCCTCATGGGCCATTTTAACCGCTTCTGTTATTTCTTCATCGGTCAGATTGTAGCCTTTTCTTATCATCCTCATATTCAAGGATTTGCCCCCGAGATAGATAGCATCACAGTTTGCCTTCACCATTTTTTCAAAAGTCTCCATGGTTCCGGCCGGGGCTAGCAGTTCAACCTTCTTACCATTAAAAAACCTGGCCATATTTCCTCCTGACGAATATCAAAGTCGTTCAAGCTTCAACTTCAATATTATTTTTTGCAGATTTATTTATTCCATGCCTTCCATTTGCATGCCGCTTCTTCAAGCATATCAATCAGAACAAACAAAACAAAACCGAAAAGGCTTAATGCAACAATGCCTGCATACATCCCGGTATAATCTATCCTTGTCCATGCATCCAGTATATAATATCCTATTCCAAACTGAGTTCCATAGCCTTCAGCAAAAAACAATATTGAAAGAGCCGTACCTATGGATAGTCTCAGATTGGTGAGCATTGCGGGCAGTATCGCAGGAAAGGTTATGTACCTGAATATCTGAAGTCTTGAGGCACCGAGACTCCTTATGGGATTATAGGTGTCCGCAGGAATGTTCAGCACTGAGTCTCTTACTGCTATAATCACTTGAAAAACCAGTATGAGCACTATGATTATTACCTTTGAGACATCTCCCAGGCCGAATAACAGCATGGCCACCGGCAGCAGTGCTGTCTTAGGGACGGGATATGTGAAATAAACCAATGGGTTCAGTACCTTATTCCAGGTATCTGAATAAGCCATGAGCAATCCCGCAGTCACTCCCAGGAGCAGTGATATTCCGACACCGCATACCACCCTATACAGGCTTATCAGTATATGAATATGCAGCCTGCTGTCATACAGGTTGTTCAAATTAAAATAAACCTCACCCGGAGTGGGAAGCACACGGGTATCAAATATTACAGCAAGTAGATACCATAATACATTGATCATTATAAAGCCCTGCAGAAATAGCTTTAATTTTGCTCTTGACTTCATATTTTCCATCCCTTTTTGATGATAGTTCTGATATGTGACGACAGTCTGAGAAACTCTTCATTCTGCCTTAGATCCTCCGTGTTGAAAAGAGGATTCTCTATTGTTTCTACAATAGTTCCGGGGCAGTGGGAAAATATAACTATTTTCTTGCCCATATAAATTGCCTCTTCGATACTATGGGTCACAAATACCGTAGTAGGCTTGTACTGGTTCCATACGTCAATGAAAAGCTCCTGGGCCTCTTCTCTTGTCAGGGCATCCAGGGCTGAGAAAGGTTCATCCATCAGCAGCAGATCGGGATTCATAATGAATGCCCGTGCTATTGCAGCTCTTTGCTTCTGCCCTCCGCTCAGTTCATCAGGATATCTGCCCCTCAAGCTGTTGATGTCCAGTTTGTTCATGATATAATCAATTCTTTCTCTCTGCTCGCTGTCAATGAGTTTATGCTTTATCCTGAGGGAGAGAAGACAATTTTTCTCAACATTTCTCCATGGCAGCAGCCCGAAGTTCTGTGGGATGAAGCCAATATCATGGAGCCTGGGATCAAGCCTTGCACCGTTCAAGGTTGCTTGTCCGCCGTATCCCTTGATTATACCGCTCAACACATGCAGCAAGGTGGATTTCCCACAGCCTGAAGGCCCTATGATAGCAATTATGTCTCCCGGCTCAATGCCCATACTTATAGGACCCAGTGCATTTACGGTATTCTTTTTGGATGTATAGCTTACAGTAAGGTTATTTATCTCAAGCATGGAGATACCTCCGGAAGTTAATTAATCCCTATATCACTCACCAAATCCTCAGGTTTCAGCTCTTTCTTCAACAAATTGTTCTCACGGGCCCAATCGATTACTGCTTTGATATCGGCAGCTCCGGGCAGTATGTTTTTTCTGAACTCCGGAAGCTCTATCTTGCCTTTCATGTCCTCCGGATAGCCGACTGTTTTTATTATGGTAGCCTCATATTCTGAAATGGGAGTGCTGTTTATATAATCCACACCTTGATTGTATGCCTTGAAGAAAGCTTTTATTTCCGCACTCTTGTTATCAATGGCTTCCTGTGAAAATGCTGTTACCGAGGTATAAATACCTGCCTCATTAGCACTGCTCAGAAAAACTCCTCCGTCTTTAAGCGCAAGTGTGGAGAAAGGCTCGGGCAGAAGTGCGGCATCTACCTTGTTGGTGCGCAGCATCTCAAGCCTTGTAGGTATTGCCGGAACTATCGACTTCTGTACATCTTCAGGCGACAGGGCATTTTTCACCAATAGTGTATCCAGTGTGTACTCAATACAGGTTTTCTCCGAAATAGCTACACTTTTGCCTTTCATTTCACTGATTGACTTTATTCCGGAAGCAGGATTTGCGATAAGCATAAAATCCCCATCAGTAGCTCCGGTTATCTTTATGTCGATGCCGGCATTCCGGTAAAGGACTACTGCTACCTCATCACAGATGATACCGTCCAGGTTTCCGCTTTGAAAAGCCGCATCCCTGTCTTTTGCACTTTTGAAGGACTGGATATTGATATCTATGCCTTCCTTCTCAAAATAACCCTTCTCATCTGCAATAATCATCGGTATCAGCTCAACAGAGCCCACCGCTCCGAAATTCAGGACTTTGGAAGGCTTCCCGGCATCACTTTCCGCACCCTGCTTTGAAGGTGCACAGGCTGCAAGTGCTGCAACCAGCATTATTGAAAGGCAAAATGCCATTACTTTACTAAATTTATTCATTATTAATTCCCCACTTTTCATATGAGTTATTTTCTATGGAAAGACAGTCCAATACCTTTCCTACCACAAAATCAATCAGATCCTGAATGGTTTGCGGCGAATGATAGTAGCCCGGCATTGTCGGAAGTATCGTGACATTCAGTCTGGACAGCTTCAGCATATTTTCAAGCTGTATGGCGTTTAGAGGGGTCTCCCTCGGCACAATGATCAGCTCCCTGTTCTCCTTCAGTGCCACATCAGCCACCCGGCATAACAGATTCCTGGCAAAGCCGCTGCTGATTTCTGCAAGAGTGCCCATTGAGCATGGGATTACAACCACGGCATCATATTTATAAGAGCCGCTGGCGCCTGTGATGCCGATTACTACCTTTTTCATTTGTAATCACTCCACATAATCATATTAAAGCATCAATTACTCCAAATACCAGGAATACGATGCTGACCAGCTGATTGATGCTGTAGGAAGCCACCTTCACATTGGCCAGATTATCAGGTGAGATCAGCCTGTGCTCTATAACAAACAATACGATTATGATAGACAGACCAATGTAATAGATTATTTCAAGCTGCTGGCTCAAAAGCCCTACAATGATCAAGAGGACCATAGTGACCCCGTGAAAAAGCGCAGCGATCCGGAGTGCATTTTTCACCCCAAATCTGACAGCCATTGAATGCAAGCCATTGGCAGTATCAAAGGCAAAATCCTGGGAGCCGTATATTATGTCGAAGCCTGCTACCCATAGGGTATTAGCCGCTCCGATAAAAAGAGGCAGCCAGTCAAGCCTACCCGACACTGCAAGCCACGCACCGACGGGAGCAGCAGCTGAGGTTATACCCAGAACCAGATGGCAAGCCCAGGTGAACCTCTTGGTATATGAATATATGATCAGAAGAAACAATGCGATTGGCGAAAGCAGCAGGCACAGCGGATTAAGCATTGCTGCCGCAACTACCATGACTATAAAGCAGACCGCTGTAAATATTATCACTTCTTTTTTCCTTATCAGTCCTTGAGGCAGCTGTCTGGTTGAGGTGCGAGGGTTCCTTGCATCGATTTCCGCATCTATGACCCTGTTTATCGCATTGGCGCCGGTACGTGCCCCCATGAATGCAATAAATATCCAGAGTATTATGTATGGAGATGGCAGGCCTTGGCTCACCAGAAGCATTGAAATAAGCGCAAAGGATAATGAAAAAATAGTATGCGAAAACATCACAAGAGTACCGTAGTCATGAGCTTTTTTTATCAGTTTATTCAATATCATATTCAGCTCATCTCCCCGCTACATATTCCTTAATATCCCCTGTCATCCCAATATCATCAGGCCGCTCTCCCGTATGCCCTTCACCGGACCACTTCTTCGCTGCATCTATACCCATCCCGCCTCCGGTTTTCTTATACTTATCATATTTCTCTCTCCCATACTTATGCAGGTGCCAGTATATGCCGGTGGTGTTTTTGTCATACACCTGAAGTCTATACCTTCCCATGTTTTGAATATATGTTTCCGGTTCCCTGGTTATTACCGGCTTTTCGACCCCCAGGGCCATACTCATCCTTTCATAAGTACCCATGGCATTGATCAATACCGTATAAGGAGAGCCCTTTACTTTTTCATCAAGCTGCCTGATGAAATCCTGCAAATCTATATAAGCCATATTTACCTCCCAACAGTGGATACTATTTTTTGAGAATCTTTATCAAACTACAATCAAAATTCTATCACATATTGAGACTTGTTGTAAAACAGCTTATGTATCTGTTTCCTTTCCTATACAAAAAAATCCCTGTAAGAAATGTATTCTTCCAGGGATTTCGGTATTTTATCAAAAATATCCTCTGCTAATATTCACTATAGATAAAGTATATATCTGAACATCATCCAGAAGTGACAAAAGCTGCCGTACAGCACAAAAATATGGAACACCTCATGAAATCCGAATAGCTTTGATTTGAACCTGGGCCATTTTGTTCCGTATATAACGGCGCCGGCAGTATAGAGCAGACCTCCTGCAACCAGCCACATCATAGCAGCAGCCGGCATGGTCCTTATTAACGGTACGAATGCAATCACTATAAGCCAGCCCATTATAAGATAAAAGAGAGTATATAGCCACCTGGGGGCATTCAGCCACAGCATTTTTAATATAATACCTGCCATTGCTATTCCCCAGATACTGATAAGAAGGCTCCAGCCCCAGCTTCCCCTCAGGGGGATAAGGCACACCGGCGTATATGTACCTGCTATAAGCACATAAATCATCATGTGGTCTATCTTCCTCAGTATGACTGAGCCTCTCTCAGATACCACAAGCAGATGGTATATGGTACTGGCTGTATACAGGAGTATAAGGCTCGACCCGAATATTGCAAAGGAAACAATATGCCATACCGTCCCGTTTGTCGCAGCATAGCGCACCAGATAGACAAGTCCTATAACTGATAATACTGCTCCGGCAAGGTGTGAAAAACCACTGACAGGATCTTTTATTCTGATCTTCATTATCTCATCCCTCGTTCAATTCTTATTTATACTTAATGTAGTTTTAATTACTACATATCGACTCATTTATATTATATATTAGAGTTATCATGTATTCAATACATATTTTTACACTTTTTCCGGGGATATATACACAAATTCTAATTTGAGTTATCATGTCAATAAGGATATTGAATTATGAATATAAAATGTTTTTCGCGAAATGTATGGCTATTATATGTTATGGAAGAGTATGGTATACTATATTTTGAGAAGCTTACAAAAGCAGAATACATAGTGAGGTGGTATTTATGGATTTTAATGAGGGCTCCTTTTTCAGCATAATCGAAGAAACTGTTCAGGGAAGTGATATTAACATCTCAGATATTCCGGATATTGAGCTTTACATGGATCAGGTCACTACATTCATTGACAATAAGCTGGGATACCATAAAAGGACCTTGAAGGATAAGATCCTGACTAAAACAATGATAAATAATTATACCAAATCAAAGATCCTGCTTCCGTCAAAAAACAAAAGATACAACAGGCAGCATATGATACAACTGATACTAATATATTATTTGAAGCAGATTTTATCAATAAATGATATTAATACTCTATTCACGCCTTTATTCAAGAATATGGCGTCCTCAAAGGATGGTACAGACTATCTGGGCAGCTTGTACAACAGTTTTCTTCAGGTAAAGGAAAACAGCACCTGTGATCTGAAGGAGATCATTTCCCAAAAGTTGAAGTTGATTGATGAAAAAGCGGAAGCTTTCTCCGGTGATGAAAAGGAGACTACAAGAATTTTGCTGACCGTGCTCATGCTGGTGGCAACAGCAAGCATACAGAAAAGAATTGCTGAAAAGATAATTGATGATTATTTGCAAAAAAAATGAGTTCAATATGAACTCATTTTTTCACATGTTCGTGATTCCTCACATGATCCATGCAGTATTCGTAGTCACCCTCACATTCCGGGCAGTATCTGAAATCCATATCCGGATCAGACTTCTCAGTCTTGCCGCAGATCGTGCATCTATGTATGGTAAAATTCCTGGGCATTTCGGATTGAAACCTTCTCCTGTTGTTGTACACCTGCCTGTTGCTTTTGGTTTTGGATAGAATATCCTTGCCGAAAAACAGGAAATAGTTCAGTATGGAGACTACCGCAACGAGCCTGGTGGACATATCACCGGCCAGCACCGTGAAGATAATGTATGCCCAATTCAACATAGCCAGGTATTTTACCTTCACCGGTATCACCATGAACAGTAGCAGCTCATAATCAGGGTATATTCTGGCAAAGGCCAGGAATAATGACAGGTTCAGGTATAGTGAAGTAGCCCCATATCCTGTCATAAATGCCGCAATGGTGGTGCCTATCATACCTGTAAGGTAGAATATGTTGAATCTGAAGCTCCCCCATTCATGCTCCAATGCACTTCCCACCATATAATAAAAGTATAATATGAACAAAATCCATATGATCGTTGCCCCAGGCGGGATAAATATATAAGTTACAAGCCTCCATACCTCACCTCTGAGCACCAGTTGGGGTATGAGCATCAGCTTGCCTATGACAAAGCCTCTGTTGTCAAAGTAGGATAACGCATATACAACACCGGTGATACCTACGATGTACAGCATCAGATTTTTTACTGCAAATCTGCCCAGTTTTCTCTCCAGTCTGTCAAGCCATTTCAAAAGTACTTACCTCCTGCTTCTGTTTTATAACCTTATTATAATATAATCGTCACGATGCTCAAAGCCAAGAGCCTTATATGCATTCAATGCCTGAAGGTTCTGTTTGTTCACTATCAGCGTAGGGAGCTTCCCTCTGTTTATTATCCTCTCACAGAGCTCGGAGACCACTGCCTTACCATAGCCTTTACCTCTTTCCTCCTCGAGGGTGTATACCGCTCCTATCTGGTTAGTGCTGCCTGTGAAGGCCTGTATGCAGGCCTGGGCCAGCAGCTGTTCATCTTTGGACAGTATTATAAACTCTTCCTCCGTATTTCTCTGGGAAAGGATAAGCTTCGTACCTTCAATTGTACGCTCGGCACCAAAGCCCCGCAGATACGCTTTTCTGATAAAGCTTATAATGCTTATATCCGCGTCGTCTGAAGCATCAATAAACTCCACCCCTTCAAGTTTGAAGGGCTTGAAATTGTTATTGACGCAGTAGCTGCACTCCTCAAACTCCCTTATTGGTCTGTCATGCCTGATAGCCTCGAAAATCGGCCTTATAAGCCGGTCCACCCCTATAAGCATGTTGAATCTTCTCATCAGCATTAACTGGGAAAAGTAAGGTACGGCTCCCATGGACTCAAAATGTAAAAAACAATTTCCCAAATTGTAAAAGGCAATGATACCTTTCAGGATGTTTCCCTCAAAATATCCGATGTAATCACCACAGCGCAGAATATTGCATCTGTTCAATATACCGAACTGCTCTGCATTCCCTATAAGGAATGCTGCTTCTTCCTCGTTCCTCAGCAGATATTCAAACAGAACAGGCCTATCCCATTCATTCAGTTGCCTGAGCATAACACATCACCCCTGCTGACCTCTATAAGGTCAATTATAGCTGTATTATGGAACCTTAATAACTATTTCTATTCGCTATAAGTATATTCCTGTCCGTTCCATTAGGTTACATGCTGCTCCTGACCAGCACTATTTCTGGATGTAATCAGTTCTTACGGGGTAGAACACATCAATTATTCTGCATGAAGTCAAAGCCTTCCCTGAATGCATTGCATTGGAAGGTATTATAACTACTGAACCCGGTCCAAGGACTGAGGTTTCGCCATCCACAGTCATTTCAAAGCTTCCTTCGATAATGTTGGCCACCTGCTCATGGGGATGGCTATGTTTTGGCAAGGCATTACCTTTCTCAATGTCCCAATAGGCTATTGTCATATTCTCCGAGTGCACAAACTTGGCATGATAGCCGGGAACCATTTCCCTTTCGGCCACTTCCCACAGTTTTATCTGGTTCATTGCTATACCTCCCTATCCTTATTATGATCTATAGGATCTCTTTAAGAGCAGTCCACAGGGTGTCGCACAATTCCTTCTCATTGTAATCCGCTCCATAGTCGATATATTGCTCAATGTCCCTGCCAATTCCCCAGTCATTATTTTCTTTACGCTGATTGACATAGAAATTACCGCTGCCATATCCACATTTATTAAGGATTTCAAACATCTGCCCTATGCTGAGAAGGGGCATGCAGTCACTTTTGCTGTAAATATCGGGCCTTTCGTACTCAAAGGTAAAGTCCTCCTCAGTGAACTCCTCCATATTTACTTCTTCACTTTCTTCTTCAATAGCGGTGTCCTCTTGTGCTCTCAAGCTTCTCAGCGCTTCAAGATTAACAAGTGTCATATGATAGCCCCGTCCTGTCTCTCTTATGCTTACATGTCCGATAGTGAATTCAAATATGTCATACTTGTTATTTTCTGCATCCTTGCAGAGGAAACCTGACGCCAGATCATATATCTGCGGAATCCATAGGTCGCGAAGCCTGTCCCTCTGATATTCAGAAAGCTCCAATAGATTTTCGATCGTTATACGTTGATTCATAATCTTACCCCCTGTATATTAGTTTCTTTTTCTGATTGATATTCTCTTATGTAACAAGCTGCAAGGCTTTTACATATGTATAATTGTGGGAGGTGATAAAATGTATTACGATATCCATACCCACAGATACAATGGTGAAACCACCTTTGACTTCGGACACGCTCACGGATATTCAGGCATTACAACATACAATTATGACATCCGTGGACACATACACTATGCATCCGGTATAACCACATATGATAACGGGCACACGCATTACTACTATTTCACTACAGGTCCCGAAATAGAAGTACCTGGCGGTCATATACACTATTATGAAGGTATAGCATTAATAAACCACCAGCACATCCATTATCTTTATGGATATACCTCACTCTAGAAGCCTATGTCTGTATTTATTGACCAAACTTATCGATTGAAAAGAGAGGCTGGTAGTTGTGTTTAGCTCGATATCCGCAATACCTGCTTCTTATTTGTTTAGCCTTAATTTCATTCTTCCTAATAATCAAGCTCCAGATATCTCCTGTACTTGCCATCATCCGTTTCTCTTTCCCCCGAACAATAAAATTCTACTTTCCCCTTGCCGCCAGAGTTCAAGTGTTTGCTCTCCAGCAAGCTTCTGAGACGGTTCACAGTCCCCAGGTTTCCGTCTATTATGTCAACTCCCTGAGGTAATATCATTTTGAAGTGCTTCCTGAAAAATATGAAATGTGTGCAGCCTAAAACAACTGCCCCATATTCCTTCAAGTCATACCTGGCAAATTCATCGAGTAAATAGCGGATTACCGTATCTTCATCAAATATAAAATTCTCCGCATACTCAACTAGGCCCGGAAGGGCGTGCAGATCAACAATATCCTCTGAATCAAGTCTTTCAACGAGATCATGCAGCTTTTTCTCTCTGACGGTTATAGGTGTTGCAAGTACAAGCACCCGCCTGTCATCAACCTTTTCAACTGCAGCCTTCACTGCAGGCTCCATGCCTATAATAGGGAAGCTGTACCTTGCCCTCAAGTCGTTTATAGCGATGCTTGTAGCTGTATTGCAGGCCACAACCAAAGCTTCTGCCCCTTTATTTGCGAAAAAATCCGCAGCATCAAATATATATCCCCTGACTTCCTCCTTCGGCTTAGTCCCGTAAGGCACATGCTTTGTATCAGCATAGTACAGGTAATCCCCATCGGGCAACAGCCTTAAGGCCTCCTTCAGCACTGTAAGCCCTCCTATGCCGGAGTCAAAAACACCAATACTCATGTCTATCTCCTCAAATCCTGCTAATATTTAGCTTTATATTATATTATAATATGTCACAGTAAAAATTGCCTTAAAATAACAAAAACTTAGAAAATTTTCTTTACCCTATTTTGGGAGTTAATCCTATATAATATACAGGCTCAAAACACTTCTTACTATCAATATTGCTCCGCTCACTATGAGAAGGTAAATAGTCGCCTTTCTCACAGTCTCTTCCTTAAGCCCTGTATCCACCTTTGTCCCGATGTACATTCCCAGGGCTACTGCCGGCGCCATAAAAAGAGTGAACCTTATGATCTCCAGTGTCATTATCCCTGCTGCCGAATACCAGAACAACCTGAAAATATTATCCACCAGAAACAAGCTGCACAGATTGGCGCGGAACTGGCTCCGGTCTGCACTTGTCCTGCTTATATAAGCTACAAGGAAAGCGCTGATTCCATACATTCCGGCCAGTACCCCAGATACAAGGCCTACTATCACAAGCAGCGCCTTGTTCCCTTTACCGGAGGGCTGCTGCTCAGGCTTGCGGTACAGCATCTCAATACCAAGAGCAACGATGACGATTCCCAAAATAGATTTCAGAAGCAGGTCATTCCCTGTCTTAAGTATCATTATACCTGGTATTACTCCTGCAAGCAGCATAAGAGACATTGGTGCTACAGTGCTGAATTTGATACTATCCCTGTTTTTCCAGACAAGATATGCATTAGTAGGTATACTGATAAGTAAATCAACAGGTGTCGTGAACCTGTTTGACACGACAAAAGAAAACATCGGCGCCATTACAAGCGTGTTGCCGAAGCCTGTGATTCCTTTTACAAAAAGGGATATAAAAACTACCATAAATAAATATATATTTTCAATCAACTTACACTACCTGCTCTTTCAACATAATGTTACCACATGATTCCTGGCCAGCTTATGCAATTCCTCATTCATATACATGAAATCACTCCTAATATATATTCCTGCTTCAATTATATATAACCGCACATAGTAATATCAAGCCTTGATATAATTTGCCGTTTATCCCCTGTAACCATATCCGGAAAGAAACATAATATATAATTAGCGAGTTCTCTAGGAGGTCCATGACATGGTAGAATATCTCTCCCAATTCAATCTCATATGGCTGGGGATAATGGCAAGTCTGTGTGCCGGTCTGGCTACCGGTATAGGCTCCCTGCCCATATTTTTCACAAAAATCATATCAAAGAAGGTCCTTGATTTATTGTTGGGGGCAGCTGCCGGAGTAATGCTCGCTGCAACTTCCTTCAGCCTGATTATTCCGGCTATTGAAAAGGGCGGCGGTGGAATCAGCGGCGCTACTATTACATTGATAGGTATATTATGCGGCGGTCTTTTCATAGACATTATAGATAAATTCTTCCCCAATACCAACCTGTCGTCAAATGCAGTCAATGGCTACGGACATCAGGGGAATGCCTCTCATGAAAATGTAAGCGCTGCTTTTAATCCCCGTCTCAGGAAAGTATGGTTATTCGTATTTGCAATAACTGTTCATAATTTTCCCGAGGGTCTGGCAGTAGGAGTAGGCTTTGGTGATGGTGATATAATAAATGGCCTTAGTCTTGCTATAGGAATAGGTCTTCAAAATCTACCCGAGGGTCTGGCTGTGGCGCTTCCGCTTCTAAGAGAGAAGTACTCTAAAGGCAGGGCTTTCCTGATAGCATTATGCACAGGCCTTGTAGAACCCGTGGGAGGACTTCTGGGGGTTGCACTCGTTCAGGTATCAAGGCCGCTGCTGCCCTTTGCCCTGGCTTTTGCCGCAGGAGCAATGCTCTTTGTTATAAGTCATGAGATAATCCCTGAAACCCAGAACCAGCAGGGTCACTCAAAGCTCGCTACCCATGCGCTGCTGGTGGGATTTGTAGTTATGATGTTCCTGGACAATACGCTGGGATAAAAGGATAAATAAGTGATATAATTACATTATATAAAATGTTTAGTGCGAAACATACAGACAAAATTCGAGGAGGAATACAAACATGATAAACAGGATAGAAGTAAACCTTGAAGCCATCGAAGCTATGCTATATTTCTGGCAGGCAGTCAATGACCGGGAGAGCATTTCCGAAATGTTCATCTACGATATTGCAGCAATGCCGGGTCTTGCACTTACATACGGGGATGAATTCAACGAGGAGTCTGTCCGCAGGGCCCTCAGCGCCATAAAGAACAGGGAGATATTCTCCAGGAACAGCAAAAAGGAAGGACGTTTCTACAGTAACAATCTTTGGATGATGGAGGATCTCGGTTATACAAATTCAATGGTGGCTCCGCTTAAAAAGCTGAATCTTGAGTTTTTAGCAGATACTCTGAATTCAAAATACCCTGATTCAAAGTATGACAAGCTGGAGGTCATAATCTCACCCCTGCACCTGGAGGATTACCTCATCAGAGACAACAGGCTGATAATCAACTTCTTCAAGGTAAAGCCGGGTGAAAATGAAACTCTTATAGGTGATACGGAATTGAAGGAATATATAAGAGAAAAGCTGGAAGAGCTGCTGTCCAGATAACAGGAGGTATGAGCCATGTCTGAGCATGATGTGATGAATAAAGGAACCATAAGACTCGCCGCTGCACAAATGAATCCTCAGATAGGAGATTATGAGAGAAATCTTCTGATCACCCTTTCAATGATCGATAAAGCAGCGGATATCGGTGCAAAACTGATCATACTTCCTGAGCTCTGCAATACCGGCTATGCTTTTGAATCGACCCAGGAGCTTGCAGCTGCAGCAGAGCCGGTCCCCCAGGGACGCACAACAAAAGCCTGGCTGGAAAAAGCGAAGCAGAATGATATATACATAGTAGCCGGAATAGCAGAAAAAGAAGGCAGCCGTATCTATAACTCCGCAGTCCTCCTTGGTCCTGAAGGCTTCCTTGGAACCTACAGGAAAAATCATCTCTGGTACAACGAAAAGCTGCTCTTCGAACCGGGCAATCTTGGATTTCCCGTATTTGAGCTGCCCTTCGGAAGATTGGGGATACAGATATGCTACGACTTTTTCTTCATGGAAGGCACCAGAATACTTGCCCTTAACGGGGCTGATATAATAGCAGTTCCAACAAACTGGCCTACAGGCAGCAACACCTGGGATGAAAGAGGCTACTGCATGGGAGATTACAGGGCTATGGTCAATTCCAATGCCAATAAAGTATATATTGCCTGCTGCAACCGCATAGGTGAGGAGAGGGGCGTAACCTTCAAGGGAGCCAGCATAATCACAGGACCGAACGGCTGGCCTTTGGCAGGTCCGGCTGGAAAAGACAGCGAAGAGATGCTTTATGCGGATATTGATATAATGGAAGGCCGTAAGGCAAGGCTCCTCAACCTGGATGAATCCTTAAAAGACAGGCGCGAAGACCTGTACGGCAAGCTGCTTGGTTATAATTCAAAGTAAAATTATATTGGGAGCTCCAAAAATGGAGCTCCCAATAATTTTTATGCATTCAGCAGTCTTACCGGTCTTCCCTCAATATATCCCCTGTAGCCCATAGGCGCAAGCTGGAATCTCGGTCCATCCCCATCAGCCCATTTGAAGCCGTACAGTTCCGGGTTATACTTCTTCATAACCTCCCACAGCTCGCCTATTGCCTCTTCAAACTTCTCCTCCTCAAAGGGTTGGCCTTGAAAAATCATCATCTTGCATGGTGCAAGATCGATCATTTCGTAGCCTTCAGGTACTTTACCTGCATAATCCGCAGGCACTTCCACCCCCTGGGCATAAACTGATGTACAGGGCTTGCGCATATTCTCCGGAAGCCACATTCCTATAGGCTCATAGATGGCCTCTTTAATACCGCTAAGTACATTCCATACATCGCAGCCCACTTCCTCACAATATTCAAAGTAATGAGCCGCTCTGACGCCCCTTTTGAGTATCAACTTTCTCGCAGGTCTATCAACCACTTGCACAAAAACAGTATTTGTATTGGAATTTCTACTCATACTATCCTCTCCTTTTTGCATTTTGAGATAATAATCACGGATGCTCTCGGGCATAAATAGCTTCAGAGACGGAGCATTCTTACTATAGTATTTTGGAGTTACTCCAAACTGCCTGGAAAATGCTCTGGTAAAACCTTCATGGGAGTCAAACACAAAATCCAGGGCTACCTCAATTACCCTGACATTGCCGACCCTCAGCTTGATGGCTGCCCGGGACAGCCTCAATGCCCTGATGTATTCAAAGGGTGTTTTGCCTGTCAGCTCCTTGAAAACCCGTTCAGAGTGCCAGGGAGAATAGCCCGCCGCCTTTGCAAGCATATGGAGAGTTATAGGCTCAGTAAGATGTTCTTCAATATAACCTTGCATATGTTGGACCGCCATTACCTTTTCCCAGCTTTCCATGATATCACCTCCATAATAGAGGATAACAAATCAACACTATATTTTCTTGACTTGAATTGCTCTATATATCCAATTTCCCTGCCTCAGGAACCAATTTTTTAAAATCCACCTCGGCAATAAGCACACTTACCAAAAGTATGCCTGCACCTATATATCCCTTCAGCGAAAGAAGCTCCCCCAGGAATGCATAGCCTAATACCGCGGAAAATACCGGCTCCAGTGAGAAAATCAGGCCTGCATGGGTGGCGCTGGTATATTGCTGAGCATCCGCCTGCACAATATATCCCACAGCAGTACACAGAATACTCAGTGCCAGAATAGCCCCCCACAGCATGGCATTACCGGGTAACCTCACATCTTCCACGAACACCGAGAATCCAATACTGAAAAGACCCACAAAACCAAGCTGTAAAACTCCAAGTGCAATTGAGTCCACTTTTTTTGTGAAAGCCCCTGTTGCAACAACATGTACGGCAAACAGAAAAGCACATAAGGTGCATAGAATATCTCCGCCATTTATACTAAGCTGACTATTCAATGTCAGCAAAGCGATCCCTATTGGGGCAATGCATACTCCGGCAAGCACCTTTTTCTCAATTTTTTGCTTCATGAATATGCTTGATAGTATGGGTATGAAAACAACCGAGAGGCTTACCAGAAAACCTGCGTTTGAAGCGGTAGTGTATTTCAGGCCGAAGGTCTGCAGAATAAATACCGCAAATAATATCACTGCCAGGATCAGTGAGTATTTTATCGTCTCCTTATCTGCCTTCAGAATATTTTTATAAAACACAACAGCAGCTGCAATGAAGGCAATGATAAAACGCAGCGCTGTCAGGTTGAATGGTTGAAGAACATCAACAGCAACCTTTGTAAGAATGTATGACGATCCCCAGAAAACCGTTATCATAAGCAGCATCAGGTCTGCTTTAACCTGTCTGGTCATAAAGTGATTCCCCCTTTAATAAAAAGATCATGGCATCCATGATCTTTTATTCCTGGTACGAAGCACCATATAATAATAGAAAAGTCACGGATGCATTGACCCGTGACTGATTGACAGAATCCAGATATTATTTGATTCCAAGCCCGGGCCGCAAAATACGTTTTATTGATTTTGATTTGACAGTTGTTGATTTTGATTTCATTTTTACGACCTCCAGTCCTTCCAATTTCTTCTTCCTTTTTACTATAACATGGTAAAACGCAGGAAGCAATAACAATATTGTTCCACTGCAAATATTGCCGGATTCAGCAGGCAAGCCTTAATATACGACTACTTTTTGGAACCAATGTCCATTGGAATTAAATTCTCCATCCAGTTTATATTCTATATCTTTAGTGAAAATCGGCCCTCCCGTCACAAGTGTGTGATATTCACCATTCTCTCCTGCAGGATCCACCCCGGCTTTCTCCAGTTCATCTATTAAAGCCTTGTTTATTTCTCTGCCCAAGTATTCCTTCCCCATCATATTCTCTTTTACTGCCACAATAACCGCTTTGAAGCCATACTCAATAAACTCATCCACTACTTTCCTCCGGGATTTCTTCCACAAGGGATGATATACTCCCATACCGGCTGTATCACATACCCGTTTGATCCAAAGCAAATGCTCCTCCAGATCTATGTCGCCGAACACTCCGAGACTAATGCCGCTTTCCCCTGCTTCCTTCATAACCTTGATGAAGTTTTTTTCATAATTTTCCATAGATGTAGCATATGTACCCAATGGAATATTCAGGGCTTCCGACTGTTTTTTCAACGCATCTTTTGACAAACCATGAGCCCTGGATCGTTCTCCGTTTTCAACCAGCATTGTAATCAGCTTTTGGGGTATGCCTCCTTGCCTGATAGCATAATACAGGGATAGGCAAGAGTCTTTTCCTCCGCTCCAGGAACAAAAAAAAGTTTTATTGTTAATATCCATATTTAGCTGCTCCTTCTTATATTCTTAACCATATATTCATATAGGGCGTGGACAGGTTATTATTTTCAGTATATCCTCAGGGCTGTGCAGAAGGTATGCCGGATCGATCCCTTCAATGTTTTTCGCTCCCCATAGGGCCAGTCCGAATTTCACACCTGCCCCCTCGGCACATTCCTTATCATATATAGTATCCCCGATATAGACTATATCCTCCGGATTATTCCCGGACATCTCCAGAAGCTTCAGAAGGGGATCCGGATGCGGCTTATGCCTTTTAGTATCATCTGCACATACTATATAATCGAAAAAGCCTGTCAGGCCCATTGGAACAAAGCTGTCATCAAACTCTTCCCTTGTCTTCGAAGTGACTATTCCGGTCTTTATATCGTCTGCTTTTAATTTCATAAGACAGTCATTTATTCCCTTAAAGACTTTAATGGAATCTTTAAAATCGCTAAGATAATTTAT
The DNA here is from genome assembly GCA_035627615.1 of Clostridia bacterium. Classification (GTDB taxonomy): domain Bacteria; phylum Bacillota; class Clostridia; order Lutisporales; family Lutisporaceae; genus BRH-c25. Next base: position 20,447 of record DASPLL010000049.1, read on the forward strand.
CCACTTCCCAATGGAATCTTCTATGTCATCAACTCCGAGCTTTTCCAGAGTAACTGCTCCAGGTATGCCAAAGGCGAAGCTGAGCTCCTCCTCAGAATATGCTTGTCCCAGATCCTCCTGCAGCACTTTTTGCAGAGAAGAAATAATAGCCTCTCCGGTATCAATAAGAGTACCGTCAACATCAAAAACCACACATTTTATCATCCTAACCCCTCCTCAAAATGCTTATTTCCTTCCTGTATAATAAAATTGATATATCCCAAGGCATCATTCCTTCTCTCAATGACAGATTTGTACAAAGTGCCCTTGATGCCCTTCCGCAGCCTCATTGACTCATTTATTATCCTGTGCCATCTTTCCGGCACTGCCCTTAATGCATATTCACCTGCCCCTACCTTTGATGTGATATCCTTTTCCCTGAAGGTATAATACAGGCGCGTAACTCCAAGAACTCCCCATTCGATAGCCTTCAGGCTGAAAAACATTGCCAGATAGTGCAGGGATGGGAACTTCTCACATCCGGTCTTCCACTTCAACCAGTATGTATTAAGATTGTTTCTCATATTGTTCATCAAGACATCCCAATCCACGTTATAACCGTATTTCTCAATTTCCCAGCCAAATACTACTATACCATACTTTTTCAACTGGTACGCGTCAATAGAGTTCCTGTCAAACCTTACAAAGCCATGGAATTTGCCATTTATAAAGCATGGGCACGTTTCTTCCTGGACAGAGTGAGCCTCAAGGTCGCTTCCCATAACGTACATTCCCATTAAATCGGTCTTTGGAAACCTTCTATGCATTTCACCGTGAATCTGCTTCAGAAGTGTCATATCCTCTTCTGTAACCTTGTTTTTCACCACTGCAATAAAATCTATATCACTATAACCGAAATCAAATGCACCCAATGAAACTGAGCCATAAATATAAAATGCCTCAAGGTAATCAGGCAGCTTTGGTTCAAGCATATCAAAGTATTCCTTTAATAGCTCGTTGACCTTATCCGGGATTCTACTCATCTCGGCAATTCTCCTTTTATATATGTTTTCAGGATTTATTTATCCATGCTCAGAAAAGTACCGCATGATGCACATACCTTATCTTCCGGAAATGCTTTTGCCGAACATGCCGGACATTTGGTTGCCGCTTCAAATAAATCCAGTATCTTCTTATACTCTCTCTCTTTTTTGAACCATTCAGCCACTCTAAAAAGTGTAATCATAACACACATCACCATATTATTTGCAGTAACTGTGACCATTACCTTCAGGTCATCGGGATGGGTAAACAGAAAAACAGCTACTGTGGTTGCAGTTATTGCTGCTAAAAAGCGTAAAGCATATGGTATGACATATGCAAATATCCCTTTCTCATGCTGGAGTTTCCATTTCATAATAATGCTTTCATTGCTGTTCATTCTTCTCCGCCTCCCAATTATAAAGGTACGTCTAATCCTTATGCTTCAGCCTATCCGCTATTCCCTCCGGATAATAAGCGGGGCCGTACAATTAAGGAGCTTCAAAAAACCTAATAGAAATTCAAACCCTTCATTTTTCACACAATCACCCTTAACTTCAATTTATTACTGCAATTCAAGTATTAATAAGCTCCGTATATAGTCGATAGTTTTCCTCATCAAAACAAACGAAAATAACTTTTTCAATACCTGTATTTTTATTTATATATCCCGATACTGCCGTTACTGCAATCTCAGCCGCCCTTTTTTTAGGAAATCCGTATACCCCTGTGCTTATATTCGGAAATGCTATCGTCTTTATATGATTTTCTTCAGCCCGCCTCAAGCTGTTGATATAACAATTCGCCAATAAACTGTCCTCATCATTATGACCACCGTTCCATACCGGGCCGACAGTGTGAATGACAAACCTTGCCTTAAGCATTCCACCGCTTGTAATTACAGCTTCACCGGTCTTACATCCACCCTGCTTATCCCGTATTTCCATACATTCTTCAAGTATCTGCCTGCCACCCGCTTTATGAATAGCGCCGTCTACTCCTCCGCCGCCAAGCAGGCTGCTGTTTGCCGCATTTACGATTGCATCTGCATCAAGCTTTGTAATATCTCCTTTAATAAGACTGACTCTATTCTTCTCTTGTTCCATAACCTTATCATTGATCTGTATCTGTGCGACAAAATAACAGCTCATACTGCTCCCCCTGTTCAAATCACTATATCCGCTAATAAACATGCCCTTTTATGGACCAATCCTCAATATCAACCCTGACCGATTCCCACAATATATAAATCCTGGCACTGCCTCTCCTGAAGGTATCCTTATGCTTTTTATCCTGGATAAAGCCATACCCCTTCAGGATTTTCTTTGCCTTGTCGCTGGAATCCCCAGGCCTGACACCGCAGATGCTGTATTTGGGGCCTGATACGTCAATGTATCCTACTTTGCCCTCCAGCAAGCCTTCCCACGGGTAAGCAATTACGACGGCAGAATTATCATATCCATAAAATTCTGCTCCGAAGCCTCCAATGGGGCTGCCCTTCCCAAGGATCTCCTCTACCTGGGAGGGTGCCATCAGCATTTTCACGCCGGATATATCAAGATGCTTATTGATCCTGTACGCATCTATATATGGTGAAAGTGCATACTCCAGAAGGATCAGTACAGTTACGGAGATTACTATAATTATTAATGATTTCCTTCTAAGCTTCATTTTTGGTTATCACCTCAATTATATATCATTCAAGCATCTCTATAACTTTAATTATACGGTTATCTCCAATCTATTTCCATCCGGATCCAGTACGCAGCTTTCATAGTAGCCGTCCCCCGTATAACGCGGCTCACTGACAACTGTGCAGCCTGCTTCCATTAGCTGGTCTGTTACAGTATTGACCATTTCTATGCTCCCTACTGAAATAGCTAAATGTATCAACCCGATGTACTGTGCTGCTGTATCATTCAAATTCATTGGAACAGTCGGCATCTGCATTATCTCAAGCCTGGCACCCGAGTCAAATTTAATGAAATATGATTCAAAGGACTTCTTTGGATTTGAATACTTGTCTCCGGCGGTTCCGCCAAAATAACCAGTATAAAATGTCTTTAATTTTTCAATATCCCTGGTCCATAAAGCTATGTGCTCGATCCTCATTAAAATACATCCTTTACTGTATATTTATCTATTGGAATCTTATTTTATGCTTCAAAGCCCTTGCTGTAAACAATACACCTTAATCGGTACAGTCTCTTACAAATATCATCCATACGTATCATATCGTCAGTAATTTCTCATTCTCCTTCAGTATCTCAGTCAGACCTTCTCCCCAGTATTTCACCTCTACTCCCAGTTGCAACAGCTTATCCGTTACTCCCAACTGGTCTGCACAGGCTTTACAGGCAGAAACATTGACCCCTAAATGCAGTGCCTGCCTGATCTTCTCCCGGATAAAATCATTTTCTGCAGCAAGCTTTGCCGGAGCTCCCCAGATTATTATTGTCACTTCTTCCCACCAATTGCTTATTTTGCTGTTTATTCCATACATCATCACCATTTTTTCCGAAGTTACCGGATCTGCATTTGTCCATAGGATAAACAGCTTTTTTGATTCACTCATTTTTTCCCCCTATATTTTCTTAAAAATTCATCTACTAGTCTTTCTGACTCCCTGAATGACTCATCACAATAGTTCCCGGAAAATGGATCACCGAATCCATGTTTCCCGCTTAATATATGAACATCCATATTCCGCTTTCCCAGGACATCCACAAGCTCCTGTACATTAAATGATTTCTCATTCTCCGGGAAAAACAGCAGAACCGGACACTTGGGGATGGTATTTGTAAAATCCCTGATCCGTGAACCGTAGTACCCTATCACACCGTCGCACAGGTTGTCCTCTCCGCTGCACAGCCATGCTATTGTCGCACCTATGCTGTACCCAAGCAGATATATATGCCTGTACTGTGCCCTGGCTTTCACTGCCAGCTGTTTTACCTGCTTAAACGCCTGGTCAAAGCCGATACAGTTGATAAAATGCCGATAGGCTTCTTCCTGCATATCATAACTGAAGGACTGGTCCAGCCCAATCAAATCCGGGCACATAATATCATATCCGGCTAAGGAATATTTCCCGCAGACCATCTCCATGTGCTGATTGATACCGTATATTTCATGTAATACTATGATCAATGAGTTTTTTAATCCCATCACTTTCTCCACGGCTTCTTCTTGATTACAATCAATTTCTTTATATCTTCAATTAAGCTCATATCAGAAACATCAATCCAGAGCCATTTACCGTCATGATACTGATGAGTATCAGTGTATATATCAATAATTTCTGAGCAGAATTCATTCTGTGACAACTCAAATTTCTCTCTTTCCGCTTTTCCAAAAACTATAAGCAGAGTAAATTTACCTTCTTTCGCATAGAAAGCACACAGGGTTTTACCACTTCTGCGGTACTTGACCTCCCATACGCCATACTTTCCGCCGCTGCTCCATAAAGGCTCAAAGTCATAATTCGTTTCCACAAAACCGGTTAGAGCATTCCAGGCTGATATTGCCGTATCTCCCAGTAGAGATTCAAGCTGCTCCCTGGCAGGAATTGTATCAAGCATGTCTATTCCCCCTTATATTCTGTATAGGCTGGACCCAATGCTTACATAGTCTGCGTAGAAAACTTTTGTCTTTCTTTCCTGCAAATCCTCTGTATCACTTTTTTCCCTGAGAGCGCATTGGCAAACAAAGCTCCTGCAGAAGTAGCCCACACCCCGGCAAAATAGAAATTGTCAAGTCCTGGCACAGTCATTCCGCTGCTCTTTATCATGCTGCTAAAGAAACCAGTCTTTTTATTGGGGAAATTGGCAAAACCATGAGTCCCGCCCATGAATCTCTCCCAGGTCAGCAAAGTAGGCACATCAACTACTTCGATCTGCTCCCTGATACCATGAAAATGGTTCTCCAGCAGTTCAATTACCTGCTCCGCTACCTTTTGCTTCTCTGCCTCATAGCTCTGTCTGTCCCTGGCCAGCTCTTTCCAGTACGAATACTTGGAGACCAACTCCACTTTGATCACGCCTTTGCCTTCGGGAGCCATGGTTCTGTCAAAGCCATAGGTCTGCATTTCCAGCGATCGTGTCTCATGTCCGGCTATAGTTACCGGCTCATTGAGCAGCATTACAATACTGGAGGGCTCTTTTGAAAGATCACGGTCAACACCGAGGAACACATGTACTGCCCAATTGGTTTCATCAGCCGGTTCTCCGCAATACTCCCCAAGCTGTGTATTCATATACCTGCCCTCCAGAAGCTCAAGCAAAGTTTTCCTGCCATCAGCATTTGAAATTATAATGTCAGCATACTCTTCACTGCCATCAGCCAGTTCGACGCCGACAGCCTTGCCATCCCTTGTTATTATACGGGTTACTTTCTTCCGGTAATGAATTTCCCCTCCCAATGCTTCATAGCGCTTGGCTATGGAGCCTGCGAAGGCTTCGCTTGCACCGATAGGCCAGGCAATATCTTTTCTACAGCCGGAGGCATGCTTTAACAGATGCAATGCAAAAGGACATTCGGGTATTGAGTATTCCATCAATTGGAATGCTTTTTGGAGAAACGGATCAGAAAAACGCCCGGCATAGTCGGCCATAGTGGGCTTGAACCATTTAAGGCTCCTTAAAACTGCAGGTATATTCTTCACAACGTCTATGATATTCCCCATCATGAGGTCATCCATAAAGTCATACTCTTTAAATAACCTGATCCCTTCAATATAATCGTGAATGACCTGCTTATCCTGGGGTGCTATTTCAAGCAAATGTTTTTCCAGTTTATCCAGGTCATAATAATCAATAAGTATTTTCCCATCATGTGAGACAACGCTGACGCACTCTTTAGTGTATGCAAGTTCCCTCGGCATTGCGCCGAGGTCTGTCCACAGACGGTTGATTCCCGCATTTGGCGAACAACCCATCAGATGATGGATACATACGTCAAAGGTATATCCTTTTCGCTGCCATGACGCACACTGCCCTCCTGGAAGGTAATGCATTTCAAAAATACGGGTCCGGAATCCATTCATCTGCCCGTATATCCCTGACGACATGCCACCCATGCCGGCGCCTATTATAATAATAGACTTTGCCATATTAATCTCTCCCCTGCTCTTATATTGGACCCGAAATACAGTTTATTGTATATTTCACTTTACATTATACTTCCATGATGATAATTATAACATGATTTCCTTCTAATAGTATAGTTGGGTGTATCCTTCCATATTGCAAAAAAGCCGCTGTCCACAGCGACTCTTTGCCCTCATTCACTTTCAGCATGAGCTTGGTCTGCATCTTCAAGTCAATAACCGGCAGAGGCTCCGAACCTATCTCTCCATTAAAAAATTCATGAACATACTTTCTTCCGAAAATGGAGAATAATTATAATCGCCAAAGATATCTATTACTTTAAAACCTGCCCTCTCAGCCATCTCTATAAAATCCTCCTTATCTATAAGAGAAAAGCAAATATCCAAATAACGTTTATCAATCAATCTATTATTTTTATCATATATCTCATAAAACTGAATGCCGGTTACATTTTTGGTCTTTTCATTATACTGATTATAGTAGGAGATAACCAGGCTCTTGTTTTCGTCAATATGAAATCTCCCTAAAACCCTTAAAAACCCGTCAGCCGTTTTTATCCGGTATTCCGGATTATACAAAGTGCAAAAAAATACTCCTTTATCGCTCAAGTGCATATGTATCCTCTCAAGTGCATATTCCTGCCTTTTACTATCAGTGATCTCCGAAAAGGAATTGAATGGTATAAATATCATATCATAAATATCATCCAGATTTAATTCGCATACATCCTGACACTCTATCCTCGAAGCAATATCCAGCTCTTTTGCTTTCTTCCTGAATACTGCCAGCATCTCTTCGGAATAGTCCACACAGGTGAGATCAATACCCTGCTTAAGTAAAGGCAAGGATACCCTACCCGTTCCACACATCAGCTCAAGACATTTCCCTCTATATTTCCCTGACAGCTTACTATAGAAATCTATATCAAAATCTACATTTACATAAGTGTCATATAAATCGGCTACAAAACCGAAATCTATGCTTTTCATAGGGACCTCCTTCACTCTGAATTCTATACCGGATGTGGCTTATGTACTGCAGCTCCGGCTTCAAAGGCTGATAACAGGTCAGCTCTTATGGCACCTGGAACATTCCTTATGATACCAGGAATATCTGGACCCGCACTGACAAGTCCACTTTTCTTCCCCAATTTCTCTCAATATATTAAGATTGCTTATCGTTTCTTCATGGTGTGGCTTTCCATCATTAGGTTAAAGCTGCATGCCCCGCAAAAAAGTCCGCAGTAGGCTACAAGCTCACTTGCCATACGTTGATACCTCCCTGTTATTCTCCTAAATATCTTTTTACTACTGATTTTGCCAGTGCTTCTGATGAATCGTATATATTCAGGCCAGACTCGGTGGCACTACTTAACATGCTCAAATCAGTGCATGCGATTATTATTCCGTCTATTCCCTGTTCTTTGACCTCACTTATAAGCTCTATCCAGAGTGAAAGGATAAACTCCCTATCTTTCTTCAGCTTTATTGCACTGATTATGCAATTTACCTTTGTCTGCCAATGCTCCACAAAAACACATTCATGAGAGGCAGCTATAATGCCTCTCTGATACAGTCCGGACTTGAGAGTCGTTTCAGTCGCGAATATTGTGATGCGCTGTTTCGTATGAGGTAAGCAGCCTACTGTTTTCTCCACAATATTCAGCAATGGTATATTAATTGAGTTTTTCAGTTCGTCAAAATATACATGCGCTGAATTACAGGGCATGGCAATAAAGCTCACACCGGCGGCTTCCAATTTTCTCAGGCTTTTGATTATTGTTTCCTTCATCAGTGAATGATCTATCTCCCGGTCTAAATAAAACGGTGTTGGCAATGAATATATAATAATATGCGGATAATCTATATCATACTTTGCACCATATTGAATCTGGCATTGGTCCAGAACCAGCTCCAGAAAGGGAGTGGTTGACCTGGGTCCCATACCTGATAATATTCCTATACTGTCCTGTCTCATCATAACCTCCTGTAATACACATCCAGTACTGATGCGCTGGCCATTAATTTTTTGCTCTATTCTACGCATTCTCAATAGCTTTTAACAAGGCTTTGCTCGTAGTGCTTGCTCCTGATACCACATTCACATCCAATGACTGTTTTTCCAGGACTCTGCCAATGACGCCCTCTGCTTTTCTTGCATACTTTGTATCCCTATTACTTATCACATCAATTTTTTCAATGTTATGTCCTTTTATACCGACCTCAACTTCATAGGTAAATGAACCATAGGTAAAGCTACCTCTGTATACCCCGTCATTTATTCCATCCAGGTTTACACTCTCTATCGGCATATTCCTCCAGCTTCCAGAACATCGTTGCCCGGTGCTATGAAAAAAAGTACACACCTAATGCAATTAGTAGAAGAGCTGTAACAATAAATATTACTATTCTTCTCATAGTAATTTTCAAACCCCCTTTTTCCATTTTATAGATAAATACGCTAATAATATGATGGAGTCTGAAAAATTACTAAATTTTTCACAAATATGATCAAACCTTAATTTCAAAAATACAATCTTTCCCGCCGCAGGCCACAGCCTCCCGAATTTCTGATTCAACAGCCTTATCACCTGTATGTCATGTTACAATCCTCGAGTCAGATAATCTTTGTAATTGAGTGGCAATCGCTGCACTTCGCATCATGGAGAGATATAATGCCACCGCAGCTCTCACATGTGCAACGCTCTTTTTCTTTTTTCATAAAATACTCTATACCCTCGTTCTTTACTGACATGCTGTTCTGAACAAGACTGGCCTTATATCTTTTGACACAGAGTCAAGAAGACCGGTACAGCTGCCGGTCTTCTTATGCTATTGCTCACATAAATCCGTTAAATGACTATATGCCTCAATAGTCCACGGATGCATCACTTTAGCCTTTCCACTATGCAAATACTTCAAGTATTCAAGAGCACTGCACTCCAATGAAGTATTCAGGCTATCAAGCATTTCATCAATAAATCCTTCACTGTAGGACCTATCCCAGGATATTTTATCTGCCACAAACAGAACCATATCCAACTTGCCTGCATCCGCTTTCAAAGTTGAATGACATTCTATAGCATTGCATATCTCCTCATCCACCAGGAAGATATCTCTTGCTATTATCTTCGAAAGCTTCGGGTGCAGCATAGCCGGAGCAAGCTGCTCTTCTTCGAGGACCCCTATTCCAAGCTCACTGCACAGTGCCACTCTCTTTTCCAGAGGAATTATATTGCCAATATCATGAAGCAGCCCGGCAACAAAAGCAGATTCCTCATTTATTCCGTAATATCTTGCTATTGATTTAGCCCTGTTAGCTACTTTCAAAGAATGGTCTGCAACTTCTTCACATCCGTTTAGTGATAATAATCGTAGAACATCTGAATAAATTTCTGCTGAACCTTTTACTTCCGAATACAAACCTGATAATGGATTATACAACTCATACACCTCCAATATAATCGCTATAATTGCGCAGTAGCCTAATGAGCATGGACTTAAATATAGAATTTTAACAGTACACGGATTTATTCATTAGCTTGTTTTAAATACATATGCTTATCTTTACGTGCCGGATGAAACATCTACTTTTCCTCTGACTTCAAAGTTCTTAATTCCAAGTATTCTTCTATACCATTTGCCCAGTTCTTCAAATTGGTTAACCGTTCCCCATGATCTTCATGTCCCGGAGTGTTATATGCAGCCTTTAATTCCTCACATGGCACCTTTATACAATGTCCACAGTGATAAATTCCTTTTCCAATTGAGCATTTGGCCACAAAGCATTCTCCCCAGAAGGGTCTGCCCTGACATTCCTGACAACCCGGGCATTTCATCCTGTCCTTCCATTCACAAACCCCACAGTAAGTTCCACATCTTCCAATCATCTGTTTATCCAGTATAATTACCCCCCCACCAATGTTATATTGTACCCGTATCAGGCATTACAGGGAATCAGGCTCAGACTTCCCGAAGCTATCCGCACTAGGCCTTATACCATTAATTACCTATTCTTTACTCTATTATACGACATATAGCTTATAGTTTAAATCTTCCATTATATGAATAATCCTACCGTTTATATGACAGTTTTCGATATTCTTTTGCAAAATAAAAAATCGAAATTAGCAATTAATCCCGATCATTATTCTTGCATCTGTATTTTACAATCGCAGCCTCAGTAACAGCTTTTCAGTGACTGTAATATTTCTTCAGCAACAAAAGTATCCGAATGGTACAATCTATTTGTCTGTTTACCGGCTCCCGCCATGAACCGGATAAATGCCATCCACAGTATGATCTGGCATAGTCTGCAGATTTTGAAGCTGCTCCAAAATCCCATAAGCCATCCTTTTTTCTTATACTCCATAGATAATCAATAGAATTTTCTACTAATACCTTTCCATAACCATAACCGATAATAATATCAATAGCTCTCAGCCAAAAAGGAAACTCCTTTGAAGTGATATAAGGCAATATGTCCATACTAAACCACGTCAGGTAGTAAATACCTTCTTTACTGTTCCAGATCCATTCCAAATAGGATTTCTCAATGTCCGGATTAAGTCTGCCGCTAGTAGCTGATAAAAGAATCAATGGATACATTTTATTCAACTTGGAATCTCTATTTGTTGGGCGCAACTTTGTAACTTCTTCAAAAGCAGCTAATTCCCTATCAGCGTTATGCTCACCGGTCTCAAAAGCACTCTCGGTTATTTCTGCCCACAGCTTCCATATGTTCTCCAGATCGGAATGGTTTCTATCTACTCTTGACAGAGTGGCTGCAGTTACAATTTTTGTCATAACAGGCCATTCATCGAATTTTTCTACCCGGTCCGGCCAGGAATCCGCGCCGTTAATGATTCTGACCATGAAAGCAACACACTTGCTTAAGATACTGCTGTCCGCTTTAAGTCCCAGGGATAATGCACGATTGACCGCAATTTCTGTAGTGGGAAACTTCCTTTTTATACTAGAATCCTGTGAATGGAACCTTCCCCATGTTCCGTCCAACTTCTGAGTTTCTTCAAGCTCCTTTACCCATTTACTGCACATGACCTTTTCTTCTTCTTCGATAAGCAGACTGTCATCCTTTGAAACATCCAGCAAATCCCTCATAATAATGAGAGATTGTACCGGTTCAAGGTTTCTATTCAATAATCCGCATGCTATATTTTTTATTTCCTGAATATCATCCATTATATTTCTATCCTTTCATATTGTATCCAACAGGTCTTCTCTCAATATTGCGTACAAATCACTATCTTCAAAGCCTACATGGCTAAGGTACTTTTTACGCATTCTACCTTCATACCTCATACCTGCATTCTTCATTACCTTACCGGAAGCAATATTATTAACCGAATGATATGCTTCAATTCTATTATAATTTACTTCATTCAGTCCAAATTTCAACACAGTTATTAATGCTTCTGTAATAATTCCCCGGCCCCAATATTGCTTTCCCAGACAATATGCAACCTCAGCACACCTGTCATATTCGTTTGAAGTCATTAATACGATATTGCCAACAGGCATATCTGTACCCTTTAGTACGATAGCCCAATGGTAAGTGCCCAGGTTATTATACTTTTCTATTCTTTTTATTAGAACATTTTTTGTCTCATCAATACTCTTGTGAGCATTCCATCTCATATACCTGGCAACTTCTTCATCACTAGTCCAATTCTTGAACATTGCTTCTGCATCATTCAGTGTGAACCTGCGTAGTTCTAATCTTTCACTTTCAAGTGGTACTGTCCCTTTGTGTTTCAACATAAAAATCAGCTCCCTAAATATAAGTTTAAAGGAAGATATCCATCCCTTTGATCTGAAAAGCAGATTGTCTTCATCGTCAGACTGAGACAATCGTCAGCTATTTCTAATCAAAGTATATTTTACTGAAAACCAGGATAATAAATGATAAAGTTGAAGAGCTGAATCGTATAATATTCAAAAAATAGAATCTTCTTCTTGTATCTTCCCAGTCAGCAGCATCGTTTTCTGATGTCCATGAGACAACCTTGTTATATATCGGGAAGTTAAGCTTTATTGTTACTATAAAACATCCAATCAGACAAAGCACTCCAGCAAGTATAAGCGACAATCCTAATGCGCGCTTATTTTCAACAGCAGCCAGTATCCCAAGCAACAGCGGGACAAGAAAAGAAAACAATGTAAGAACTGTAACAAATGCATTCCCTTTAGCCACCTTTAGAAACCCCTGAAAATTGGAATAATACTCGCTGCGATTCATAGATGACCACTGCTTTTGCAGGATTACCACCAAAGTCATCATCAGTCCGGAAAATAATCCTGTTGTAATAATCGTAAGTGCATGAAATAAGTCACTAACAGTCATGCTCCTCTCTCCTCCTTCTACATTAAGCCATCGATATCAAAGATAATTAGTCCAAATTTCTCCATTTCTTTTCACTCCAGTAAACACTGCCTCTATTGAGCAATTCATTTATCCAGTGATAGCATGCTTCCAGTTCATCGTCAGTGATCAAATCCGACCTGTGTTCAAAAAGCAGCTTCACATTTCTGTTTTCTGCTCTTATAACTTTAAAATACGCTTCAACATCAGCCCACCCATCTTCAGGCTTAAGCCCCGGTAAAAGCGGGAAATGTCCATACTCAACGACTTCACCAACTTTAGAATGCCAAAGGTGTATTACTTCCGAATACTTTGAAAATCTTCTCAGCATATCTGAAGCATTAAACTCCGGATCAATCCTATCCTGAACATGTAGTCTTCCAATATCCAAACATACCTTTATGCTGTTGTATTTATCCAATAATGCTTCCAAATACGTATTCTCTGAAATATATTTATTAATCGCATCAAATTCAAGAACAGGAGTAAAATTATATTCACAGGACTTTTCGCTCAGCCATTGGAGCAAAAATTCACTATATTCTATAAGCTTGTCAAAAGGGTATTCAGATTCATAGACATATTCCGAATTGTAATTGAATCTCCATCTGCTCAAATCGAATGCTTCACTGAGAATTACAGGCTTTGGATAGTGAAACAGTATATATTGGGGATTAATATTTTTCTCTTTTATAAATTCCAACTCTTCCTCTATTGCTCTAAACGCCTGTATCCTTGTATCTGCATCAAGATCAAGAAATAATGGATCCCTGGTCTGCAGCGTTCTTGACCTCAATGGGAAATGAATTCCGATGTTCAGATTTTTCTTTTTGGCTTCAGCCTGCAATGAGGAAATATCGTCTTCTGATTCCAGCATACATGCCTCAACCCCATAAAACCCTTCCCTGTAATCCTTCTTGAATTTTTCCCGATCAAAAAAATTGTATTGACCAATTATAAAGTTATTCAACCTGTTCTCTCCCTTAATTTTTAATCCAGAACCCTGTTAGCCCCTAAGAACTATCCTACTCTGGTTCCATTCGGCACCGGCTTCTCAGGCTGGGCCAGGACCGGTATTATTCCATCGGCATAACCGATATCGAAAAGCATGCCTTCTGAAATTTCTCCTGCCATTTTCTTTGGGGCAAGATTAACAACAAACAGTGCTTGCTGACCTTCAATTTCTTTTGGATTATCCCTTTCACCCTTCATACCTACCAGAATAGTTCTTGTAAAATCGCCAAAATCCACAGCCAGTTTAACCAGTTTATTCGATTTCTCAATGTCATCAACTTGTATGATGGTCCCAACTCTTATGTCGATCTTTTCAAGCAAATCCATTTCAATGCTTGGTTTTATTAGAGCTGTCTTAAAAAGATTCAGCTTTTGTATCAAATTGATTTTTTCCATATTTAACACCTCACACAAGCATGTACGAATAAAAATCCACTGTGTTTCACCTGACATATCATAAGCTACACGAACTTGCGTAATTCTCGAAGGCTGGCGCGATTTTTCTTACCCAACGCCCTCCTGGAACTCGCAAAAAGCGCGGCAGCCAAGAGACCGGCAAGTTAGGCCGGAGCATAGGGGAGCAGTGTAGCCGGGTGGTAGAGGCTGAAACAAAAAATTAAAAGAAATCTTGAGTTTTATCTGATCAAGTTGGAAACCATAAAGATAATAAAAATAAATTTATCAAGGTGGTGATATAAGAATGTCCGTAAATGCCGAGCTTAACGTAGATGGAATAAATAGTGGTAACCGCACACCCGTTACAAAAAGCCTGACTGATCTTGATGGCGTTGAAAATGTTAGTGTAGACCTAGAATCTAATAAAGTTACCGTAAGGTACGACGAAGTAAAGGTGAATTTAGTCGATATTAAGCAGATACTTATGGAAAAAGGCTATAGTGTAATTGAAATATAAACTGTGAATAAAAAAGAGACTGCCTATTTTTAAAGTTTGCATACTATTCATAATCATTATGGGACGGTAACATTTTAATTATATTTTCCAACTCAGAAATATTTTGTACTGAGTTCCTATACATTAAATGGAAAATGAATTCCAATGTTCAGATTTTTCTTCTTGCCCTCAGCCTGCAATGTTGAGGTATCGTCTTCTGATTCTAACATGCATGCTTCAATTCCATAAAACCCTTCTCTATAATCCTTCTTGAATTTTTCCGGATCAAAAAACCATACTGCTCAATTATGAAATTTTTCAAATTGTTTTCTCCCTTACTTTTTCTCCAACACCCTGCCCTGAACAATACAATATTATCGCTTGTTGTACATAAATCAGGTTAGCTTTGAAACTGTGACCAACAAAGTAATCAGACCCGATAACATCTTCAGTAACTTCCTCACCGCGATAAAATGGCGGACATGGGTTCAATAACGAATCCTTCTTCGTTTTTTCCATCCGCTCCAGTGTTATCTGATATTTCTCGTAGTATTCCTGCGTCCTTAACTCTGAAGGTAATGGGTCAGTGAGGATAATATCGCTTTCCGGCAGCACCTGATCAAGCACTGTACAGAACGAGTAATTATCATCGTCTGCTTTAATTTCATTTCCCTTGCTGCATACATGATTGAGTCTTAGGCGCAAAACCTTTGCCGCTTCCACCCAGGATTTTGATATGTTTCCCTTCCCGCCTACAAAGGTATATGTTAAATCACGGTAATCACTTCTTAAGCTTCTTAGAGAATATATATCAGATAGTATTTCACAAGGATGATTTTCCGATGTCATTGCATTTATTACCGGTATATTCGAGTGTTTTGCAATTTCAGCAACTTTACCAAAGTCTGAATGGCGGATCACCACAAAATCTGCAAAGTTCTCGATATAACCGATGACATCAGAAAGCTCCTCTCTTTTATCCAGAGTCGAGGGCGGAAAAACAATGCTTCGTCCGCCAAGGTCAGCTATCCCCTTCTCAAAGGTAATACGTGTCCTGATACTTGATTCAGGGAAGAACAGTACGGCGGTCTTTCCGGACAATTCATTTCCTTTAGCCTTGTATCTCAGTACATCTGCTATATCGAATATTTCCAATACCTGCTTATCACAGAGATCAGATATTTTCAAAAAATGCATTTCCCTACACTCCTCATTTATGTGATTGTAACTTTCATCAGTGGCAGTTTCCGGTCTTTTTGAACATTAGAATCAACCTCTCCTATACGCAAAGCACCCATTCTTCTATAGAATTCTTCCGCATAAGGATCGGATACTATTGTAAATTCTACGATACCTATTTCTTTTGCCAATTCTATGAGCTTATCCCATAATAGTCTTCCATATCCCTTACCGATATACTCCGGCAGGATAAACATATTATCCAATTCATTTTCCTCATCACCTGCAACCATTGAAAAGAATCCGGCAATACCTGACCCATCCTCCAGCACATAAACATAGTTTGAGGCTATATACTTTTCAGATATTGTCAAAGCATCCCTGCAGACTTCTATAAATCCTGCATCATACCCCCAATATGCTTTTGAGCACAATGCAAGTTCACTTAATATTGCCCCTTCTCCCGGCTTTGCCTTTCTGATTTCCATATTCTCAACCCTCCCTATAAATGCAATCAGTCCTCAAACGCCTCGAGTGCGAACACGACAGGACGGACCCCATCGGTGCAGCACAGTATCTGCATACCATCCTTTTTATTCCATGGCGTATATGTAGCTCCGGCAGCAAGGGTGCTTACTCCCCTGTAAATATCAATCCAGGCCCATGGGCAAAAGCCCTCAGGCATCATGGCGCTTCCTTCATAAACGAAGGTATCTCCTTCATTTAATAATGGGCACGGACCGACTTCTTTTCCCTCAGTCAAGTAAGCTTCTGCATATTCTTCGTAGAAGCATCTTTTCAAGACTGTTATCCTTACCTTCCTCAATGTCTCTACCTCCTAAACAATGATGCTGCGGGGTTGTCCCATTTGCAGCCGCCGCACAAAGCCAATGCTATGCAATGCAAGTCAGAATTTTACTCAGGTCTCTTTTCTGTATCCGATTATTAAATACATCATTCCTACGATAAAAGGAACAAGCATATGGGTAATCAGCTCTTTTTTCATTACCAATCCCGCTATAAGTCCTATCGCTATTGGAACGGTTATAAGGAATCCTCCGATTTTTTCAAATTTCCATCCAAGCCCGAGTCCTATGAACATCAATGGAAAAATAGTCAGCCAAAGATTGTCCCATAATTTATAATCAGGGTTAATGAACGGCAATGGATTTCCATAGCCGAAATAAAAGGGCAGGCCAAACAGTATTACTGCCAACGCAAGGATTCTTGCGGACCATCTCATTATCTTCAATTGTTTTCTATTTAGTTTCATCATTTCAGCCCCCTTACGATAAGGATATTTTCGTCAAAAACATTTATTCTTGTTATTTAACAGAAGTATATATTTCCTTCAACATATAATCTGCAAAATCAACAAGCTCTCCGTTATCCCATACCACGTCATGCGATTGGTTCATGTACACCTTCACAGACCTGCTCAGAATTCCTATAATGCCACCCCACTGGAAAATCCATATCCGGCCAGCTTCTTCCTCAGTTCAGGGGCTGTTGTGAAAAGTACTGTTTCAAATCCTGATTTTGCTGCACCTTCGATATTTTCTTTTGTATCGTCAATAAAGACTGATTCATGCGGATTGATCCCATATGCTGTTATCAATTTATCATAAATATCTTTCTCCGGCTTCAAAAGTTTTTCTTTATATGAGACGACACCACCATCAAAATCTGAAAAGAAATCATATCTCTTATAAACAGCTTCGAAAGCCAGCAGATGGAAATTAGACAGGAAATATGTTTTATATCCTGAAGACTTTAATTCTTTTAAAATGCCGGCAACTCCTTCTACAGGCGTAAGCATTTGATACCAGTCATCCATCACATTCCTTATGATCTGGCTTTTCTCCTTATTTCTATCACATATCATATCAATAGCTTCTTCTTCAGTAATTACCCCCCTGTCAAGCATAACCCACTCCGTGCTTCTGAAAATTTCTTCGTAAATCTGATGAGCTTTCTGCTTTTCAGGAATTTTCTCATATAAGTACTCTAATGGTCTAAAATTAAGCAATACGTTTCCCAAATCAAAAATAACGTTCTTTATCATTTCACTCTCCCATTTCTCTGTAAGCAATAACCTGATTCAGGGTCCTGTGCCAAAACTGTCAAGCCTCCATTATACCCGTCCGGTTAATATAAGTCCTCCCAGTCAGGCGGATTATTTCTGAATGCATATTCAGCCACTGTCTCCCAATCATAGGATAATGCTATATTTTCGATTTTAAGCTTTGAACCCTGCTTTGAAACAATACATTCTTTGCAATCTTGCTCTCCATAAAAGCTTTAAACTCCGGGTCGTCTGCCATCGAAGCCTGAAATAGCGGCTCCACCTCCCGTGCCAGTCCTAACCATTCAGGAATTATGTCATGTGTGGCAATTTCAATATTCATAATCAAATTCTCCTTATATTCCATTCTCATCATTCTACAAATATCATCATACGAGTAATGCTTACCATTGGATAGATTATTGTGCTGCCTTCCTGTAAGATTTCATATGCCTTTTTTACACTTTCGGCATCTTCAAAGGTTATTGCCAGGAATAGTGATGTGCCTTTTGATATGTTACACAGTCTATTATCAATCAGGCTAATCAAACGGACTTCATACCGTTAACTCCTGAGAGAATCCAGTTTGCAAGGAAGTAATCATTTGCAGTATCAGTAAATAGTGTTGGAGTCCAATACTTCTCACCATCAGATAAATCAAAGCTATCATCATCTATAACCATCTTTAAGTATGACACTAAGGATTAGGTTTATCAAAGCTCCATCCGTCTGGTGCAAAGAAGATTTTATTAATGTCTATGACAGAATTACTCATAACATTTATCCTTTCATTACTCAGACAATATTCAAATACATGGTGTGATATGTCGTATAACTGTTACGCACACATGGCACCACTGAAGCGGACATCAGAGCCCTTCCCCCTGGCGGAGCTCAGCTCCGGGTGAAGGGGTGTGGTTGCCCTGCCTCCGCACCAAAGCAAATGCGTCCGGCAACCCAAGGCACGCATGCTCCTTGCTCGCTCCCGCCGTGCCGTAGCGTGAGGGCATTGTTGAACTAAACCGCTAGCGCGGTGGCCTTTCGTTTCTATTCCTAATTATCCCATATATTAGTTACACTTTCCAGCAAATATCCTTTAAGATAGAATCAAATATTTTAAAGGATGTGATTTCATGTA
>DASPLL010000050.1:0-30658 GCA_035627615.1 Clostridia bacterium
ATACTCCTATGAAGGGGAGTATCACCCCTGGAAAAGCAAAGCCTTTGGCGCTCTTTGAGTAGTACACGAACATGAAAAACACTCCCAGTACTATAAGCAGAGCTTCAAAGGTCATATTTATACGGAAAAACCTTGCATCATGCAA
Organism: Clostridia bacterium; assembly: GCA_035627615.1. Classification (GTDB taxonomy): domain Bacteria; phylum Bacillota; class Clostridia; order Lutisporales; family Lutisporaceae; genus BRH-c25. The sequence goes on from DASPLL010000050.1 coordinate 146, forward strand.
AACCGACATTAATCCTACCGCTGTGAATATTCCTCCGAAGATGGCAAAAGGCTGCCCTTTTTTCAAATAGTACGCATATAATAATCCAAGTCCCAGAAAGAGAGTCAACAAGCTTCCGGTTCCGATATTGTAGTTTTTGAAATACATAGATAAGCCCAGGAATATCAAAACAATTCCTATTGCTGTATTTTTTCTGTTCATAAATTCACAACTCCTTATTTTTTCAAGAAATCCAGAGCAGCAGACCAGATCCAGCCAAGTATGAAGTTATAGTTGTAGAAGTATTTGGCAAGGGTTGATGCCTCTATTCCGCTTCCGATAACTGAAAGAGACTTTAATGCAGAAATAGGGGTGATTATTGTAAATATCAACATAATTACTATAACATTCTTTGCAAGACCAATAATTGCCCCTCCAATACTGTTTACCTCTCTCAGGCCCGGCATTTTAACTGCACTGATCAGAAACCCTTCCGCAATACCCAGTATAAATCTTACTGCCAGAAATATTATCAGCATCGATATTGCATTTATTATAAGAACTGTAACAAATGAATTCAGATCACTGGTAAAGCTGCTGCTGATAGAGAAAACTGCACTTTCTCCCGCTGGCGCCAAAAGCATGTTTTTCACAAATGCCTTTTCTGAAAGAAAGCCTGTTATTGTCTCTTCTATCGATGTATTCTCAACCATAAATGCGGTTACTGTCTTATAATAAGTTTTCGCAACCATAATAGATGCCAGCAGACATATAATACTGGATATTGATCTTACAAATCCTCTTCTAAGGCCGGAAATAAAACCAAATGCGAGTATCGCAATTATTGCATAATCAACCCAATTCATACGTGCCTCCTAAACATTTTTATCTATTTTATGTATTCCAACAACTGGAGCTTTCTGTTTGATACCAGATACACCTTATTATCCTGAGTCATATAAACACTGCTGATGTCCGTATTGGACTTGTACCTGGCCAAAAGCTCCCCTTTAGGGGTAATCACCAGCAGTTCATCGTTATAGTATAATATAAGGCTGTTTTTAAGCGGGAATATCCCTGAAGGAACTGCTTCAATCTCTATGCGGCTTTGCTCCCGCATATTAGGATCATAGCATGCAAGGTATTGTTTACCTCTGTCCTGCATAGCTATACTGACTATATAGTCATTCATTGCTGCATTTCGGATATCACCTTCCGGTTTGACTTCTTCCTGCAGGCTGCCGTCACTTTTATATACATAAACCATGTCCTCGCCGAAAACAATCAATTTATTGCTCTTGCTGTAGTTGAGCCTGGAGACTATGGTATTGTCGAAATTCTTGGCCCAGAGTATATCCCCTTTGAAGTTGTATGTAATTATCTTGGTTTTTATTGAATCTGCAGATGTATCCAATACAGAAATAGAGAAAGAATCGGTTCCTGTCGTAAAAGACAATACATGGGCGTTTTCCACTGAAATACTCCCTATTTTACTGCCGTTCTTAGTGAATATCTCAGCATGGCTGCCGGTCATCCCCTTGTACTCCACCAGAAAGCTGCCGTTATCCTCAGTAAACATGTCTATTATTTCGTATGGGGATTTATAATTCCATAAGAGCTTGCCCTGAGGGGTATAATAGTTGATATTGTTTTGAGAATCTATTATAACTATACCTTCTCCAGCTTCAGCAAGATTGACTATCTTCCCTGGCAGCTTCTGGCTCCATGTTACATTCCCTTTTATATTCTTAACCCTCATATTTTCTTCCTGTACTTCTATAAGCAGATCCTTTACACAATACACAATACTACTGCTATTGGATACTGCTGCTACTTCTCCTGCAACAGCCAGCTTGTTTCTGCCTTCCATTATAAAGGAGGATTTTGGCGCTGTTTTGTTATTTACAAGCAGAAGTATTATAAGTACAAGCACTGCAGTCAGTAAAAAAAGTAAAGCAGTTCTCTTTTTTGACCTTACATTGCGCAAGTTCAGCACCTCTCATAATATATACGAATATTTCATAATAAAATATTCACAGTATTTCAAATATGCATTGATTCCAATATTGGCTATGTATCCTATAAATAGGACAGCTTATTTAAATAATCAGTTCTATAAATTAGTTGTCCTGACTATTTATAGAATAACACAATTATACAACAAAAACCTTTCTGCTACATCCCATTTATTTTAAAACCTCTGAATTTACCTGTAGTGTTTGGGTAATACTTTATATAAATATATTCAGCTAAAGGAGTCAGACATGTTGAAGGTTAAATTTGAGCGAACAATTGATATAAATAAACCCTATTCCTTTTCTTATTTCTGCAATTATTTTGAGGAATGCATGAGCAGATTTTATGATGAAAGCTATAGTGACATAATAATTGTCTGCATCGGCACAGACAGGGCTACCGGCGACTGCCTGGGGCCGCTGATCGGCTATAAGGTAAAGGATATGAAATATAGGAATGTACATATATTCGGCACCCTGGATGAACCCGTACACGCTAAAAACCTGTGCGAGTATATGGAGCTCTTCGATAAGTATGAAAAACCATTTATTATTGCCATAGATGCCTGTCTCGGCAGGTTGGAAAGGATCGGCTTTGTAAACATAAAAGAAGGTCCTTTGTCCCCTGGCTCAGGAGTGAATAAGAACCTTCCGGCTATCGGCCATATCAATATAACAGGTATAGTGAATGTAGGAGGCTTTATGGAAATAATGATACTGCAAAATACAAGGCTCAGTGTCGTTATGAACATGGCTAACCTTATTGCCAACGGGCTTAAATATAATATGTGGAAAATGAATAAGAAAATGACTATGCCTGATGTTTCGGTAGTTAATCAGCAAATTGCATCAACCTTGAACGAGAATCTCTATATGAACAATGATTATGCAAGCTCCTCTGAATAGAATAAAAAGCGGTTATACCGCTTTTTATTCTATATCTTCATATATATCACAAAAATCCATATGCCGCCTTTTGAATATATCAAGTATCTGAGGGTCAAAATGCTGGGGCATTACCCTTCCATCCCCCTTTGTTATTATGTCAAAGGCAATTTTATGCCCATATGCCGGCTTATATACTCTCTCAGCTCTCAAAGCGTCATATATATCTGCCATTGCAACGATTCTGCCTGAGAGAGGTATCTCTTCCCCTGCCTTCCCGTATGGATATCCGGCCCCATTGAATTTCTCATGATGACTTATAGCTATCTCCGATGCCATTACCAGTTGTGGTGAATCCCCAATTATCTTTGCGCCCAGCAGTGTATGGCTTTTCATTATGTCAAACTCATCCATGGTAAGTATATCGGGTTTTGTCAATATGTCTTTAGGTATGGAAAGCTTGCCCACATCATGCATCTGTGCAGAAAACCCTATCGTATCCTTGTATTTCATATCAAGGCCAAGACTCTCTGCTATAAGCCTGGAGTACGCATTCACTCTCTTAATGTGCATACCTGTACTGTCGTCATTGACCTCCGAAGCTCTAGACAGTGCGTTTACAGTATAAATAAATGCCGAGTTCACTTTGTTCATCTGCCTGTATATGTTCTGGATCAAATTATAATTTATGCAGAGTTCCTTGATAATGCCAGAATCAAACTGTGAAACAGCGGCTTTGTAATTGATCCCAAGTATTGCTGTGTCTGTTGTTATATATCCTGCAAAATTTACTATTTTTCCAAGCCTTGCCTTTAGTTCATCATCAAAGATACTCTCTCCGCTTTCCAAATTGGAATATTCCTCTTTATCCAGATTAGTATAAAAAGCATTTTCTATTTCTCTTCTGGCACCGAAGAGTCTGTTTGAATCCACAAGCTCTATGAATTCTTTATTCTTCAGGATATCTCCGTGGCCAAGATCATACACATCTATTTCAGTATCCTCATCACTCCGTCGGGCAATCAATATGTATTGAGGCTTGTTTACCAATTGGATATCTTTTAAAAAGACATGCTTCAAAAGAAGCTCAATAGAGTCAAAGTACTGCAGTTCATTTCCTGTAAACCTTTTTAACAGGTTATCTGTCTGGCTGTTTATCATATCATTGATACTGTAGCACTGCTTGATACTTGCATACTTCTTCTTGAAATCCGAGAATATTTTTATTATATTAGTAAGGTTTGCGCTTATTTGCGATTTGTGCATATAATACTCCGATGCCTCATCTATAGCATAAGTAATATCTGGCTCTTTTGAATACAGAGCCAGGATAGGCATGTAATTATCTGTATCTGACATGGTCATAGACTTGTATATCGGATATTCGTAATCATCCAGATCTACAATTACGGCAATAGGGTTATATTTGTATATATGTAACATTTGATTCGTCAAATCCAGCTTCTGCTGAAAAACTTCATACCGGTTCAGCAACTTGCTTATTTTCGCATATAACTCCAGATCGTTTGATAGCAGCAGTATGTTACCAAAAAAATTCATAAAATGTCCTCCTTAGAATATTACAACATATAAGCTGGCATTTTTACAATTAACATTTATATTATACATGTAATAAATTTTACCAGACTACTAAAATAATATCCATAGAATTATATGAACTGTTCTTTTAATCCTGTGTTTGTCATATTTTGATGAATTTTGGTTCTTAACATAATATATATGGGTGCACAAACTAACACACTAAAAAAGTGAAGCATGGGATATTGTGTTCTTCCCCTTACTCTTTGATTTATACAGGCCTTTATCTGCCGCTGATATGAGATCCTTCACTGTCCGCCCGTCGTAAGGATAAGTTGCAATACCTATAGACACAGTGAACTTAGGATTACTTGTCTCGTTCACTTTCTTTTTAAAGCGTTCTGCAACAAATTTAGCCTCATTCTCTGCCAGAGCCGGCAGAACAATGATGAATTCATCACCTCCGTACCGTCCTAGATAATCAACTTCTCTGATATTCCCTGATGCTATATTCGCTAGAGTTTTAAGACAGATATCCCCTGTAACATGCCCAAGAGAATCATTGATTATTTTGAAGTTGTCTATATCAAACATTAGAATTGAAAAAATCTCTTCCTTCTTACTATTTATAAGCTTTTCAATAATATTGAGTATGGTTATTTTATTAAAGGCCTTGGTAAGCAGATCTGTCTTGGATATTTCCAACAGTCTTTCATTTGATCTTTCTATTTCAAATACTCTTTTCTTGACCTCCTTATTGAGGGAATGCTCCAATACTTCCTTAAGCTTCTCTGATTCATTTATCTTCTCCATATATGCGTTATAGATTATACTATAAAAATAACGGATAAACGCAATGTATGCACAAATTTTGGTAATAATCATTATTTCCCGGACATATATTTGTTTTTCAGCCAAACTCAGTAATATACCACCGAGCCAGATTATTAACGGTACCATAAGCTGCTTGTCCGTATTCCTTCTATTAATATAAAATACTGATACGGTAATACATACAGCAGTCATAATACTATGGAAAGCAGATGGCAGAGAACTAAATATAAGATTCTCGGAATTTATTGTATATGCTGATAGTGTTATAGTGAATAGTGTAATAGCTGCGGTTTTTAGATTGTGGTTTTTTGTATTATAGGGATGGAGCAAGACTATGAGAATGCTTGCTGAAAGGCAGAATTCTGAAAGTGCGGATATCATGCTTATCTGAACATTATTCAAAAACACAAAATTAGTAAAACATAAGCCAAAGGGAATAAAGAACGTCCAACCTATTAATTTGTGAAGTGATGCTTTTTTATGCATGAACGTAGTATAAAGCACGTTAAAAGCAGAGGAGCACATCATGACTAAAAATAACAATTTATCGTATATATTTGCATATAACAAAGCATGCCCCCCTTTCATCAAATTACTGTTCATATATTATATCGTATTGGACAGCTCATTTTTTTATACTATTATAACATATTATAGAATAAAAGTTAGAAAATTCACAGAGATATGTCACTTTTTGCACTTAATGCAGATCTGCAGGCCATGTTTGTGATTTAGCCATATATGCTTGTCAGACAGGCAGATGACCCCAAAAGAGTTTGTTATTGTAAGCCGGGATGACCGAATAGCTGAACAGTTACATGTTAAGCACTGAACATTTTGTATTGATTTCTAATGGTGCGTCAAAATAACGGACTGTATGTCCGTTTCTCTATTATCCTGATTATATCTTCCATGGATTTGTTGGTTGCATTCACCAGCAAGGCTCCATATGACGTATTGCCGTCTATTGAGGAAGCGGCGGCAGACGGGATGTTGTTCACTTCATAATAAGGGAATGCATCTGCTTCCGTGTAAATAACAGCATCGGCAGTTTTGTTCTCTCCTATATAGAATACTTTATAACCTCTGTTCTCCAATTCCACTTTGATATTTTCCATACCCCTCTGTATCGCTATTATCATTAAAAATACCTCCATAGGTTACTATTACTGCAATATACTTAGTATCCTATGAAGGTATATATTTTATACTATATGTTTCGCATTAAACAGCTTATATTGAACTCAAATAATGCGAAACATTTTCCTTGATTCATATATCTATATTTGTGTGCCTTTGATGCTCCTGTTCAGCACAAGCTCCTCTTCGACAGAAAGAGGATACTTTGATACTCCTTTTGATATAGGCTTTGCATAGGTAAAAGACTCATTCCTGCCATATATACCGGTAATCACTATGCCGTCATTAAAATTGTCCAGCATTGCAATTGAAAAACTCAGGTCGCTGCCAGTATCACTGAATGCATTATATCTTATTATATTGCATTTCTGTAAGCACTTATCCATCTGATTCTTTACATTGATGAGATCTTCACTGATTATGTTAACTCTTTCTATCGCCGCTTCAATATCTCCTACGTGATCTAACAGCATAGTTTCAAAGTTCTTGCCGGAAGAACCCCTCATAAACTTCTTATATTTCCCACCCAATGAGGCAAGTTTGACAGATATTACAATATTCCAGATAAATGCAATAAATATCAGTGCTAAAAGCGTAAAAACAATGACATTATTATAATCCTTTAAAAAAGTATCAATTGTATTCATTCTCCACTCCCCTATAGTTCCCTTGTGATATGTTCTATGGCTGATAGTGCCGTATTTATTTCTTCTTTTGTATTTAAGTAGCCGAAGCTGAATCTGACAGTACCTTGTTCCAGGGTGCCTATGGTTCTGTGCGCCATAGGTGCGCAGTGCAGTCCTGACCTGGTAGCTATGTCGAAGGTCTGATCCAGAATATAGCTTATTTCTGAAGAGCCGACGTCTCCAATATTTATTGATACCACCGGTACTTTTTTGTATACATCTTTCGTACCATAGATTTTGACCTTCTTGATATCCTGCAATCCACCCAGGAAGCAGCTTAAAAGCTCTTGTTCATGTGCTCTTATGATGTTCATTCCTTTTTCATTTATATAATTAATACCGGCACACAGACCTGCTATACCAGGAGTATTATGAGTGCCACTTTCATAGCGGTCCGGTATGATTTCCGGCTGATAAAGCGATTCGGATCTGCTGCCGGTTCCCCCTTCTTTCATAGGTTCCAATTCAAGATCCTTCTTAATATATAGACCACCTGTTCCCTGTGGCCCCATAAGGCTTTTGTGGCCGGTAAAAGCAAGCATGCTAATGTTCATTTTTTGCACATCTATATCATATGCACCCGCTGTTTGTGAAGCGTCAACAAGGAACTCCAGACCAAAGCTCTTTGCCAAGGCGCCTATATCGGCAATTGGCAGAATGGTACCTACTACATTGGAAGCATGGGTAGCTGCAATAAGTACTGTTTCTTTCCTTATTTCCTTTTCAATATCCCTAATGTTCAATTCACCTTTTTCACTACATTGAACAATGGTTGTCTCGATGCCAATCTTTTCAAGCGCTTTAAGGGGTCTCATCACTGAATTGTGCTCCATGCTTGTTGTTATTACATGAGCTCCTTTTTTTAAAAAGCCTTTAAGAGCCAAATTCAAAGACTCCGTCGCATTGTGTGTCAATATGATGTTTTCGGCTGATCCGGTATTAAATAAATCTACCAGAAGTTCCCTTGCTTCAAGAAGAACCCTGCCTGATTGGAGAGAGAGCTTATGCCCCCCTCTTCCCGGATTTGCACAATAGTTTCTCAGGCAATCATCAACTGCTCTATATACTGCCTCCGGCTTCGGAAATGTTGTAGCTGCGTTATCCAGATAAATCATAAAAACTCCTTTGTTTCACGTGGAACATTAGTAGATAAATGTGACGTAGTCACATTTATCAGTCACTAGACTCTAGTCGCTAGACTTCTGGGTATTCCTTATGGGTATAGGCTTAGCCCAGTCTTCGAAGCACTACTCAAATCTATTGACTAGCATCTAGTGACTAGTGACTGATAAAGATCTCTTCCATATTATCTATTCTTGCAATACCGCCTACAAATATACTTTTGCTTGATTTGTCTGCTTTCACATATATGTTGCTGGAGCTATTCATAAAATATCCCTGCTCTACTTTATAGGTTTTATTATAATCAAAACTATTATCGCCTCTCATTATGTAATACAATAGTGATGCATTAGAAGTACCTGTTGCACTCTCCTCATCGATACCAACCGCCGGGGCGAAATTCCTGCAGCAAAAATCAGAGTCCTTTTCAATTGTTTCACGTGAAACAACATGCATTCCTATAAGATTATACTCCCTGCAAACCTCAATCATACTTTCCCTTTTTACATTCATCTTCTTCAATGACTCCAGGCATGTGACTTCTAAAATAATATCCTTAAGTCCTGTAGATATCACACTTATCTTTCCATTACTATCGGTCAATATTTCATTGCTGTTAACATCAACAGTTTTCAACACGACATCCTTATCAAGCTGCATTACTATTTCAGGCTTCTTCATTTCTATCAGTATTATATCCCCATCGACCAATACCTTCAACTCTCCGGCTTTCGTACGATGATATGCAATGTGATCCTTCAAATATCCAAGCTGTTTCAGAACATGAAAGGATGCAAGAGCGGCATGCCCGCAAATGTCAACCTCTTCAGTCGGTGTAAAGTACCTGATGTTATATCTGTTCGCATCGCTTCTCCTGAAATCTATAAATGCAGTTTCGGAAAAATTATTCTTCCTTGCTATTTCAAGCATCTGTTGCTCAGAAAGGCCAAAATCATCAAAAACAACAGCTGCTCTATTACCTCCACCGCTTTTCGACACAAATGAACTCAAAATGTATTGCTGCATTAATCGAATCCCCCTAATACGCATATATTTCGCTTATATGAAGCTTAATACTTTAAAAGTGTTAACCCTTTACCAATACAAAAATAATTGAATATACGCAATTTAAAAGAGCCCTTATTTTTCCAGAAATTCGAGAATTCTATCAAGCTCATCATTGCTGTAATACTCGATTTCTATTTTCCCTTTATTTTTTTTATGTTGTATTGTTACCTTCGTACCCAAAGCTGTTTTTAGTCTCTCTTCCAGTTGCTTTATTTCTATTTGATATATATCCGATGGATTTTCTTTTTTTTCTTTTTGCTTTGTATCCTTGGCCAGTTTTTCTATTTGTCTTACATTCAATTGTTGATTAATGATTTTTTCCGCAACCTCAAGCTGTTTTTTCTCTCCTCCAATTGCGAGTAATGCTCTGGCGTGTCCCTGAGTTATTTTTCCCTCGGAAATCATATCCTTGATCTCCTTTGGAAGCTGAAGCAGTCTTAATGAATTTGCTATCGTAGGCCTGCTCTTTCCAATTTTCTTTGATATTTCCTCCTGTGTCATCTGATACTCTTCAATCAAACTCTTATATGCCAAAGCTTCTTCAATTGAGTTCAGATCTTCTCTTTGCAGGTTCTCAATCAATGCTAGCTCCATAACCTCCAGATTACTGCATTCTTTTACTATTGCCGGAATAGTCTTTTTCCCTGCAAGTCTTGAAGCTCTCCATCTCCGCTCCCCTGCAATAATTTGATAGTTGTTTCCAAGCTTTCTCACAATTATAGGCTGTACTACACCATGCTCCTTAATAGACTCCGACAGTTCAGTAAGTGCCTCATCATCAAATGCTCTCCTCGGCTGCTTATCATTAGCCTCGATATCAGTAACCTTCAATTCTATAATTGAATTCTGGACCTTCTCTTCATTTTCAGGTATCAGTGCACCAAGACCCTTTCCAAGTCCTCTTTTATTGACCATTTATATCACTTCCTCACACAAATCAATAAATTCATCTGCCAGTTCCAAATATGATTCAGCACCTTTTGATTTTATATCATATTCTATTATAGACATTCCAAAGCTGGGTGCCTCTGCCAACCTAACGTTTCTGGGAATCATAGTCGTATACACCTTCCCACGAAAATACTTTTTAACCTCGTCAACAACCTGTATCGAAAGATTCGTCCTTCCATCAAACATGCTAAGTACGACTCCCTCTATATCCAAGTCGGGGTTCAGACCCTTTTTCACCAGTTTTATTGTATTCATCAACTGGCTGACTCCTTCCAGAGCATAGTATTCGCACTGAATCGGTATCAATACACTGTCTACTGCAGATAGGGCGTTAATTGACAATAAGCCAAGGGATGGAGGGCAATCAATAAATATATAGTCAAATTCAGATTTTATACTGTCTATACATTCACGAAGCTTTAACTCCCTTTTATTCATCTCTGTCAATTCAATCTCCGCACCGGCCAATTGCACACTGGATGGTATTATAAACAAATTCTCCCTGTTTGTATCAACAATACAATCCTTGGGATCATCAGCGTTTATCAAAACATCATAAATCGTTTTCTCAAGCTTCGTTTTATCAATTCCAATACCGCTTGTAGTATTTCCTTGCGGATCTATATCCAGCATAAGAACCTTTTTTCCTTTGCTCGCCAGACATGCGGACAGATTTATAACAGTTGTAGTTTTTCCCACACCACCCTTCTGATTAAAGACAGCTATTGATTTCGACATCGCATACACCTCGCATAGTAAGCATTGTAAGCACTATTTCTTGCTTCTTCGTCAACTTATATATTCTAATAATATAATAAACCATTAATATATTAAAGGTATTTAGAATAAACATAATAATGATCCCATATATACACTATATCAGATTGAAAAAGTAAATAAAAGGACGTGCTCTCATTAATGCAGTACAAAGATTATAAATTAGGAGGACAAAAATGTTAAAATCTGTTTTGTATACGTTTTTTCTTGTGTTTATAGCTGAGTTGGGTGACAAGACACAGTTAGCCACAATGCTGCTAGCTGCAAAATCCAATTCGATAATGTCAGTGTTTGTAGGCTCAAGCTTAGCCCTTATATGCTCTTCTTTCATAGGCGTTTTCGCAGGTGCATATATTACGAAATATGTACCTCCAATCTACATACAGAATGCAGCAGGAGCCCTGTTTATAATAATGGGCATACTGATATTCAGCGGAAAGCTCTAGTAGTGAACGCATTTCATGTGTTCCGGTGCATTGAATGCATTACTCATTATTGTACATGTTACACTCAAAAAAAAGAACGCATTCAATGCGTCCTGTACTTTATATTTTCTTTGGTATCTTAACTGTTATTTCAATAAATTCACCTTTGTCTATTTGTTCGTATTCAACCTTGCATCCAGTCTTTAGAATCTCCTTACAGGCATTTTTTAAAGTATTTATATATATGTTATAATGCATTTTGCCCCTCATTCTCTTCGTTACAGGTGCTTCTACCGTCACAGCAGCTTCATCTAACATTTTTTCGACTAGTTCTTCCGTCTTCTTCACATTCAAAGATTTCTTAATTATTTTCAAAAGGGCCTTCTCCTGCAGCATGTCATCCGGTAACTTCAGCAGAGCCCTGGCATGCCTTTCCGTCAGCTCATTCTGTAGTATTGTCTTCTTAATCTTGCCGTTAAGCTTCAGCAGCCTCAATTTATTTGCTATTGTAGACTGCTTTTTACCTACCTTTTTTGCAAGCTCTTCCTGGGTCATCCCATGATCACTAATCAGATTATGGTAACCTTCCGCCTCTTCCATAAAATTCAAGTCTTCTCTTTGCAGATTTTCTATCAATGCTATCACAGCAGAATCCTGCTCTATCACCTCAATAACAATTGCCGGTATATGGCTTACTCCTGCAAGCTTTGAGGCTCTTAATCTTCTTTCCCCTGATATCAGTTCAAAGCCGTTTTCCCCGATTTTCCTTACGTTAATTGGTTGCAGCACTCCGTACTCTTTAATGGATGCTGCAAGTTCCTCAAGAGAAGGTCCGCTGAATTCCTTTCTAGGCTGATATGGGTTTGGAGCTATCTTTTCAATCGGTATATTTACTACTGCCTTATTGTCATTCAAGTTTCTCATTCCTCTCCTTACCGCATAGTATATATTTACTTATTCGCCATAACCATAATACTTCCTGCCTGTGAAAGGCTGATTTTACTCAATTTCAGCTGTTTTTTTTGTTACAAATTTCTTGTTTTTCAATTATAAAATAGGACTTGCTGCAGGTTTACCTGGTTTTCTGGGATATTTTGTCGGAGTAACTGATATCTTTTCAACTACTATTATATTATGCTTGATATCACTGAAGGGGAGTTGATATTCTCTTACTTCCCTTACTGCTCCACCCAGAGTTTTTATTGCCAGCCCTGCCTCTTCCAATTCGCTTTTTATATCCGGTCCTTTTTGACATAGGAAATACCCCCCTACCTTTAAAAAGGGGAGACAGTATTCGCATAAAACATTCATTGACGCTACAGCTCTGGATAATACTATATCATAAACTTCTCTGTGAATTTTACTGCTGCCCGCTTCTTCTGCCCTTGCATGCACAGCGTTGATGTCCTTTAAATCAACCTCTCTTATCACTTCGTCCAGATAACTTACTCTTTTGTTTAGTGAGTCTAAAAGCGTAACTTTCAGTCCATCCTTTAAGATACTTACCGGAATACCTGGAAAGCCCGCGCCTGTCCCTACGTCTATTATCCTCATGCCTTCCTTTATGTAACCTGTAGAAAGGCAGGTAGCAGAATCAAGAAAATGTTTGATAAAAACCTCCTTCTCTTCTGTTATTGCCGTAAGGTTAACCTTCTCATTCCATTCCAGCATTAGTTTTTTAAATATCATAAGTTTATCCAATTTTTCCTGTGAAGCATCTATTCCCAGTTCTTTCAATCCATCAATCAGTATTGTCCTGTTTTCCAGCTTGCTCACCTCCCCGGCTCCTTCTCATTTGTTCGATATATACCATAAGTACTGATACATCTGCCGGAGACACTCCTGAAATCCTTGATGCCTGACCAAGATTTACCGGATTTATATTTTTAAGCTTCTGCCTTGCCTCCAGTGACAGCCCCTTAATGGCTGTAAAATCTATTCCGTATGGTATTTTCTTGTTTTCCAGCTTTTTAAATTGTCCTGCCTGCTGCATTTGTTTCTTTATATAGCCTTCATACTTTATCTGAATCTCTATTTGTTCCGCTGTCTCCCTGTCCAATTCCGGAATATTATCATCAATCTCTTTCAGAGAGTCATATGTTATCTCAGGTCTTTTCAATAGTTCATACAAGCTTATTCCACCTTTTATTTCCACGCTGTTCCGCTTTAACAGATACTCTTTAATATTCTCATTCATAGAAATTGTCTTTTTCTTCAGTCTTTCTACTTCTCTCTCTATGCTCTCCTTTTTCTCTATGAATCTTTTATACCTTTGTTCGGTTACCAGACCTATGCTATAGCCTTTTTGCGTAAGTCTCAGATCTGCATTGTCCTGCCTCAATATAAGCCTGTATTCAGCTCTTGAAGTCATTAATCTGTACGGCTCGCTTGTTCCCTTTGTAACCAGATCGTCTATCAGGACGCCTATATATGCTTCTGACCTATCCAGAATAAGTGGTTCCTGCCCTTTAAGCTTCAGGGCTGCGTTTATGCCGGCCATAATGCCCTGCGCAGCAGCTTCCTCATATCCCGAAGTTCCGTTTATCTGTCCTGCGAAGAACAATCCTGATATTTCTTTATGTTCAAGACTCAGCAGCAGCTGTGTCGGATCTATACAGTCATACTCTATAGCATAGGCGGTCCTCATAATATGACAGTTTTCCAAACCAGGAACGCTATGGAGCATATCAAGCTGCACATCCTCAGGTAAGCTTGAGGACATTCCCTGCACATACATCTCTTTTGTGTTCAAGCCTTCCGGCTCAATAAAAATCTGGTGCTCCTCCCTGTCCGGAAACGATATTATCTTTGTCTCTATTGATGGACAATATCGTGGCCCAACGCCTACGATATCCCCTGAATAAAGAGGAGACCTTTTTATATTTTTACGTATGATATCATGTGTTCCTTTATTTGTATAGGTCAGATAACACGATTTCTGATCCAGTTCAATATCGCCGGTCATATAAGAAAATGTGTTGATATCATAGTCTCCTGGCTGTTCAACCATCTTGCTGAAGTCGACAGTCTTTCCATCAATTCTGGCCGGAGTCCCTGTTTTAAATCTCATTAGCTTTATACCCAGGGCTTCAAGGCAGTCAGAAAGCTTTGCGGCAGGGAACAGTCCGTTAGGACCTCCGTCATAACTGACCTCACCTATTACAACCTTTCCTTTCAGATAGACCCCGGCAGCCAATATAACACACTTACACCTGAATACTGCACCCAGGCTTGTTACCACCCCAGTCACACAATTGTTCTCCACATTAATCCTTATTATTTCCGCCTGCTTTACCTGCAGGTTTTCCTGGTTTTCCAATACTTTTTTCATTCTATCCTGATACAGTTTTTTGTCCACCTGTGCTCTTAAAGCCCTTACAGCAGGACCTTTCTTCGTATTCAGCATCCTTATCTGCAGCATTGTTTTATCAGTATTTACACCCATTTCTCCGCCTAACGCATCCAGTTCCCTTACAATATTGCCCTTTGCCGGCCCTCCTATGGAAGGATTACATGCCATCATTGCAATACTGTCCAGGTTCATCGCTGCAGCCAGGGTCTTCATTCCCATCCTTGCGCATGCCAGAGCAGCCTCACTTCCTGCATGTCCTGCCCCGATAACTACAACATCATATTCTCCCGCTAAATATTCCATGGTTTCACCTCTATTTACCTATACAGAATTTGCTGAATATCTCTTTCACAATATCTTCTTCTACTGTATCCCCTGTAATCGCTCCCAAATTACTCCACGCTTCTCTTATATCCACAGATATCAGATCCACAGGTATACCTTCCTCAATGGAAGACAGAGCCTTTTCCATACTCTCCAGTGCCCTGTCCAGGAGATTCTTGTGTCTGATGCTGGTTACCATCTTGTTTTTACCTATACTTAGCCTTCCGTGGAATACCAGCCCTTTTATTCTTTCCTCCAGCCTGTCAATACCGATTCGTTCTTTTACAGACATTTCAACTATATTATCGTCTCCGAACAAATCTGTCAAGTGCTTCTCATTTATATTAAGCCCCAGGTCCGTTTTGTTCAATACAACTATAACCTTCTTACCCTTTATAGAATCCATGATCTCTATATCCTCACGGGATAGCTCCTCGGAAGCATCAAGGACAAGAATTACCAGATCGGAATTATCTATCGCCGTCTTAGTTCTCTCCACTCCGATTCTTTCAACAATGTCCTCTGTCTCCCTTATACCTGCCGTATCGATAAGCTTTATAAGCACTCCCCCGATATTCAGAAATTCCTCAATTATATCTCTTGTTGTCCCTGGTACCTCAGTCACTATTGCCCTGCTTTCCTTGAGAAGTACATTCAGTAGTGATGATTTTCCCACATTAGGACGTCCTATTATTGCCGTGCTGAGTCCGTCTCTTACGATCTTGCCTTCTTCGAAGGATTCTGCCAAAGCTGCAGCAGAAGCTTTGGCTTCAATAAGCATATCTCTTATTTTTTCTACTGTTATCTCTTCTACATCATGCTCTGGAAAGTCTATAGATGCCTCTATATGTGCAAGCATTGAAAGAAGCATGCTCATGATTTCTTTTATTTCTTTGGAAAGCTCTCCCTCAAGCTGATCCAACGCCGCATTAAGCCCTGTTTCTGTTTTTGAGGTAATTACATCTATAACGGCCTCCGCCTGTGCCAGATCTATCCTTCCGTTTAAAAAAGCGCGCTTGGTAAATTCCCCCGGCTCAGCAATATAAGCGCCACTTCTCAGAACTTCCTCCATTATTCTTCTGACAGGTACTATACCTCCATGGCAGTGTATCTCGACAACGTCCTCTGTAGTATAGGAGTATGGCTTACGCATAATGATAACCAGTACTTCATCCAATACCATTCCGTTATTATCAACGGCATAACCATATACTACCGTCCTTGAAGGTATTTCATCTATATCAGTTTTTCTTTTTGGTTTAAACACCTTTTTCAATATTTCCACAGCTTTATCGCCGCTTATCCTCACTATACCTATTCCAGCTTCCCCTGGCGCTGTAGCAATCGCAGCAATAGTACCATCAAACATTTTTATCCTCTCCTTTGAGATAGTGCCTCGTAACGTATATCCTTTCTAAGGCATGCGAGGCACTGAATCAATGTTATGCTAGTGCTTATTAACACTATGAAAGATTAGAAATTTGTTGTGTTAATAAGCACTAGCTGCTTCCTAATTATTATTGTGTCCGACAGCTTGTTTATATACTTTCATATGCTATTATATATTACTGAGTATCATATTGGAAATAAAATCTATAATAATTAAATTAATGCTCTATTGAAAAAAAAAGCCCAGTATCTTTAATACCGGGCTTCTGTCTGTTATTTATGTGATATAATTACTTTCCTATATGGTTCTTCACCTTCGCTGAATGTTGTAATATCAACGAATTCCTGAAGAGTAGAATGAATAATCCTTCTTTCATATGGATTCATGGGTTCAAGCTCAACCTTCTTGCCTGTCTTCTGCACCCTTTCTGCCAACCTTCTGGCCAGCCTCTGCAGCGTCTCTTCCCTCTTCTTCCTGTAGTCTTCGGTATCCAGTATAACTTTCACAAAGCTTTCTCTTTCCTTATCCTTGTTAACTACCAGGCTGACAAGATATTGAAGAGAATCAAGGGTCTGCCCTCTTCTGCCTATTATTACACCCATCTTTGGTCCAGCCAGGTTTATATACAGACCTTCTTTTGTATCTCTTACTCTTATCTCTGCTTTTATATCCATGGATTCCAGTACATCTCTCAGGAATTTCCTTGCTTTTTCCTTCTCAAGAGTATAATCTGTTATCCTAATCTCTTTTTTCTCTATTTTATCTTCTCTTTTTTTCTCCGGAGCCTTTTCTTCCTTTAAAGATACCCTTACTTTTGCATTCCTAGAACCTATTATACCGAATATACCCTTGGCCGGCTGCTCCAGTATCTCAATATCCACCTTGTCCCTGTCTGCCTTCAGTTCCTCTAAAGCTGACTGAATCGCTTCCTCTATAGTTTTTGCCGACTTTTCCACCATCATCATTGCTTATTCTACCTCCTTTTTTACAACTTGAGGCTTCATCATAAAATACTGCTGAATAATAGTGAACAGGTTACCTACTACCCAATACAAAGCAAGGCCTGAAGGTACACTGAGCGTAATCCAGCCGAACATTATAGGCATTATGTTCGTCATCATCTGCTGTGTCTGCTGTGTTTGATCCCCTTTTCCCTTTTCCACCTTGTTTTTTTGCGGACTGATCATCTTCATCTGATAATATGTAGTTGCTGCCGATAATACTGCCAGTATAGGCAGTCCGAAGCCTCCTACCCGGAGCAATGTCGCTGACATCTCTGATTTTCCTAGATCAGTAAGCCACCAAAAGTTCTTTGCAATACCTGCATATACATTAGCGTCCAAAAATACATACTTGACAGGGTTCTGTATAACATAGAACAAAGAAAAAAGTATCGGCATCTGTATCAGTGCCGGTAAACAGCCTGAAGCAGGATTGTAGTTGTGCTCCTTATAAAGCTCTAAAAGTTTTTGATTCATCTTTTCCTTGTCATTCTTATACTTTTCCTGGATTTCCTTCATCAACGGATTAATCTCATTCATCCGTTTAGTTGATTCTGTCTGTTTGATGTTTATTGGGAGCAGCAATATCTTTGTCAATATAGTGAAAATAATAATTGAGTATCCATAATCACCTACAAAATCAAATATGAATCTCAATAGCATACCTAAAGGTTCGGCAATAAAATCTAACAAGTTTTTTCCCCCTTATATTCAGTTTATATTAAAACCTAAGGTTTTTCTTTCTTTTCAGGTACAGGATCATATCCACCGGGACTAAAAGGATTGCATCTCAGGATACGTCCTGCAGACAGATATAGACCATATATTGCTCCATGTCTGTTTATAGCTTCTATTGCATAATTGGAGCAAGTAGGGACAAACCTGCAATTTCCCCTGGATAATGGAGAAATAAATATCTGATATGCTCTTATTATAATAATAAAAAACTTCTTCATTTATTCCTCGATTTTCTGAAGCTTGGCCTTTTTCATGATTGATTTAATGTTCTTCTCTATTTCAGAAAAACCAGCAGTTCCGCTGCCTGCTCTGGCCGTAAAAACTATATCATAACCCAGCTTTATCCTTCCTGCAAACTGCCTGTATACTTCCTTCATAAGCCTTTTTACTCTATTTCTTACAACACTGTTGCCTACTTTTTTACTTACCGAGAAACCTACCCTGTTTAAGGCAGAATTATTCATGAATATGTACATGACAACATATTTTTCTACGTAATATCTTCCTTCATTATATACTTTTTTGAATTCATTATTTTTTTTGAGCTTGTGCAATGTTGTCATAACCATCCTCCGTCATACAAGGAATCTCCGGAATCAGTAAACCTTCCCTTTATTTTGACCTAACGTCTTTGATGCCGGAGTAACTACAGAAAAAGGCCACGGGTTGCGGCCTTATACTGTCAATCTTTTTCTACCTTTTCTTCTTCTTCTTCTGAGGACTTCTCTGCCTGTAGCAGTACCCATTCTCTCTCTGAAACCATGAACTTTCTTACGCTGTCTCTTCTTTGGCTGATATGTCATTAGCATAATACACACCCCCTAACATTTATTCTAATGCATTTATACAATAAAGCATAATTCACCACTTTACTATTAAAATTATATAGACATTGCATGTGCGTGTCAATATAATATTTTATACCTATTTCACACATATTACCACAATTTATTACCTTTCGGCCTCCATTTATTTTAAAGCTGATACTATTGCTTTATAAGTCTGGTTCTTGTTTCTTGTGGATAAAGTATTTAGAACAACTCCAATATTGTGGATAATAATCTTATTTTTATTGAATTTACCCTTTCGTTTTGCTATTATAATTATATGGTTGTGTATAACTTAATATTTTTGCTAAAGTTATCAACAGTTGTGTATAATTTGTGTATAACTCGTCAAGTCTGTGTATTAACTTTCATTATATTGTCAATAATCTAATGAAAGTCTTTGATTTGTATGTGGATAATCACATTTTTTTATTGTTGATAAGCTATTTTATATTTTTTTATACAGAATTATATTAACAAATTATACACATTTTTATTCATAATCATATTTTCATCTGCTTGTCTTAATAATGCTGCGCTGCTGTGTATAAGTCTGTTGACAATATAGTTTAATAAATATCATCTACGTCATACATATGCAGGTGATGTTTATAACAACCAAGGAAAGTGTTTCACACTGTTTATATATGAAGTATCTGGTGCGGAACATATAGCTAAGGAGGCTGGAAATGTACTCACATATAAAGGAAGTCTGGGAAAAGACTTTAGATGTAATAAAAGTTGAATTGACAGAAGTAAGCTTCAATACATGGCTTAAAGCTATACAGCCACTTTCAGTCAGGGACAACCTTTTTGCATTTTCTGTACCTGACGATTTTACAAAAGGTATATTGGAAGCAAGATATGTCACACTTATTAAAAATGCTCTAAAGCAGGTTACCTCAGAGTATTATGAAATAAAGTTCATCATACCTACGGAAGATAACTATGCTTCCTTAATGAAGGACAGTGATGAAAGAAATGTAGTTGAAGAGGCAGTCAATTCCTCTTTAAATCCCAAGTATACTTTTGATACTTTTGTCATAGGCAACAGCAACCGTCTCGCCCATGCAGCCTCAGTCGCAGTTGCGGAATCACCGGCAAAAGCATACAACCCTCTTTTTATTTACGGGGGTGTTGGGCTCGGAAAGACCCATCTTATGCACGCTATAGGACACTACATTTTAAAACAGAATAAAAAATCAAAGGTTGTATATATTTCTTCAGAAACCTTCACTAATGAACTTATTAACTCAATAAGAGATGATAGAAACAATGAATTCAGAGGTAAATATAGAAATGTAGACGTACTTCTTATAGACGATATACAATTTATTGCCGGTAAGGAAAGAACCCAGGAAGAATTTTTCCATACCTTCAATTCTCTATATGAAGCTAATAAGCAGATCATTATTTCCAGCGACAGACCTCCGAAGGAAATACCTACTTTGGAGGACAGGCTCAGATCCAGATTTGAACAGGGACTTATTGCTGACATACAGCCCCCTGATCTGGAAACAAGAATTGCCATACTTAGAAAAAAGGCAAAAGTGGAAAACCTCTCTATATCTGATGACGTTATGCAGCTCATTGCAAAAAAAATACAATCAAATATAAGAGAGCTTGAAGGAGCGCTGATAAGGATCGTCGCTTATTCCTCCCTCACAAATGGAGAAATAAACGAAGACCTTGCTAATGAAGCTTTAAAGGATATAATATCCAATTCCAAACCTAAGCTGGTTACTCCTTCTGCAATAAAAGACATAGTAGGCCAATACTATAATATAAAAATTGAAGATTTCAATGCAAAGAAAAGAAATAAATCAATTGTGCTGCCAAGACAGATAGCCATGTTCCTTTGCAGAGAGCTTACAGACCTGTCCTTGCCCAGAATAGGCGAAGAGTTCGGAAGGGACCATACTACTATAATGCATGCCTATGAAAAGATTTCTTCCGACATGAAAATTGACATTCAGTTAAAATCTGTACTGGAGGAGCTTAAGAGCAAAATAGAAGGTTAGTATTGAAGTTTATCTTAATATCCTGTTTATATTTTATTGATAAACTGTTGATAAATTTTTCAACTATTTTAGTTATCCCTTTTTATCACCATAATTTTATTAAATACTCCACAGGTTATGAACACCTGAATTTGTTATTATTCAACGGTTTATGGGGCTTTTTCACTTATTAACAGCCCCTATTACTATTACTACTAAAATAATTATATTATATTATATTAAAATGATTTTCGGAGGTTATCCACAATGAAAATAATAACTACAAAATCTACTCTCCTGGAAAGCATAAATATTGTTCAGAAAGCAGTCCCTTCAAAAACTACTCTTCCTATCCTTGAAGGAATACTTTTTGATGCAAAAAACGGAAAGCTCAAGCTTACAGCTACAGATCTTGAAATAGGTATAGAAACTGTATCAAATGTAGATGTGATAGAAGCAGGTAAGGTTGTATTATCTTCTAAAATAGTCGGGGAAATAGTGAGAAAGCTCCCGGACGCAGATATAGAAATAGAAACGGCAGAAAGAAATTTAGTTTACATAAAAAGTGAAAGGTCTAATTTTAAGGTTGTTACGCTTCCTCATGATGAATTCCCGGAGCTTCCTGTAGTAAAAAAGGAAAACGGTATAACTCTTTCGCAAAATATATTGAGGGACATGATTAGAAGTACAATATTCGCAGTGTCAGCAGATGAAGTCAGGCCTATACTTACTGGAGTACTTTTTGATGTATCAGGTGAAAATTTGACTATGGTTGCACTTGATGGTTTCAGAATGGCGGTCAAATGGACTAAGATAATTAATGACAACAGCTTCAGAGCTGTTATTCCGGGTAAAACCCTTTCTGAAATAGGTAAAATACTGAATGAAAACGAAGACCCTATAAATATTTATTTTTCAAAAAACCACATTCAAGTTCAGGTTGAGGGCACAATAATAGTATCAAGGCTATTGGAAGGGGAATTTATTAACTATAAGCAGATAATACCGTCGGAATATAAGATAAAAATAAAGGTTCCTTCTGATAAGCTTATGGAGGCATGCGACAGGGCAGCATTGTTTGCAAGGGATTCCAGCAATAATATGATAAAGTTCGAAATTAATGATGAGCTTATGGTTATAATGTCAAACTCACAAAATGGTGATGTTCATGAAGAAGTAAAAATACAAAAAGAAGGCAGCGATATTGAAATAGCTTTTAACGCAAAATACTTCATAGATGTGCTCAAGGTTATGGAAAGCGGGGATATAAACATAGAGTTTACTACAAATGTAAGCCCAAGCATAATAAGGCCCTGTGACAATACAGGCTATTTATATCTGGTGCTTCCTGCACGGTTCAAAAAAAATAATTAGCTCTTAAAACCACCCTTTAAGGGTGGTTTTAATCGAAAAGAGGAAGAGAGTGAAAACATGAGAGAAGTAAAAATAGAAACAGAATTTATAAAGCTGGATCAGTTTTTGAAATTTGAAAGCTTGGTAGGATCAGGCGGAGAGGCAAAAAACATAATTCAGGACGGCCTGGTAAAAGTAAACGGAAATGTTGAAACAGCAAGGGGAAAGAAGCTCCACAAAGGAGACATAGTAAAGGTTTTTGATGAGGAAGTAAAGATTATTTAAAGTATTGTCGGGGTGCTTATATTGTATATTAAAAGAGTCAGCCTAAAAAATTATAGGAATTATAATGCTCTTGACATGAAACTCAGTGAAGGGATTAATATATTTTACGGTCAGAACGCACAGGGAAAGACGAATATCATTGAAGCCTTATATATGGCTTCTACAGGAAAATCCCACAGGACACAAAAAGACTCGGAGCTTATAAACTGGAATAACGAGGATGCCAGGATAAAAGTTGATTTTCTAAAGGAAAAGGATGAAAAATCAATAGATATATATCTGAGCAGAAATATGAAAAAGCAGATAAAAATGAACGGAGTAAAGCTTTGTAAAATAGGAGAGCTTATAGGAAATCTCAATACTGTGATATTTTCTCCCGATCATATGAAAATAATTAAAGAAGGACCTGTTGAAAGAAGAAGATTCATGGATATAATACTTTCACAGGTAAAGCCGGGATATTATTATAACCTTGTGCAATATCTCAAAGTGCTTGAACAGAGAAACAATCTTCTTGACGAAGCAAGAACCAACAGCAGCATACTAAAGACCATGGACATATGGAATGAGCAGCTGGCTGGCTTTGGTGCAAAGATAATAATGACAAGAAAAAATTTTATAAATAACATATGTGACATTGCAGCTGATACTCATAAAACAATATCTAACGGAAAAGAGGTATTAAGGCTTAAATATAATTCTTCTATAGAATATCAAAATAATTCCGAAAATGATATAAAAAAGTCCTTTATTAACGCACTGGAAAAGTCCATGGGAATTGATATGAAAAGAGGTGTTACACACAAGGGGCCTCATAGGGAGGACATACTTTTTTTTATTAACGATACAGAGGTCAAGACTTATTCATCCCAGGGCCAGCAGAGGACAGCACTGCTTTCTCTTAAAATATCTGAGCTTAAGTATATAGAAGAAGAGACGGAAGAATTACCTGTACTACTGCTGGATGACGTTTTTTCAGAGCTTGATAATGAAAGACAGAAATATCTGATTGAGTTTATAAAGAAGATACAGACAGTGATAACCTGTACCGATGTAGAGTACCTGGAAAAACTCAAGCTGGATGGCTCTGCAGTATTTAAAGTAACTGGAGGAAGGCTACTACAAGAATAAAGCTTTTAGTTTTTTACACAAAAGGTTATAATAATATAGTATGGACATAATGTGTTTATTTGTATAAAAGGGAGGGCAAGAAGATGTTTATGCATCTTGGTGGAGATGTTGTAATATCCCTGAAGGATATAATTTCTATAATGGATATTGAATCCAGCAATACATCCAGCAACACGAGGGAGTTTTTAAAAACTGCAGAGGACGAGGGCTTCATAAGGAAAATATCAGAGGATGAAGCAAAATCTTTTATTTTGGCGGAAAAGGATAAAAAGACAATAATATATTTGTCTCCCATTTCTTCTGTTACCTTATACAAAAGAGCCGGATTCATTGACGATATATCGTTGAAGTAAAGGGGGAAACGTACACAAATGGTAGAAAAAAAGAATACAACTGCATATGAAGCGGAACAGATTCAAGTATTGGAAGGATTAGAAGCTGTAAGAAAAAGACCCGGAATGTATATAGGCAGCACTGGAACTAAGGGTCTGCATCACCTGGTATGGGAGGTAGTGGATAATAGTATAGATGAGGCATTAGTAGGCGTCTGCAAGAATATAAACATTACAATCCACCCTGACAACTCAATAAGTAATGAAGATGATGGAAGAGGTTTTCCGGTTGGGATCCATCCTAAACTAGGCAAGCCTGCAGTTGAAGTAGCACTTACCGTCCTTCATGCCGGAAGTAAGTTCGGAGGTGGAGGCTACAAGGTTTCAGGCGGTTTGCACGGTGTTGGTGTATCTGTAGTGAATGCTTTATCTGAATGGCTTGTGGTAGAGGTAAAGAGAGAAGGAAAGGTATATCAGCAGAGATATGAAAGAGGAACACCGGTTACTGAACTAAAGGTTATAGGCAATACAAAATCAACAGGTACAAAGGTTTCCTTCAAGCCCGATTCTGAGGTGTTTGACGAACTTGAGTACAGCTTTGATACCCTTGAGCACAGGCTCAGAGAGCTGGCATTTCTCAACAAGGGAATAAGGATAAATCTCAAGGACGAAAGGGATAACACTGAGAAGACTTTCCAATTTGAGGGTGGAATAATATCCTTTGTTAAATATCTTAATAAAAATAGAGAGGTTCTTCATAAAGAGCCCGTATATTTCGAATCTAAAAAAGATGATATAGACGTTGAAATAGCAATGCAATACAATGACGGATATGCAGAGAGCATTTTCAGCTTTGCAAATAATATAAACACAATGGAAGGCGGAAGCCATACAAGCGGTTTTAAAACTGCCGTTACCAAGGTAATAAATGATTATGCCAGAAAGTACAAATACCTCAAGGAAAACGACGCAAACCTCATAGGGGAAGATGTCAGGGAGGGTATGTCCTGTGTAATAAGCGTAAAGCTGTCTGATCCGCAGTTTGAGGGACAAACCAAAACAAAGCTTGGAAATCCTGAGGTAAGAGGTATAGTAGATTCTATAGTAACAGAATACTTTGAAGCATACCTTGAAGAAAACCCGTCAGATGCAAAGGTAATTGTGGAAAAAGCATTGACAGCTGCAAGAGCCAGGGATGCTGCCAAAAAAGCAAGGGAGCTTACCAGAAGAAAAAATGTGCTTGAGAGCACCACACTTCCAGGCAAGCTGGCCGACTGTTCAGAGCGGGATCCAAAGCTTTGTGAAATATATATAGTTGAGGGTGATTCTGCGGGAGGTTCTGCAAAGCAGGGAAGGGACAGAAGGTTCCAGGCAATACTGCCGTTAAGAGGTAAGATACTTAATGTGGAAAAAGCCAGATTGGATAAGATACTGACCAGCGAGATGATAAGAGCAATGATAACAGCTTTCGGCGCGGGAATCAGCGATGATTTTAACCTTGAAAAAATGAGATACGGAAAGATAATAATGATGACGGATGCCGATGTCGACGGGGCTCACATAAGAACGCTGCTCCTGACCTTCTTCTATAGATACATGGCTCCTCTTATTGACGCAGGATGTGTTTATATTGCACAGCCGCCACTATACAAGGTTAGAAAGAAAAACAAGGACTATTATGCCTATAACGATAAAGAGCTTGAAAACGTATTCAAGCAGATAGGCAGAGAAAACTCAACTATACAAAGGTACAAGGGCTTAGGAGAAATGAATGCGGAACAGCTTTGGGACACAACAATGGATCCCGAGACCAGGACGATACTCCAGGTAACAATGGAGGATGCGGTGGCTGCTGATGAAATATTTACCGTACTTATGGGGGACAAGGTTGAGCCCAGAAGGGAATTTATAGAACACAATGCCAAATATGTAAGGAATCTTGATGTATAACGACTAGACACCAGATACGAGACACGAGACGTAGGGGCGATTCATGAATCGCCCGTACGGGCTTCGAAGGAATGCTCGGATATTCTGGTGGGTAAGTGCAGTTGTATATTGGATAAGCTTTGGAGGTAATAGATTTGGATTATGAAAATCAAAAGATAATGCCGGTAAACATCGAAGACGAGATGAAAAAATCGTTTATAGACTATGCGATGAGCGTTATAGTTCAAAGAGCATTGCCTGATGTAAGGGATGGTTTGAAGCCTGTTCACAGAAGAATTCTATACGCAATGAACGATGTTGGTTTTACTCCGGATAAACCCCATAGAAAGTCTGCTACAACAGTAGGTGAAGTTTTGGGTAAGTATCATCCTCACGGAGATGCTTCCGTCTATGATACAATGGTCAGAATGGCCCAGGATTTCTCATACAGATATATGCTGATCGACGGTCACGGGAACTTTGGTTCCATAGACGGAGACAGCGCTGCGGCAATGCGTTATACCGAATCAAGAATGTCAAAAATAGCGGTGGAGCTGCTCAGGGATATAGAAAAAGAAACAGTTGATTTTATGCCCAATTACGACGAAAGTCTGAAGGAACCAACTGTTCTTCCTTCACGATTCCCAAATCTTCTGATAAACGGAAGTAACGGTATAGCTGTAGGTATGGCCACTTCAATACCGCCGCATAATCTGGGAGAAGTTATTGACTGTACGGTGGCAAACATAGAAAATCCGGAAATAGAGCTGGAGGATATGCTTAAGCATATAAAAGGCCCCGACTTTCCTACCGGCGGGATAATATTGGGCAGGGAAGGCATAAAAAAGGCGTATAGTACCGGAAGAGGAAAGGTTACTGTAAGGGCTAAAGCGGAAATTGAGGAGATGAGCGGCAACAGGCAGAGAATAGTTGTCAATGAGATACCTTATCAGGTAAACAAGGCCTCAATGATTGAGAAAATAGCAGATCTCGTAAAGGATAAGAAAATAGAAGGTATTTCCGACTTAAGGGATGAATCCGACAGAAATGGAATGAGAATTGTAATAGAGCTTAAGAGAGATGCAAATGCAAACATAATACTGAACCAGCTTTATAAGCATACTCAAATGCAGGATACCTTCAGTATAATAATGCTTGCTCTTGTTGACGGACAGCCGAAGGTATTGAACCTTAAGAGTGTAATAACCCATTATATAAACCATCAGAAGGATGTTGTAACAAGAAGAACCCAATACGATCTCAGGAAGGCCGAGGCAAGAGCTCATATTTTGGAAGGCTTGAGAATAGCACTTGACAATATTGACGAGATAATAAACATACTGAGAAGCTCCAAGAATGTAGCCGAAGCCAAGGAAAGAATGATGGCCAGATTCGGATTGTCCGAACTTCAGGCTGAAGCAATAGCTGAAATGAGACTCAGAAGCCTGACAGGCCTGGAAAGAGGAAAAATAGAAGAAGAGTATCTTGGATTGATAAAGGATATTGAATACTATAGATCACTTCTTGCCAGTGAACATAAGCTTCTCATGGTAATAAAGGATGAGCTTCTGGAAATAAAGAAGAGATTCAATGACAAGAGAAGGACTCAGATAACAGCTGCAGCAGAAGAGTTTGATGCTGAAGATTTTATTGAAGAAGAGGAAGCTGCTGTTACAATAACTCATTTTGGCTATATAAAGAGACTTCCGGCAGACACTTACAAGAGCCAGAAAAGAGGCGGCAGGGGAATAAACGGACTTCAGACAAGGGAAGAGGATTTTGTGGAGCATTTATTCATAACCTCCACCCATAATTACATTCTGTTCTTTACAAACAAAGGAAAGATGTACAAGCTGAAGACCTATGAGATACCTGAAGCAGGCCGGCAAGCTAAAGGAACAGCCCTGGTAAATCTTCTGCAGCTTGATTCGGATGAAAAAGTCAGTGCAGTAATAAAAATCAAGGATTTTGATGACGGTAAGTATCTTATATTCATGACAAAGCACGGTACAATTAAAAAGACAGAGTTGAAAGAATATGACACGTCCAGGAATACAGGCATCACAGCCATAAGCCTCCTTGACAATGATGAATTGATCGGCGTCAAGCTTACCCGTGGAACAACTGAGCTTATAGCTGCCACAAAGAATGGTCTGTCCATAAGATTCCCTGAAAGTGATGTAAGATCTATGGGACGCGGAGCTCAGGGAGTAAGAGGAATATCCCTGAATCCCGGAGATGCTGTAATAGGTATGGACATAATGGAAGAAGGAGCAGACCTTCTGGTAATAAGTGAAAAGGGTTACGGCAAGCGTACACCTGTAAATGAATACAGGGTCCAGTCCAGGGGAGGTAAAGGAATATTGACCTCAAAGATAACCAGTAAGACTGGAAATGTTGTAGGAATGAAGGTTGTAAAGGACAATGACGAAATAATGCTTATCAATTTATCAGGTGTTATCATCAGATTGAATGTGAATGAGATATCGGAAATGGGAAGAAGCACACAGGGCGTTAAGCTGATGAGGGTTCCTGAAAATGAAAGCCTGGTTTCGATAGCAAAAATAAGCAGTGAAGAGGAGCAGGAGCAGTAACAACTGCTCTTCTTTTTTATAACGAGTAGGAAAGTATAAATTTCCTTAGTGTGTTACTTTCCGTCAGCGAGTTTCAAAAAAGGCTTCCCTGGTTGTTAAAATATTTCAATGGAAGCCTTTTTTATAACGAGCAGGGGCATCAATTCCACCTTAATATGTCATGCCCCGTCAGCGAGTTTCAAAAAAGGCTTCCTTGGTTGTTAGAATGCTTCAATAGAAGCCTTTTTTACATATTTTTTTGATAATTTTGTAATTTCTTGTATAATAGGGTTATAAGGTGTTATAGATTTGAAGGGGGATAAATATGGCTGAAAGGATATTGGAAGTAAATGTGGCTGAATTACTGGCTGGAGACATTTTAGCATCTGATGTTTGCACCTCGAGCGGTAAGACTCTTGCCAGGAAGAACAGTGTAATAACTGAAAGCACTATTTTAGGACTTAAGAAAAATTACATAGACTCTGTTTATGTTTTTAGAGATTTGGGCTACAATAATTCTTCAGAGCTCTTAAATATAAAAGAAATACTCATTAAGGAAGCTATTGAAATAATTGATACACAGGTCATGAAATTCATAAAAAAAGAGAAAAATATATATGAACTTAAAGATATCATTATTGATCTGCTGAAAAACGATAAAATCATCAACCTGATGATACCCTTGAGAGTAATAGGAGATAACACATTCAGACACAGTATAAGTGTTGCCATTTACTCTGTTGCAGTAGGAAAGGAATTGTACTTTCCGATCAACCGGCTGTTTATACTCGGGACCGCGGCTCTGCTTCACGATGTAGGCATGACAGAGATACCTAGAGAAATAGTTAATAAAACAGGACAGTTGACAGAGTCGGAAAAATTGATCATTCAAAGACATCCCAGATACGGTTTTGAAATAGTTCAAAACAACGGAGGCTTTGGAGCAGAGATTTATAATATAATACTTGAACACCACGAAAGGTTTGATGGTACAGGTTATCCCAATGGACTGGTCAATGACAAAATACATACAATGGCAAAGATAATAGCTGTTTGTGATGTATATGATGCATTGATAAGTGACAGGCCTTACAGAACAAAGCATACCAGATCAGAAAGCGTGGAATACCTGTTGGGTTCGGGAAACTTTTATTTCAACCATGAGATAGTGAAGGCGCTGATAAATACAATAGTAATATACAGATATGGACAGTGGATTGAGTTAAGCACAAAAGAAAAAGGGGTAGTAATCGATGATGAAATACTAGGCTTCAATATAAAACCAAAGGTCATGGTGTACTTCGATAAGGAAGGCGTGCAGCTTAAAGAACCAAAGCTGGTTGATTTGTCGCTAAGAGAGAATATTAGCATATCAATTTTAAGGAATATCTAAAAATTTTAATTTTGTATAAATAATAAATGTATAAACAGTTTATAATATATAAGGCTGCTATTATATCAATGAATTAGTAGTAAAGCCTTTTTGCTTTCTAAAGGTCACTATGAGTTACCAATTGACATTAGCCGGCAAGAGTGATAAGATGTAATTCCTGCTTCGGCAGACAGATGCGAGACTCGAGATACGAGATTCGAGGATGAAAGTCGGGCGCTGTAGCCGGTAACCGGCAGGAAATGCAAGACAGCAGGAAGGAAAAACTTCCAGTTGACTCTGGATAACGATCATGTTAAGATAAAGTTCCTGTCGCAAACAGGGCAAAAACAGACAGGATATAAACGGACGTAAATTACCACGAAAAACCAGCAAAAACAATGTGGGTCCGTTAAGCAGCATACTATGGCTGTGTGTCCCCACGAATCAATGAAGGATATTTTGTGATTACCACAAAAATCCAGCTT
>DASPLL010000051.1:0-27181 GCA_035627615.1 Clostridia bacterium
TGCATCAATAACCCTTACCGGGTTATCCTCTGCAACATAGTCTTCGATGCAATCGGGAAACAGAGTAATTTGTGATCTGTCCCGGCCTTGAATATACTTCATCTTCAGCACCACCCTCAATAATCCTGTTATATCAATTATACCATATTTCATAGCGTCTCAGGTGTTGCTGCGACTGACTTTTCGGACAGTCTGGCCATCAAAGAAAGCAAACTGCCAATTGAGCAGTTTTTTTTATTATATATATATAGCCGGATTCGAACCCGTGAGGGCAATTTAGCTCCTTCCCTTGTTTTCCTCCTCGTCGCCCAGCTCAGCCTGCTCCCTTATATTGGAGATGAGATGGGCTTTTCTCATATCCGCCTCCAGCGCTAACAGGCCATTTTTATTTGATTTCCTGTGTTTATACTTCTTTTCCATATCACTGTTCCTTCCGATTTTAAAATTTATTTTGAAATTAGTTTACCCAATATAAATATCAAAAATCGCAAATCATAATTTTATAAATATAATGATAATGACAAAATCTAATAGAATATACTTTACTGAATGCTATAATGATATAAATCGGGGTGAATGCATGAAAAAATTAAAATTCATATACAATCCCTTTTCCGGAGACGGAACCCTTAAGAACAGGCTGGACTATCTTGTCGAAAGGTTCCAGAAGGCCGGCTATGTGATGGTTCCATACAGGAGTAGTGATATCAAGACACTGGAAGAAGCCTTTTCAGATATTCATGAGGATTATGAGGTCATATGTATTTCCGGCGGCGATGGTACTTTAAGCAGCGTGGTGAATATAATGGCATCCATGAGGCTCAGCCTTCCGGTCGGCATATTTCCTTTCGGTACGGCAAACGATTTTGCGGCGCACCTTAACATACCAAGGGATATAGAAACCTGCTGTGAAATCATCGAAAAGGGCAGATTGAAGAAGGTGGATATAGGCAGGGCCAATGACAGTTACTTCCTGAATGTGTGCAGCGTCGGACTGCTGACCGATATACCGTATAAAACGGAAACAAATATGAAAAATGCCCTGGGGAAATTGGCCTATTATATGAAAGGTATAGAAGAGATACCAAAGTTTACTCCATTTAAAATGCGTCTGCAATATGGAAGCAATGTGATTGAAGATAACTTCCTGTTGTTTCTCATACTGAACGGCAGCTCCGCAGGAGGCTTCAACAGACTTGCTCCCCATGCAAAAATCGATGATGGACTTATGGATGTCATAGCAATTAAGAATGCCAATATAACAAATATCCTCTCTATATTCCTTAAGATATTGAGAGGAGAGCATATTGGGGACTCTAATCTATATCATTTCCAGACCGATAGGCTTAATATAGCCTGTGACGGGAGCTGTGAGACGGATCTGGACGGAGAGCGGGGACCGGATCTACCTCTGGACATAGAGGTAAAAAAACATTTTTTGAAGGTGTTTGCGCCATAACAAAGGCGCTTTGCTATACATCAGTTGGTGCGGCAGGTATGCCTGAAATCTCAGCTGCCGTATCATATGGGAACCTGAAAAGGAATCTGGTGCCCAGTCCTCTGTCAGATACTATCCTAAAGGCTCCTCCCAGTCTTTCAGTCTCTTTTTTGACTGAGGACAGACCCAGGCCTCTTCCTGAGGTATAGGTGACATCATCTTTGGTTGAAATATGATTATCTATCATCAGCCGTACTGCTTCGTTATCTGTAAGGGTGCATGCGATTTCATCCTGGAGCAGTCCCCTATGGATAAGCTTCTCCCTGATCCTTGCAAAGTCGAAGCCTCTCCCATCATCCGATATCGTCAGATTTATCATATTGTCAATAAGCCTTATTTCACAGCGTATATTGCAGTGTTCATCCTTGCCCTTTTTCAGCCTTTCGTCCGGCGTTTCCAGCCCATGGTCAACTATATTCCGGAATACATGAACCAGAGCTTTTGAGAAGCCCTGATACCTGTCAGGGTCTACAAATATGTTGTCTGCTTGGATATCAACAGGGTTGATCATCTTATCCAGCCTGTCCGCCAGCTTCTGTGTATAGTCGGGAATTCCTCTCAGGAGCTCCTTGAAAGGTTTTTGCCTCAGCTTCCTTAACTCCTGCAATAGCAGCCTGCACTCGGCCGGAGGAAGCGTCAGAAACATTTTTTCCTCTATAGCCTTCAATTTACTCTTTTCTATAACAATGGTATCCTCCCTGTCTGTGAATTGATCGCCCAATATATTTTTTAGCAAATCAATATCTGCTTCAATCCAGCTTCCGATATTCTGCTCCCTAATGTATTCCCTTATCCTGCCCATACCCTGTGAATTCTTGCCGTTCTTGAAGCCGGAGATTTCTGTTTCAAATTTATGAAGCCTTTCTACGGTCTTTGACATATCAAAAAGGCTGAAAGTACCTTTGAAGGTATGAACCGTACGATATATCTCGTATAGCATCTCCTCCTGCGGTCCATCACCCTCCAGGAGCCTGGGAAGCTTGAATTGGCAAAACTCCCTGTAATCCCTGAGGGCTTCTGAAAAGTCACCATAGTTGGCAATGACCCTTACTACCATCTTAAGCACATTATGCTCCTGTTCAACCTTGTCCTCCAGCATGCGCCTATAGGTGATATCGGTCAGTATGACCATGAACATCTCAGAACCGTCTGAGTCTTTGTCTGTAATGACCTTATAGCTTATTTGAATGCATTTGCTGCCTAAATAGATCTCCTCAGGCAGGAGAGAGATATATATACTTCTCTGGATATCGTTCTGTTCTTTGAGTATTTTTCCGAACAATGCCACAAGGAAGTCCCTTTCTTCAGTATTGTCCGGGTATATGAGTCCGGGAAAGGACTTTCCATTGATATCACAGCCGAAAATATTACGGCATTCAGAACTGAACTCAGCTCCCACCTTAAGATCTTCTCCGAAGGTCAGAAAGCCCTGTCCTGCATTATCCAGCAGATTCCTGACAGAGGCAGTCCTGCTTTGCACCGTCTGCTCCAGGCCTTTATTCCATTCCGAAAGCTTGTCACGGGATTCGTTGACAGCCTGATATGCAAGGCTGAGGGCTTCGTTTTTGGCTTCTATATCATCAGAATAGAGCTTCAGCTTGTCATGTACCTCGGCAAACCTCCTGCCCAGGATATATATCATGGAAAGCAGGAATATGAACATTCCGTAGGGTATGATGTACTGTGACCAGGGAACTACCCTGAAGTACATCCCCAATATGTCATAAAGTCCGAACAAGGAAAAAAGGGAAAGACCCCAGACAAAGGTCCTTGTTTCATAGCTGTCAGCCCGTGTACTCCTGGCGATGGTCACAAAAATGGTGGTAACACTGAGGAAAAGGACTACATAAAAGGCCTGCAGAGTAAATATGAAGGGTATCAGCCTGGCTATGTCCAGCAACAGAGTTACAGCAGCAAAAAGTATATGAAGCTTCGCCATCATCCTCATGTATATATTGCCCGGGGAAAACACCCGCTCCACAAATATCATGAAGCCAACAGGCATAAGGTAGAAGGACAGGAAGGCGACATACAGCCAGAACCTGGGCTCATTCAAGAATAACTGTTTGAAATTTGTCTCAGCGAGGAGCCATATGCCAATGCTTATGGAAAACAGCCCCAGGGCCGGGAATTCATAATTGACGCTTCTTCTCAGCATGTAAATGAATACCAGGCTGAGGCCAAGGAAGGTGAAAAGGTTTGTCAGCAGCAGATTGTCAATTTCGTTGGCCATCATGTAAGAGTAATGCTCATTTTCAGAGCCTATCTCAAATCTTCTGACCAAGCCGAGGTTTCTGTTAAAGGAGGTATGCATCCTTAAGTATATGGTTTTACCCTGGTAATCCTCAGGGAGCTTGATAACATGCCACGGAGATCCCGGAGCGATCCTGTCATTGTGGTGCTCTATGTCACCAAAATTATAAATGAGCTTGTCCTCCAGATAGACCTCAAAAAGCTGGTCATTTGTAGTAAACATTATGCTCGGAGTCTCCCATGCTTTATCGGGAAGCTTGGTACGGAGCCATACATCCCCGGAGCCCGGCCTTACCGGAGGCTGGCCGGGATATGAGAAAGGCTTCCAGTCCTGAGAGTCCTTTTTGTCATAAACCCATACAGGGATTCCCTGAGAATTCCTGGGGGAGTCCCCGTATTGATACTGCCAGCCCTCTGAAACTGCAGCAGGACGAGGTGGCTGGGTCATTATGAAAAGAGGCAGAATAAACACTGATGCTACAAGGATCAAGAGCAGCATCGCTTTAAAGGATTTATCAAAAAAATTGCGGCTCATAGGAATTCCTCACCTCATATGTTTTATGTAACTATATAAACATGCTACCATATTTAACATTTTTTTCGTATATGTTTGTATACAAAAAGCATGTATATTTATATGTGCTTTTAAATAGCCTGCTACACCACTATTCCGAGTACGTATAATATAGATAGTCGCATATCCAGGGCTCTATCGCACCAAAGCCGGCAGCTTTGAGAGCGTCGATCAGCTCCAGGTCCTCCGGCATAATTGAGGTCAGAGGCGGAGTGGGGCATTTGCCCGCAAGCAGCAGCAGATAATAGTTCATGTAGGCATTTATACCCTCAAAGCTTTCATCAAATACTATAAAATGAGGCTCGCCCTTCAGCTTGAAAAGCCCTTTGTGGCCGTTTATCGAAAGGAAGCAGTTCTGTTCAAGCAGTTCCCTGTGCAGCTCCGGTGTGGGCTTCTGGAAGTAGAAAGCAAAGGGCAGGACGCCCGCTCTCCTTCTCAGATAAGGAAGCCCTGCAAATTCTTCGTAGGAAGGCTTCCAGCTTTCTATGGAGAAATCCTTTGTGTTTAAGGTACTGTTTACAGCGGTATACTCTTTCTCTATGAATATGTAGGACTGCTCCAGCCTGAAGCCCAGCTGCTTCATCATGCCGATGCTTTCCACGGCGGAGATATGGGTGGAGAAAGCAACCTTGTTTATCCTTCCGGCTCTCAGGTCTTCCAGAGTCACCTTGAACAGCCTCAGGGCAAGCTCCTTTCCTATGCCTTTGCCGCGGTAATCCTTATGGGTGCGCAGGCCTTCCAGCCAGCCGGTGCCGTCATGGAGCACCGAGTACTTATCCACCCCGATCACCTTGCCGGTATCGGTATCGACGGCGCCCATGAAAAGTCCACTATCGTCGACCCATGCATGGAAAACCTCAGGCAGGTAGTCGGTGCCGTCCCAGATGTCCTTGCAGATATCTGCAATATCGTCGTAGTCTTCGTGCTGCAGCTTTCTATATTCAATCATAGCTATTGACCCCCTTTGTGGAATGAAATTCAGCATAATATTGTACGGAATATTGTAAGTAATATTGTACAGGCGAACAGTGTTCGCCCCTACTTGCCTTAAATACATATATAATTATACTATACTATTTTGAAAAAATAATGATAAAATGGGAGTATATAACACTAGTAGAATATAAATTAATTACGTATATATACATACGGAGGAGGAATGTTTATGGATATTGAAAAATACAGGGGTACTGAAGCAAAACTGGAGGAAGTGGAGATCTCCAAGCTTACAGAGGAGCAGAGGCAGAGGCTGGAGGAAATAATGAAAACCATCAACATAGAGGATTCCCAATTCATACTGCAGTATGGGGTGGGCGCCCAGAGCCAGATCGCCGGCTTTGCAGACAATGTTGTAAGCGAGGTAAGGTCAAAGGACAGCGGTTATGTTGGAGAGATACTTACCGACCTTATGCTGAAGGTCAAGGAGCTGGACGTGGACGGAGTAAGCTCCGGAAGAGGCTTTATGTCAAAATTCCCGATTATAGGCTCCCTGGTGAATAACACCCAGAAGTTTGCAGCAAGATATCAGAAGCTCAGTACCGAGATAGAGAAAATAGTAGATGAGCTGGACAAATCAAAAATGCAGCTTCTGAAGGACATCACCCTGCTGGATTATTTGTTTGAGAAAAACCTTGAATACCTTGGCAATCTCAATTGCTACATTATGGCGGGCACCCTTAAGCTGAAGGAGATAAGCGAGAAGGTAATACCTGAAATGCAGGCTAAGGTCAAGGAGACCAATGATCCTGTCGATGCCCAGAAGCTGAACGACATGATACAGATGGCAAACAGGTTTGAGAAGAAGATACATGACCTGAAGCTGAGCAGGATGGTGTCCCTGCAGACAGCACCGCAGATAAGGCTCATCCAGAACAATAACCAGGTGCTGGTGGAAAAGATCCAGAGCTCGATACTGAATACCATACCCCTTTGGAAAAATCAGATCGTCATTGCAATAAGCCTTTTGAAGCAGAAGAATGCCCTGGCTGTCCAGAAGGAAGTCACCGACACCACCAATACCCTGCTGCAGAAGAATGCAGAGATGCTGAAGACCGGCTCCATCGACCTGGCAAGGGAGACGGAACGGGGAGTGGTGGATATAGAGACCCTTAAGAAGGTCAATGTAGACCTTATAGCAACAATTGATGAGACCTTGAACATCCAGAAGGAGGGAAGGCTCAAGAGACAGCAGGCAGAGGCTGAGCTTATCACCATAGAAAAGGAATTAAAGCAAAAACTCATAGGAAATGAATAAAATATATAAATTATAAAATAAATGTAGCAATCTTTTTCAATAAGAAGTTCTATAAGCTATTGCAAATTGCTGTGTTCCCGCACAGACAATTCACAATAGAAGAACTTCTAATTGTAAAACATTGCTGGAGTGGAGGTTAGCTGATGAATCAGAGATGGAGCTTGGATGAACTTTATAAATCCTTTGATTCGGAAGAGTTCAAAAGGGACTATGAAAGGTGCTTCAAGGAGATCGAAGAAATAAAGCGGTGGGCGGAGAACAACCTGAAGGATAACAATGATGCAGCCCGCAAGATGAAGGAGTATGTGAAGACCCTTAATGAATTCTATAGGCTTTATACCCGTCTTTACAGCTATGCCCAGCTGACCTTGAGCGTGGAAGCGAAAAATGAAAGGGCGCTCAAGGTGGTGGACAATCTGGAGGAGTGGGGAACAGAGCTTACAAAACCCCAGGTGAGCTTTGAGAAATGGCTTGGAAGCGTATGGGATATAAACAGTGTCATAATGAGTGACGATTATCTGAAGGAGTTCAAATTCTTTTTCATGGAGATCCTTGAAGATAACAAGTACCTTTTAAGCGAGAAGGAGGAAGTGCTGATCTCCAAAATGAAGACTACAGGCTCTTCTGCCTGGGAAAAGCTCCAGGAGCTTCTGACTTCAATACTTCTCGTGGATATAACAATAGATGGGGAGGAAAAGAAGCTTCCGCTGCCTGTTGTAAGGAACATGGCATACAATAAGGATGGGGAGCTGAGAAAAAAGGCTTATGAAGCGGAGCTGAAAGCCTACATTAAGGTTGATGAGTCTATAGCTGCCTGTCTGAACGGCATAAAGGGCGAAGTCATAACAATATGTAAAATGAAGGGGTATAAGTCTCCCCTGGAAAAGACCGTTCTGGATGCAAGGATGGATATGGACACCCTGAATGCCATGCTTACCGCAATGCGGGAAAGCCTGCCGCACTTCCACAGGTACTTCAGGAAGAAAGGGTCGCTTATGGGCTACAAAAAGGGCCTGCCCTTTTATGAGATGTTTGCTCCCATGGGGGATGTGGATATACAATTCAGCTATAAGGAAGCCAGAGACTATATAGTGGCCAATTTCAGGACCTTCAGCGATGCCCTGGCAGACTTTGCAGCCCATGCCTTCGATAACCGCTGGATAGATGCAGAACCGAGAGAAGGAAAAAGGGGAGGGGCTTTCTGTGAAAACCTCCATACCATAGGGGAAAGCAGGATACTGTCAAACTTCGATGGCAGCTTCAGCAACATGACCACCCTGGCCCATGAGCTGGGGCACGGATATCACGGAGCATGCCTTATGAAGGAGGCATACCTTAACTCGGATTATCCGATGCCTATCGCGGAGACTGCATCAATACTGTGTGAGACCATTGTGAAGGAAGCGGCGCTTAAGACGGCCAATGAGGAGGAGACCTTCTCCATACTGGAGAATGACATATCCGACTCAGCCCAGGTCATTGTGGATATCCTGAGCCGGTTCATATTTGAAAGCGAAGTGTTCAAAAGAAGGGAATCAGGCTCCCTGTCTGTGAACGAGTTGAAGGAGATGATGCTTGCTGCACAGAAGGAAGCATATGGAGACGGACTGGACAATGAATACCTGCATCCTTACATGTGGCTGTGCAAGCCTCATTACTACAGTGCAGACTACAATTTCTACAACTTCCCCTATGCCTTTGGGCTGCTCTTCTCAAAGGGCCTTTATGCAGAGTATCTGAAGCGGGGCAGGGAGTTTGTGGGCGAGTATGACAGAATGCTGTCCGTGACAGGCAAAATGAATCTTGCTGATGTGGCAAAGGTGATGAATATAGATATAAGGAAGGCGGAATTCTGGAGAAGCTCACTGGACCTTATAAAGAAGGAAATTGATAAGTTTATCAAGCTTAGATAAGCAAAATAAAAGGCTGTTGTTAAACGGATGGGTCATGACCGTTCCGGGTTTAGCAACAGCCTTTTCGCTTTTTGAAAATACTGCCTGATTCACATTCAGGGCTGCTTTTTCTGAAAAGCCCGTTCAATACTGCAACAGCACAACCTACGCCGCACTCTACGGAGATTGCTGAAGTGGGGCAGTTCTTTGCACAGGCGCCGCACTCCATGCACATATCCTTGTCCCTGACTGCTGACTTGCCATCCTGCATGAACAGCAGCTGATGCGGGCATACAGCAGCGCACATGCCGCAGCCTATGCATTTTTCATCCTCAAGCTTCAGTGTGGAAACATTCCTGATATATTTATTCTCCATAATGGCACCTCATCAAAATAACAGCCTTGTTATGCTGTCTGCGGCTATAAGTATCAAGCCCAGGGCTCCTGCCGCAATATATGGCTTAAGCGCGTACTTCATTTCCTTCTTTACCCCCGATAACGAAGTATAAGTGGTGGAGCCTGTAAAATTCAAGCTCAGGAAGGAAGCGGCCGCCGGTACGGTAAACAGGTAGGAGGCTTTAAAAAGCCAGCTGTCATCACTGCAGCCGAATGTTTCAGGGTAAAGCAGCACAAAAGCCGCAGGCATCAACCCCAGCAGCAGTCCCTTAAGAGCAAAGGACCGGAAGGGTATCCAGGGAAGCAGCAGGGGTACGGCAGCACAGCCTATGAGAAAGGCCGACAAATACGGGATGAAATTCAGGAATGCCATTCCGGCTGCAATACTGAAGGACTGATGCTTGCCGGAAGCTAGATTGAGCACAAGCAGTACGGAATAAATAAGCAGCATGGGCTTGATATTATGCACCAGTTCAATAGGAACGAGCACAGCCCTCTCTTTAAGGACGAAGCTCACTTTTCTCATCTCAGGCGAGGCCTTCATGCCATTATTAAGGAATTCCTTTATATCGCAGGCTCTTACAGGACCGTATATGACCTTGAAGCCACAGAGCTTGAGCACCTCATGGGCAGCAATGCCCGGAGCTCCAAGCTGCGGAAGTATCAGCACATTATGGTTCACAAGCCTTCTCAGTCTTAAGGCATTTATCCTGGATGCCAGCTCTGCGGTACCAAAGGTGCCTTTTCCTGCTGCACACCATACATTTATCCCCCTGGTATCAAGGACTGCAATCCAGGCCTGCAGGCCTGAAAGCTCACATCTCAGGCTGTCCAAGCTAAGCTTGTAATTTGCGGTGACCAGTACAGGAGAATTATTGTCAGGCTTCCCCACAGCATACAACCCGGGAGGCACCTTATAATCATCCCTGCCTATTCCGAGCCTTACTTTCATCATACCTGTCATGTCGCTCCTGCTTAGAGCCGTGCTTATCACAGGGATCCTGGCAATGGGAGTGTCGATATATCCCGTTATCCAATCGGGTGCCGGCTCCAGGGCTTCTAAATAATCATATGCATTTATTACTTTAGCTTGGCAGCTGGACCCAACTGCATGCTGTGAAGTATCTCAGCAGTTTTGCTTTTTTGGTTTTGTCAAAGCAGACACCTCCTAAGGATTATTTTAATCAGCTTATGCTATTTCCTTGCTTTGCCTGTCATGTGTTCTATTTCTATTTTGAACACCCTGGTTTCAGCGGAGGAATTCTCTATGTACTTCAGGCCTTCTTTTGTAAAGGCGGGGGAATACTTGGATATCAGGGCCTCCAAAGCCGCCTGCTTTTCGCTTCCGGATATTTCTGCTGCTTTACCGAAGACTATGGTGCTTTCATAATTGACGCTGAAGCTTTGAGGCAGCGGGGTTGTGTTCCCGACAACACAGAAGGATACCTTGTTGTTGTGCTTTATATTCTCCAGCTTCTGCCCCTCCACTGCACAGTGGAAATATATGCAGCCGCTGCCGCAGGCATAGCTTATGGGTACTCCATAGGCATAGCCGCTGCTGCCTGTGGTCGAGAGTATGCCGTACTGTCCCTCCTCCAGTATGCGGAGTGCTTCTGAATTGTCTATTTTTCTATCCTGTCTTCTCATTTCCTTAAACATCAAATCATCTCCTCCTTACTATTCTATCAAAAAGCACAAATTTACAATAGAATATTTCCATAATTATTTAAAACCGGATGGATATCTGCTAAAATGACATTGTGGCATGTTTTAACAAATTAGCATGTCGGGTAAGGAGAATTATTATGAAACTGATTGATATGCACTGTGATACCATCTTAAGGTGTGTGGACACAAAGGGCGAGGTAAAATTGGGAAAGAATAATCTCTGTATAGATGTGCAGAAGCTCCGTAAGGCAGGCTCACTGGCACAGTTTTTTGCGATGTTCGTGGACCTGGACAGCTATAAGGAGCCCTGGGACAGATGCCTGGATATGATAGATAACTTTTATAATGAAATTGAGGAAAATAGTGAGTATATAGCTTTTGCAGGCAGTATAAAGGATATGGAAAGGAACAGCTCGGAGGGTAAAGTGTCGGCATTCCTTACTGTTGAGGAAGGCGGAGTGATAGAGGGCAAGCTCCAGAACCTAAGGAACCTGTACAGGCTGGGGGTAAGGCTCATCACACTGACCTGGAATTATCCGAACTGCATAGGCTATCCGAACTTCCAGTGGAAGCATAAGGATAAAGGGCTGACCCCCCTGGGAGAAGAGGTCGTGGCAGAGATGAACAGGCTTGGGATGTTAATTGACGTATCCCACCTTTCGGATCAAGGCTTCTATGATGTGGAAAGACTGTCAAGCAAGCCTTTTGTAGCATCCCATTCAAACGCAAGGTCGGTAACTGACCACTCCAGGAACCTGACTGACGACATGCTGA
Source organism: Clostridia bacterium (assembly GCA_035627615.1). GTDB lineage: Bacteria > Bacillota > Clostridia > Lutisporales > Lutisporaceae > BRH-c25. The sequence continues at coordinate 11,310 of DASPLL010000051.1, forward strand.
GGAAGCTTGCGGATAAAGGCGGAATAACAGGTCTGAACTTTGAATCGGATTTCCTTGGCGACAATGGCAGCATCGAAGCCATGGTAAGGCATATGCGCCATATGAGGAATATTGCCGGTATAGAAGTAATGGCAATAGGTACTGATTTTGACGGTACCACGCACAAGTGTGCAATAGAGAACACTGGTTCCATGGACAGGCTTTTTGACGCACTTTCAAAAGCGGGCTTCTCAGCTGAGGAAATAGACAAGATAAGCTATAAGAATGCTGAGAGAGTCATAAGGGACGTGCTGAAGTAAATCTTTTTTGATGGCCATGGGCAGATATATATTTGCTCATGGCTTTATTTATTTAAAATCTAAAGCTTAAGGAGAGTTTATGATGATAGCATTGGCAATGAAGGAAATAGAGAAATATTATGCTGCCAACAAGGTGTTGTCCAGTGTCACATTTGAGATAAATGAAGGAGAAAAGGCTGCAATCGTAGGAAGGAACGGCTGTGGAAAGACCACATTGTTCAGGCTTATTGCAGGTACGGAAAAATATGAGAAGGGTATGCTGGCACTGAAGAAGGGCATCAGGATCGGCTACCTGGAGCAGGTCCCGGCAGGCTTTGAAGGAAGCAGCGTATATGATGTACTGCTGGGCGGAGTGGAGGAAGTGATGGGCCTGAGAGCCCGTATGGCAGAGCTGGAAGGAAGGATGTCATCGGAGAAGGACGAAAAGCTGCTTCTGGAGCTTGTTTCCTCATATGGAAAGCTGACGGTGCAATATGAAAGTATGGAGGGCTATAACGTAGAAAACAGGGTGGATATAGTAACATCAGGCTTGCAGATACCTAAGGGCATGTATGCTATGGAATACGGGAATCTAAGCGGCGGGGAGAAGACCAGGGTCCTCTTCGCCCGCATACTGATATCCCAGCCGGAGCTCCTGCTGCTGGATGAGCCGACCAATCACCTTGACACTGCTTCGATAGAGTGGCTGGAGGGCTTTATCAGGGAGTATAAAGGTACAGTGCTTATCATATCCCATGACAGGTACTTTCTTGACAGGGCGGTAGGAAAAATAATAGAGCTGGAGGACGGTGAATGTGAAAGCTACGAAGGCAGCTATTCCTGCTATGTCAGGGAAAAGGAGAGAAGGCTCCTGGTTGAGTTTGACAATTATCAGGATCAGCAGAAGAAAATTAAGAAGATGGAAGAGGCAATAAAGCGCCTGAGGGATTGGGGCAACAGGGGGGACAACGAAAAGTTCTTCAGGAAGGCTGCATGTATACAGAAAGCCATTGACAGGATGGAGAAAATAGACAGGCCCATACTGGACAGGAAGAGTGTCTTCCTGAGCTTTGAGGCAGCCGGCAGAAGCGGCAGGGACGCCGTCATATGTGAAGAAGTCACAAAGGGGTACGATTTAAGGCTGCTGCTCAGGGATGCGGGCTTGCTGATAAGGTTCGGGGAGCGGGTAGGAATTATCGGACCCAATGGCTCAGGGAAAAGCACACTTATAAGGATGATAACAGGGCAGGAAAGCCCCGACCGGGGCAATGTCCGGGTGGGCTCCAATGTAAAAATAGGCTACCTGGAACAGAGCATCAGCTTTGAGGATGAGAGCAGGACCATACTGGAGGAGTTCAGGTCAACTCTGAACCTGACTGAAGGTGAAGCAAGAGGCAGATTGGCAAGATTCCTCTTCTACAAGGATTCGGTGTTCAAAAAGCTGTCGGGCCTGAGCGGCGGTGAGAAGACAAGGCTGAAGCTGGCGGAAATGATGTATGGTGACATAAACCTGCTGATACTTGATGAACCCACCAATCATCTTGATATAGATACCAGGGAAGCTCTTGAGGCGGCTCTTGAGGATTATGAGGGGACAATAGTATTCATATCCCATGACAGGTATTTTATAAACAGACTGGCCGACAGGCTGTACAGTATCGAGGGGCAGGCACTGGTGGAGTACTGCGGGAATTATGACTACTTCAAAGACAAGCGGCCAGGGGAAGTAAGGCACGAAGAGAAGAAAAAGGATACAAGACCGCTGCCTAAGGAAAGAAAGCCGGAGCAGAAGTCAAAGGCAGGGCAGAACAGGCTTCAGGAGATAGAAAGCGGCATCGCCGCGTTGGAAGAGGAAATAGGAGACATAAAAAAAGCTATGTTGGATACTGAAAAGTCCTCGGATTATATTTTCCTGCAGGAAATGGGAGCAGAGCTTTCAAAAAAAGAGGCGGCTTTGGAGGATTTGTATGAAATATGGCAGGGAATATATAGCTGATTCGGCATTAAATTGTAAAATTATAAATAAATTACTCAAAATTAGAGGAAATTTCTTGCCGATATAGAAATAACTAAGTATATTTTAAATTCCATAAGGAGTATTGAGATGAAAGATAAAGCACAGCTTTCAAAAAGAATCGAGGAACTTCGTGTGGATCTGGAAACGGTCATCTCAGAAGAAAGGGAGCTCATAGACCCTAAGGTGGTCAAGGCAAGCCAATCGGTGGATAAGGTAATGACCCAGTATTACAGGGTGTCTATGAAAAGGGGTCTTGGAGTCCTGAAGGAATTAAGGGTATAGAACCTGTACAAGCCTACTTTTATATACTGTAATAGACATTTTAAATGTGTCTTATCATATGCAATGGCGGTGAGGCAGGAATATGAAGGTAGGGGATTTTGTAAAGGTGAACGATGCCAGTGATTGGCATGGTCTGTACGGCATTATAGACAAGATGCATGGGGATACTGCCTTTGTGTTTTGTGTAAAAAGGCCTGGTAAGCTGCACCCTGTAGCCGTAAGGCAGCTGCTTAAGGTAAGCTTCAAAAGCAAGTATACAAGAGAACTGTGAAAGATAGGTTTCAATACCTATCTTTTTTCGCGTGACCGGAACATGCAAAGCTTTTGAATGACTATTTTTTAACATAGTATAAAACATATTGACAGCTAATTCCTGTGATAGTATAATAAATTTTGTTTATTAACAAATCGAAAAATTCAAAAATTTGAATAACGGTACAATAGTTTATTCACTTTAGAGAACAATTCGGACAATTTAATAAACAACATTTTGAGCTATAGGTATCTCCCCCATAGCTTTTTTTTTGTCTTTTTTGAAGACATTTTCCAATGTGTTCCGTATATACAGGTGTATCATATATTTAATTGGTATAAAAGTATATTTATGGATAGAGGTGCCGCATGGGTGTAATATTCAAATTTACGATCAGAAACATTAAAGAAAAGAAGTTCAGGACCTTTCTGATACTCTTTTCCATAATGATGTCTTCAGCTTTATTCTTTGCATCTCAAGCAATGTCAGGCTCTGTGGGTCAGATAATCGTAGACAGGATAAGGAGCTCAGTGGGCTCTTCCGAGATAATCATACATCCCAACGAAAAGTCCCCTTCAGGATATTTGACGACTTCAGCAGCTGAAAGCTTCAGGCCAGATATGGATTTTATCGCAGGGACGTTCTCCGGTGAAGGGGTTTATGAGAAGGAAGATAAGGAGACAGTCAGGATAAACCTCAACGGATATATCTTTTCCGAGCTGCAGGTGATGAACCCGGTCCTGCTTGAGAAGGAACACGGCCTGCATCCCTTCAGCGGGAAGAAGATAATATTGAGCAGTACCACTGCCGGAAAACTCAATGTGGGTTTGGGGGATTCAATAGAGCTGGATATCAATGAGGTCAAGTACAGGTTTGAGGTATCAGGCATAGCGCAGCCCAAGGGAATCTTTCTGGAGGACGGAAGGAGCAATAACGCTGTTGTGCCCAGGGAAACACTGGCTTCAATATATAATGCCAAAGGCCAGGTATCTGTGATCCATATGAAACCCAGGGACATGGGCCGGAAGCAGGAGCTTATAGAGAGCCTTTCAAAGGCATACAGGAGATACACTGTTAAGGAGACCATCCCTCAGGAGGACATCATAAGGGGAGCAAGCAGCTTCAATGTCCCGTTCCTGATGATGGTGGTAATGGTGCTTATAATAAGTGTGTTCATCATATATACATCCTTCAGGGTAATAACAACGGAAATGCTTCCTGTTATAGGTACCTTCAGGAGTATCGGCGCAACAAAGCGGATGACGGACTTCGTGCTGCTCATCGAGAGTGTAGCTTACGGAGTGGTAGGAGGAGTTCTGGGCTGTGTACTGGGCATAGGGGTGCTCTACGTTATGGCGAATATGATGCTTACACAGGCAGACAAGGCTTCGGGGTATGCTGCGAATATACAGTATGACGTGAGCCAGCTTTTTATAGCATTCCTGGTAGCGCTGGCCCTGGCGGTATTCAGCTCTCTTGTCCCGATAATAAAGGTATCCAGGATATCTGTAAAGGATCTGGTCCTTAACAATATTGAAACTGTAAAGAAGAAGAAAAATCTTAAGCTATGGCTGGGTTTGGGCATGCTTGTGGTGGTCCTGGCTGCTCCGAGGCTTGCGCCGAGGGAAATAGCGGTAAATATTGCCATGGCCTGCCTGATTTTGGCATCTGCCTCAGTGACATTCCTTATTCCGTACATCACCAATGCATTCTTAAAGCTTTTCGAGAGCGTGTACGTATTTATGTTTGGGAATGAGGGTGTACTGGCAGCAAAGAACCTGAGGGAGAACAGGAATGTTCTGAACAACATTTCCCTTCTTGCAATGGGGATATCGGCCCTGCTCATCATAAACACCATAAGCTTCAGTGTTTTCCAGGAGGTATCCAACGTATACAGGACCTTGAACTATGATATCGAGACCTGGGTCCCCCGCATGGACAGAGAAAAGTTAAGCCTGATAGAGAAGATAGACGGGGTCGCGGATACTTATGGGAATTATCAGGCCCGCAATATAGAGCTGGCGGACAGCAAGGATAGTATAGAATGTGTGATCGGTGCTGAGACCACCAGGTTCACGGACTTTATGGACATGAATATCATGGGCGACAAGGAGGAGCTGCTCCGGGAGCTGGACAAGGACAGGAACATAATAATTACCAATTCGTTGAAATACAAGTTCGGAGTTGACCTTAATGACAGAATCACCTTAAAGACCAGGATGGGTGACCGGCAGTACAGGGTGATAGGTTTTTGCGAGACCATGATGCATAACGGACAGACGGCCATAGTATCGGACAGGTACCTGAAATCCGATATGCAGCTCAGGTATTACAACGATATATTGATAAAGACCTCTAAGCCGCCGGAAATTGTGAAGGAGAACATTAAGCAATTCTTCGGCGATAAGGATATATATCTGACCACAGTGGATGAAATGGAAAAGTACAATAATGAGTCCAACGAGGCACTGTTCAACATTTTCAGGATATTCTCCATAATAGCGATGATCATAGGCGTATTCGGAGTACTTAACAATTTTGCCATAAGCTTCATGGAGAGGAAACGGTTCCTGGCTATGTACCGTTCACTGGGAATGAGCAGGGTGCAGATAATCAAGATGATCTTTATAGAAGCCCTGTCAGGAGGACTGGTAGGCGGGGCGGTAGGAGTCTTTACCGGAGTGCTGAACATTTCGGTGATACCCTATGTGATGAGGGCCATCGATATTCCGATCACGATGCATTATTCGGCGGTGCTTATGATAATCTCACTGCTTGGGGGAGCCGCAGTCACACTGATCGCATCGGTGAGCCCGGCACTCAAGTCCTCCAGGCTGAATGTGATCGACGCGTTAAAATATGAATAATAGCACTAGATGCTTTAATATATGGAAAGAGGTGCAGAAATGCAGGCAATTATTGAAACAAACAGTCTTAACAAGACCTTCAAGCTGGGAAGCCTGGACGTAGAAGTCCTGAAGGATATAAACCTTACAATAGCCTCAGGAGAATTCGTATCAATCATGGGTCCTTCGGGCTCGGGGAAAAGCACACTCCTATACCTGATCGGAGGCCTTGACAAGCCTACCTCAGGAAGTGTGAAGATAAAGGGCAGCGAGCTTTCGGACATGAAGGACAAGGAACAGAGTATCATAAGAAGAAGGGATATCGGTTTTGTATTCCAGTTCTACAATCTGATACCTAACCTGAATGTCGAGGAGAACGTAATGCTGCCGGTGCTCCTGGATGGTAAGAAAATGAAGGAACATAAGGAAAAGCTGGATGAAATACTTGACGTTGTAGGGCTCTCAGACAGAAGGGCCCATACCCCGAGGGAGCTTTCGGGAGGCCAGCAGCAGAGGGTGGCCATAGCAAGAGCGCTTATCAATGAGCCGGATATAATTCTGGCCGATGAACCGATAGGAAATCTCGACACAAAGACAGGTATGGAGGTAATGCAGCTGCTGCAGAAGATAAACAGGGAAAAGGGAAAGACCATCGTGCAGGTTACCCACTCAAAGGAAGCAGCAGATTATGGTAACCGGGTAATTAACGTCAGGGACGGAAAGGTGTGGGGATAATGAAGAAAAGGATATTAGCCTTAATGATAATTGGAACGGTGATCCTGACCGCTGCCTGCGGCAAGCCTGCAAAGGATGCTGCGGCGGAAGCGGCTCCGACCCCGGAGCCCAGGAAGACTGTTGAGGCTTTTGGTACTGTTGAAGCAAATGAGATAGAAAATGTCAGCCTTGATATAGAAGCTAAGGTTGAGACGATGAACGTGAAGGAAGGACAGCAGGTAAAGAAAGGGGATATACTTTTATCCATTGACAACAAGCAGTATATGGAGCGGATAAAAAGCAAACAGCATGATCTGAGCATAATAAGGCTGGAGGCGGAAAAGCTAAAGAGCGAAAGCTCAAATCCCGATATCCAGAAGTTGACGAATGACCTGAGCTATGCCGAAGAACAGCTCCGGAAGGCGGGAAAGGAACTGGAGGCCAAGGAGAAGCTCCATAATTCAGGGGCTATTTCCCAGTATGAATATGATGAGTTTGTGAAGTCTGTTGATTCCAAAAGGAAGAGCGCCGAGGATATCAGGTACAACCTCAACAGCATAATGCACAACAATGAAATCAGCCTTGCCATACAGAATGAAAAGGCTACCGCCATGGAAGGCGAGATCAGTCAGATGAAGGCAGCGGTCAACAAAAGCTATATATCGGAAAATGATATAATATGTTCCGTGGAAAACGGGATAGTCTGCGAGATCGGATATAAGGCAGGAGACGTGATAAACTCCGAAAACAAGATACTGAGCGTGTTGGACCTGGATAGCCTTGTGATCAAGGCCGACGTGGCCGAGGAATTCATCAAGGATGTCAAAATGAGCGCCAGAGTGGATATAATACCTGTTGCAGATAAAAGCAGGCAATATAACGGAAAGGTCATATCCATGGCGAAGAATGCCGTGGATAAGAACGGAGAAACGGTTATACCCGTTGAAATTTCTATAGACAACAAGGACAGCTTCCTGCTTCCGAATTTCAATGTTGATGTGAAAATATACATGGAATAGAGATGGCATATATGGGAACTATATCCTAAAATTAACGTCTAAGTGATTATAAACACAACAATATCCTTATCTTTTAAAGTGTTAATAATCACAACATTGATTCTGTGCCTCGCATGCACAAGAAGTGATATACGTTACGAGGCACAATATGGCGATATATGAATTAAGGAAAATGTTTCGTGCGAAATATATGACGAAAATAGTTTTAGGAAGGTGATGGATCAATGAATATCAACGGAAGGATTATAAAAGGCTGTTTGATCGGCTTGCTTGCGGTCTGCATCGCCCTGCCTGTTTTTGCCTTTGCATGGGAGGATGCATACGTCGAATTGCCGGAGCGGTTGGGGACTTCGCCTGAAATGGCTGTGGAAGTTCCTTTTGAGGCTGCCCTTATGGCCTCGACCGTAAGCAGGAGCAATGTTTATGTCACAGATGAGCAGGGGAACAGGATCGCCATATCCAGAGAGGTGGGAATCGGCAGCAAATCCATAATAGTAACACCTCTGGAGCGGTATGAAGCCGGAAAGACTTACACCCTGTACATAAGAAAAGCTGTAAGATATGCATCAGGCACTGAAATAAAGAACGCCCTCAGGATGAAATTCACCATCGCAAAAGCATCAGCGGAGCCATTGCCCAGGGTGGGCAGCGCTGAGAACCTGAAAAAGCTTCTGGAAGAAGCAGCCGTGCAAGATGAATATTTGATCTATGGAAGCAAAAAAATAAGGGGCGGCATAACAGCTTTTGATGCTGCAACGGCAGCCCCTGCAGCAGCTGCCCCCAAAGCTGCGGAGGGTGCAGCAGGCGCAGGGGATTTTTCCACCACAAATGTGCAGGTGGAGGGAGTAGATGAAGCTGATATAGTGAAAACAGATGGGAAATACATCTACCAGGTGAATAACAACAGGATAGTCATTGCGGAGGTGTATCCCGCAGACAATATGAAGCTTACGAAGGTCATAGGACTTGAAGGGGAAAACATATACCCCATGGAGCTTTACCTGGATGACAGGTATCTTGTTGTAATAGGCTCCTCAGACGGCAGCATACCGGTATACCGCCCCGCTGCAAAGACCATACTGCCCTCAAAGCATCCTTTCCACTACAGGAATGGTACAGTGAAGATGCTGATATATGATATCACGGACATGGATAATATAAAGGAAGCCAGGGAGATAGAGCTGGAGGGCGAATACCTGTCCTCAAGGAAAATAGGCTCCAGGCTGTACCTTGTATCGAATAAGCACCTGAATTACCACAGGATATATGAAACAGACGAAGTCAACGACACCCCTTCCTACAGGGATACCGCTATAAAAGAAGATTTTATAAACATCGACTATGGAAAGATAGAATATTTCCCGGGTTCAGTGGAAGCCAATTATATGATTGCTGCAGGAATGGACCTGGATAAGCCTTCCGAGGGTGTGAATGTATCCACATACCTGGGCTCGGGAGAGAGCATATACGCATCGGCCCAGAATCTCTACGTGGCAGTTACAAGACACAACATGCTGCCTGAAGATGTGCCCGGCCCGATAATACGCGACTCGGCAGTCCCCAGGAAGCCGGAAGTGAAAGTCAGCGACAGGGAGACCATCATATACAGGTTTGCACTGAATAACGGCAAACTGGACTATACCGGCAAAGGGCAGGTGCCCGGCTCGATACTCAACCAGTTTTCAATGGATGAGAATGACGGGTACTTCAGGATAGCAACAACAAAGGGCAGCCTGTTTGGAGAGGGCGAATACATCTCGAAGAACAACCTTTATGTCCTGGATCCCGGCATGGAAATATGCGGAAGCCTTGAGGATGTGGCCCCCGGGGAAAAGATATACTCAGTAAGGTTCATGGGCGACAGGGCATATATGGTGACCTTCAAAAAGGTAGACCCCCTGTTTGTGATCGACCTAAAGGACGCCAGGAAGCCTGCGATACTGGGGGCTTTGAAAATACCCGGATACAGCGATTACCTCCATCCTTATGACGAAAACCATATAATAGGCTTCGGAAAGGATACCATAGAGCTTTCCAATGAAGGCTCCGGCGGTAAGAGTGACAATACAAGGGCATACTACCAGGGGATGAAGCTGGCATTGTTTGATGTTAGCGACGTCAACAACCCCAAGGAAAAATTCAAGGAAATAATAGGCGACAGGGGCACTGAATCAGAGCTTCTGAGAGACCACAAAGCACTGCTCTTCTCAAGGGAGAAGGAGCTGATGGCCTTCCCCGTGACACTGATGGAAATAGAGGACGGAGGAAATGTTTCAGAGGACAACAGGCCTGTATACGGCAGCTTTACCTTCCAGGGAGCTTATATATACAATATCAATCTTGAAGAAGGCTTCAAGCTCAGGGCAAGGATCTCGCATATCAGCGATGACGGGTACCTCAAGGCAGGAGACCACTGGTACAACAGCAGCATGAATGTGGAAAGGATAATATACATCGGGGATGATATCTATACCATATCCAAAGGAATGATAAAAGCCAACAGCATCAAGGATATGAAGGAGAAAGGGTCACTGCTGATACCATAAGATTTTCTAACCGGGACAAAATCCCGGTTTTTATTTCCCTAAAAACAGGATATTATATAAAAAACGGCGAATAAATAATACAAAACTAGTGAGTTAATTTCCCGAGAGGATTCGCGAAATACATCATTATTTCCCGGGAAATAAAACATATTGTTGAAAAATATATTATTGCCGTAATTGAGAGGGGGTTAGGGTCATGGAAGCTGTAAGACTGTTGACGGATGAGGAGATAAAGGAATATGTGGATATAGTGGCCAATGCATATCCGGGGTTCGGGTTCAATACGCCTGAAGAGAAACAGAAGATGGAGGAACGGCTCATAAAAAACCAGAAGGAAGACAGCACAATAAGTGTTTTTGGCTGCTTCAGGGATAACATCCTTTTGGGCGGAATGAAGCTTTATGATTTCAGGATGAGGCTCGGCTCACAGAAGGTGGATGCCGGAGGCCTGGGTATGGTGGCAGTCCATCTGATGCACAAGAAGGAGAAGGCGGCAAAGGAAATAGTCACATTTTTTCTGAGGCACTACAGGGAGAGAAGCTTTCCAATAGCCATGCTCTATCCTTTCAGGCCGGATTTTTATAAAAACATGGGCTTCGGCTTCGGTACGAAAATGAACCAGTACAGCATCAGACCAAAGGATCTGCCCAGGGGGGGAGTAAAAAGCCGTGTAAGCTTTGCCCTTGAGGAAGACAAGCCGCTGCTTCTGAACTGCTATGCAAGAATTGCAGGGAAGACTAACGGCATGCTGGACAGGACTGAAGCGGACTTCAGCTATACTTTTTCAATACCTCAGAACAAGATCGCAGTATATAAGAAGGATGGCAGGATAGAAGGATATATTGTATTCATGTTCAAGAAGGCCAGCCAGGAGAACGGCTTAAAAAACGACATATTCATAAAGGAATTCCTTTATGAGGATGCAGAGGCCCTAAGGTCACTTTTAACCTTCCTCAACACCCAGGAGGACCAGATAAACAGGGTCATACTCAATACCTTCGACGAAAGCTTCCATCATTTACTCCTGGACCCAAGGAACAGTACAGACAATCTTATGACTGCGGTATACCACGAGAGCAACCTGCAGGGAGTCGGCCTGATGTACCGCGTTACAGACACAAGGGTACTGTTTGACGCCCTTAAGGAGCATAATTTCAATAACCGGAGCTGCAAGCTCAGACTGAACATAAAGGACAGCTTCATAGAAGAAAACAACAGGAGCATCACAGTACATTTCACAGACGGACGGGCTGTGATGGTGGACGGTGGTGAATATGAAGCAACAGTAGGTATGGACATCGCTGATTTCTCATCACTCATTGTGGGAGCTGTTGATTTTAAGACCCTTCTTAACTATGGCATTGCCGGGATATCGGACTACAAGTATGCAGATACAGTCGGCAGGATATTTGAGATGCCTGGAAAACCAACATGTGTCACACTGTTTTAATATATATGCGGATATAGCCTATGGTTCTATAATATAATTTGGGGGGATGCTTTGATGTACCAAAACGATGCTATCGGTCAAAACACACTCCATGTAAACGACATGCTGGTCAGGATATTCAAATTTTTGCTGGTAGCGATTGTCGCTGCTGTCATTCTCAAGGCTGCAGGCTTCATAACGCTTCCATGGCTGCAGTTTATAATAATTGCAGGCACCTGCGCTGTTGACTGTGCGATACCTATTGCATGCAGACACTTCAGGACAGATGGGGGCATGCTTAAGTATGTGAATATTTTTTGTGCTTCAGAGCTATGTATCTTTGGGTACTGCTATCTGAACAGGAGTATGATCATGCTGCTGGTCATACCGGTAGGCCTTGCCTGCTTGTTTTTTGACTTAAGGCTCATAAGGAGTACTTTAGTACTGTCTGTTACCGGCTATATTTTCGGAGAAGCATTAAGAGGCGTTCCCTGGGGTTTTTCCCCTGCAATTCATATCGAATATATACGGATAATGGTAGATATATTTCAATACGGAATTGCGGTATTATTGCTCGCAGCTGTTACAAAAAGGGCTCTCAAGATGCTTTCCAATACCCACAGCTTCTATGACAACATCAACAATATATTCTCCAATGCCCAGGCCTCCACTCAGAGCCTGGAAAACGCCGAAGAGATGCTCCTGCAAGGGGTAAGCAGCCTGAGCGGCAGCAACGGAAAAGGTGAGGAAGCAGCATCGGCAGAGGAAGAGGCTTCACCCTCCAATGTAAAGGTAAAGGCGATAATATCAAATATCAATAAATCCATGGAGAACGCCAGGGAAATAATCAAATACACGCAAACCATGCTTAAGGGCAAGGGCAAGGACCTGAAGGCAGGAGACGAGATAGCCAGGCTTGAAGAGTACACCGGGAACTCAAAGGAGCTGATCTCAAAGCTCGCCAGCTGCACAGACAAGATAAATGAGGATCTCAGACTGATATCGGTCATGATAGACGAAAGCAGGCTGCTTTCGGTAAATGCTGCTGCTGAAGCAGAAAACGCAAGCTCGGGAGGCAAGGGCTCCGCTATAATCGCAATGAAGGTGGAAAAGCTGGCCGACGAATCGGCGGAATCAGCCACACATATACAGGAGCTTCTGAACAATGTGGTGAATGACGCAGAAAACACAATAAAGTCGGTAGCAGAAACCTATGAGGAGATCTTCAAAAGCCTGGAGCTGATAAACAGGACTGTGGAGACCCTGATAAAATGGCTTATGTATAAGAATATGCAGTAGGGAAGAGGATGGGTCAAGACCCATCCTCACAGCATTGATAGTAGGGAACGGTCATTGACCGTTCCGCTTTTTGTGCTGCAACCCCAATCCTATGTATTCCTGTATAATAACCTGTAATCCTTCCCCTCAACTGCAAAAAGACTTTCAAATTAGTAATTGATATATTAAATGGACATTGGCACCATTATAGGTAAAATCTATACTGAAAATGCTGTTGTTATATTACAATGTTAGTAGGAGAGTGATAATGATGGACAGAGTATACCTTGACAATGCCGCCACTGCATATCCCAAAGCACCGGGAGTCGGGGACGCAGTAAAGCATTTTATAGATGATATAGGCTGCAACATAAAAAGAGGAATCTATAAAAGCTCCCTGTCCGCCGAGGAAGTGGTTTTCGACACAAGGGAGCAGCTTTGCAGGCTCTTTAATTTTGACAGGCCTGAGAATGTAATATTCACCCAGAACATAACACAGAGCCTCAACTATATTATAAAGGGCTTCCTTAAGAAGGGCAACCACTGCATAGTATCCTCCATGGAGCACAATGCGGTAATGAGGCCGCTGTCACAGCTCAAAGGAGAGGTGGAGTTCTCAAGGATACAGTGCGACAGCCTTGGAAGGCTGGACCCAAAGGATATACTTGGGCAGATAAAGGACAATACAAAGGCAGTCATCCTGACTCATGCATCAAATGTCTGCGGTACAGTGCTCCCGGTCCATGAAGTGGGGGAGCTGTGCAAGGAAAAAGGGCTTGTCTTTATAATAGACTCGGCACAGAGCGCAGGAGCCCTGAGACTGGATTTCCAGCAGCTTAACGCCGACGCAATTGCTTTTACAGGTCACAAAGGGCTAATGGGGCCCCAGGGCATAGGAGGATTCATAGTAAGCGACAGGCTGGCAAAGGCGATGGACCCATACATAACAGGAGGGACGGGAAGCTTCTCCGACAACGAGGAGCAGCCGGAATACCTGCCGGACAAATTTGAAGCGGGCACCCCCAATATTCCCGGGATATTCGGCCTCAACGCCGCCTTGAAGTATATGGATACCATAGGGATAGAAAACATCTGGGCCAGTGAAATGAGACTAACTGGAACATTCATAAATGAAGTCTCCAACATGAAAGATGTAAAGCTTGCAGGAATCCGGGACATAATGGGCAGGACAGCGGTGGTATCCCTGGACTTCCAGGGAAGGGACAACGCAGAAATAGCCTACGATATTGACCGGGAATACGGTATAATGACCAGATGCGGCCTCCACTGCGCTCCATCGGCACACAAGACCCTCAGATCCTTCCCCCAGGGCACAGTACGCTTCAGCTTCAGCCACTTCAACACCATGGAAGAGGTAAGATATACCGTTGATGCGATAAATAGGTTAGTGAAGGAGTAGTATTAAGTTTCTTACTATAAAGCATCGCAAATGTCATCCTGAACGAAGTGAAGGATCTAAGACCTATAAGGAATACCTGCTACTACGCACCTTTTTTATCCTCTACCCACCTCAGCAGGAACATCTTTATAATAGCCGCCGCAGGCACCGCAATAAGCATTCCCAGCAGTCCGAAATAAGCGCCGCCAATTAATATCGACAGCATTACAAACACCGGATGCAGCCCCACGCTGTTTCCTACGACCCTGGGTGCAATCAGTGCGCCGTCGATCTGCTGCACCACAACCAGCACGATCACCGCAAACAGAGCCTTTATGGGGCTTCCGCTGAGGAGCCCGACAACCACAGCAGGCACAGACCCGATTATCGGTCCGAAGTATGGGATAACATTGGATATACCGGCTGTCATGCCGATCAGGACAGCAAAGTCAAGTTTTATGAGGGAGAGCCCTATGGAGCACAGGATACCTACGATCAGGGCATCCAGCAGCTGACCCCTGATAAAGTTGGAGGTTATGGAATTGATATCGCTGAAAAGGCTTTTTAGCTTTTGGTTTTTCCTCTCCTTCATAAGTGCCTTTGTGGTATCCCTGTATAATTGCTTGAAATATTCCAGGTCCTTCAGGATATAGAACGCAATAATGAGTCCCAGCACTATATTCACTATGTTGCTTCCCAGCTTTCTCAACTGGTCAAAGGTCTTTGATACGGCAGAGCCCAATATTTCATTGGCACTTTCAGCTGTATCTATGAACTGCTGCTTCAGGTTCTCAGACAGTCCGCTGTTCTCAAGTGCAACCCGCAGCTGATCAAATATCTGGTTATACCTTTCAGAATAGCTGGAGATGGAATCAATGACCGCATTTATATCCACCTGCCTGCTGATCTGCCCGCCGATCATGGCATAAGTGCTGTACAGCAGTATGACAAATATCCCGATGACCAGCACATACGTAAGCAGGACACTGATAGTGCGCTTCAGCTTCTGATGCTTTTCATTATTTTCATTTTTTGATCTGGAAAACCATTTGCCATGCAGCACATTGCACTCTATCCAGCACACCACAGGATGAAGCAGATATGCCACCACCAACGCGATTATGAACGGAGCCAGAATGGCGAGCAGCCCCGACAAAGTGCTCATGATGGTGCTTAGTATGAACTCAAGGTTGGATACTATCCTATATATTATATACAGGATAGTCGCGAGCACGATTATATAGACACTGTACTTTACAAGATTTTTATCAACCGGTAATTTCATAAATCTTTCCTCTTTCGTATGTGTATCATCTACACTTATAATTCACATAATAACTTAGCTGTGTTATAACTACTTTATCATAAAAATTGCCAATTTTAAAGGATACAATACAGTTTATCGGTAAAATTATGTAAAACCGAAAACAAAATACCTGTTGATATTTAACTACATATTTAGTATAATACTAAAGTACGAGCAACAGCTCATAAATGGAGAGATGGCTGAGTTGGTCGAAGGCGCACGACTGGAAATCGTGTGACTGTTAACGCGGTCCGAGGGTTCGAATCCCTCTCTCTCCGCCACAATCTGTCTGAAAACCCTTGAAAATCAAGGGTTTTATTTATTTTTTGAAGAGAAAAACAGCAAAATATACAAAGAAAATACCAGGGAATCCATTACATCGCCGCAATTAATTTCTCGATCCCCACCATGTTTATTGCTCTTTTCAGATTATATGCAAGAAAACTAAGCCCCAGTTCTGCTGTGGCTTTTTCTTTGCCCTTGCATAGCAGATAATTTGCTCCAT
>DASPLL010000052.1:0-13964 GCA_035627615.1 Clostridia bacterium
CACTAGGCGGGAGCCAAGTGCGGCAGCAACAGTGATAGAACTTCTTAGTGGAAAAGGCGTAAGTTAACAGCAAATAATTACGGATATTGTGCAGTTTTGAAGGTACACGCCAGCGGAGCTGGCGCAGTCTCTAGACGCTAGTCGCTGGAGGAGTACCGGAAAATTTTATATATCAGTTTTCTAGAGACTAGAATCTAGCGACTAGAGACTGAAGATCTGGTGGCAATGACGGAGAGGTCACACCTGTTCCCATCCCGAACACAGAAGTTAAGCTCTTCAGTGTCGATGGTACTTGGACCGCAGGGTCCTGGGAGAGTAGATCGCCGCCGGGTAAACATAAAAGAACAACAGCATTTGCTGTTGTTCTTTTATGTTTACCCGGCGGCACTGAAGCTGAGCTTCGTTAATTGTGATTAATTATGCATTTTTGTACATTACATATTCTATGTTAAAGTGTTTTGTGTTAAAATTTATATAGATATTTAGCTATATATGTCGAATAATAATATATATATCGAGAGGAAGCTTTATTATTACAAAATCAGTTGAAGTATCTGATTTTGTGTTATCAGAGAGGGTGTTAACATATGGCTTCGTGGCTTACACATTTAAGGGTAGCGGAAAAGATAAAGCAAAAGGTACCGGAAATTGATTTTCCGTATTTTATTATAGGCAGTATTGCGCCAGATTCTGGTGTACCTGATGAGAATCAGAGAAATTATACTCCTCCGAAAGAGGTAACTCATTATAGATATCAAATGGATAACAGCGCTGCGAACATTGATGAATCTGTTTTTTTCCAGAACTATCTGGTACCGGAAAAAATCATGATAAGATCCGACAGCACCCGGTCTTTTCTCTGGGGTTACTATTTCCACCTGATAACTGATAAGCTCTGGCTGGAAGAGTATTTCAAACCATTTCAGAAAAGCTATGAAAGTGAATTTGAAAATCCGGATAAGGATTTTGTTGATTTTTTAAGGGAAGAAATGTTCTCCATTGATTTTGAGTATATCAAGGAGAACGGGCAGGAGCTTATTGAACAGCTTAGGGGCTTTGATGGTAATATAAGCTCCTTTTATGAATTTGATTCTGATTACATATTTGAATGCAAAAACCGCATAGTGGAATACTACAAAGGGGAACCTTTAAGTCTGGACAGGGATTACAAGTATCTGAACCCTCAGATAATAGAAGCGTTTGTAGCAAAAGCGGCAGAAAAGTGTATAAGCATATTAGTAATATAGGGCCTCGTAAAGTATATCCCTTTCCGGGTATGCGAGGCACTGGATCAATGCTGTAGAGTTAATGATCACTAAGTCACAGTTTTGGGGGATAAAATGGAATACAAGGGTTATTTTTTGTTAGGCGTTACCGTATTGGTTTTCAGTACATTGGAGGTGGTTACCAGTACCTTGAAGGGCGTAATAGATCCTTTGCAGTTGACATTCTTAAGGTTCTTGATTGGAGGAGCAGTGCTGCTACCTCTTGTAATCAAAAAAAGAGAACACATACGAGGCAAGGACTTGTTATTTTTTTTGGGACTGGGAATACTAAATATATTTATCAGTATGGGAAGTCTGCAGCTGGCAGTAAGCATGGGTAAAGCTTCAACAGCAGCGATACTGATAAGCTCAAATCCTATATTTGTATTGATATTTTCATCAATCCTTCTGAAAGAAAGGATAGCTTTTGACAGAATATCATGTATACTGCTTGGTGTAGCAGGTATTTCACTGATCATTTATAAGGGAAATGTAAGCGGAGATACCGGTGCAAGCCTTGCACTTGCGGTAATAGCATCTCTTACCTTCGGACTGTATACCGTGCTTGGAAAGTTTAAATCAGATGGAATAAGTAACATTACCATGATATGTTTTTCTTCACTTTTCGGCAGTCTGATGTATGTGCCGGTATTGCTGTGGAAGGGTATTCCTTTATTATATATACCGCAGGGTGCTTTTCTGAAGATGCTGTACCTGGGGGTTTTTGTATCAGGTGCAGCTCATATAACATATATGGAGGCATTGAAAATTATAAGTACAAGTAAAGGATCAATGGTATTTTTCTTAAAGCCGGTAATCGCATCAATGCTTGCAGTGATTTTCCTGGGTGAAGGCCTGGGTATAAAGACCATTATAGGCATGCTGCTTGTGTTGTCAGGTATATTTATTAATTTCTTCAAAATAAACTTCAATATTGAGGGCAGGGATAAAGTTGAGAAGGCAGGAGCTTGATTCCATAAATCAATTATATCGGGACAAACTGAATGAGCATTTTAATGGAGAGATGCCGCTGGTATTTGGCGATGGCGATGTAGATTCAAAGATAGTCCTGGTGGGCGAGGCTCCGGGCAAGACAGAAGTTGAGCAGGGAAAGCCTTTTGTAGGCCAGGCAGGAAAAAACCTTGAAGAATTTATAACCATACTGGGCATAGTCAGGGAGGAGCTGTACATTACCAATGTAGTGAAGTTCAGACCTGTAAGGATAAATGCGGATACAGGGCGGGAAGCTAACAGGACACCAACAAAGGAAGAGATAAGAATATCTACAGACTTTATTGAGCAAGAGCTTTCAATAATAAAGCCAAAACTTGTTGCAAGCCTCGGGAATATTGCACTCCGCTGCATACTGAAGGATGACAAAGCCACGATCGGCACACTGCATGGAGTACCGATAGATGTAAAGTTTGCCGGTGCAGAGTTTGTGTTGTTCCCTCTCTATCACCCGGCAAGCATTATATACAATAGGGCATTGAAGGATGTATATTTGCAGGATCTGCTCAAATTAAGGGACTATATGAAGAGCAAAAGCTTAAATTAGGGAACCTATATGGTTCCCTGATTATTTGATCAGATTTGTGTTATAATTGTGGATATAATATTATATATTGAACGCACAAAAGTATTTACATTGGGCAAAGTGCGAATTCAATAACAATCAAGGAAAACATTTCGCGAAATTTAAATATGTATATAAGATGTTTTTCGCGAAATGTATAGACCCCATTCTTTTATTAGAGGTGCGGAATGAATGCAGTAAATATAGTCAGGTGTGAGGACTATGAGCTTGAAAATGTGAAAAAGGCGGTATATGAAGCCCTCGAAGGTATAGACGGAATAAAACAAAAGATAACAGAGGGTTCCAGAGTTCTGGTGAAAACCAATCTTCTTATGAGGAAGAATCCCGATGATGCAGTCATCACTCATCCTGCAGTAGTAGAGGCAATAGTGAGATATCTGCAGGATATGGGCTGCAAGGTAATAGTCGGGGACAGCCCCGGAGGGCCTTTTACCGAATGGAATCTTAAGTCGGTCTATAAAGCCGGAGGCATGCTGGAAATGGCGGAAAGGACCGGATGTGAGCTTAACTATGACACTTCCGTACTTGAGATATCCAATCCGGATGCAAAACGGCTTAAGAGCATGCAAATCATAAAGATTGCCAGAGAAGTTGATTTTGTTGTATCCGCAGCAAAACTGAAGACTCATGGGATGATGACATATACCGGTGCGGTAAAGAACCTTTTTGGTGTGATACCCGGTCTTGTAAAGGCGGACTATCATATGAGACTCAATAGTGTCGATAACTTCGCTGATCACCTTGTGGACATCTGCGAAGCGGTAAAACCGGTTTTCTCAATTATTGACGGAATCGATGGCATGGAAGGGGATGGACCTTCCGCCGGGGAAAAGAAGCATGTAGGACTTGTTCTGGCATCGGAGAGCCCCTATGCTCTTGATACTGTGGCATCAAGCATTATGGGTCTGGAGCCTTTGGCAGTTCCTACAATCAGGTCTGCAAGGGAAAGAAACCTGTTCAGCGGTGATTTAAAGGATATCGGGATTAAAGGTGTACAGCTTGGTGAAATAAAGGTGGCACCCTTTAAGCTTCCAAAGTCAATCAGTGTCAATTTCGTGGGGGGAAGAGTTTCGAGAGCTCTTGAGAAATTCATTCTTTATAATCTCAGACCAAAGCCTGTATTTAACTACGATATATGCGTGTCCTGCGGGGACTGCAAGAGGAGCTGCCCTCCGGGGATAATCGATATGAGCAGCGGCAAGCCTGTACCAGATCTCAACAAATGTATAAGGTGCTTCTGCTGTCATGAATTGTGCCCCAAGAAGGCTGTTGACATAAAGAGGCATTGGCTGTATGACAGGATATTGAAGAAATAACACAAGGATTCAATAGAAAAAATAAAGTTCAAGTGCAGTGCTTGAACTTTATTTTAATATTTCCAATCCTATGTTTTCAAAGCCAGGTATTATTATATCCGCTTCAGAAAGCTCGGAACTTGTACCCACACCTACACATCTCATACCTGCTCTTTTAGCGGCCTCGATCCCTGCTTTGGCGTCTTCAAAGACCACACAATCCTGTGGAGATAATCCAAGCTCTTGTGCCCCCAGCAGAAATACCTCCGGGTCGGGTTTTGCTTTGGAGGTCTTATTGCCGTCAATGATTGCATCGAAAAGCTCTATGAGCTTCAGGTTGGCAAGTATGATCCTGGCGTTCTTGCTGGCCGAACCCAAGGCTGTTTTTATACCGGCATTCCTTACTTTTATAATGAACTCCTTTGCGCCCGGCAGTATTTCATCTTCTCCCATTCCGGAGATGTATTCCACGTACCATCCGTTTTTCTTGTCTGCAAGGGAATACTTTTCCTCTTCAGACAGCGATAAGCCGCCTAATTCAACCAGTATTTCCATGCATGCCATCCTGCTTACTCCTTTAAGCCTTTCATTGTCCTTCTCGGAAAAATCAAATCCAAGCTCTGAAGCGAGCCTTTTCCACGCCAGATAATGATATTTTGCAGTATCAACGATTACTCCGTCCAGATCAAATATGCAACCCTTTATTTTATTCATATGACCTCCTGAATATGTATGCATTAAAACTTTATAAAGAATTATAGAATACCTTCATATCATTTTCAATTATGAATAATTCTAATTATTCGTTTTGCTGGTTGTACTTTGCTCTATATTCATTGGGCGTGCGGCCGATAAACCTTCTGAATATCTGGGTGAAATAGCTTTGATTGCAGAATTGATAGAAAACAGCTATGTCTGAGATTTTTGTGTTAGTATACCTTATATAGTATTTGGCCTCATTGACTCTCGTCTTCATTATATAATCAGGGAGGCTCAGGCCGACTTCCTTTTTAAAAAGAGTAGACAGGTAATTCGGATGAACATATATCGAGTCGGCTATTTTCTGGAGTGTGAGCTTATTGGTGAGGTTTTTGTAAATATAAGATATAGCCTGCTGAATTATATTCGAATATTTGCTCTTGGATAAGTCCTGTACTATTTTCACATACTGCTCAGCAGCTGTATACTCATAATCCATCAATTCGGTCAGGCTGCCCATATCTTCAATGGCAAGTATTATTGAGTCGCTTAGTGTAAATGCGGCCTCAGGCATAACACCACCTTCGATTGCCGCCCTTGTAAACAGGGTGACTGAACAGATCAGTGAGTTTTTCACTGATCTCAGGGCATCCTTTGATAACCTGGTTCTTTTCAGGGAGTTTATTTCACTAAGCACTGTCATGGTTTCTGCCATATTGCCTGACTTTATTTTTGAGAGTAATTCCTGTTCCAGAAAATACGGAGGATGATGGAACAGTGTCTCCCTATTTTTAATCATTTCTGTGAAGTATTCATCTGATATGAAAATACGCTCCTTTGAATAATCCCCCGACCTGTCTTCAGTTATAGTACTGCCAAGGAGGAATTCCAGCAGCTTTCCACAGTAATAGCATCTGTTCGTATCCAATACAGGCAAATTTTCATAGTAATTTACAAGCTTATTCTTAAGTTTGATTGGCAGTTTATTTAGTCTGATAATATTATTGATTGTACCTTCATGGATTTTTTCATTCAGGAGGGGACCGGCAATTATCTGCTTGCTTTCTGTAATATAAAGAATGATGAAGCATTCATCATAATCATTCATGTGGTAGAAGGAATTGACTCTGTTATAATGTCCTGTGGCCGATATGGAGAGCAGATCTCCAATTCCATATGCATCTTTTATTATACTGTTTATGTAGTTGAGGTTGTCGGGCATGGAATATGTACTCTGACCTTTTTCAATCAGATTGACAGGTACAAGAGTTACCTGGTGGAAGGTCTTAAGCTTTTCTTTGATACCTTTAAGTTCTGCCATAACAATAAACCCCCTATATGAAATACAAAAAAATCAGTTACTCCATAGCTTGTTTTTTAGTCTATATACAGAAGTTATATCCTTGTCGTTCAACACAATATACGGTATTAATATATTAACATAAATGTTAATATTTTGGTATATTTAATATTCTGCTTGTTTTAAAATGAAACCAAGGAAACTATTTTTAGGAGGGAAATAAATGAAAAGAAAAATCTCATTGTTAGTTGTAACTGTTATGGTTTTAATGACTATCCTGAGCGTTGGCGTAAATGCTGACACAAGAATAGTTGTCAAATGGGCGACACAGGCGGATACATCAGCAGCAACACAGGAAATCATTGATGCATTCAACAAATCCCAGAGCAAATATACAGTAGAATGGGTTCAGATGACCAATGATTCAGCACAGATGCATGATCAGTTAATGACTTCCTTATCATCAGGATCCAGCGAGTATGATGTACTTTCACTTGATGTTTGCTGGGCTGGTGAGTTTGCATCAGCCGGATACCTGAATCCAATAGACCTTAACATGTATAAGTCAAAACTGACAAAGAGCCATTATAATGCAGGTTCAATGGCAGCAGGCAATTACATGGGCAAACAGTATGCACTTCCTTTATTCCCGGATTTGGGATTATTGTTCTTCCGTAATGACATAGTAAGTGAGGCAGATGCTGCAAAGCTTGTTTCAGGGAAATATACATATAATGATCTGGCAGCAATGGCTAAGAAGTATGATGGAAAAGGCGGAACAACTGATGGTTTCGTTTACCAGTCAAAGCAGAATGAAGGACTTACCTGCAACGTTACAGAGTTTACAAAAGCCTTCAAGCTCACAGAGAGCGGCTTGGCAGCAATGAAGACATTTACAGACTCAAGCTTTGTACCGAAGGACATACTGAACTATACAGAATCTGAGACCTTTAACTCTTTCGTAAATGGTAAATCAGTATTTGCAAGAAACTGGCCATATATGTACTCAGGACTTACTACAGTGGTTAAACCTTCACAGGTTACGATAGCTCCACTTCCTAATGGAAGTACAATAGGCGGCTGGCTGCTTGGCATAAATAAAAAATCAACTAATCTTGAAGGTGCTTGGGAATTTGTTAAATTTGCATCCGGTAAAGAAGGACAGTTTATTATGTCTACAACAGGCGCTCATGCACCTGGATTCAACTCGTTATTAACTGATCCTGAGGTTTTGAATCTGAACCCAATGCTTAAATCCGAAGGTTTCACAAATGCGGTTCGTAAAACAATATCAAGACCTGTATCAGCTCAGTACTCCAAAACTTCAGATGCAATACAGGTTAACGTTCATAAATATCTGTCAGGCGGACAGGATCTGAACACTACAGTTACAAATGTAAATAATGCTCTTAAGTAAGGTATAACAAAGAGTATTAATATGAATGGATAAAAGATTGGGCTCATGTAATACTGAGCCCAATTTCCTTATTAATCTTTTTCAGGGGAGTGGTCGGATGAAAAGAATGGGGTTTAAGGAATTGCTCTTTATACTGCCTGCAATAATTCTAATTGCTTTTTTCTCGCTTTGGCCTATTTATAAAGTAATCAATTATTCTGTTTTTGATTATCAATTGAATGATCAGCAAAAATCCAAGCTTTCCACAGAAGAGAAGTTTAATGTGGATCTTTTTATGGAGAATTCGGACTATGTTATTATGTTCATAGATATGAACAGGCTAAGTTTTCCTGAGGATGTTCAGGGAAAAGTAGATGAGGTCATCAACAATGTCAATGGCTTTAAAGAGCTGCTGGCAGATCAGGCAGGTTTCATTGTATTGAGCGGAGACCTTAAGAAGCAGGTCAGGAATAATTATAATGCACTCATATCAGATGCGGAATATTTTATAGATAATTATGATTTTCCTGATAAGGAAAATCTCAGATTGGTTCTGGAAGATACCAAAAAATGCTTTGTCCAATCAAACTTCATAGGGTTTAAGGGTTATCTCAATGCATTGTCAGATGTAAGGGTGAGGGATGCCCTTTCACATACCTTGGTATTTACGGTAATATCTGTTGCCCTTGAACTGGTACTTGGACTGGGGTTAGCAATTATTATGAACAAGGCAATGAAAGGCCAGGGGATTGTCCGTGCAGTTTCACTTATACCCTGGGCGATACCGACTACTGTCGCTGCTCTTATGTGGGGCTATCTGTATGACGGAAGCAGCGGTATAGTAGCCCATATCATGCAGAACCTCCATATAGTGAATGATTCAAAGGATCTTCTGCTGTCGGGAAGCGGGGCTATGGCATCCGCAATAATTGCAGACGTATGGAAGACTACTCCTTATATGGCACTGCTCATACTTGCAGGCTTTCAGACCATCCCCGGAGTGGTATATGAGAGTGCTAAAGTCGATGGTTCAGGAATATTCAACACCTTCTTCAAGATAACTCTTCCGCTTTTAAAGCCTTCAATACTTGTCGCGCTTTTAATGAGAACATTGGATGCTTTCAGAGTATTTGACCTTATATACGTACTTACCGGCGGCGGACCTGGAGGCTCGACCGAGACCATGTCCATCTATGCATATAAGACCATGTTCCAGCAGACTAACTTCGGATATGGTTCAATAGTGGTAATACTGATGGTTGTTTCAGTTGCAATAATTGCGACCTTCTTTATAAAAATACTCGGTGCGAATGTAATGGAAAGGGATTAGGAGGTGTCGTAATGGATAGAAAGTCAAATAAATTCAAAACAGCTTTATTTACTATAATCTCATTGTACCTCGTTGTTATCGTTTTTCCATTTGTCTGGGTTTTGGCAGCTTCTTTCAAGCCGACACAGGAGATATTCGGGAATGAGGCTTTCAACTTTATATCAGCAAACCCAACAATGGAGAATTACGTAAATGTTTTAAAAAACGGTATACTCCAGGCTATGATGAACAGCTTTATTGTTGCCAGCATAACCGCCATATATGTGGTATTAGTGGCAACTTTAGCTGCATATGCGATTACAAGGTTCAAGTTCTGGGGGAAGAACTTGCTTCTGGGTATAATACTGGCTGTTTCAATGTTCCCACAGATGATAATTGTAGGACCGATATATAATTTGTTCATGAATCTGAATTTAACCAACAGCTATTTTGTTGTACTGCCTTATTCCACAATTACTTTACCGGTTGCGGTATTTATTCTGGTCACACATTTCAATAAGATTCCGATTGCATTGGAGGAGGCAGCAACAATCGACGGAGCCACATCCATGCAGATATTGTCCAAAATAGTGTTCAGACTTGCGGCGCCAGGGATATTTACTACCGCTATAATCGTTTTTATAGCAGCATGGAATGAGTTCCTGCTCACTGTAACATTAAATACAAATAAGGCTTTTCATACTGTGCCGGTTGCTATTTCCTTTCTGAGAACGCAGTTTACTATACTGTGGGGAGATGTAACTGCAGCTACTGTTATAGTCACCATTCCTACACTTATAGTTGTTCTATTGTTCCAAAAACAGATCGTATCAGGTTTAACCTCAGGAGCTGTTAAGGAATAAATAAAGTTGCGTATATTTAGAAAGGGGCATAAGGAATGAAAGAAAAGGTTGAAGAGATCAAGCCATATTATAGGCTGAATGAGTGGGAAATAATAGAGGACAGCTTTAGCCTTGATAGAAATTTCCATAATGAAACGATTTTTTCGGTAGGAAATGGCTTTATCGGGATCAGAGGTACCTTTGAAGAAGGGTTGGAGGACAAGGCCGGACTAGGCGCAGAAGGAACCTTTCTGAATGGAGTATATGAAGAAGGGATCATCAGGTATGGTGAAATAGCATATGGATTCCCTGAAAAGAACCAGACAATGATCAATGTGGCCAACGGCAAGAAAATCATGCTATATCTGGAGGATGAGCTGTTTAGCATGCAGACAGGGCAGCTCACGGATTATAAGCGCTCTGTCAACATGAAGGAAGGCATATTGAAACGCAGCCTCCTGTGGCAGTCCCCGAAGGGAAGACGGATAAAGCTGGAAACCGAAAGAATAGCATGCCTTCAGAGAAGGAATCTTGCAGTTATAAAATATAAGGTAACTCCTATAAATTTTGATGGAAAAATAAAGATTGTTTCGGAAATTGACGGGAATATAAAGCATTCATTAAATGAAAAGGATCCCAGAATTGGATCAGGACTTGAGGAGGGTGCTTTCTATACCGTTGATACTCTGATAGAGGCTGATACGTCAGTTCTTCTTCAAAAGACAAAAAGGACAGAGATTACTGTTGCATGTGTGGCCAGGGGTATTCTTAAAACACAGTGCAGTTATAAAACCAGGGAGTATATCAAGGAAGACGGAGTAGGACTGGAATATCATTTAGAAGGTAAAATGGGCCAGGAGATAGACTATATAAAATATGTTGTCTATGATGCTTCTCACGAAGCTCAGGAAATCATTCTGGAGCATGCGTTGGATATACTGAAGGATGCAGCCGGGCAGGGCTACGACAGATTGAAGAAAGAGCAGTCCGATTTCCTTTTGGACTATTGGGATAAGTCGGATATAGAAATAAAAGGAGATATGCGCTTGCAGCAGGCCATAAGGTTCAATCTTTTTCACCTGCTCCAGTCGGTAGGAAGAGACGGGAAGACTAATATAAGTGCCAAGGGGCTTACCGGGGAGGGTTATGAAGGTCATTATTTCTGGGATACTGAGATGTTTGTGCTCCCAGCTTTTCTTTACAGCAAGCCGGATATCAGCAGAAAGCTCCTGGAATACAGGTACAGTACTCTGGATAAGGCAAGAGCAAGGGCAAGAGAAATGTCCCACAAAAAGGGTGCTCTTTTTCCGTGGAGAACAATAAACGGAGAGGAATGCTCCGGATATTTTCCGGCGGGTACGGCTCAATATCATATAAATGCGGATATAGCACATGCAATAAAAAGCTATATGGAAGCCACCAGGGATTATGAATTCCTGCTGCTCTACGGAGCGGAAATACTTTTTGAGACAGCTAGGTTATGGTCTGACCTGGGTTTCTATAATAGTGAAAAAGGCGGCAGATTCTGTATTAACTGTGTCACAGGTCCTGATGAATATACTGCGATAGTTAACAACAACTTCTATACTAACCTTATGGCAAAGGAAAATCTTGAATATGCCTATAATACCGCTGTCTGGATGAAGCAGAACCATCAGCCGGACTATGAAAGGCTGGCTTCACGT
The DNA here is from genome assembly GCA_035627615.1 of Clostridia bacterium. Classification (GTDB taxonomy): domain Bacteria; phylum Bacillota; class Clostridia; order Lutisporales; family Lutisporaceae; genus BRH-c25. The sequence continues at coordinate 11,389 of DASPLL010000052.1, forward strand.
ATAGGGCTTGACATGGAAGAGATAGTGTTATGGGAGATCGCTGCCTGCAATATGTATTTGCCGTACAATGAGAAACATGGTATTCATTCACAGGATGATAGTTTTTTGGATAAGGAAGTGTGGGATTTCGGGAATGTTCCTAAAGAGAATTATCCTTTGTTATTGCATTATCATCCGCTGGTCATTTACAGGTACCAGGTATGTAAGCAGGCCGATGTGGTATTGGCACTTTTCCTTCTCGGACATAAGTTTACACCGGAGCAGAAGCGCAGGGACTATGACTACTATGAGAAGGTTACTACACACGATTCATCTCTTTCTGCCTGCATATTCAGTATAGTGGCAAATGATATCGGCTATCACGAAAGGGCATATGACTATTTTATAAAGACAGCCAGAATGGACCTGGATGATTACCAGGGAAATACCCATCACGGGGTACATACAGCCAATATGGCCGGCAGTTGGATGGGAATAGTAAATGGATTTGCGGGTATGCGGACCTATGATGATGTGCTGAGCTTCCAGCCGTATATTCATCCGAGCTGGGAGGAATACAGCTTTAAGATAACCTACCGGGGCAGTGTCATCAAGCTTACGGTAAACAGTAAAGCAACTACTTATCAGCTCATACAGGGTAAAGAGCTCAAGATCACACACTTTGGCAAAAGCTTTTTGCTGAGGGATAAACTTACCTTAGAATAAGCTATTGAGAAATCAATAGTTTTTCTTTTTCTACAGTACTCTTCCCTGTATTAAACGCACAAAAGCATTTACATTAGAGTAAAGCACGAATTCAATAACAACCAAGGAAACATTTTGCGAAATTCGAATAAAAAAAACAAGGTTTTTTTGCAAAATATATAGTATATTATAATTACCACTATAATATACATAGTAGAAGGGGTATGGCCATGCTTACGATGGATGAGCTGTCAAAGGAGATAGCTGGTTGTACAAGATGCAGGCTGCATCAGAATAGGACAAATACTGTGCCGGGAGAAGGGAATCCCAAAGCAAGGATCATGTTCATAGGGGAAGCTCCAGGAGCAGACGAGGATAGACTGGGACGGCCTTTTGTAGGCAAGGCTGGGCAGCTTTTGGATAAAGCGCTTAATGCTTTGGATTTCAACAGAGAAAAGAATTTTTATATTTGCAATATATGCAAATGCAGACCGGAGAACAATCGTACTCCTGCAGACGATGAAGCGGAAGCATGTCTTCCGTTCCTGCGCAATCAAGTAGCCATAGTAAAACCTAAAATAATAGTGTGCCTGGGAGCTACTTCCGTAAAGCACATCATTGACAGACAGGCAAGAATTACATCAGTTAGAGGCACCTGGTTTGAAAGAAAAGGATACTACATTACTGCAACCTTTCATCCTGCGGCATTGCTCAGGGATGAAAGCAAAAAAAGACTTTTTTGGGAAGACCTGAAAAAGGTAAAGGGAAAGTACGATGAAATCATATCTTTTGAACAAAAGACAGATTTGTAAGTCAGTATGTCCTAAATCGATATATATAATGAAAAAAAGTGAAATAATAAGACTGACGGCATTTGTTTTAATGATTATTTTGCTTAGCGGCATCAGTCCGGTGTTTTCAGCAGCCGACGAAGGGTATGACATCGTTAATGACAATACCTCTTTAAATAACGAAGTCATAGACTCAGATATAGGAAAAACTGTTGAAGATAAAGCTTCCAGGATTGCATACCTTACTTTTGACGATGGTCTTGACAGTAAGGTAACTCCGCAGATTCTGGATATACTCAAAGAGTATGATGTCAAAGCTACCTTTTTTATATTAGGAAATTCAGTCAGCAAAAATAAGGATGTTCTCAAAAGGATCATTGATGAAGGACATAGTGTAGGGAATCATACTTACACACATAAAAAGAGCATAATATATACGAGTGTAAAAAGCTTTTCCGAGGAGCTTGCAAAAACAGCAAAGGCAATATATGATGCTGTCGGTATAACCCCAAAGCTTTTCAGGCCTCCATATGGTGCCAGGTATATAAAGAACCAGGAATATAAGGATGCATTATCAGAATACAAGACCATACTCTGGAATGTAGACAGCATGGACAGCAGAGTCAAAGGAATCACCAGCACTGAGATAGTGGATACTGTGAAAGAGCAGTTGAAGAGCAAGCGCAATGCGACTATCCTGTTTCATAGCACCAGTGCCCGTGAAGAGACAGCAAAAGCTCTACCTGAAATTATTCAATATCTTATAGAAAATGAATACAGCATATCAAAGCTGGAGTAGAGGATATGGCATAAAACTTCCACTTGACGACAGATAACAAAGATGATAAAATGAAACTCCTGTCGCAAACACGGCAGAGAACAGACAGCAGCGAAAAACTTCCAGTTGACGACAAGCGGTAAACATGATAAGATGTAATTCCTGCTTCGGAAACGGGGCATAAAACAGACAGGATATAAACGGACGTAAATTACCACGAAAAACCAGCAAAAACAATGTGGGTCCGTTAAGCAGCATACTATGGCTGTGTGTCCCCACGAATCAATGAAGGATATTTTGTGATTACCACAAAAATCCAGCTT